>JAYTVW010000171.1:0-45725 GCA_043743785.1 Rhodocyclales bacterium | reverse complement strand
GATCGTACCCTCTTGGTCCGAAAATTGGCGCAGCACCCCGGAGTCACCGTCTGTCTCGAAGCCACTGGAACCTATTCCATGGAACTGTCTATCGCCCTGTTCGATGCGGGCCTGCGTCTCATGGTCGTCAATCCCCAGGCCTCACACAATTTCGCCAAGGTCCTGGGCAAGCACAGCAAGACCGACCAGGTCGATGCCGACACCCTCGCCCAATTTGCCGAGCGCATGCCCTTCAAGCCCTGGCAACGCCCCTCTGATGCCCAGCTGGCCCTGCGCGCCTTCGCCCGCCGCATCCGCACACTGACGGACGATCGAACAGCCGCCAAGAACCAACTGCATGCCACCGATTTCAACCAGCACGCCCCCAAGGCTGTGCTCAAGGATGTCAAACAGGGCATCACCCAGTTGGATAAACGCATCGCGGCCCTGACCCACGACGCCGTGGCCTTCATCGAAACGCACAAAGATCTGAAGGCCCCCTACGACCTCCTCATCACGGTCAAGGGTATTGCCGCCAGCAGCGCCAAAACCCACGATCCCCACATCAAGGCCTACGCTCAACACCTCGCCGTACGCGGCAAAACCCCCATGCAAGTCGTCTGTGCCGTCATGCGAAAGCTGCTCCACGCCATCCATGGCATGCTCAACACCAACGCACCTTTCGACGGAAAACGCTTCTATGTCATCCCCGAGAAATCCGCTCCTCTCCCCACCTGAAAAGCTTGACGGGGAACAGAGTATCTACAAGGGCGCAAAGGCCGGCTGAAGCCGGCCCCACAAAACCTACAACCGGCGATGTTTCAGCGCCGGCAGGCTTGCGCGGATTTCAGCGAGGCGCGCCGGGTCGAAGTCGGCAATCGCCACACCGGGGCCGGTTTCCACTCGTGCCAGGACTTCACCCCAGGGGTCGATGATGAGGCTGTGGCCAAAGGTGACACGGCCATGGGGATGAGTGCCGCCCTGAGCCGAGGCCAGCACGTAGCACTGGTTTTCCACGGCGCGGGCACGGAGCAACAACTCCCAGTGAGCCTGGCCGGTGGTATAGGTGAAGGCGGCGGGCAGCACGATGACATCCACCTCCCCCATGGCCCGAAAGAGTTCCGGGAAGCGCAGGTCATAGCAAATGGACAGGCCCAGGCGAGCGAGGGGCGTATCACAGGTCACCACCTCCTCCCCGGCCTCGATGCTGCGGCTCTCGTCGTAGATTTCATCCCCCTTCTGAAAGCCGAAAAGGTGCAGCTTGTCGTAGCGCGCCGCCCGTTGTCCGTCTGGGCCGTGCACCAACAAGCTGTTCTTGACCCGGCCCGGGTCCCGGGATTCCAGGGGAATGGAGCCGCCCACCAGCCAGAGCTTGTGGCGGGCTGCGGTTTCCTTGAGGAAATCCTGGATCACCCCCGCGCCATCCTTTTCTCGCACGTCCAGCTTGGCGTACTCGTTGCCGCTCACCAGGGGAAAATACTCCGGCAGGGCCACCAGTCGGGCACCCGCCCCGGCTGCCTGGGCCACCAGCCGCCCGGCTTCCGACAGGTTCAAAGCCACGTCCGGCCCCGACACCATCTGCACCGCCGCCATACGGAATTTTTCGCGTTGTTCCATCACCGGCTCCCTTGCGTTTCGCGTTTCACTTTTCACTTTTCACTTTTCCGTGGCCGCTGGCCGCTTCGGCGCACCGAGTTTCTCCACCTTCGGGTCTTTCCAGCTGCCGGTGATGGCGTAGTCGAACTCAAACAAGTGGCCGAGGGGGTCCTTCAATAGCTTCTGGGCCAGGTAGGTGACCGCTCCCGCCACCGGATTGACGAGCATGGTACCCACAGCCACGCTGTCCGACAGGGAGGGCTGCACCCGTACCAGCAGGTTCTGGTTTTCCTTCGCCAGGCTGGCCTCTCCGCTCATGGACACCCGGGCCGCAGGCCCCTGGATCAGCAGGTTCTGGCTGGTAAACACGCCCTTCTCCAGGAGCACATCGCCGGTGATGGAATCGAAGGCAAAGCCTTCGCTGAAGACATCGTTGAAATCCAGGCTGAGACGCCGTGGCAGGGATTGCAGGCTGAGAATGCCCAGCAAGCGCCCCGCCCCCGGGTCCAGCTTGGCGAACTGCCCCCGGGCGGCTTCAATGTTGAGTTTGCCCTGCAGCGTCGGGTAATCCAGGGACGTGGGCACGCCGTGCCAGAGCAGATTGCCGGCCATCTGGGCGCTGCCGTTCTTCACCGCCCCCGGGTAGCCCAGGCGTTCCAGCAGCTTGCCGATGTTCTTGGTTTCCAGCTTGAAATTGAGGCGGGTTTCCGGCGCCGCAGCGGACAGGCGCCACTGGCCGCTGCCGGAAAGGCTGCCATCGCCGTTGGCGATGGATAGCTTCCTGACTTGCCAGGTGTTGCCCCGATTCACCGCATCCAGCTCCAGCTTGCCCAAGTCGATGCCCCGCAGCTTGAAATTATCCACGCTCACATCCAAGGCCGGCAGCTCCCGCAGAGGCTCCTCCGCCTGAGCCAGAGCCGCAGGCTTCACGTCGCCGAGGGAGAACTGCTGCAGCCGCGCCTGCAGGCGCCCCCGCCCCCGGCCGCTCCAGGACAGGCTGCCGGCCAGATCCTTGCCTGCCACCTGAATGCGCCACACGCTGTCTTCCAGCAGGGCCTTCAGGGTCACCTCGGCAAAACTGCGACCGAAGGCCGTCAATTCGCCGCTCTTCAGCGCCAGGACACTCACCGGCAAGCCGCCGTCATCGGTTTTTTCAGCGCTGTCGCCGGAACCGGCGGCGAACATGCGCCGCCAGAAATCCACATTGATGCTCTTCAGGTTGGCGGCCAGCACCACCCCCTTCTCGGGCAGGGCCGGCAAGGTCGGCAACTCGCCACCGGCGTCTTGCACCGCCACGACGCCCCGGTCCACTACGCTGCGAGCCTTCTCCTGGTGGCGCAGCAGACGCAGGGCCAACACCTTGCCGAGGGATATCTGCAACGTGTCCCGGGCTGACTCGCCCTGCAGGCGCTCCAGGTGCAGGGGCAGGGCTTCCGTGGCGCCCTTGTTGAAGGGTTCCGGCAGGGACGAGGCGATGCCCTGCAGCGTGGAATCCAGGCTGAGATCCACGTTGCGCTTCTTGATGGCGACCCGGCCGCGCCAGGCGGCGGTGCCGGACAAATGATCCAAGAGCGGCAGATCCAGCCCCCGGCGCAGGCCGGCGACGCTGAGGTTGCCCTGGGCATTGATGGCCACCGTGCCGTCGGGGCGGGTCTGGGCAGCGAGGGTCACCGGGCCACCCAGCATCCGGGCGGTGGCGCTCTTCACCACCACGGCCTTGTCGGACAGGGCCAAGCGGCCATTCACTTCCGTGAGGGGCGGCATACCCGGATCCGGCGACAGCTTGTTGTTCACGAACTGGTATTCCCCCTGCACGGTGGAATCCTGCAGGCGCATCAAGGGCAGGTTGAGGCGCAGCCCCAGGGTGCCCCCGCCTTCCGCCTTCATGCCGGCGGTGAAATGGTCGATGCGCTCGGACACCGGGCTGTCGTCGATGAAGCGCAGGAAATCCTGGGTCGGCCCGGCGGCCCGGCCCGTCACCTTGAGGAGCGGAGACGGGATGTCCATATCGGGAATCTCGGCACTCACCGCGGACAGGGCCACGCCGTACATGCTGCCCCGATCACCCTTGATGAGCATGCGCGTGCCCTCGAAGAGCAGGCTGCCCGAGATGTCCTTTATTTCCGGCCAGCTCGGCGCATAGCGCAGGGTCGCCCCCTCGAATCGGCCCGTCACCTGGAAAATCCCGCTCTTGCCGTCCACGAAGGGGAAATCCTTGAGGTCGCCCTTGAGGCGCAACCGGGCCTCCCGGGAGATGCCCCCCAGGATGGCCTCCCGCAGCCAGTCCCGGGTTTGCCGATTCACCACGATGGGCATGTATTTCCATACCGCCTTGCCTTCGCCATGGGTCAATTGGGCGGAGAGATCGATCACCCCCACCTGGCCCGGCTTCTTGCGGTAAGTGCCGCTGGCGGTGCCCACTGCGTCCGGATTGTCGAAATTCAGGTTCTTCAGGTCGAGTTGCAGTTCATCCCCGGCCATCTTCCAGTTCAAGCGCGCCTTCATGTGGGAAAGCGCCAGGCGCGGCTCGGCGAACACCATGGGCATGAGCAGGGCGGCGTCCCGGCTATCGAAATTCATGCTGCCGGCCTGGTCGCTGCCCTCCAGGCTGCCCGACACGCCCTCGAAGCCCGGGATGCCATCCGCCGAGAGGACGCCCAGGCCCTCGAAGCGGCTTTTCAGCGTATAGCCCTTGATGCCGCTGCTGTCCCCTTGCCAGCTCAGCTTCAGGGCCAACAGGCGCCCCCGGGGATCGTAATCCTGGATGCGCTGACGGGTCTGGGTGTCCAGGGGCAGGCAGGCCGCCAGGCTCTTCAGGGCGGCGAAATCCAGCACATTGGCGGTGGCCTCGCCGTGGGCCGGCTTGCTCTTCAGGCCCACGGCGGCAGGCGTGAACTTCAGGGAGAAATCCGTCGGGCTGAGGCGTACGCCTTCCCGGGTTTCCAGGGCAAGCCCTTTCGCCGAGGCCTCGAAGCCGCTTCCCGGCAAGGCGAAGTGCAGGCGCCCCGCCAGGTTCGCCAAGTCCAGGGGCGGCAAGTCCTTCTGCAGGCGCAGATTCACGTCCCGCAGCGTCACATCCACCGTGGCGGCGGACAGCCGGCCCTGCTCGATGCTCAGCCACAGGCGCAAGCCGCCCGCCCCCCGGGGCAGTTCCAGGGGATAGTCCACCCAGTTCCGCCACACCGCCAAGTCCGCGTAGTCCATGGCGGCATAGGCCTGGCCATGCCATTCCTGCAAGCGGTCCAGGTCCGCGCCGCGGAAATCTCCCCGCAGGTCCAGGCGCGAAGCCAGATGCGTCGGCGGTTCGGCGGTAAGGCCGAAGCGATGATGAGAGCCGAAGTTCTCCAGCAGCAGGTTCACGCCCTGCAATTCCAGGCGGGGGGCGGCGCGGCTGGCATCTTCCCAACTGACCTTGGCCCGGTTGATGACGATGCGCTGCTGGGCCAGCAGCCAGTCGGAAAAATCGTTACCGCTGGCTTCGGTATTGAGGGGAATGCCGGCGATAAACACATGGCCGTCCGCTTCCCGGCGCACGGACAGGCTGGGAGCGTCGATTTCCAGCCGTGCCAGTACCAGCTTGCCCAGCACCAGGGAGGTCCACGACAGAGAAGCATCCACCGTGTCGAAGGCCAGGGCGGGCCGGCCCTGGCGGTCACGCACCGTTAAGCCCTTCAAGATCAGGTCCGGCTCCAGGCCGCGCCAGCCGGCGGTGATGCCCGCGATGTCCACCGGCAGGCCGATGGAAGACGACAGGAGCCGGGCCACGTCCGGCCGGTAGTTCTCGATCTGGGGCAGTACCACGTAGCGCAGGGTCAGCACCAGGCTGCCGAAGGCGAACCAGGCCGCCAGCAGGGTCCAGCCCAGGAAACGCCCGAGGCGACGCATGCCCGGCCGCGCGGCTGCCGACACGAGACGGCGCCAGCCGGCCGCAAACGGATTGCCGGAAGAGGGGGCGTCAGGGGGAACCGGCGTATCAGACATGCATTCGGCGAGAGGGGGAACAGGGACAGAAGAGCGGGGCGTAGAATTCAGGAATTCGCGCTGCCCAATTGTCCGGGCGGGCAATTTTAACCCACTGCTTATTCATTCCCCTACTCGCCATGTCCGCACCCAACTCCAGCCTCAGCGCCCAGGCCCTCATCGACAAGGCCCTGCCCTTCTCCCGTTTCCTCAGCAGGCTCTTCGACGCCCGGCCGGGCCTCAGGGATGAAGTGGCCGCCAGTCTGGACGCGCCCTTCGGCGCCTCCGCCATGGAAGCCTGGCTGGCCCGCCAGGAGATTTCCGAGGCCAGCCTGAAACCGGTGCTGCGGCGCCTCAGGGCGCGCAGCCTGGCCCACATCGCCAGCCGGGACCTGACGGGCCTGGCCGATCTGGCGGAAGTCACGGAATGCATGTCGGCCCTGGCGGACGTGACGGTCAGCTTGGCCCTCAAGGTGCTGCGGCCCGTGCTGGTGGAACGCCACGGGGAGCCACGGGACGCCGACGGGCGCCTGCAGGAATTCATCTGCATCGGCATGGGCAAGCTGGGGGGGCGGGAGCTGAACGTCTCCTCCGACGTGGATTTCATTTTTGTATATCCGGAGGACGGAGAGACTGACGGCGAACGCCCCATCGGCAATTTTGAGTTTTTCACCCGCCTGGGGAAACGCCTCATCGAGGCCCTGGGCGAACTCACCGGCGACGGCCAAGTGTTCCGGGTGGACATGCGCCTCAGACCCAACGGCGACTCCGGCGCCCTGGTGAGTTCCTTCGACACGCTCGAGAACTACTTCGTTACCCAGGGCCGGGAATGGGAGCGCTACGCCTGGATCAAGGCCCGGCCCATGACCGGCGAACGCCATGAGGAGCTGGCGCGCATCTCCCGCCCCTTCATCTTCCGCAAGTACCTGGATTTCGGCGCCATCAACGCCATGCGCGACCTGCACGCCCAGATCCGCCGGGAAGTCGCCCGCCGCGACATGGCCAACAACGTCAAACTGGGGCCCGGCGGCATCCGGGAGATTGAATTCCTGGCCCAGGTCTTCCAGCTCATCCGCGGCGGCCGGGATCTGGGGCTGCAGATCAAGCCCACCCTGGCGGTGCTGCAGGCCCTGGCGGAGCGGGGCAATCTGGCCGTCGGCACGGTGCGCGCCCTCTCTTCCGCCTACGATTTCCTGCGGCGCCTGGAACACCGCCTGCAATACCTGGACGACGCCCAGACCCACAACCTGCCGGGCAACCCGGAGGACCAGGCACGCATCGCCCACGCCATGGGCTTCGGCGACTACGGCGCCCTGCTGGAGGAACTGGACGACCACCGGGCCATGGTCAGCCAGCATTTCGAGGCGGTCTTCGCTGATCCCAATGGCAAGGGCCACGACCTGGACGGACTCTGGCAGGGGGCTGACGGCGGCGAACACTCCATGAGCGAGCTGGCCCGCCTGGGTTATGGACCGGAGGCAGCGGGCCGGCTGGCGGCCATCCGCCAGGGCGGCCGCTACCAGCAGATGCCCGCCAGTATCAAGAGCCGCTTCGACACCCTCATTCCCCGGGTGCTGCGGGCCGCCGCCAACACCCCGGCGCCGGACGCTGCCCTTACCCGCATGCTGGTGCTGATGGACGCCATCAGCCGCCGCGCCGCCTACCTGGCCCTGCTGCAGCAATATCCCCAGGCCCTGGACAAGGTGGCCCAGTTCGCCGCCGCCTCCAGTTGGGCCGCCGGCTACCTCACCACCCACCCGCTGCTGTTGGATGAACTGCTGGACGGCCGCCTGCTGGAAGATGCGCCGGACTGGGAAGCCTTCCGTAGCCAGTTGCAAAGGGCACTGGATGAGGTGGAGCCGGACCCGGAACGGCAGATGGACATCTTGCGGGAAAGCCACCATGCCCAGGTCTTTCGCCTCTTGGCCAAGGATCTGTCGGGCCTGCTCAGCGTGGAAGCCCTCTCCGACCATCTTTCCGCCCTGGCGGACTTGATGCTGGAAGAAGTCATCAGCCGGGTCTGGCGAAAGCTGCCGGCGCGCCATCGGGACATCCCCCGCTTCGCCGTCATCGCCTACGGCAAGCTGGGGGGCAAGGAACTGGGCTACGCCTCCGACCTGGACCTGGTGTTTGTGTACGACGACGACGCTCCGGACGCGGACGTGAAATACGCCCGCTTCGCCCAGCGCCTGACCACCTGGATTTCCACCCGCACCTCCGCCGGCATACTCTTTGAGACGGACATGCGCCTCAGACCCAACGGCGAATCCGGGCTATTGGTGATTTCCCTGGAGGCCCTGCGCCAATACCAGCTGGAATCTGCCTGGACCTGGGAACACCAGGCCCTGACCCGGGCGCGCTTCGCCGCCGGAGACCGGGAACTAGGGGACAAATTCGAGGCCATCCGCTCTGAAGTGCTGCGTCGTCCCCGGGACTTGGCGAAGCTGAAGACCGAAGTACTCTCCATGCGCCAGAAAATGATGGACAGCCGCGGCAACAAGAGCGAGCTTTTCGATCTGAAGCACGACCGGGGCGGCCTCATCGACGTGGAGTTCATCATGCAATACCTGGTACTGGGCCACGCCGCCGAATTCCCGGACCTGACGAAGAACCTGGGCAACATCGCCCTGCTGCGCATGGCCGCCGGCTTCAGCCTCATCCCGGCGGCACTGGCGGAACGGGTGCGGGACGCCTACCGGGAACTGCGCCACAAGCAGCACGCCCTGCGCCTCAACGACGCCCGCCACGCCCGCGTCCCCCCCGGCGAAGCCGCCCGGGAGCGACAGGCAGTGGAAGAATTGTGGAAGACGGTGTTCGGCTGAGGTGATTTACAACAATCCCATACCGCTCGTACCGAGCGGCGCCTCCCCCTTCAAGGGGGAGGCTGGGAGGGGGATGGGGTAAATCAGCGCACTCCGGATCACTTTGCCAAGGCCGCCTCTTCGATCTGCCGGGCGATATCCCGGGCCAGGCCCCGCACCGCCCGGGACTGGGCGGCCACCATGGCCTCCGGCGTGTCCGCGGTGGCGGACTCCCGCACCACGCTGCGCCGATTGAAGCTCTTGCCATCCGGACCCCGCAGGGTCCACCAGGCTTCCAGCAGCACTGTCTGGCCCGGCCCGGCGTCGAAACGCTGCACCTCCACGGCCAGGCTCCAGGCCGCGTCTTCCACGTCCGTGGACCGCAGGAATACCGGCGCGCAGCCCAGGGCCTGGCTCAGATCCGCCGCCAGGGCGCCGGCCAGGGCACTTTTCAGGGGTTCCACCCAGTGGGCGTGTTCATTCACGCTCAGGGTGTTGTCCCCGGTGCGGAACACCAATTGAGGCCGGTCCACTGCCTCCGGTACGCTCAGCCGGGTCAGGCGCAGACTGCGCGCCGCAGCCGCCGGCATGGGGGCACAAGCTTCCGCCAGTGGTCCCTGCAGGGTGAAGTAGCGCACCGGCACGGAACCGGTGCAGGCGCCCAGGAGCAGGGCCGCCCCCAACGCCGGCAGCCAACGGGAAAAATGATTCACGGTCTTCGTCCAGGATGAGTTCACTCGAAAAAACCTCGATTTGAAACGCAGAGGCGCAGAGGCGCAGAGGAAGAATAAAAACTTGGCCGCGTAATCCACAGCCCCGTTTTATGAGGCAGCGTCTGTCGCCATGTCTTTGTTTTCTCGGCGCCTCGGCGCCTCGGCGTTTCCTTGACTGCTTTTTTAAGGCTCATCACTGCTTCCCCTTCAGCAGGGCTTCCGGCTGACGTTCCAGCAGGTCCGTCAGGCCCCGCAGGGACTGGGCAGCCCGGGAGACGTCCCGGGCTGCGTCCGACACATCCCCCATGACAGGGGAGCCGGGAGCCAGGGATTTCTCCGCCGCCTTGAGGGTCCGTTGCAGATCCTGCAGGCTGGTTTTCAGTTCCGGCGCCAGTTCCTGGTCGAAGCGCAAGAGAACCTGATTCACCCGCGCCAGGGTCTGCTGCACCCCGGCACCGATTTCGCTGAACTTCACCCCGGACAGGCTCTTGGCGATAGTCTTCACCGAGTGTTGCAGATCATCCAGGGCCCCCTCCGTGGTGGGCAGTTCTGGTGGATTCTGCGTGTCATTAATCACGACTTTTTCCGCATCCTTGAAGAAATCCAGAGCCACGTACAACTGGCCGGTGACCAAGCTGCCGGTACGCAATTGGGCGCGGAACCCCCGATCGATCATGGCTTTGGACAAGGCACGCTTGACCCGCTCGGCGTCCGACAAGCCGGATTTCCCCGCCTTGCCGCCCGCCCCCACCAGCCGGATACGCTCCGGGTAGAGGGCCACATAGACGGGGAAATTGAACCACTCCCGTCCCGGGTCATATTCGACGCTGGTAGCCAACACCTCCCCCACCACGATGCCACGGAAGTCCAGAGGTGCGCCGGGAGCCAGGCCCCGCAGGGATTCCTTGAAATTGAGCACATAGACCTGCATGGTGCCGTCCGGTGCCTTCATGGCTGCGGCCCGATCGCCGTGCAGCAGGAAACCGCTATTCACCGGCGCCACCTCTCCCAACTCGCTGCTGCTGCCCGGCGGCGTTTCAAAGGCGATACCGCCGGTCAGGATGGACACCAGGGATTGGGTCTGTACCCGCAGTCCATTGGTGTCCATGCTCAGGTCGATGCCGCTGGCGTTCCAGAAACGGCTGCCCAGGGTTACGTAGCGATCGTAGGGCGCCTCGACGAAAATCTTCATGCTGACGCCGCTACCATCCTTTTCCAGTTGAAAGGAATCCACCTGTCCGACCTTGAGGCGGCGGAAATAGATAGGGGAGCCCACATCCACCGAACCCAGGTCCGCTGCCCGCAACAGGAAGGCCCGGCCCGGCAGGTTGCCGGTGATCACCGGCGCCACTTCCAAACCGGTGAACTCCCGCCTGGGAACAGCGGACTTGCCCACATCCAGCTCAATATGCTCCCCCGCCAGCAGGGTGCCGATACCGCTCAACTGGCCGCCGGAAAAGCGCGGCCGCACGACCCAGAAACGGGAATCCGCCACCAACATGGAGGCCGCCTCCCGGCTGAACTCCGCCGTCACATCCACCCGGCTGCGATCCTCCGAGAGGCTGATTTTCTTCACCAGGCCGATTTTCACGTTCTTGTAGCTGATGAAAGTCTTGCCGGCCTCCAGGCCTTCCGCCGTCTGGAAGCTGATGGTGGCGGTAGGCCCCCGCTCCAGGATGGCCCGCACCGCCAGCCAGCCGCCGATGAGGGCGGCCACCAGGGGCACCAGCCAGATCAAGTCGAAACGCCAGCGGCTGCGGGGCTTGACCTGCGCTTTGGGAAGGTCGGGCAAATCATCCATGGTTCACAAGGCTTTCGGAAACAGGTGCGTCCCAAATGAGACGCGGATCAAATCGCAGGGTCGCAAGCATGGTCAGTACCACCACACCGCCGAAGGCCAGGGCGCCGGGACCCACGGCAATACTGGCCAGGGACTGGATCTGCACCAAGGCCGACAGGATGGTCACCACGTAGATATCCAACATGGACCAGCGCCCCACCAGTTCCAGCAGCCGGTACAGGCGGGTGCGGCCCCGCAGATAGCGGTGCCAACGCCCCTGCACCGACAGCAGCAGCAGGGCCAGGGCCAGGAGCTTGAACAGGGGCACCACGATACTCGCCACGAACACCAGGAGGGCCAGGGGCCAGGAACCGGACTGCCAGAGGAAAACCACGCCGCTCAGGATGGTATCCCGCTGGGCGCCGAACAGGGAACCGGTTTCCATGATGGGCAGCAGGTTGGCGGGTACGAACAGGATGGCGGCGGACAGCAGCAGGGCCCAGGCGGAAGACAGGCTGGCCGGGATGCGCCCATGCAGGGCCGCCCCGCAACGGCGGCAGGCACCGTGATGCCCCGGCGCGGATTGCTCGCCGAGCAGGCCGCAGACATGGCAGGACAGGCGGCCCGAGGCTGCGGCCGAGACACCCCCTTGCGCCTGGAGCGGAATCCCGTGCGGATGGGCCAGCGGGCGCAAAGGCAGCCCGGCCCAGAGCTTTCTGACATCCACCGCAGCGGAAAGAGCTGCCATGAGCAGCATCAGGGCGCCGTAGGCCCACAGGGCCACGCCCGCCGTGAGACTGGCCAGGTGAGCGAGTTTCACCAGGGACACCAGCACCCCCAGCATGAACACCTCGATCATGCTCCAGGGGCCCATCTGCCGCACCAGGCGCAGCACCGCCGGCAGCCGCTCCATGGCCTGCAGGGAATGGCCCAGGCGCAAGCGCAACAGCAGCCCGCCGAACACCAGCAACTCCAGGGCCGGCACCAGCACCGTGGTGACACACACCAGCACCGCGACAAGCATCATGTCCTGCTGCCAGAGCAGGCCCACCGCCCCCAGCAGGGTGCTGTCGTTCCGGTGCCCCTGGGTCTCGATGGTGGCGATGGGAAAGACATTGGCAATGATGAAGACCAGGCAGGCCGCCAGTGCCAGGGCCAGCGCCCTATCCAGGCTCGCCCCGCTAACCCGATAGAGGCGGGCGCCACAGCGCGGGCAGCAGACTTCACTGTTCCGGGGCAGGCTGGGGGAGGCCGGCGGCGGCACAGGCTCCCGCAACAACATGTCGCACTCATGGCAGGCGATGAGACGCGGCCCCTCCCCCGGTTCGTCAACGACGGGGGGCGTCCATGTTTCCGTGGCGGGGTGATTCAGCGTCATGGCAGGCAATTTGCCACAGTTGCCGTCGTGATGGCGGCGGAATTCCGGCCGCGCCCCTGCCATCGGGCAAAATCGCCCCTCATTGGACCACGGAGGCGACCACCGCCCAGGCCACGGCCACGATGGGCACCAGGGAAGTCAGCAGTTCCGCGGTCGCCCAGAAGGCCGCCCGGGGTGCGGAGGGCAAGGTAAGCACAATGAAGCGGACGTCCTGCCAGCGCCGGCCCAGGAACGCCGCCAGGTGCGATGCGGTCTCAACCAGAAAGCCCCGGACCTGCCGGGGCCGGGCCTGGGGGTCATCCCCCAGCAGCATCCGGTCCAGAAGTTCCAGGGGTTCCTCCCGGTTTGCCGAATCGGTCAGCCGCGCCCGCAAAGCGGCCACCCGCAGGCTGATCTCCGCTTTCACCAGGCCCTTGCGATTGCCCTTGACGCCGTAGGCGAACAGGGCAAAGGCCATGAAGGCAATGGAAAACTGGCTGCCGTTCTTCAGGGCCACCGTGCTGGCCAGCAGCAAGGCCCAGAACAGGGCGCCGGACGCCAGCAGCACCCCGATCAAGGTCATTACGCTCCGGCCAAAGGCGCGGGCACGCCGAATGCGCTCATCCCGGGTTTCGGCGCCGCCGAGGGCCTGATAGACCAGATGGTTGGCATAATAGGTAGCCCACAGGGCCTCGAAAACCGCCCCCAGCACCGCCCCCAGCAGCACGTCCAGCAGCTTGCGCAGCCAGCCCGGAATCTCCCGCAGCGGATGGGTCAGGGAATAAAACACAGCGGCGTGAATCACCGCGCCGTAACGCTCGCCGTTCAGGGTTTCAAAGCGCTCGTCGATACCATACTGCCCCCCCAGAAACACCACCCGGCCGGCCAACTCCGGCGCCCCGGGAATTTCCGCCACGGAAGAAAAAGCGGAAATCTGCGACTCCAGTGCGCCATCGAAGTAGTTGGCATTGAGAAGCTGCATGCCCTTCGGACCGGCGCCTTCCTCCAGCCGGAACGCTGCCGGATCGAGGAAATCGGCGTTTTCGATCCGCCCCCCTGCCACTTTTTCACAGGCGCTCGCCTCCCGTGGCCACTTGCTTCCCTGGGGAGCTGCGCCCCGGCCCGGCACCAGGCCGGCCGCCACTTGGGAGAAGCCGGGCTGATCCGGCCGGTAGCGCAGCACCATGCCGTCAGCGGCATGCAGGGACGGCACGCCGAAGACTACCCCGCCACGACACATGGTCTGCATCCAGGCGAACTTCAGGCGCCGCAAGGCCGGACTTTCCACCGGGGACGGCGTGGCCAGCACGATGGGCATGTGCCGGGCCGCCAGGAGCAGGAGCTGGTCCAGGCGTGCCTGGCCCGCGTCCCCTCGCACGGCGGCGGCAAGGGTGGGCGAAACATCCAGGTCCGCCGCCAGCAGGGCCGGCTTGCCCGCCAGGACGCTCGCAAAAACCGCCGCCAGCGTGCCCCGGTCTAGGGGGGAAACCTGCTGGAAGACCTTCTCATACATGTCACTGGAAATCAGCAGCACCCGGGGGATGGTTTCCGGCCCGACAGCCAGGGCTGCGTCATTACTGATGAACGGCAGTTCCATGGACGCGCTCAGGCGGTAGGTGATCGACTCCAGATGCTCGAAAAAGGCAAAGCTGCCGAGCACCGCCATCAAAGCAGCCGATATCAGGGACAGGGAAAAGCGCCTGACCGCCCGCTCCCGCAGGTAATCCAGGGCGCCCAGAACAGGTTTGCGGGAAATTTTCATCTTGAGGGGTTCAAGCCAGGGGCTGCAAGCTGCCACCCCCGGCGTGGTCAGTTGGCCGGGGCGCCGGCGGCGGGACGGGCCAGGACTTCTGCCATGGTGCGATCCCGGTCGAAGGCCAGACCCAGTCGATCAAAGGCCATGGCCGAAAGCGCCTTCTTTTCCCCCGCCTTGAGGGCTGGATCCTGCCCGATGGCGGCCAGTTCCTGCAGCAACTCCGTGCTGGCCTGGGCCTCCAGAGTACGGAAGACGCCTTTCACCGCTTGCTCACCCGCCTGGGCCTGCCATTGGTAATCCTGGCCTGGCTGGAGCAGGCCGCCCGGCACGCTGAAAGCCCCCTTGACTCCGTCAAGCTGGAACAGCCGATGGCCTTCCTTGTCGCTCAGTTCAAAGTGCTCGATGGCCGCCAGGCTGCCGAGAAAATTCAGGGTTGCCGGCCCCTGCCAGGCCAGCACCGCGCCCCGCGGGAAACCTTCCACCCGGTCGCTGACGATGTCCCGCTTCATACCCGCATGCACGCTCACGTTGCCGTCAGCCAGGGTTTTCGCCATGGTGCGGAAACGGGTGAAGAAACTCGACGAAGAGGATTCCATGAGCTTGTCCCGCAGATGCTCGCCCACGGCCAGTTCCACGTAATAGCCCTGGCCGCTGGGTTTGCGCAGGAAGGCGCGGGCACTGCCCTTGAGCACTTCCAGGTCGATGCAGTCACCGAGGGAAACCATCTCGGCGCCGGCACGGCTGACGGCGGGCGAGGTGAGCAGATCGGCGCTGCCGGACAACAGGCAGGGCGTGGCCGCACTGGCGGCAGTGGCAACCAGAAAGGCCGGCAGGCAAACGAAGGTTCTCATCTTCAGCATTTCAACAAGCCTCATGCAAGGACAGCATCAAACAACGCCCAGGCCACGACGGCCATGGGTACCAGGGTGGTCAACATTTCAAGCATCGCCCAGACAGCGGCCAGGGGCGTGGCAGGCAAGGCTGCCGAGATGAACAAAAGATCGTGCCAGCGGCGCTTCAAAAACGCGGCCAGGTCGCTGGCGGTTTCCGCCAGGAAACCCCTGACGTGATCGTGGCGCGATTCCCTGCTGTCGGCGAGGAACTGGTCGACGATTTCCAGCGCCGGGCGCGGGGTCGCCGGATCGGCGAGGCGCTGGCGCAGCTTGCCCAGACCCCGTTTCACCTTTTCCTTGGCCGCGCCCTTACGACTCAATTCCATGCAATAGGCCAGCATGGCGAAGGCCATGAAGGCGATGGAAAACTGAATGCCATGCCGCAAGGCCAGGGTGCTGGCCAGCAACAGGCCCCAGAGGATCAAGCCGGACACACCGAGCACCCCGAGCAAGCTCATGACGCTCACACCGAAGGCGCGGGCCCGGGCCACCCGCTCGTCGTGGGTTTGGGCCGCTTTCAGGTCGTAATACACGTGCAGGTGGCGGTAATACCCCCCCCACAAGGCCTGGAAAATGGCGGCCAGCAGGGTGCCGAGCAGCACATCCACCAGCCGGCACGCCCAGTCCGGCACTTCCCGCAGGGGATGGGTCTGGGAATAGAAGATGGCGGCATGGATGACCGCGCCATAGCGCTCGCCATTCAGGGTGTCGAAGCGGTCGTCGCTGCCGTATTGCCCCCCCAGGAACACCACCCGGCCGGCCAGTTCCCGGCCCGCCGGAATTTCTGCCACGGAGGAGAAAGCGGAAATCTGCGACGCCAGGGCCGGATCGAAAAAATTGGCGTTGATGAGTTTCATGCCCAGGAGGCTCGGCCCCTGCCCCGCCACATTCACGAAAAATCCCGGGTCGAGAAAATCGGCCCGCTCGATCCGGCCGCCAGCCACCTTCTCGCAGGCACTCGCCGCCTGCGGCGCCTTGGCGCCCTGGGGAGCCGCGGCCGCGCCATTCACCAGCGCCGCCGCCAGCAGGGGAAAGGTCGGTACGCCCGGGTTGTAGCGCAGCACCATGCCATCGGCGGCATGCAGGGTCGGCACGCCGAAACGCACGCCACCGCCGCACAGTTTCTGCATCCAGCGGAACTTCGCCTGCCGCAGGTCCGGGTTTTCCACCGGGAAGGGCGTGGCCAGCACGATGTGCGTCCGGCGGGCCGCGCCAAGCAGGGCCTGATCCAGTCCTTCCTGGCCGCCGCTCCCCTGGGAGGACAGACCGGGGGAAAGATCCAGGTCCACCGCCAGCAGAGCCGGGCCAGCCCCCAGAATGGTGGAGAACACCTCTGTCAGCTTGCCCCGGTCCAGGGGCGAAACCTGCCGGAATACCTTCTCGTACATGTGGCCGGAAATCAGCAACACCCGGGGAATGCTGGCCGGCTTGTCCGTCAGGGCCGCCGTGCTGCTGACGAAAGGCAGCTGCATGGCGGAGGTCAACCGGTAGGTCACCGACTCCAGGCGCTCGAAGAACGAGAAGCTGCCCAGGATGAACACCAGGGCGGCGGAGACCAGGGACAAGGAGAACTGCTTGTCCGCCATTTCCGCCCGCACATGGTGCAGGGACGCGATGATGCGCTTCTTCATGTTGTCCGTCGTCGGCAGAGCATCAGTTCATGCGGAAGAGGTAATCCCCGCCCCGGGTATGGCCGGCGGAGAGCACGCCACCCAATTGGGGTTCCTGGGGAAAGTCCTTTTCTACTTCTTCCTTGACGGAGCGATGGATCTCGGAAGCGGTGGTCCGCTCCTTGACGCTACCCAGGGTCTGAAGCAGGTGATAGGCGAAGATGGAGTGGCCGTTCAGGCCCTCGTCGGACACCGGCTCCTCCCCGCCGGAACTCAAGGCCACCACCGAACGCCTGCCGAGAATTTCCTGGCTGCTCACGCCCCTGGTTTCCACCTTCTGTTCCTGGGTCAGGGTGCCGGAGAAACAACTGTCGGACACCAGGAGGATCTGCTTGGCCGGATTGGCGTTGAGCAGGCGGGTGATGTCATTGTTCGACACCCAGGATTTCGGGTCCTTGGCATCCGCGTCCACCGGCAACCAGAAGCCCTGTTTCGACTCTTCCATCTCGTAGCCATGACCGGCGTACATGACCACCAGGCTGTCCTCCGGGCCGGCGGATTCGGCAAGTTGTTTCAAGGCCAGGATGATGTCCCGCTTGCCGGCATTCTCAATCACCCTGACCTCGTAGCCCATGCGCTTTTTCAGCACCTCGCCCACGGCACGCACATCACCCGCAGGCGTCGCCAGGGCCGGAATATTCCCCTTGTAGGCATTGTTGCCGAACAGGACGGCCACCTTGTGGCGGATACCCGTGCCGGCGCTGGCCGCCTTTGGGGCGGGAATGCAGGCATCGGCGGCGGTACGGGAACAGGACGGTACATCGGCCGCATCGGGTTTCTGCCGCAGGATGTCCAGGGCCGGACGATACAAGGCCGTGGCGGCCTCGTGCCGGGCGGTTTCCGCAGCGCGGAAGGCCACGAATTTCGGTGAGGAGGCCACTGCCAGCGCCTTCTGCGCTTGGGCTACCTGCTTGGTTTCCGCAATCGTGGCATCGGCGCCGCTGGTCGTGGTCGTGGTCGTCGCCGTATCCGTGACCGGCGTATTGGCCGTCGCTGTCGTCGCCGTGCTGTCTGCTGCGGGCGGAGCGGGCGTCGGCGTCACCGGATCAAGCACCTGCTGCGCGGCCGGCGGGGTCTGCACGAGCGCAGGCGCAACCAGGGACGGCGCCTGGGCCGGCAAGGCCACATTCGGCACCGGCAGCACTGGCGGCAAGGGTGCGACCGGGCCGGCATTGCCGGATTGGCTCGCACCGCCACCACTGCCGCCCGACACGGGGCCGACCAGAGCGCCTCCGCCGCCGCTGGAAATCAGGGCCGGCGGGAGAGGCGCAACGCAGGACGGCGTGCCGGCAAGGCAGGCGTAGCCCCCATTGGCACCACTGACGAAACGCCAAATCGGGGTGGTGAAATCCCAGAGGGGGTTCACATTGCCGTTGGCCGCCGTGGCGCTGGTGAAATTGGCCGCAGCCTGCATGTCCGCCGTGGCCATGCCCCGGGCACTGCCGCTGCCACTGCCGATGCCGACACTCTGGCCGGTGGTGGTGGTGTCGAAGAAGGACTTGTTCACCGTGCCCATGTTGCTGCCCACCAGCCCCCCCACCGACCCGCCGATCCCGCTCACGCTGCCGGAGGCATAGGTGACGCTGAGCAGGGAGCCGCCACTGTTGTTTGTCCGGTTCCAGCCAATGAGCCCCCCCACGTAGCCCCCCCCCGTGCCCGTGACGCTGCCGGAGGCGAAACTGTTGCTGATGACCGAACTGGCATTCCCTTCGTAGTTCAAGCCGATCAGCCCCCCCAGGCTGGCACCGGATACGCTGCTGGACACCGCACCCGTGGCATAGCTCTGGGCAAGGGAGAAGCTGTTGGTGTTATTGACGTAGCCGATCAAGCCGCCGGCCAGCACATTCACCGTTGTCCCGGTAACGCTGCCCGTGGCGTAATCCCGGGCCAGCGTGACGGTTCCGTTGCTGTACAGCACCCCCACCAGTCCGCCGACCCACGTCACACCATTGACTGCACCCGTGGCATAGCTGTCATTGATATGTCCCGTCACCGCCATGTTGAACTCACCCACCAGACCGCCGGAGTTGGCATTCACCCCGGTGTTGGTGACACTGCCGGTGGCATAGCTGGAATCGATGGAGGTATTGATATCCCGCCCGATCAGGCCCCCCGCATGACTGCCCAAAGCGTTGCCCGTACCCCCAAGCGCCGCCACGGCGCCGGTGGCGTAGCTGTTGCTGATGGGAGAACTGGCGTTGTCTGCCACGCCCACCAGCCCCCCCGCCAGGCCGCCGGCAGAAGACCATAAGGAGGTCGTGACATCGGCGGTGACGGCAACACTGGCATGGCTGTTGCTAATGGCGGCATATTGCAAGTAGCCCACCAGGCCACCGGCGATGCCATAGTTGCTGTTGCTGCCCCGGGCCAGGACCGTGCCCGTGGCGTAGCTGTTGGCAATGCTGCCCCCGTTCAGGTAGCCCGCGAGTACGCCCACCCTCTCCGTGCCGGTGACGCTGGCATTGGTGAGGCCCACGTTGCTGATGGTGGCGCCGGAGGTCCAGCCAAAGAGCCCCGCATAGGGCGTTGCGCTGGCATTGATGCTCAACTGGTCGATGACATGGCCCTGACCGTCGAATGTCCCGTAAAACTGCATGGCGGAACTCCCGACCGGAATGAAACCGGCGTTGCCCCACACATCCGCGCCATTGCCGGAGGCCGACGCATTGAGGTCACGGTGCAGGGTATAGCTGGCCCCCGGGGCCATGACCATGAGTTGCAACTGGTGAACGGTCTTGATGCCTGTCGAGTATTCCATGGCCAGCATGGGCAAGGCCCCGCCAGCAGCGCCGAGCGCATTGTTCAGCGTACCGTTCCCATCCACCATGACCCAGCCCGCCCCACCGGGAGTGGCGGTAAAACTGAAACCGGTGAAATTCGACTTCTGCTTCGCCGCCGTCGCAGTCAACTGGGTCGCGCCGGCCACCACACCGCTGCCGACGCCGGTGGTCGGCGTATCCCCGATCCAGAAGGTATTGGTGAAGGTGCCTGCGGCCCCCTTGTAGCCGGCGAGCTTGCCCAGGTAGGCCAATCCCGAGTGGGTTCCGGTCTCACTGACGCTACCGATGGCGTAGCTCGTACTGACGCTGCCGCCAAAGTTGTAGCCCAGTAAACCGCCGACAAAGCTGTACTGGTCGTTGCCGCTGCCGGTCACGCGGCCCGTGGCGTAGCTGTTGCTGATGGATCCGGTATCGTTGTACCCCACCAGGCCACCGGCGGCGCTGTTATTGGTGTTGCCAGCGCCGCAGCTTCCCGCACCGGTCACGCCGCCCGCCGCGTAGGTGGAACTCAGTGTCCCGTTGTTGTAGCCCACAAGACCGCCGACGAAGTTGTAGGCCGTCGTATTGTTGCTGACGACGTTACCCATGGCGTAGCAGCTGTCAATGACACCGGAGCTGGCATTGAAGCCCACCAGCCCGCCGATATCGCCGGAGCTGCCCCCTGCCGACCCGGTCACATTGCCCCAGGCAAAGCTGTATTGAATCTGGCCGCTATTGGAACCGATCAGGCCACCAAGGCCTCCGGGCGATACTACGTCGCCATGGGCGTGGCTATAGGATATCGTGCCGGAACTCCAGTTAGACCCTACCAGTCCACCAACGACATCCCCCCCACTGACTGCGGCCCTGCTGTAGCTGTTGGTAATCTGGCCTTGGTTGCTGCCCACCAGGCCGCCAACCCAGCTGCCCGAGCCGCTGACCGTCCCGGTGGTGTAACTGTTGAATATCTGCCCACCATTGCTGCCCACCAGGGCGCCGACATTGTTTCCGCCGGTGACACTGACATTGGTCAGGCCCAGGTTGCGAATGACCGCCGTGTTCGACGTGGCGGCAAACATACCGGCGCCACTCCCAGCCGCGCTGACACTGAAATCGGAAAGCGTGTTGCCCAGGCCATTCAGGACGCCCGTGAAGGGCGTGGCGACGGAGCCGACGGACTGGGTAAAGCCCGCCACACTGAAGCTGCCACCCAAGGCATAACGGCCGGCAAGATCGCCGTTCATGCTCTGCAAATAGGCGAGGCTGCCGATGACCGTGCCGCCCACACCGTTGATGGTCAGCAAGCCGGTGCCGGATCGACCACCGAAATCCACCCGCCCACCGAAATTACCCGCGCCGTCGAAACCCACATTCACGCCGCCGGAGGGATTCAGGGCCAGGGTGGACGTGCCGGTGGCGCTCATGAGGGCGCTGATATTGATGTCCCCTGCGGTGGCCGTGAGGGTCAGCAGATTGGCCGACCAGGACACCGCATCATTGACGTTCAGATTGACGCCGGCCGTGATGCTGCGGTTGGTCGTCAGCAGGGAGGCGCTCACCGCCGCCCCCATCTCGTCGCCGCCGCTGGCGGCAATGGTGTAGTCCACGGGGTCCAGCAACCAGGTGCCGGTCTTGCCTTTGGGTGCCCGAGTATCCACAAGGGCGCCGGGGACGATCTGTACGTGGGCAGCGGAGGTTTCGACGAAGCCGCCATCGCCCCCCAGATCGCCGCCTCTTGCGCTGAGGGTACCGCCCACCTGGGTTGTGCTGGCTGGATTAGCCAGGTCGGCAATGAGGGTGATGGTGCCGCCCTTGCCGGCACTGCCGGGTGCCCCATCGGCCTTGATGCTGCCGGTGTTGCTGATGCTGTCGGAGGCCATCAGGATGATGACGCCGCCGTCGCTGCTCAGGCCCGTGGCCTCCAGGCTGCCGGTATTCTTCACCACGCCGCCCTGCAGCCGGTTCGCCGCCTGGGCCGACAGGATGATCTGGCCCCCGGGAGCCAGCACCGCCTGGCGGTTCTCCACCAGAGAAGCGATCTGGGACGGGGTAACAATGAGGGAAGTGTTGGCGCCGTCGAACTGCAGGGTGATGACTTCCCCCGCTGCCAGGGCCACTGTGCCGGCCTGGGCTTTGACGACGCCGTTGTTTTGCACCTCTGGTGCCAGGAGCGCGATGTAGCCCCCGGGGGCCGCCGTGAGCGTGCCGTCGTTGACGACCGAGCCGCTGGCGCCGTTGCGGCTAAAGACGTTCCGCCCGGCCATGAAATCGGCGTTGGAGATGCCGTGGCTGGTGGCCACCAGGGCGCCCACGTCCACCGTGGCGGAGGGACTGAAATAGACGCCATTCGGGTTGGACAGGAAGACCTGGCCGTTGGCGCTGAGCGTGCCGTAAATCTGGCTGGCCTGGCTATCCAGCACCCGCATGAGCATTACGGAGGCGGCGGTGGGTTGGCTGACATTCACTCTGGCCTGGGCGCCCACATTGAAGGTCTGGAACTCGATGGCGGCCCGGTTGCTGGTCTGGTTGATGCTCATGACCGTGCCGGCCTGTCCGATGGTGGCTTGGCCGGCCACCACCTGGCCGCCAGTGGGCAACTGTCCCGGCAGGGGCGCGACGGCGTAGGCGTTCAGGGACAGGGCCAGCAGCGGCGCCAGGACGCGGACAGGACGACTGCTCTTGCCCCTCGCCTTGGTGGTTTCGGCCACGGCCACCCAGGCCCCGGTAAGTGCATTGAAAATGACGCGGTAGCAATGGTTCATTTCACGACTCTCGAATTCAGAAGGGCTGGCTGGCGGCAAGCCAGAAGCGGTTCAGGACCTTGCTGCCATCCTGATCCAGTCCGCTTGATGTCGGATTGGGGTTGTCGCCGATACGGCGGGCCCAGATAGCCTTGAGGCTGGTGCCGGTCGGTGCCACCCAAGCCAGGGACAGGCCGGCGCCCTTGAGTCCGTAGCGGTTGAGAGTGGCGGCACCGGCGATGCCGTTGTCCCGATTGACCTTGACGCGCCCCCAGTCGTAGAAGCCCGTCAGGGCCAGGTTCTGCGGCAACTTCATGCGCAATTCCAGGATCGCCAGCTGGCCTTCGGCACCTCCGGCTTCGCTGGCCGGATAGGCGCGCACGCCGCCGGGGCCGCCCAGGTAGAACTTCTCGCCGGAATCCAGGTTGCCGTTGCTCAGTTGACCAGAGACAGCGGCATACAGGGACAGGCTGCTGCCGAGCACCTGCTGGCGCGAGGCCGCGTAGCTCAAGCGGGTGTAGCTGCCCTGGGTGTTGACCGTGGCCAGGTCACTCGCCGCATTGGGTGAGCCGGCAAGATCCACCCGGCCGCTGATCAGGCTCAGGCTGGCGCTGCTGGCACCACCGCCGAACAGATTGTCGAAACGATTGCCGGAAAGTCCCAGCGTCAGACTGTCCACCCCGTAGCGGGTCGTGGTCGTGCCGGCAGACTGGTTATCGAAACGTTTCCGCTCCACCCCAAGATTCATGTAGAGGTTGGCCAGGCGCGAGCGCAGGAGCGGATAGCTGGCATCCAGCCCCAGCGTCGTCGAATTGCCGCTGGCGTCAAGGGCGGCAAACTCAGGTGTGATGACCCGGTAGTCCATGTGGGAAGCGTGGGCGCCGACGCGCCAGCCGGCCAGCCCCAGGGGCAGCAGGTAGCCCAGGCGGACATAGTCGCTACCCTCGGTGTGAATGAAGTCCAGGCTGGCCTGGTCACCCCGCTTCAGAGGACTGTTGAGGGCCAGGTTTGCCACACCCCGCACCGCTCCGGTGGAACGGGAGCCGTTGTTATCCAGCCTCGCCTCCCCCTCCATCAGGGGCTCGTCCAATACTTTCAGGACCACGTCGGTTTCGCCGTGGGCCGCGCCTTCCTGCAGGCTGCCCTGGGCCGCCACGCCGGGCAGGTCGTCGATGAGCAGCAAGGCCCGGTCCAGGGCCTCCGCATCCACAGGCTGGCCGGATACCAGAGCCGCACCGAGCATGGCGGTGATGGTTTCGCTGTTCACCCGTTTGAGGGGGCCACCGTCCAGCACGGCCTTGCCGAAGACCGCCTCGACGATCTGGATGGTCACGACACCGTCGGAAATGCTTTGCCGCGGGAGGTAGGCCCGCACGATCCAGCCGGCGGCCCGATAGGTGTCGCCAATGGCGGCGGCAGCCTGCTGCAATTCATTGAAGCCGACGGGACGATTCAGAAATCTGGCCACGACCGGCGCCAGCTGCACCTCCGTCAGCAGCCGGTTGCCGGCGAAGCGGAAGCTCCGCACCGTCACCGAGGCCCCCGGCAGCCCCTGCATGGGGGCGGGCAGGGGCTGGATGTCCGGCTTGGCGGAACTAGGAAGTGACGGAACCCGGTTCCGTTCCATTTGTTGCAGGAGCGCACCGGCATCCGGCGGGGTCTGGGCTTGGCTACTCAAAACAAACAGACCGACAAGGGCAGCAGAGAGGGCGCGAGGTAGTGCGTGCATGGCTGGGCTCGGTGAAACGTCCACCCATGCCAAGCCCTCGAAGGAAGGTCACCAGCAGGGCAGCAGCTTGGATCGGGGATGGTTCGGCGCGCGATCAAAAGCAAGAACGGCCGGCCGTGCATTCCCCTGCCACGCCCTTCGCCAATGCCCTTATGCACCCCGTTCATTCTCGCCCTCGATAAAACTCAAACAGAGGGCGGGCGGATTTTATACGCCAAAAGAACCAATCCCTATATTACTTACAGCCTATTTCCATCGAGTACGCCAAACAACTGCACCGCGCATCCATGCCGGGTGATTGCCCGGAGCGGAACAGGCGGAAACGATGGCGGCCGAACAGGGCAGTTTCGCGCCTGAGAAGCGCTGAAATCATCAAAATCCACCACCCCTCTACGTCCACGCGGACCGGAACGACCGGAAAATCCCTAAAGCTTGAAAATGCTAAACTGCGCACCGCACAAGCAGGCGACTTCCACGGCCCCGCTGGCGCACATTTTCCCCGAGATCGCCATGACCCGAACCCTCACTGTTTTCACCGGCGCCGCCACTGGGCCGGAATATGACCGCCCCCGCATGGATCGCCTGGTGGCGGGCAATCCCTTGCGCACCACCTGGAACCACTTCGAGCGGGCTGGCCTCTCGGCGGGGGTGTGGGCCTGCGAAATCGGCGCCTGGCGCATCGCCTTCGCCGACAACAAGGACGAGTTCTTCCATGTGCTTGAGGGCCGCATCCGCATCATCGACGATGCCGGCAGGAGCCGCGAATTCGGTCCCGGCGACGCCTGCGTCATCCCTGCCGGCTTCAGCGGCCTCTTCGAGGTGCTGGAACCGGTAAAGAAGCACTATGTGCTGATGGAACGGCCGTAGCGGCCGGTTTCCTTACACGCTTCCGAATACGGACTCGTTTTTCTCTGCGCCTTACGCGCCTCTGCGATTCAAACCGCTTTTCCCGGCAAACTTATCCATGGCAATCAAATCCACCGTCTTCAAGGCCGAACTGCAGGTGTCCGACATGGACCGCCCCTATTACGGCAGCCACGGCCTGACCCTGGCCCGACATCCGTCGGAGACCGACGAACGCATGATGGTGCGCATCCTGGCCTTCGCCCTCAACGCCGACGAGTATCTGACTTTCGGCAAGGGCCTCTCCGACGAGGACGAGGCGGCCCTGTGGCTGAAGGATCTCACCGGCGCCATCCAGCTATGGATCGAAGTGGGCCTGCCGGACGAGAAGCGGGTCAAGAAAGCCTGCGGCCGGGCCGCCAAAGTGGTGGTACTGAGCTACGGCGGCCGCACCGCCGACATGTGGTGGCAACAGAACGCCGCCACCTTCAAGCGCCTGTCCAACCTCTCCGTGCTCAACATCACCCCGGAATTCAGCCAACCCCTGGCCGACCTGGCCCAGCGCGGCATGATCCTCACCTGCTCCATGCAGGACGGCCAGATCTGGTTCTCCGGCGGCGAAACCACCCTGCACCTGGAAGTTCAAACCTTGAAATAGCCCCCGCCGTGGGTGGTCTGCGTGGGTCGGAACTTGTTCCGACATAAGCCGTAGTCGGAACAAGTTCCGGCCCACCAGGAGATAACGGCATGAACTATTCCGCCCATATCTTCCCCGTCCCACCTCCCCCAGGCGGCCGGGGTACAATCTGCGACCTCGATTTGCAGCCCGAATACCGTGTCAACTTCCTCTTTCCTCGCCCGCCTGTGCTGTCTGCCGCTGCTCCTGCTGGCGGCCTGCGGTGGCGGCCATACGGTCAAGCCGGAGCGGGCCGAGGCCACCGCGCCCACCGGCATCGAGGCGCCGCTGCCCCGGCCCGTGGCGAAGAAGCCAGTCCAGAAGAAGGGCGGCGGCTACTACCTGGATGACGGCCCCGGCGACAACCCGCCGGACCTGGCGGCCATTCCCGACGCGGTGCCCCGGAAGGAAGCGCTGCGCAAGGCCGCCAACAAGCCCTATTCAGTGCTGGGCCTGGATTTCGTGCCCATGACCAGCCTGTCGGGCTACTCGGTGAAGGGCGTCGGCAGCTGGTACGGCCGCAAGTTCCACGGCCAGTCCACCGCCACCGGCGAGCGCTACGACATGTACGGCATGACCGCCGCCCACCCCCTGCTGCCCATCCCCAGCTATGCAAGGGTGACCAACCTGGAAAACGGCAAGGCCGTGGTGGTGCGGGTGAATGACAGGGGACCCTTCCTGAATGGCCGGCTCATCGACCTTTCCTACACGGCGGCCTGGAAACTGGGCTACGCGGACCGGGGCAGCGCCCGCCTGCAGGTGGACCTGATCGTGCCGGGCGAAGGCCCGGTGTACGCGGCGGCGCCCGTCAAGCCCGTGCAGCTGGCTTTGGCCGGCCCATTGCCCGATGACGACCCTATCGCCAGCTTCGCCCGGGACTCTGCTGCCGACCTGCCGGAGGTGCCGTCCGCCGAAGCGCCGCCGCCCGTGCATGTGCCGGAAGTGATGGGCAAGGGCGGCGTGTATCTGCAATTGGGCGCGTTCTCGGCCCGGGGCAATGCCGACAGCCTGCGGGATCACTTGCAACGGGAATTGTCCTGGCTGGCGGAACCCTTGAAGGTGGTGGAAGGCGCCGGCAAGTACCGCCTGCATCTGGGCCCCTACGCCAGTACCGACGCCGCCGCCAAAGTGGCGGGCCGCCTCGCCGAATCCCTCGGCGTCAAACCCTTCCTGGTGCGCTGAGCGACTCGCCTGCCGGGATTACGCCGCCCCTTCCAGCCCCTCGAAAATATCTTCCAGGCTCAATTCGCAGCCGATGGAGGGCAAGGGAAAGCGGGGGGCGCCGGTGTGATCGAACAGGGTGAAGCGGCCGTCCGCACCCCGGCGGAAGGAGTTCCACCAGGCGGGAGTCCGGGTGGATCAGCAGGTATTCCTGCAGGGATTCCAGGCGCCGGTAGAGGGCGAACTTGAGTCCACGGTCATAGTCCGGGGTGCTTTCGGACAGGACTTCCACCACCAGGCTGGGGCGTTTGAAGATGTAGTCGGTCTTCAGGTCGGCGGCATCGCAAGTGACGAACACATCCGGGTAGAAGATGGTGTCGTCCGCCACCTGGACCTTGAGGGACTCGGTGAACGCATGGCAGGGCGTTCCCTTCAACTGTTGTTTGAGCGAGGCAAAGACATTGCCTGCCACCACGCCATGCACCCGCCGCACCCCGACCATGGCGAAGACTTCGCCTCGGAAGAGTTCGTGACGTTCTGCTTGCTGGTTTTCCCAATCCAGGAATTCAAAAAGGGAAAGCTTGCTTTGTGCCAAGGCCATGATCGCTCTACTCCAGAAGACGACGGTGCATTGTGCGGGAAGCCCGCCACAGTTGACAAGCGCCTGGGCGACATGACCAAGCGCAGGTCGGGCTGAAGCCCGGCCTGCGCTTGAATACCCCGTCCACGTATTCCTACCCCAGGCTGATGGGCACAAAGAGCTTCTGACCGTCCCGCAAGATGAGCAGGGCGATGCGCTTGCCGGATTTGTTTACCAGACCCCGCAGCTGCTCGACGCTGGTGATGGGTTCGCCATTGACCGCCAGGAGCACGTCGCCGGGGCGGATGCCGGCCCGGGCCGCCGGGCCGCTGGCCTCCTCCACCAAGAGGCCGCCGGCCAGCTCCGCCTCGCGCTTTTCCTCGGCGCTGAGGGGGCGTACCGCCAGGCCCAGGCGACCCGGTTCGACTGCCTTCGGTCCGCCCTGGGCCTGCGTCTCCTTCGCTTCCATGACGCTGGAGCTGATCTCCAGGTGCTTGCCCTTGCGCCAGAGGCCCAGGGTCGCCTTGCCACCCGGAACCACGTCCGCCACCAGGGGCGGCAGGTCGCTGGAGGCGCCGATTTCATGGCCGTTGAACTTCAGGATCACGTCGCCGGGCAGGAGGCCCGCCTTTTCCGCCGGACTACCCGGTTCCACGGCGGACACCAGGGCGCCGCCGGCCCGGGCCAGGCCAAAAGACTCGGCCAGGGGCTGGTCCACCTCCTGGATGGTGATACCCAGCCGGCCCCGACTGACCTTGCCATGGGTGACGATCTGCTGCTCCACCTTCATGGCCACGTCGATGGGAATGGCGAAGGACAGGCCCATGTAGCCACCGGAGCGGGAGTAGATCTGGGAATTGATGCCGATCACCTCCCCGTCCACGTTGAACAGGGGTCCACCGGAGTTGCCCGGGTTGATGGCCACGTCGGTCTGCAGGAAGGGCACGAAGCCCTCGTCCGGCAGGGAGCGGGATTTGGCGGAGACGATGCCGGCGGTGGCGCTGTTCTCGAAGCCGAAGGGGGCGCCGATGGCCAACACCCATTCACCGACCCGGGTCGTTTGCGGGTTACCGATGCGCACCGTCGGCAGGCCTTTGGCGTTGATCTTCAGCACGGCGACGTCGCTGGGCTTGTCCACCCCCAACACCTTGGCCTTGAACTCCCGCTTGTCCGTCAGCTTGACGATGACCTCGTCCGCGTCCGCCACCACGTGGGCATTGGTGAGCACGATGCCGTCGGCGCTGACGATGAAGCCGGAACCCATGCCGTGCACCGGGGCCTCCCCCTTCGGACCCTGGAAGCGCTTGAAGAATTCGTAGAAGGGGTCATCCGGATCCAGGTGGGGCAGACCATGGGGCAGGGCGCTGGACTTTGAGGCGCCAGTCACGCTGATATTCACCACTGCCAGCCCCTGGGCCGCCACAATGCCGGAGAAATCCGGCAGGTTGCGTGCTGACAGGGGGACTGCGGCAGCTGCGGTCGCGACGGGCGGCACATCGCTGGCCGTCTGGTTACGGGACTCGAAACCTGCCCAGGCACCGGCCGCCAGTGCCGCGGTCACGGCAATGGCCAGGAGACTCTGGGTGAAACCGGGGGTTTTTACAGCGGGCATGTTTTCCTCTCCTTGCGGTACAAAATGGTTCAGCCTCATGGGCCGCAACATCATAGAGGCAAAAATGGGCATGGCGTGCCATCGGGAGTGTAAGGACTTGTAGCCCGCCTCCCCGCATGGGGGATATCGCCGCAGCGGCGGATTCATAGAATGGGCGCATCAACGAAAGGAAGCCCATGCCCTACTACCTTTATCGTGTTACCCCCGTCGGCCCGGTGCGGCACCTCCAGGCCCTGGCGGACTTCGCCGCCTTCAAGGAAGCCTCCGCCGAGGCCAAGCGCCTGCGTCTCCTTGAGCCGGACCCCACTCACATCCGCATGATGTTCGCCGACAACCGCCTGATGGCCGAGGAGACCCTGTCCACCGTGCGCGCAGCGGAACCCATGATCGGCGAGGATTATTGAGCAGTCCACAACCCCTCCGGCCCGAGGGCCTAGTCAGGTAGAATCGCGGGTTCAACGAAACCTGATGGATTCCCCCCTTGACTGCTGCTGCCCGCCCCGCCGCCCTGCCCGCCGATTCCCTCGCCTATGCCCTGCTCAAGGCGGCGGATGTGGTGGCCCGGGTTTTGGGCGGTTCCAATCTCACCGAAGCCCTGGCGCGCTGCTGGCGGGAAAATCCGGGTTTTCCCGCTGCCACCCGGGGCGCGGTGCAGGACCTGGCCTACGGCGCCCTGCGGCGCTACGGCCTGGGGGATTTCTGCCTTGGCCACCTGCTGCACAAGCCCCTCACGGACAACACCCTGCGGGCCTTGCTGCTGGCGGCGATGTATCGGCTGGAGGCCCGTCCGGAGGATGCCCACACCACGGTAAACCAGGCGGTGGCCGCCGCCGCCACCCTGCAGAACGGTTTCGTGACGAAACTGGCCAACGCCGTGCTGCGGGGCTATCAGCGCCGTCGGGACGAATTGCTGGCCCTGGCGGAAGAAAATGACGAAGCACGCTTTCAGCATCCGCGCTGGTGGCAGGCGCGCCTGAAAAAGGCTTATCCGGAGGCCTGGCAGTCGGTGCTGGCCGCCGGCAACGGCCATCCGCCCATGGCCCTCAGGGCCAACGGCCGCCAGAACACCCCCGAGGAATACCTGGCGAAGCTGACGGAGGCGGGCATCGGCGCGCGCCTCATGGAGGGCGGCGCCCTGCTGCTGGACAAGCCCCAGCCGGTGGAGCGCCTGCCGGGCTTTGCCGAAGGCCTGGCCTCGGTGCAGGACGCGGGTGCCCAGCGTGCCGCCCTGCTACTGGACGTGGGGGGCGTCATGCGGGTGCTGGATGCCTGCGCGGCCCCCGGCGGCAAGACCGCCCATATCCTGGAGCGGGGGAAATTCGACATGACGGCCCTGGACTCGGACGCCACGCGCCTGGGCAAGGTGCGGGAAAATCTGCAGCGTCTGGGCCTGTCGGCGCGCCTCCGGGCCGGCGACTGCCGGGACTTGGCTGCCTGGTGGGACGGCAAGCCCTTCCAGCGCATCCTGGCGGACGTGCCCTGTACGGCCTCCGGGGTGGTGCGCCGCCACCCGGACATCAAGTGGCTGCGCCGGGAAACCGACATTGCCAGCTTCGCCAAAACCCAGGCCCAGATTCTGGATGCCCTGTGGCAGACCCTGGCCCCCGGCGGCAAGCTGCTCTACGCCACCTGTTCCGTCTTCCACGAGGAGAACGAGGGCCAGGTGGCGGCCTTCGCCGCGCGCCATGCCGACTGCCTGCGCCTGTCCATCGACGGCGCACCGGCACTGCAACTGCTTCCTCAGGATGAACATGACGGCTTCTTCTATGCCCTGCTCGCCAAGCAGGGCTGATCCTTTCCACATCCTGCGGCTGCTGTTGGTGGCACTGCTCTTGTGGGCAACTGCGCCCCTGGCATCCGCCGCCGAGATCGAGGTCCGTTCCGCCACCTTGACGGCGGGCGAGGAATCGCTGCTGCTCAATGCGGACTTTCGCATCGACCTGGGACTGGTGCTGGAGGACGTGGTGGCCCACGGCGTGCCCCTGTATTTCGTCGCCGAGTTCGAACTGACGCGGCCCCGCTGGTATTGGCTGAACGAAACTCTGGCGGACAAGACCCGCCAGTATCGCCTGTCCTATCACGCCCTGACACGCCAATACCGGCTCTCCAGCGGCGCCCTGTTCCAGAACTTTTCCTCATTGCAGGAGGCTCTGGCCATCCTGTCCCGGGTGCGCAACTGGTCAGTGGTGGAGCGCAGCCAATTGAGGGTGGGGGATAGCTACCAGGCGGCGGTACGCCTGCGCCTGGACTGGGCTCAACTGCCCAAGCCCCTGCAAGTCACCACCATTGCCAGCCGGGAATGGGCCCTGGGTTCCGACTGGCTGCGCTGGAATGCCGTGGCGACGGACCCGAAATGAAGTACCTGCTGGCGGTCGCGTCGGCGCTGGGGGCCATCATGGTCTTCCTGCTCGCCTCGGCGAGCGCCAACACGACCCTCTTCGCCCGCCATTACCCCCTGCTGCTGGCCCTCAATGCGGCGGCGGTGGTGGGCCTCTTCGGCATCGTGGGCTTCGAGTTGCGGAAACTCTGGCGGGAGTTGCGGGCTCAGGTCTTCGGCGCCCGCCTGAAATACCGCCTTCTGGTGATCTTCGCCCTCATGGCGGTGCTGCCCGGCGCCCTGGTATATGGGGTGTCCATGCAGTTCGCCGTGCGCTCCATTGATTCCTGGTTCGACGTGCGGGTGGATGGTGCCCTGGAAGGCGGCCTGGATCTGGGCCGCAGCGCCCTGGACTACCTGCAGGGGGACCTGGAAGGCCGGGGCCGCAGTCTGGCGGCCGACCTGTCCAGGGCGGGGGATGATGCCCAGACCGGCATGCTCAACCGCCTGCGGGAGCAGGCCGGCGTGGCCCGGGTCACACTCTACAGTTTCGCCGGCAAGGTGCTGGCCACCAGCCAGGGACCGGGGGTGTCGGCCCAGTTACCCGAGGTGCCAAGCGCGGAACAATTGCGCCGGGGCCGCAAGGGCGGCATGGGCACGGTGGAAGCCTTCGGCGACAACGGCTTGGCGGTGCGGGTGCTGGTGCCCGTGGCCAGCCACGTCGTCCCGGAGGAACCCCGGGTCCTGCAACTGGTGCAGCCCGTGCCTTCCAAGCTGGCCCGTAGCGCCGAGAGCGTGCAGGCGGTGTACCGGGATTACCAGGAGCTGTCCCTGGCGCGCCAGGGCATCAAGCATATCTACACCCTGACCCTGACCCTGACCCTGTTGCTGGCGCTCTTGGCAGCCATCGCCATGGCCTTCGTTCTGAGCCGGCGCCTGTCGGCGCCCCTGGCCCTGCTGGCGGAAGGCACCCAGGCGGTGGCCAAGGGCGACTTCAGCCCGCGCCAGGCCCTGCCGGCCAGCGACGAGCTGGGGGTGCTGACCCAGTCCTTCAGCCGCATGACGCGCCAGTTGGACGACGCAAGAGCCCTCACGGAGCGCAGCCGGCTGGAAACGGAGGCCTCCCGGGCCTACCTGGAAAGCGTGCTGGGCAACCTGTCCGCCGGGGTGCTGGCCTTCAACGCCGACTTCCTGCTGCGGGCCTTCAACCGCGGCGCCCAGGCGGTGTTGCAGGACGCGCTGGATGACCTGCGCAGTGTGGCGGTGGCGGACTGGCCACGGCTGCCGGAACTGGCCCAGGCCATTACCAAGGCCTTCAAGGTGGACGGGGACGAATGGCAGCACCAGCTGGAACTGCAGGGGCCGGCGGGCCAGGCCCAGGTGCTGCTGGTGCGGGGCTCGCGCCTGCCGGAGCAGGGCGGCGGCGGCTACGTGGTGGTCTTCGACGACATCACCCAGCTCATTTCCGCCCAGCGTTCCGTTGCCTGGGGCGAGGTGGCGCGGCGTCTGGCCCACGAGATCAAGAATCCCCTGACCCCCATCCAGCTCTCCGCGGAGCGCCTGCAGCACAAGCTGGCGGACAAGCTGGGGGAGTCGGACCAGGCCATGCTGAAGCGGGCCACCAACACCATCGTCAGCCAGGTGGAAGCCATGCGCGACATGGTGAATGCCTTCCGCGACTACGCCCGAATGCCGGCGCCCCAGATCGCGCCCCTGTCGGTGAACGAGCTGGTGCGGGAAGTACTGGGACTCTACGAGAGCTCCCGAGCCTTGCTGGCGGTGCATCTGGACGACAGCCTGCCCCTGGTGGCGGGGGACGCGGCCCAGTTGCGCCAGGTCTTCCACAACCTGATGCAGAACGCCGAGGATGCCCTTGCCGAGGAGGCAACGCCGGTGATCCGCATTTCCACCACGGCCTGTTCCCGCGGCGTGGCCCTCACGGTGAGCGACAACGGTGCGGGCTTTCCCCGGGAAATTCTCGGCCGGGCTTTTGAACCCTACGTGACGAGCAAGGCCAAGGGCACGGGCCTGGGCTTGGCCATCGTCAAGAAAATCCTCGACGAGCACCACGGCCGCATTGCCGTGTCCAACCGGGAACCCCACGGCGCCGAAGTGCGGCTCGAACTGCCGTTGGCCTCGTAGGATGTACAGCGAAAAAAGCAGATGACTCAACGCCGAGGCGCCGAGGCGCAGAGTAGACAAAGAGATTGGGGGAGCGTGGATTTCCCCTCTGCGTCGTGCGCTGCCTGTGCCCTGCGCTCCTGCTTTTCCTCGGCGCCTCGGCGCCTCGGCGTTTCAAACTGAGGTTCCCTGGTTCATGGCAAAAATACTGGTCGTTGATGATGAGATGGGTATCCGGGAGCTGCTCTCGGAGATCCTGGCGGACGAGGGCCACGACGTGGTGCTGGCGGCCAATGCGGGCGAGGCGCGCCAAGCTCGGCTCGCCGGTCGGCCGGACCTGGTACTCCTGGACATCTGGATGCCGGATTCGGACGGCATCACGCTCTTGAAGGAATGGGCGGCGGGGGGCTTGCTGACCATGCCCGTCGTCATGATGTCCGGCCACGGCACCATCGATACGGCGGTGGAGGCGACCCGCATCGGCGCCCTGGATTTCCTGGAAAAACCGATTTCCCTGTCCCGGCTGCTGGCAGCGGTGAAGCGTGGCCTGCAGGAGGCGCCGACCCAGGTGGGGGCGGACTTGACCCTGGCGGCCTTTCCCCGCTCCGCCCCCCTCAAGGAACTCAAGCGGCGCCTGGAACAAGTGGCCGCCGGCAGCCGCTGCCTGCTGCTGCGCAGCCGGGCCGGCTCCGGCCTGGCGGAACTCTGCGGCCGCAGCCTGCAGGCCCCCGGCAAGGGTTGGGTGGACCTGGCGGCCCAGGCGGCCCTGCTGGAATCCACGCTGCTGGAAGGCGCCCGAGGCGGCGTGGTCTTCGTCGGCGAACTGGCCAATCTTTCCCGCACCCAGCAGAAGAACCTGGCTTTCGTGCTCGACCGGCTGGAAAAATACGGCCTGCACATGGTGCTGGCCACGGCCCAGACCTTTGATGAGTTGCTGGAAACCGGCTGGGACGAAGCCCTCCTGAAGCGGGTGAGCGAAGTCTGGCTGGCCTTGCCTTCCATCGCCGAACTGCGGGACGAAGTGCCGGAAATGGCCAGCCAGATCCTGCTGCAGCTGGTGGCGGTGGGCCAGGTACCGGAGCGGCGCCTGGCCACCTCGGCGCTGAACGCCCTGCGCACTCTGGACTGGCATGGTGGTTGGCCGGAGCTGCGGGCTGCGGTACGTTCCCTGGCCCTGGCCGCTCTGGAGGGCGAGATCGGCGAGACGGATGTACGCGGCCTGGTGGGAGTCGTGCCGGAAGTGGTGGCGGCCCAGCCGGCCCTGCCCCTGGACATGCCCCTCAGGGAGGCGCGGGATGCCTTCGAGCGGCTGTATTTCGAATACCACCTGGCCCTGGATGGAGGCAACATGACGCGCCTGGCGGAAAAGGCCGGCATGGAGCGCACCCATCTGTATCGCAAACTCAAGTCCCTCGGCCTGCCCTCCAGCGGCCGCAAGGAATAATCCCGGGCAAAGCAGCGTCGGGTTTTAAACCTGACATCCCATGCCGAGTCGGGTTAAAACCCGACCTACAGATTGCGTTTCCCTTGACGTTAACGCCTATTCCGAGTCTTGCGTCCGCAGGGCGCGGGGGAGCGACGGCTGGGTATCAACGCCGCGTTGTGAATACATCGGTGATTTCGCAAGGACGGCACATGGGCGCACGCATTCTGGCGGTCGAGGACAACAGGGTCCAGGCCAAGATTCTTGAGTTGCAACTCAAGGACCACTACGAGGTGCTTACCGTCGCCAGCGGCGAGGAGTGCCTGGCGGCCCTGGCGTCCGCGACTTTCGACATTGTCCTGCTGGACGTGAACTTGCCCGGCATGTCGGGTTACGAGGTCTGCCGCCACATCAAGTCCGCACCTGCCACGGCGGACATCCCGGTCATATTCATCACCGTGCAATGCGACATGGAGGACCGGCTGCAAGGCTTCGAGGCCGGCGGCTTCGATTACCTGGCGAAGCCCATCGTGCGGGAGGAACTGCTCAAGAAGCTGACTATTCTCACGGAGCACAGCGGGGAAGTGCAGCGCCTGAAGAGCAGCGCGGATTACGCCGTCAGCACCGCCATGACCGCCATGACCAGTGCCGCCGAGCAGGGCCTGGTGCTGCAGTTCATGAAAGCCAGCTTCGGCTGCAAGAATCAACTGGAACTGGCGGAGGCCATCATGGTCGCCACGCGCCAATTCGGCCTGGACGCCATGCTGCAGATCCGCAGCCAATACGGCAACTTATCCCGTTGCAGCAGCGGCCCCTGCTCGCCCCTGGAGGAATCCGTGCTTGGCAACGTCAGCGGCGGCGGGCGCATCGTGGACCTGCGCCAGCGCACGGCCATCAACTATGAGCGCGTCACCTTGTTGCTGAAGAACATGCCCACCGACGACCCGGAGCGCTACGGCCGCCTCAAGGATCACCTGAACGTGCTGCTGGAAGGCGCGGATGCACGGATCATGGCCCTGGACGTGGACGCCTACCTGGGGGCCGAGGCGCGGCGGCTCATCGATGCGGTGCGTTCGATCAGCGTCACACTGATCGAGGCCAATCGCAAGACCCATGAACTGCATGCCAGCTACGGTGCCGTCGTGAATAAGCTGGCGGGGGAACTGGAAACTGCCATTCCCTTGCTGGAACTCAACCGCTCCCAGGAGGCCATGCTGGAGAACCTGTTGCACGAGACCTCGGCGGCCTACGTAGCCTTGGCGGCCCAGGAATCCGAAGTGGACCGGGATCTGCTGGACGCCATGGAAAGCCTGCAGGCCCTGGCACCCCGGCGAACGCCTTGATCTGCAGGATCGGGGTGGCGGCTGCTAGACTGGGCGGCATGAAAACCTTCTTCTTGCTGTTGTGCCTGGCCGCCGCATCGGCGTTCGCCAAAACTCCCGGGGAAGTGCCCATTGGCGGCATCCTGCGGGAGGCGCCCATGCAGGGCCTCTCCGGCCCCTCACGCATGCTTTCAGACTACCGGGGCAAGCCCCTCGTCATCAATGTGTGGGCCAGCTGGTGCGGCCCCTGCCGGGCGGAAATGGGCTCCCTGGACCGGCTGGCCCGCCGCTACGGCGGCCAGAAATTCGCAGTCATCGGCATTTCCACGGATGACTATGCGGATGCCGCCCAGGGCTTCCTGAAGAAGGCCAAGACCGGCTTTCCCCACTTCATCGACAACCGGCTGTTCCTGGAAAATATGCTGGGGGCCGACCACCTTCCCCTGACCTTGCTGGTGGACGGCCAGGGCCGCATCGTCGGCAAGTACTACGGCGCCCGGGAATGGGACAACCCGGAGGCCCTGCAACTGATCAGCAAGGCCTTTCGCATCTCCCTGAAGTAGCCGGGCCAGCAGGCCCATGAATTTTCCGCCACCAGCCCACCGGTGGGGTACATTGCGCCCTTGGAAAAATCGGGGAGGCCGGCGTAATCATGCGTGGAAAGTTCGTTGGGGCGACGAGCATGTTGCTGGGTATTTCCGTAGCCTTCGCGGAGCAGGCGCTCGACGCCCCCGCCGCCAAATGGGAATTCAAGCTCACGCCCTCCTGGTACGCCACGAGCCACACGCCGGACGCGGTAGACGTCAATCTGCGGGCGAACCATGGTCCCCACGCACTCTGGCTGGGGGAATACAAGCGCAGCGGCGAGTTCGAACAAACCCGCACCGGCTACGAATACACGGCACAGTACTCCTGGGGCCAGGTGGTGCCGTCCCTGCAACTGGCGTCCCACGGTTTCGTCGGCGGATCTCTGAATGCCCAAGTGGGCGGCACGGTGTATGCCCTGCTGGGCTGGGGGCGGACCAATGCACGGGATTACTACAACCTGAACTTCGACCCGAACGACTCCGTCGTCTATGGCCTTGGCACCAGCCTGCTGCCAAAGTCGAACCTGTCCCTGTTTACCGTGCGGGACAACCGGCTGCGCACCGGCCAGGTGGTCACCCATCTGGTGTGGCGCTTCCTGCCGGACGAGCATCAGCGCTGGACGGTGGACGCCTCGGAAAAGCACGGGCGCCCCGCCCCCGACGATGATGCCGTGTCCGGTACAACCCTTTCCGTGACCTATGACTACCGGGATGTGTTCATCCGCCTGGCCCGGGATCGCAAGGTGAATTTCTCGGTCGAGGACCAGACAAGGGTGTCCCTCGGGTTGCGGTTTTAACGATTTTCCCTGAGCCAGGCCCTGAGCGTAATCGGATCCGCGCAGGCCCGCAGGTTTGCCTTCAGCACTGGGAGGAGCCGTTGCAAGCCGGCAATGTCCCGGTTGAGATGGCGCATGAGTGTGTCGGGGGTCAGCTTCCCGGTGGCGCCAAAGCGGGTTCTGAAGCGTCCTTCCAGCCGCCGGATTTCCTGCTCAAGTTCGCCGAGCTGCCGTCGCAGCACCCTGTTGTAGTGCTTGAGCCGGACCGCCCCCAGGCGACCCAAGGCGCTGTGCTCCGACTCCAGTTGCAGCTCCAGCAAGGCCAGCAGATTCTTCCCGTCGTAAGCCTGGTTGACCCGCTGCATCAGAGCGGTCTTCCGCGCCCGCTCCAGGGGTTCGCTTTCCCGATCCGGGTGCAGGGCACTGGCCAGCCTGCGGTAAACCTCCCGGAGGGACTGGCTGGCCTGTTGATCCTCTTCCGCCAGCCGGGCCTGAATGGCGACCTGCCGGGTTGATTTTTTCCGTGCAGCCCGGCGCTCATCCCGGACCTGCTGCTCGGCCGCCAGCCGGGCGTCGAGCCGTTCCAGCATGGCCGCCGGAGTCTCCTCGTCCGCACCTGCCGCCAACGGGGGAACCTGGACAGCGTCATCGGCGGGGGCCTCGTCCCTCACGCCGTGGCGCCGGTAGATCGCTGCCAGTTCCTCGTTTTCCCGGTGCCCTGCCAGTTGTTCCGCCAAGTCGGCGATCACGTCGGCGATGGCGAGGCGTTCCGACTTGCCCAACATGTGGCTGGCCCGGTCCAGGCTGAGCACCATGGCGACCTGCAGCCCCCCCCATTCCTCGACCAGGGGCTGCAGCTTGCTGACGTGTTTCTGCTGATAGGGCGGCATTGCCGCCTCCCAGGCGGCCAGGTGAGTGCGGCGGGCTTCAATCTGCCGGACCAGGCTGTTGAAGGCCTGCTGCTCTTCGGTCTGCCCTGGTTGAGCGAGGGCGAGGGCGACCGTTTTAACGTGGCTCATGGCTTGGCTTTCTTCATTGCCCGAGTGTAAGGGCCTGCAAGCTTTTGGGGGCAAGACCTCGCGATGAAATAATCGTGAAATATTTCCATTGCACGGGCGCCGGATTCGGCGTAAAAAGGTTGGGCAGTTTCGAATTGCCAACCGTAAGGGAGCGATTATTGAAGACGCAAACCGAGTGTGAAATCCGTTAAGTACCCAGACCGGAAATCCCGGTAAACGGTGCACAATGCACCGCCAGAAAAACGCCGCGCAATGCGGCGTTTTTCTTTTGCTTACGGCGTTTGGCCGGAAGATCCCCTGTTTTGGGCGTGGATTTCTGCCAGAGTTCTGTTTTGGTGCGCCGCACAATGCGCCCACCCCCATCCCTGCAGCCGCATCCTGCCTGAAACAACAAAGCTTTCAATTGGTTAGCATTATTTGGCACGACCCCGCCGGCAACGGCATGATATTCGCTAGCCTTTGAACAAGGTCGCCCGGCCAACCCTTGATCTGCCGGGCCTGGAGGCCTTGCTCAAGCGCACCGAAGCATTCCTGTGCCCCCGGAGGGAAGGCCATGATTACAAGCATGACACCGCAGGAAATCCGGGAGCACCTGGACAGCGACCATTCGAGTGCCAGGATCCTGGCACGGGAGGTCTGCAAGGCGTGCTGGGGCCTGCATGAAGTCATTCATCCCGACCTGGACAGCCTGGACACCGAGAACTACACCCTGGCATGGGCCATCATCCACCATTGCCATACCCTGGATTTCTTCGACCTGGCCCGCTGGTGCCGGGAGCGCCATGGACTCAATGAATGGGCGGATGCGGTCTGAGCGCCTGTGAATCTGCAGCGCAATCCGACAGGGCCGCAGCCCGTTGGCGTTAACGCTCATTTCACAAAACGGTGCTACTTCTCTGTCTTGCCGTGCATGACCATGATGGTCTGCTGCATCAGGGCACACAGGGTTTCCTTACCATCCTTGAGGGCGAATACCTCGGCCTTGGTCACGATCAGCGTCCTGCCCGGGCGGACCACCTGCCCACGGGCAATCAACTTCCCGCCGTCCGCGGGAGCCACAAGGTTCATCTTGTATTCGACGGTCAGTACCGAGGCTGTGGCGGGCACCATGGTCATGGCCGCATAGCCGGCGGCAGAATCCGCAATCATTCCCACCACCCCGCCGTGTACGAAGCCATGCTGCTGCTCAATGCCGTCCCAGTGAGGAACGTGGATTTCCGTAAGCCCGTGTTCGACACGCGGCAAAGTCGCCCGAATCAGGTGCATTGCGCTTTGCTTGTCGAAACTGGCGGAGACAGCTGCGGCGAAATCGGGATTGGCAATACGGGTCATGGCGCCTCCGGGCTGTTTAGGTATTGGGCATCGTGGCTGCGGATTGTGACACAAGGAACCCGGAGGTCGGCGCGCCGGGCTGTGTGAGCCATTTCCGGCGAGTCTGATAGACTCGGGCACGTCTCTTTCGCACAAGACTTCCCGCCGCCATGACCCGATTGCCCCTGCCCGAACACCCCCTGCGCCAGCGCCTCAACGATGAAGTGCATGCCCGGCCCCCCATGGCCCTGGGGGACGGGGAATGGATCAGTTACCTGGCCCTGCTGCACGACGGTTCGGCGGCCAGCGCCGAGGAAGAACATTTGCACCGCCTGTGCGGCGCCCTCGGCTCCGATGTCTGCCCCATCATCCAGGGCGATCATTGGGTACTGGAGGCGGGGGACCTGCGCCTGAAGTGGGAGCGGCATAACGAATTCTCCGGCTATACCTTCTTCCTGCGCCGCCATTACGCCGATGCCCTGGACTCCACGGCCCTGTCCGCCCTGCCGGCGGACTGGCTGGCAGGCTTGCCCGGCACCCTCATCGCCGCCACCCACGTGGAACTGCGCCCCGCCGGGGAAGCGCCCATGGAGGAAGTGCAGGCGGAGGCGATCCGTTGCGGCGATTCGGTGGTGGCTACCAGCGTGGCGGATGGCGCGGCCTGGGTGGTGTCGGATTTTCGCCTGCACCAAGGCTTTACGCGCTTCGTGGTACTGGACGAGGGCCTGACCCGACGTCAGGCCGGGCGCACCGTGCAGCGCCTCCTGGAAATCGAAACCTACCGCATGATGGCGCTCCTGGCCTTCCCGGTGGCCAAGGAGGTGTCCGCCTTCCTGTCCGGCGCCGAAGAGGAATTGGCGGGCCTCATGGACCGCATGGGGGATGCGCGAAACCCGGAGGACGAGCGGGACATCCTGGCCAGCCTGACCCGGGTGGCCGCCGAAGTGGAACGTTCCGTGGCCCGCACGGCCTTCCGGTTCGGCGCGGCCCAGGCCTATTTCGAACTGGTGCGCCAACGCATCGCCGATCTGCGGGAGAGCCGCCTGGGAGGCTTCCCACCGATTCAGGAATTCATGGATCGGCGCCTGGCGCCGGCCATCCACACCTGCCTGTCCGTGTCCCGACGCCAGCATGCCCTGTCCGACCGGGTGGCCCGCAAGAGTTCCCTCTTGCGCACCCGGGTGGAAATGGAACTGGAGCGCCAGAACCAGGAACTGCTGGCCCAGATGAACCGCCGCGCCAAACTGCAGTTGCGCCTGCAGGAAACCGTGGAAGGCCTGTCGGTGGTGGTGCTCACCTACTACGGCTCGTCACTGGTGCATCACCTGGCGGAAGGCCTGCATGAGAGCCTGCACCTGGGCCCGGCGCCGGTGGTGACCACTGCCCTGTCCATCCCCGTGATCGCCGCCCTGCTGGCCTGGGGCACCCACCGCATGCACAAGAAGCTCACGGCGGAAGAGGGCGGACACGGATGATCGGAAAAACCATTTGAAACGCCGAGGCGCCGAGGCGCAGAGGAAAAAGTAAAAGCTTACAGCGTGGCACGGGCCTGCACTCAAGAGGATTGCCCTTACTCTTTCAAGTCTCTGATTTCTCGGCGCCTCGGCGCCTCGGCGTTTGGCAGAAGTGTTTTCCAGCTTGGCCAAAAAGTGCTTTCAGGTGTGGACCTGAGCGTGGGTATAATGGGCGTTTTTGCATCGGGATTCCCGCCGTGAGCCAGCCCCTTTTCGAATCGAACATCGCCAGCCTCCAACTCCTCGCCCGTGGCAAGGTCCGGGACATCTACGCCGTGGATGAGGACAAGCTTCTTATCGTCACCTCGGATCGCCTGTCCGCCTTCGACGTGATCCTGCCGGACCCGATTCCCGGCAAGGGCGAGGTGCTGACCTCCGTGGCGAATTTCTGGTTCGCCCGCCTCGGCCACATCATCGACAACCAACTCACCGGCATCGACCCGGAGTCCGTGGTGCAGGGCGAGGAAGAAAAGGCCCAGGTGCGGGGTCGTTCCCTGGTGGTGAAGCGCCTCTCGCCCCTGCCCATCGAGGCGGTGGTACGCGGCTACATCATCGGTTCCGGCTGGAAGGACTATCAGCAGACCGGCGCCGTCTGCGGCATCAAGCTGCCGGCCGGCCTGCAACAGGCCCAGAAGCTGCCCGAGGCCATTTTCACGCCGGCCACCAAGGCGGAAATCGGCGACCACGACGAGAACATCGACTACGCCACTTGCGAAAAGCTGATCGGCGTTGAACTGGCCGCCAAGGTCAAGGAAACCGCCATCCGCCTGTACACCGAGGCGGCCGAGTATGCCCGCACCCGGGGCATCATCATCGCCGACACCAAGTTCGAATTCGGCCAGGACGCCGCTGGCAAGCTCTACCTCATCGACGAAGCCCTGACGCCGGATTCCTCCCGCTTCTGGCCCGCCGACGAATACCAGGTCGGCATCAGCCCCCCCAGCTTTGACAAGCAGTTCGTACGCGACTACCTGGAAACCCTGGACTGGGACAAAAAGGCTCCCGGCCCCCGCCTGCCGACGGAAGTCGCCGTCCGCACCGGCGCCAAGTACCGGGAAGCCCTGGCCCAGTTGTTGGCGTAATCTTGTAGGTCGGGTAAGCAACCCGACAGTGCTTCAAACAAAACAAAGGCAGCCTCGGTTGCCTTTGTCACGTCTGGGAGGCGTGAAGAAATCGAAAAGCCATTTGAATCGCAGAGGATTTTTGTGGACTGGAGGATTTGATCCAGACATGCACGAGCCGGACCTGGAACTACGCCGGATCACAAGCAACGCCGCCACAACAATATCTTTGGCATTTTCTGGAAAACAACACCTTACGCCCTGCCAAGCTTGGCAAATCGAAGATCACGCGGTGGCAGCTACCGCTGAAAGCTGTGGGCTTGAACCGACACTCAAGGATGCTAACGCAATGCTTCCACCAACAATCGGAATGCCGGGGAGGATTGGCGACGACTCGGAGAGTAGAGGTGGTAGCCCGGAAAGGGCTGGCACCAGTCCTGTAGCACGGGGACGAGAAGTAGGCGGGAGAACCCACCACCACCACACGCAAATCCGGTCCGATGCGGACGGCCACCATGTCCTTTTCCACCTGGTCGCCCAGGCGCACGCCGACGTGGTAACGCTGGGCGACGATGTCGGTCATGCCGTAGTCCACATTGACCTCCACCTGGCATGGTTGAAACTCAAACGTCGCACCCCCACCGACCGCACCTGCAGATCAAGCGCGCGCCCTTCATGACCGTCCAGATCGACTGGGCCGCGGCTGCGGCTGCGCAGCCGGGCAAGGCACTCCACGTGGCTCTGGCCCTCTGGCAACTATCGAGCGCGCAGGGCACCGCCACGGTGGTCCTGGGCCGCTTCACTTTGAGTCGGTACGGCGTGGCCCGCGATGCCGTCTATCCGGCACTCGGCCACCTTGCTGAGGCGGGCTTGATTTGTGCCGACCGGCGTCGAGGCCGGTTACCCCGTGTGACCTTGCTGCACCATGGGCAGGAAGTCTGCGCCCGGCGGGAACGGCCTGTCATTTTGAAAAGGCGTGCCGCCTGAGGCCCCTGCTGTCCCTGCAACATGCTTCGTAGAATCCCGTCTTCCGCCGAAAGGCGGAAGGCGGGATTCTCGTCTTCAGACCTTAGGCTTATGGTACTGGTCGGATTGAACGTCCGTTGCCAGCCAGGAAGGGACGTTACTTAATCAATACGATGCGGAGTGCGAATGACAGGTAACCCAGGTTTAACAACAGAAGAAAAACACCCTTACCAATCATGCTGTTAGCGCGTACTGGTGTTTTTGATGCGTATTTTCTCGTTATTTCTGGCTTAGGTGGTCATGTTTTGGCGCTGCTGTGACAAGGATTTTGCGAAAAAATCGCTCCAATTTGCGCGTTTCAAACAGTTGGCGACGCAATATGCGTCGGTCGTTGAACACTATCATAAAGTGGCACAACAATATTATGGCACGACAAAATATTATGGCACAACATAGCGATTTTATAAATTCACATCTTTAATAATCAATAAGTTATGTTTTTTTCTGTGCAAAAACACTGTTTTGTGAGGCCATCTTGTTAAACCTGGGGTAAGTGATCTGTGACCTGCCGTTCGACCCCGGCGGCTGTCGGGCCGCCATCGACCAAACCAGCCACGCCACCAATGCCAGCCTTCAAAGGAAGGGAGATAAGTGATGGCACGCATGGATGTTCTCATGGGGTTGGGAACGAAAAACGCCGAAGGTAGTGAGGCCTTCGGCGGTGTAAGTGGCGCCTACGATGATGACATGCATGCTGCATGTTGAATATGCACCAACGTCACTTGCTTTGTCCTCGTGATGCCGATGCGACTTATCGCGGGCTGTGGCTAGATTATTGCCGGCTGCCCAGAAGCCCATTGATCACAAAAATAAAGATTAGGAACACGATACCACTGACCACAATGTAAGTGGTCCCGGAGATGCTGAGCACGGCGAAGGTGCCGTTGATGGCAAGCCCCAGCACGAAGAACAGGCCGGCCAGCACCTTCAGATTGACTCCCCGCCGGGCATGCTCATGGCTGCCACCGAGGGCAAGCCCCAGTGTCCCCGTGAAGAAGGCGAAGCTGCCAACGGCCACGTAGTTCTTCAATTGGCCATCCAGGCTCCACAGGGCATAGGCCAGAAGCGCGCTTAACAATACGCCAATCAGGAAATTGATCGGGTTGATCTTCATGGCTCAGGCCTCGGGGTGGAAGGGAGGAGGACAGAGCGCCACCAGCTTGAGCACCTCGGGAATGTTTCCGGCCAGTTCCCAATTGAACATGCCCGCCTTCCAGACATGGGTGGCCTTGGTCACTGTGCCCTGGGCGATCAGGCGCGACAACTCCTGCTCGGAAAAGGGGCCGGTCTGCTTGCCCTCCAGAATGACGAAGAATGACGCAGGCGCCAGAGGCGGCGCCATCGGATTCATGCTGCCCGGGATGTAGGTGTTCTGCAGGGCATGGTTCATGGATTTGACCATCTGCTGCGCCACGCCCATGCCCAGGCCGAACTCGACCAGGCGTTCGATAGAGAAGAAGTTATCGTTGTTCAAGGTTTGCACTCCTGGTTAGATGCCTTGCGGCGGCATGGGTGGTGGGGGAGGCGGCGGGGCGGGAGGCTGGGCAAACAGCACTGCCAGCTCCGGTACGTTGCCGGCCAGTTCCCAGCCCGCCATGCCCTGCTTCCATACATGCACGTTCGGGTTTATTTGCCCTGCCATGACCATCTGCTGCATCTGCGGCATGTTGAACGGGCCGGCGTTCTGACCGTTCACCGAGACATGGTAGGCCACCTGGGGCAGGGGGGGCGGCATCATGGACGGCTGCATGTTCTGGCCGACGTTGTTCATCATGTTGGCCATCTGGCCGCCCATGGCACCGCCGACGGCCATGCCGGTCATGAGGCCCACGGGGTTGAATCCGCCGCCACCGCCACCGCCACCGCCACCGCCACCGCCACCGCCACCGCCACCGCCACCGCCACCGCTGCCACCACCCAGGTTCATCTGGCCCATGGCCCCGAGATTTTCCGCGACAGCGCTTAGCACGGCGGTCTGCTGGTTGATCTGGTGGGCGCCGAAGAACTGCTGCTGGGTCTGGAGTGCGGCGAAGCGTTCCGCCTGTTCCCGCTGGATGCGCAGCGTCTCGCCCATGTTCTCCGCGTTGATCGCCTGCGTCATCTCCAGATTGACCATGTTCACCTCGTTCTGCTTCTGGCGCATGGCGATTTCCAGGTTCGCCGTGACAGCGCGGAGCTCGGTGTACTCATCGGTCGTCTTATCTACCTCGATGGTGGAGAGGTCGAAGCCCTGGAGGTGGACACCAAAGTCCTCCTCGAAAACCTTGCGCACGCGAGGCGTGATCAGGTCGTTGATGTCCAGAAGCTTGCGCTCAAGCTGGAGGACCTGGATGCCGTTGTCCGCCGGCGCGTTGGCGATGGTATTTTTTACGTACTTCTGCACGGCGTCGCGAACGTTGTTCGAGAACTGGTCGACCTCGAAGTTGATCAGTCGGTGCAGCTTGATGAAGCGCCGGTAGTCCTTGATGTTGAAGCGGTAGGAGCCTTGGGCACCAACCTGCACCGGGAAGTCGACGAAGCGGGGGTCGAACACGTCGAACAACCTAGCAGCCCGTCGGACTTAAGCTTGCCCACCGGCCGGAAATCGCAGAAGTGCGATTTTTCGGGCGGCGGAGTGCGACTTTTGGCCTGTTTCCGGATTT
>JAYTVW010000170.1:0-8031 GCA_043743785.1 Rhodocyclales bacterium | reverse complement strand
TCCTGGTTCTGGCGGAACTTGCTGGCCACTTCAAAGCCCGAGAGGCCGGGCAGATTGATGTCCAGCAGCACCAGATCGGGCATCAGGACCAAGGCCATGTCGAAGCCCTTGAGGCCCTCCTCGGCCCAGTGCATTTCGTAGCCGGCCTTGGAGAGCAGGCGCTGGACCAGATGCCAGTTCACGGCGTTGTCTTCAATGCAGAGGATTCTCACGGGCTTGCTCTCGGTCATGGCCGTTCCTCCAGGAGGGGCATTTCCACCGTAAAGGTGCTGCCATGTCCCTTTTCACTTTCCACGGTAATCAGGCCGTCCATCATCGCGATGAGGCGCTGGGAAAGGGCCAGGCCCAGACCCGTGCCGCCGAAGCGCCGGGTGGTGGATTGGTCCGCCTGGGTGAATTTTTCGAACAAACGGGACTGGACTTCCGGCGACATGCCGATACCCGTGTCCCGCACCGAAACCTGGATGCTCAGTTCATCGTCCGTGGCATGCAGGCAGCGGAAGGCCAGCTCCACTTCCCCCGTCTCGGTGAACTTCACCGCATTGCCGCAGAGGTTGATGAATACCTGGGCCAGGCGCAGCGGATCCCCCACCAAGAGGGGCGGCATGGCCACGTCGTAGCGTATGAGGAACTCGATGCCCTTTTCCTCCGCTTGGTTGCCGATGGCGGTCATGAGCTGTTCCAGCACGCTGTCCAGGCCGAATTCCACGCTTTCCAGTTCTAGCCGGCCCGCCTCGATCTTGGAGAAGTCCAGGATGTCGTTGATGACGCCCAACAGGGAATGGGCCGCCGCCTGGGCCTTGACCAGCTGGTTGCGCAGGGCTGCCGGCAAGTCGTTCTTGAGGGCCAGGAAGAGCATGCCCAGCACCGCGTTCATGGGGGTGCGGATCTCGTGGCTCATGTTGGCCAGGAACTCGGACTTCATGCGCGTGGCGTCCTCTGCCAGCAGGCGCGCCTCGTGCATTTCGGCCATGGCCTTGCGCTCTGCCGTGATGTCCTCGATGACGCCAACGACGCCCTTGGCTGGGTCTGTCGCGTCGATGGCCCGGGCCGACATGCGCACCCAGAAAGGGCTGCCGTCCCGATGTTGTACCGCCTGCTCCCGGACGTGGGTTTCGCCCAGCCAGATGCGCCGGGACAGGGCCGCCCCCGCCTCCTGCCAGGCCCCGTCGTCCAGGTACCAGATGCGCGTGGACAGGCCGATCTGCTCACCGCAGGCATAGCCGAACATTTCGTCCATGCGTCGGTTGCAGCGTTCAATGCGCCGATCCTTCATGAGCATGATGCCGACGCCGGCCGAGTCGAAGAGGGCTTGCAGCTCGGCGGTGCGTTCCGCCACGCGCTGCTCCAGACTCTCGTTGGTGGCCCGCAGTGCCTCCTGGCTGTGGGCCAGCAGACCGTTGGCGGCGAGCAGTTCCCGGTTCCTGGACTCGATGGTTTCGAGCATGTCGTTGAAGGCGTGCACCAGGGTGCCTACTTCGTCGTCGCTGGAATGGGTGGCCCGCAGGCCATAGTCCTTCTGCTCGGTGATAGCTTGGGCCGTATGGGTCAGTTGTTCCAGGGGCAGGGAGACAATGCGCTGGACCCGTGCAGCCAGCCACACGGACACCAGGGCGGTGAGAAAAATGATCAGCCAGGCGAAAAGCAGGAAATTCAGCCAGAACTGATCCAGTTCCTTCAGGCTGGCGCGAATGAAGACCTTGCCCAGCACCTGGCCGTCCATGACCACTGGTTCGAGTAGGTGCAGGTGGCCGTCCTCGATGAGGGTCTGGCGGTCGGCCTTGAGGCTCGCCGGGAAGGCGAAGGAAGGTTCCGCCCCGCTGTCGTAGCGGGCGAAGACCTTGCCGTCGGCGTCGTAGATGCAAGCCGCCACCACCACGGGCTTGACCTTGAGGGCCGCCAGGGTTTCCCGGGCCACCCGGTCGTCATTGAAGCTGAGGGCCGCCGTGTTGCGGTCGGCGATAATGCGGGCGAGGGAGTCCAGATCCCGGGCCATGTCTTCCTTCACCCGGATGCGCTCATAGACCGTGAAGGCCACGCCTTCCAGCAGCAGGGCCACGATGCAGGTCAGCAGAATGATCAGGACCAGCTTGATCTTGATGGGCTGGCGGCGGATCCACAGACTGAGGACTTGATGGGGCATGGTTTATGGCACGGTGCGGGCAAGTTCCAGCAACTTGGAACTGATGCGCAGGTTGGCGACTCGCGCCGTTTCCGCATTGATTTCCAGCATGATCTTGCCGGCTTCCGCGTAGAAGCCGACCATGCCGCCCCGGCGGGCGAAATCCTCGGCGTCGCTGACGGTCAGCACACTGCTACCCTTGAGGCGCCGCAGGAGGTCCGGCAGGCGTTTTTCGTCCCGCCCCAGGAACAGCACCTGGCACTGGGCCGGGTCCGCCACGTTGTCCACCTCGACCCGTAGCCGGCGTTCCCGTACCTGGCGATTGGCCAGTTCCCCCAGCATGCTGCCCACGGCATCCGAGCCCAGGATACACAGGCGGATTTCGCCCACCGGCAGGCTGGGCCAGTCCACGAACTTGATGAGGTGGAACAGGTAGGCGGCTTTTACCTTGGTTTCCAGGTCGCTGGCGAGGGCTGCGGGCGCCGCCAGGGCCAGCAGGCCGGCGCCCAGCCAGGCGCGGAATCGGAAGGCGCGGCGCCAGAGGCTCATGAACATCAGAAGGAGAGAGTCAGGCTGGCGAAAGCGTTGAAACCCGGATCGCGGAAATCGAAGGGCAGGTCGTGGCGGCTGTTGGTCACATTGTTCAGGTCCAGCGCCAGCTCCAGCCCTTTGTGCATCTGCTGCTGGAGGCGGACGTTCAGGGTGCCGTACTTGCCGAAAGACTTGCGGTCCGTGCGGGAAGTGCTGTCGTAATAGTTGCCGACCCAATGCACAAAGGTCGACACGCTGGTCCCGCCCGTCAGGCGCAGGTTCAGCCCCAGGTTGGCGACCCGATCCGGCGTGAAGGGAATGCTGGTGCCGTCCTGATCCGGGTTGGTCGGGTTAGTGACCCGGGTCCGGGTCCAGGTGGTGTTGCCGAACCAGGATAGGGAAGACGAGAGGCTGTGTTGCACATCCAGTTCCAGGCCCAGGGCACGGGCGTCACCGGCGTTCACCGAGCGGGTCTGGGAGGGGGCGGCATTCACCACGTTGCTGACGATGGCGTTGCCGATGGTGTTGAGGAAAGCCCTGGCACCTAAGAGCAGGGATTCGCTTGCCTGCCAGTCCAGCCCCATGTCGCGGCCGATGCCGCTTTCCGGCTTCAGGTCGGGATTGGCCAGTTCGCCGCTGGCGGTGGGCACATTCACTGTGCCGCCGATCTGCTTGGCGGAGGGCGGGGTGAAACTGGAACCGGCGTTGGCGTAGAAGGCCGTGCCGGGGGAAAGGTTGTAGCGGACTCCCGTACTCCACAGATTCTTGCTCCAGGATGCCTGGCGGATGTCGGGTACATGGGTGCCCAGGAGGCTGTAATTGTGGGCGATGCTGTCGTGCCGGAGCCCCGCCCGCAGCACCCACTTGTCCAGGCGCAGCTTTTCCTGAAGGAAATAGCCATCGGAGTTGGCCGTCGCATCGTTTTCCAGGGCCGTGACGCCGGCCGGGCTGCGGCTCTGGGTCCAGTAATGCACGGACTGATGATCCCAGCCCACGGTCAGTACGGAGTTCTGCCCGTGAGCATAGCTGGCGGTGAGGTCCAGGGGGCGGATGACCTGGCGGGTGTTGTCGTAATTGGTCAGGGCGCTACCGGCCGGATAGTTGTCGTTGGCGAACTCCCGGTCATAGCGGCGTTCCCCGGCCTTGAATTGCACATGCCAGTTGTCGCTGATCTGGTTGTTGTAGCTGAGGTTGAAGGTGGCGTATTCGTGCCGGAAATCCCGATTGGGACGGCCCATGCTGCCGTCCTGGCGGGTGAAATGGGTCAACAGGGAGAGGGTGTGATTGGCCCGCCCCAGTTCGTAGCTGAAATTGCCGAACAGGCGGCTCTTGGCATAATCCGGGGTGCCGGTGGTCTGCAGCCAGGAACCCGGGGTGCCGTATTGGGTGTAGCCGGATTTCTCCGTACCCGCCCCGAGCACATAGCTCAAGCTGTCCTTGCGCCCCTGGGTGTAGGCCTTGCCGTTCCAGGTGCCCCAGGAGCCGGCACCGAAGGAAAAGCGTGATAGCTCGCTGTCCACCCGGCTCTTCAGCACGAAATTGGTGGTGCCGGCCAAGGGGGTTTCATTCCCGGCGAAGTCCATGGTCAGGTAGTTGGAGTAGAGGACGGAGGCCGGCCCCTTCTGCACCTCGATGCGCTCGATCACATCCTTGTCCAGGCTCATGGCGTCCACGAAGGAGTCCATGGGCAGGCCGTCCAGCAGGTAGGTGTTGTACTTGGGGCCCAGGCCGGCATAGGAGCCCCAGTTGGCATCGTTACGGGAGAGCACATTCACGAATTGGCCGGAGGTATAGGTCAGGAGTTCGGCCAGGTTGCGATTCAGTTCCGGTTGCCGGGCAATGTCCTCCTGGCGCAAGACCAGCAGTTTCTGGGTCACGCTATCGGGAGACTGGGCAATCTTGGTGTCCGTCACCACCATGTTGCCCAGCAATTCCAGGCTGGTGGCATCGACGAAACTGCCCAGGGACAATCGACTCAAGCCGTTGTCGTTGTTCTGCGCCAGGCAGAACAGAGGCATGACGGACAGAGTGGACAGCAGCATGGCCCGGCGCTTCCGACTGCGGCCTTTCTTGTTCCCGGATGCGTTCATACCCAATCCCATGTCCCCTGGACCCATAAAGCCCCACATGCTACCCCCAAAGCATGTCCGGTGTACATGTCTGAAGTGATAAAACGCCTAGTGCTGAAGTATGAGTGTGCTGCGGCAAGGGGGTATTTTGCCTTCAGGTACTGATGGGGGTCAGACGGCTTCGCCTGCGGCGTGGCCCGAGGACCAGGCCCACTGAAAGTTGTAGCCCCCCAGATGGCCGGTGACATCCATGACTTCGCCGACGAAATAGAGGCCCGGCACCTTTCTCGCCTCCATGGTTTTCGAGGAAAGCTCCGTCGTGTCCACGCCCCCCAGGGTCACTTCCGCCTTGCCGTGGCCCAGGGTGCCGGTGGGCATCACCTGCCAGGCGTTGAGCGCCGTTCCGGCTGCCTCGATGTCCCGGTTGGACATCTGATCCAGGGGCTTTTCCCAGCCATGGAGGGCGCACCAGGCTTGGGCGAAGCGTTGCGGCAGATGCTGGCCAAGGAAGTTGGGCAGCAATTGCCGGCTGCGCCGCTGGGCCGTGAGCCAGGCGACGGCATCCATGTCCGGCAGCAGATCGATGGAGATCGGCTCCTTCTCATCGGCCATCTGCCAGTAGGAGGACACCTGCAGGATGGCCGGGCCGGAAAGCCCCCGGTGGGTGATGAGCATGGCCTCGCGAAAGCGCCCGGCGCCGCAACTCGTGGCGGCATCCAGGGAAATGCCGGAAAGATCGGCGCAGAGGGCCTGCAGGCGAGTATCAAAGCTGAGGGGTACCAGGGCCGGTCTGGGCGCCACCATCTTCAGGCCGAACTGTTCCGCCAGCTTGTAGCCAAAGGGTGTGGCGCCGATTTTTGGCGCCGCCAGGCCCCCGGTGGCCACGATGAGATTGGGGGCGGCGAACAGGCCTCGGGGCGTGGCCACATGGAACAGGCCGTCATCACCCCGGCGCACACTGTCAATGGGGCAGGGACGGCACCAGTCCACCTGGCCCAGGTCGCACTCGCGCTTCAACATGTCGATGATGCGGCCGGCACTTTCCAGGCAGAACAGCTGACCCCAGTCCCGTTCCTCGAAGGGAATGGCGTACTTGTTCACCAGGGCCAGAAACTCCCGGCTGCCGTAGCGGGACAGGGCCGAGCGCACGAAATGGGGGTTGTTGCTGAGGAAATTGTCCGGCGTGACGACCCGGTTGCTGAAATTGCACTTGCCGCCGCCGGAGACGCGAATCTTCTCCGCCAGTTTTTCGGCGTGGTCCAAGAGCAGCACCCGCCGGCCGCGCTGTCCGGCGGTGGCCGCCGCCATCATGCCGGCAGCCCCGGCGCCGATGATTAAAACGTCGTAGGTCATTAAAAGGCGTGAGGGGTGAGGAGTGAGGAGTGAGGGGTGAGGGGTGAGGAGTAGCAGTCAGCGCGCCTTCGGCGCGTCAGGGACGCCGCCCCGGCGGGCTGCGCGTAAAACCCGGCGCCGCAGGCGCCCCGATATCCACTCCTCACCCCTCACCCCTCACGCTTTTCACTCAGTGCAGGTGCCTGGGTGCGTCTTCCGTGGCTTCGGGCATTTCGGCGTGCACCGGCTCGCCGTCGATGCTGGGGTAGAGGGGGGCGCCGCAGTCGTCGCAGTATTCCAGGGGAAAACGCTGGTCCATCAGGCGCACGTCCGTCATGCCGGCAGCCTTGAGGGCCGCCTCGATCTGGGCGCCGCAGTCGGCGGCTTCGTCTTCCTGGTCCAGCAGGGGCCACACCACGCCGTGCAGCACATCCGCGGAATCCTTGAGGGAGAAACCGATGCGGTATTCCTCCAGTTGCTGCTGGTGGAAGGGCGCCACCACGGCGGTGAGTTCCGTGGCGGGCACGTTGAGGGTGGTTTGCAGGAACTCCACGGAGGCCTTCAGGGAGAAGGGCCGGGAGAGCCGGTCGCCATCCCGGCAGGCCGAATGGTAAGCCTGGGGCAGCAGGGCCTCGCAGGCGCAAGCGGGCAGTGCCGGCAGCAGACTGGCGAGCCCTTGCTGTTGCCACTGAGCCAGGGCTTGTGCCCGGTCGCCGTCCGCTTCCTGCCAGCGGAACAAGGGGGCGCCGTGGGGTGCCAGCACCACGCCCATGAGGTAACGGGTGTCGGAAAGGAACTGCATGGTTTCCCGCATGCCCTCGGGGGCTACCTTGAGGTTTTGTCCCGCCAAGGCTGCCTGGGTGAGCTCCCGCGCCAGTTCCGCCGCGTGGCAGAAGCTGTCGGGCAACTGGTCCGGGCTGAAGAGGAAGTCCGCCAGGGCCAGGCGCGTGTCTGCCGCCAGCACGTGGGCCGTCAGATGGGTACGCAAGTTGGTAAACACCTCGGCGCTCAAGGGGCCGGCGGGGATGCTGTAGCGGGACCAGGCCAGCACCGGGGCGGTGATGAGCAGGGCATCGAAGACCTGGCCCTGAAACTCGATGCGGTGCCCCTCGCAACGGGACTCAACCATGTCCGCCAGGATCTCGTAGGCCGGCACGCTGGCCTTATAGGCATGGTCGAGAGCGGCGGTGATGCACTCCTCGTCGCTTTCTTCCAGCAGGGTATCGATGACTTCCGCCAGTTTGTTGTCCCAGAACGCGTCCTCGATGTGGCTGGAGGCATCGGCGGCGCTGGTGGCCAGGGAAACCAGCCGTGTGGCGTTGCCGGGCATGCGTTTGGTTCGGGAGAGGCGAGTGCGTTTCATGATTCAATCCGGATGAAGCGGGGAAACCCGGCAGTTTACCCCAAACGGGGCACGGGCTTCCAAAAGGCGCAATCAGCTTTCCGCCAGAAGGGCCAGCAGGTCGTCGCCGTAGCGTTCCAGTTTGCGGGCGCCGATGCCGGAGATGCCGGCCATCTCGCCCAGGCTGGCGGGGCGCTGGTCCGCCAGGGTGCGCAGGGTGGCGTCGTGCAGGATGACGTAGGGCGGCACGCTCTGTTCCTCCGCCAGCTTCCTGCGCCAGGCCCTGAGCACGTCGAAGAGGCTTTGGCCGGCGGTATCCAGGTTGATCGTGGCCTCGGCGGTGGAGGCGCGGCGCTTCTCCTTCTTCTTTGGTGGCTTGGCCCGGTGGCGGCGCAATTCCAGGCGGATTTCACCCTTCAGCACCGGCCGCGCTTCCGCCGTCAGTTGCAGGGCGCCGTGGTGTTCGGCGGAGGCGTGCAGTAACCCCAAGGCCACCAGTTGCCGGGCCACGCCGCGCCAGGTGTTCTCGTCCAGGTCCGCGCCGACGCCGAAGGTGGGCAGCCGGTCGTGGGTCCATTGGGTCACTTTGTCCGTGGCCTTGCCCCGCAGGATGTCAATGAGATGGCCGGCACCGA
>JAYTVW010000169.1:0-2574 GCA_043743785.1 Rhodocyclales bacterium | reverse complement strand
AAAGATCACTCTTTCCGTCCTCCTCGCCCTCGCCGCCGGCAGCACCTTCGCCGCCACCGACGCCGACGTGGACCATACGTTCTCGCCTTACAAGGCGGGCTTTCCGAGTGCGCCCGGCCTCTCCGTCGGCACGGTCATCAACAAGGGCAACGTCGATAAATTCAAGGACGTGCTGGCGGTGGGCACCTACAAGATCATCAAGGACGGCTACTTCGAAATGAAGGTGGGGGCCACCACCGACTTCGTGCTGCCCAAGGCCTATATCGATGCGACCCGCAAGAACCTGAACAAGACGAAACTGGGCAGCAAGCCGGGTGAAATCGAAGGCTTCACCGCCGGTCGTCCCTTCCCGGAAGAACCGGACCTGAAGGATCCGCGGGCCGGCGAAAAACTGGCCTGGAACTTCAAGTACGGCCTGAACTGGGGTGACAACGGCGTCATCAACCCCTTCTATCTGAAGTACCGCAACATGGCCACGGGCCAGGTGGAAAAGACCATCAAGGCGGAGTTGCACTTCCTGAACTTCAAGCACCGCATCAAGGATGCGCCGGTGCCGGAAATCACACCGAACCCGTCCAACCTGTTCCGCGGCACCTATCTGCGCATCCAGGAGCCTCAGGATCTGAAGAACACCCAGCTTCTGATCCAGCGCTACGACGACGACCTGAAGATCGACGATGCCAACCTGTACCTGGGCTTCCAGCGCCGGGTGCGCCGTCTCGCCACGGGCCAGACGACGGACTCCTTTCTGGGGTCGGATCTGATGATCGAGGACTTCGAAGGCTATAACGGCCGCGTCTCCGACATGAAGTGGTCCTACAAGGGCACCAAGAACGTCATGCTGCCCATGTGGAACCACAACGAACTGAAGCTGGCCACGGATATGCCGGCCGAATCCGATGGCTACAAGTTCGTGAATTTCGGCGGCCAGGGCGGCTGTTTCCTGGATGGCTCCTGGCAGTTGCGCAAGGTGTATGTGCTGGAAGCCGTGCCGGTTAATCCCAATCACCCGGTCAGCAAGCGCGTCTTCTACATGGACGCCCAGTTGCAGAGCCTGAACGGCGCCATCGAGATCTACGACCGGAAGGGTGAGCTGTGGAAGGTCTGGTCCGTGGCCAAGTCCCATCCGGATCATCATCTGCCCGTCAACAAGGGCTCCGGTGTCGGCATTGACGACTCCTTCCAGATGGCCGACATCCAGTCTAAGCACTGCACCACTGGCCACTTCAAGGGCCAGGTGGACTTCAAACAGAACCCCCCCACCATGTTCCAGGTGCAGAACATGCGCGGCGGCGACTGATCAGCGGGGGCCGGTCGTCTTTGGGCGCCGGCCCATCAATTGCTATCTCCTTTGTGGCAGGGGCTTATCTCTCCCCGCTTGATATCGCAGCCCTTGCCACCTTTTTCCACCGACAGCCAGGATTAAAACCATGCCGATTATTGAAATGCACCTGATGGTGGGGCGCACCTCCGAGCAAAAGGAGAAGGTCGCGGCAGCAATCACCGAGGCGGTTACCAAGAGCCTCGGCTGCAACGCCGAAACGGTCCGCATCCTGATTACCGAACACGCTCCCGACGGCTTTTTTGTCGCCGGTCAGACCATGGCCCAGCGCGCCGCCCGGGCACAGGAGAAAGCCCAATGAAAAAGATTCGCTGTGCCTTGATTGGTTCAGGCAACATCGGCACCGACTTGATCTACAAGATCCAGCGCAGTCCGGTGCTGGAACCGGTATGGATGGTGGGTATCGACCCCAATTCGGAAGGCCTGGCCCGAGCCCGGGATATGGGCCTGAAGACCACCGCCGAAGGCGTGGATGGCCTCTTGCCCCATGTGCTGGAAGACGGCATCCAGATCGCCTTCGATGCCACCTCCGCCTACGTGCATGAGGAGAACTCCCGCAAGCTGAACGAGCTGGGCGTGATGATGATCGACCTGACGCCGGCGGCCATTGGTCCCCTGTGCGTTCCGCCGGTGAATTTGCGTCAACACGCGGACAAGCTGGAAATGAATGTGAATATGATCTCCTGCGCCGGCCAGGCCACCATTCCCATCGTCTATGCCGTGTCCAGCGTGCAGAGCGTGGCTTACGGGGAAATCATTGCCAGCCTGGCTTCCAAGTCCGTCGGCCCCGGCACAAGAGCCAATTTGGACGAGTTCACCTATACGACCTCCAACGCCATCGAAGTGGTGGGGGGGGCAAGGAAGGGCAAGGCCCTGGCCATCATCAACCCGGCGGATCCGCCCATGATGATGCGCAATACCATCTACTGCCTGACGGATGAAGAACCGGATCAGGCCCGCATCACCGCCTCCATCCTGGCCATGATCACCGAGGTGCAGAAATACGTGCCTGGCTATCGTCTGGTGAATGGACCCCTGTTCGATGGCAAGAAGGTGGCGGTATTCATGGAAGTGGCGGGCTTGGGGGACTACCTGCCCAAGTACGCCGGCAACCTGGACATCATGACCGCCGCGGCTACCCGCACCGCCGAGATGTTCGCCGAGGAAATCCTCAGCGGAAAAATCCAGCTCACGCCCACGGCTGCCTGAGTGTAGGGGCGAACTTGTTCGCC
>JAYTVW010000168.1:0-24841 GCA_043743785.1 Rhodocyclales bacterium | reverse complement strand
CTTCAAGGCTCGGGATGCACGAACTCTGGAGGCAGACGTCGATACCATCCTGGCCGGCTTCGGCACAGACTATCGACTGACTTTCTCGTAAGAGCTTATCACCCGCGATTACATTGATATCAAGCTGGCGCCGATCTACGCGGACTTGCGGCTAACCAAATGGATGCTGGGCGCTCTCTTCGCCCTGGCGGTCGCCAACTTCGCAAAGCAGTTCTTCTGAATTTCCGTGACTGTCACGGAAATCAAATGGGCCGACCCGCGCGCCTGCCAGGCAAAAAACTCTCTGCAGTAGCGGACGAATGCTTTTTGCAGTGGCTTCACGGGATTACTTTGGCGTTTATGGGGATATCGGGCCCGGGGCACCCCATCACAAAAGAAAACAGGGCGATTCCACGCCCTGCCTACCCGCCCCTGTCCTGCTACTCCCAGCCTCCAGGCTGGCGCGGGGAGGCGGAGTTTTCATGCTGGAACTCGAGCAGATTAATCCACGAAGGGATTGTGAGTGGTCTTGAACTGGATGCGCAGGGGCGTGCCCTGGAGCTTGAAATATTCCAGGAAGGCCCGTTCCAGATAACGCCGGTAGGTGTCGGGAATGTGATCCAGGGCGTTGCCGTGGATGACGATAATGGGTGGATTGCTGCCCCCCTGGTGTGCATAGCGCATTTTGGGGCGGAACAGGCCATGGCGCGGCGGCGCTTGACGGCCCACGGCATCGATCAGCATGCGGGTCAGCTTGGGTGTGGTCAGCTTGACCATGGCGGCGGCGTAGGCCCCATCCACCGCCTTCATTAGGGTGTTAATGCCCTCCCCCTTCAGTGCCGAAATGAACAGCATGCGGGCAAAGGACAGGAACTGGAGTTTTCTTGCAATATCCGCCTTGATGCGTTCCCGGCGGTATTCATCCACGTCGTCCCATTTGTTCACCGCCAGCACCAGGGCGCGGCCGGTTTCGACGCAAAAGCCGGCGATATGGGCATCCTGGTCGGAAATCTCCTGGGTGGCGTCCAGTACCATGACCACTACATTGCATTCCTCGATGGCCTGCAGGGTCTTGATAACCGAAAACTTTTCAATCGCCTCAAAAACCCGGCCGCGACGCCTGAGGCCCGCCGTGTCAATCAGGGTATAGGGCTTGCCGTGACGCTCGAAGGGGATGGAGATCGCGTCCCGGGTGGTACCCGGCATGTCGAAGGCAATGACCCGCTCTTCCCCCAGCAGGGTATTGACCAGGGTGGACTTGCCCACGTTGGGCCGGCCCACGATGGCCACCCGGGGGCCGCTGCCCCGGTCCTCATCCTCTTCGTCCCGCGGAAAAGGCTCAAGGGCCAGGCGCAATAACTCACCCACACCATCGCCGTGGGCGGAGGAAATCACCAGGGGCTCGCCACAACCGAGTTCGTGAAACTCCGCCGCCACCACGGCCCGGTTCATGCCTTCGGCCTTGTTCACCGCCAACAGCACCGGGCGCCCGCTCTTCCTGAGGCGCAGGGCGATTTCCTTGTCCTGGGGGGCCAGGCCGAGGCGGCCGTCCACTATAAAAATCAGCGTGTCCGCCTCAACGATGGCCTGCTCGGCCTGGCGGGCCATTTCCTGCAGCATGCCATCCTTGGCGTTGGGTTCGAAACCGCCGGTATCCACCACCAGATAGGGGCGATCCGCACCGCGGCCAATGCCGTAGTGCCGGTCCCGCGTAAGGCCGGGCTGGTCGGCAACCAGCGCGTCCCGGGAGCGGGTCAGGCGGTTGAAGAGTGTGGATTTGCCGACATTGGGTCGGCCAACAATAACGAGGGTAGGTTTCACTGATGGGTACTAATAAATGTTTAGAGGCCAGGGACCGGGAAGGAGGCTGAAACACACACCCCTGCCCCCAGCCCCTGATATTACGGTGCCAGCGACAGCAGGCTGCCCTTACGGGTCTGCACGACGATGGCGGAGCGGCCGAAGGCCTTGGGGTCGGCGAGCACCGCCGAACCGTCGGTTTCGATACGGGCGACCAGGGAACCATCTTCGCGACGCAGCAGGTGCACCACGCCCTTGGCGTCCGCCACGGCCACATAGCCCGGCAGGACCACGGGGCGACCGACCCCCCGGTTGGCAAGACGGTCATACTTCCAGATGCTGGCGCCGCTCTCCTTGTCCATGGCAAACACGTTGCCCTTGTCGTCGGTGGCGTACAGATACTGGCGATCCATGTCCAGGCCGTGGCTGCTGGAGAGTTCCCGCGCCCACAGGGCCTCGCCGCTGCCGGCGTCGAAACAGGCCACCCGCCCCTGGTAGGCCGCCGCGCAAACCTGGCGACCGGAAACCAGCGGGTCGCTGGTGATATCGGCGATACGCTCCAGTTCCGTGGAACCTTTGGCCTGAGCCACCGTGGCTTCCCACATGGGGGCGCCGTTGCCAAGGCTGACGGCCACCAGCTTTCCCCCGGGGAAGCCGGCGTAGACGGTCTTGCCGGAAATCACCACGCCGGCAAAGCTGCGCAGGGACAAGGCCGGGGTCGGACGCTGGAATACCCACAGCTTCTTGCCGGTATCGGCGGCGAAGGCAGTGATGCGATTGTCGCCACTCCGGACCACCACCACGTCGTCCGCCACAGCGGGCGCCGCCAGAACGGCTGACTGGACGCGCGCCTGCCACAGCGGCTTGCCACTGCCGTCATAGGCGAATACCTCGCCCTTGAGGGTGCCGGCAATGACCCGCTTGCCATCGGAACCGACGCCGCCGGAGAGCGATTTTTCGGTACGCACACGCCAGACTTCCTTGCCGCTATCGAAGCGCGCCAGGGTGCCATTGGCGGCGGCGGCAAAAACGCTGTCCCCCACCACGGCCGGCGAAAAGACGGAATCTTCTGCCTCGCCGATTGAGGCCTGCCATTGCACCTGCAGGGTCGCCGAGGGCGTGAAAGCCACCAGTTCCGCAGGCTTGTCCTTGGCCGGGACGCTGCTGGAGAAGGGATTCAGGCTGGAAAGGCTGGGCATGCTGGGCAGGCTTGAACAGGCGCCGACGAGCACCGATGCCAGGGCGAGTACGATGGGACGCTTCATTTGCCATCTCCGAGGGATTCAAGCTTCATGGTCAGCAGTTTACGGTAAGCCGCTTCACGCTGGGCGTCAGCCCCTTCAGCCTTGACGGCACCGCCCAACTTGTCAACGCCCCCTTGCCAGGCGGCACGGGCTTCGGCTTTCTTGCCCTGGAGCGCCAGGATATCGCCCCGCAGATCGGCGAATTCCACTGCGAACGCGGCCAAAGGCTCTTTCTGCAGCTGTTTGAGCGCTTCATCAAAGGCTTTTTCGTCCGTCAGCAAGGCTGCCAGACGCAGACGGGCCAGATCGCGCACCTCGTCCTGCTTGGCACTGTCCGCCGCCCAGGTGAGCTGGCTCTTGGCTGTTTTTACATCACCTGCGTCGAGCTGGGCCTTGGCGGACAACAGGGCGCCGAAGCCGGCCTGGGCTGTCCCCGGAAACTTGTCCAGCAATTCACCGGCGGCTTCCCGCGCCCGCTTCGCGTCCTTGACGGAGACGGCCTTTTCGACCACCGCGAAGGCGGCACCGGCCTGGGCCGCCTGGCTGCGCTGATACCAGCTCCAGACCTGGGTGCCCACGGACACCACCGCCAAGGCCACCACAATACCAGTAACCAGGTTGCCGTACTGCTGCCACCAGGCCTTGATGCTGGATAGCTGTTCCTGCTCTTCTAGATCATAAGCTGCCATTGTCGTCGTCCGCCTCAAACAGATATTCGCTGATTTCGTCCAGCAGCGTGTCACGTGCCACGCTGCGCTGTCCCAAAGCCCGGCGCAGGGGTTTCAGGGCCACTGTACCGTTCGCCACCTCGTCTTCACCAATGATCACGGCCAGAGCAGCCCCGGAGCCATCGGCCTTTTTCATCTGCGCCTTGAAACTGCCGCCGCCGCAATGTACCACCACGGCCAGACCGCCACCCCGCAGGGCCTCCGCCACCAGGAAGGCGGCCCGCTGGGCAGCCTCGCCGGAATGCACCAGGTACACATCCGGCGCCAAGGCAGCACGTTCCTCACTGCGATGCTCCAGCCACAGGGACAGCAGGCGCTCCACGCCCATGGCGAAACCCGCTGCCGGTGCCCCTTTGCCACCCAGTTGACTGATGAGTCCGTCGTAGCGGCCACCGGCACAAATGGTGCCCTGGGCGCCAAGTTTGTCCGTCACCCACTCGAAAACCGTGAGATTGTAATAATCCAGGCCGCGCACCAAGCGGGGGTTGATGCGATACGGCACGCCCGCGTCCTTCAGGAAGGCCTGTACGCCCTCGAAATGCTTGAGGGAGGCCTCACCCAGGTGATCAAAAAGTTTCGGCGCCTTTTCCACCAGATCCTGCATGTCCGGATTCTTGGTGTCCAGGATACGCAAGGGGTTCGTGTGCAGGCGGCGCTTCGCATCCGCGTCCAGCAGGGCTTCATGCTGGGTGAAGTAGGCGATCAGTTCGGCACGATGGGCCGCCCGTTCCTCGCTGCTGCCCAGGGAATTGATCTCCAGGCGCACGTCGAGCAGGCCCAGGTCGTCCCACAAGCGCTGACACATGAGGATGTGTTCCGCGTCCACGTCCGGGCCGGCAAAGCCCATGGCTTCCACGCCGACCTGGTGGAACTGGCGGTAGCGTCCCTTCTGGGGGCGCTCGTGACGGAACATCTGGCCGAAGTAATACAGGCGCTGGGGGGCGTTGTAGAGCAGGTTGTGCTGGAGCACGGCCCGCACACAGGACGCCGTGCCCTCCGGGCGCAGGGTCAGGTTCTCGCCGTTCAGCACATCGACAAAACTGTACATTTCCTTTTCGACGATGTCCGTGACTTCGCCGATGGCCCGCTTGAACAGGGGTGTGGGTTCCACGATGGGCGTGCGGATAGGGCGATAGCCGTAGCAACGCAGCCACTCCCGCACGATTTCCTCGAACTGTTCCCACAGCTCGGCTTCGTCCGGCAGGATATCGTTCATGCCGCGGACGGCTTGCAATGTCTGACTCATTATCTTTACAGGTAGGGAGGAGAGAAACGGAGGGGACACCAGGCCCCTGCCCCGCTTACCTCTTTACATATTTACGTTCGACATACTCGTCGATGATGGCCTTGAATTCGGCGGCGATGTTATCACCCTTCAACGTTACCGTCTTCTCGCCATCGACATACACCGGCGCCACCGGGGTTTCACCGGACCCGGGCAGGCTGATGCCGATGCTGGCATGCTTGCTCTCGCCGGGACCATTTACCACGCAGCCCATTACCGCCAGGGTCATGTTTTCCACACCGGCATGACTCAGGCGCCATTCCGGCATGCGCTCACGCACGTAGGCCTGGATGTCCTGGGCCAACTGCTGAAAATAAGTGCTGCTGGTGCGCCCACAACCCGGACAAGCCGCCACCAGGGGCGTGAAAGCGCGCAAGCCCATGGTCTGCAACATTTCCTGGGCCACGATGACTTCCCGCGTGCGGTCGCCGCCGGGTTCCGGCGTGAGGGAAATACGAATGGTGTCGCCGATGCCTTCCTGTAGCAGCACGGAGAGGGCCGCCGTGGAGGCCACGATGCCCTTGGAACCGATGCCCGCCTCGGTAAGCCCCAGGTGCAGGGCGTAATCGCAACGGCGGGACAGTTCCCGATACACGGCGATAAGATCCTGCACGCCGCTGACCTTGCAGGACAGCACGATGCGTTCCGCCGGCAGGCCTAATTCACGCGCCTGGGCCGCGCTCTCCAGCACCGAGGTCACGAGGGCTTCCCGCATGATGCCCGAGGCATTCTTTGGCTGAGCGCGCCGGGCATTCTCGTCCATGACCCGGGCCAGCAGGGCCTGATCCAGGCTGCCCCAATTCACACCGATGCGCACCGCCTTGTCGTAGCGGCAGGCCGCCTCGATCAGCGCGGCGAACTGCTCATCCCGCTTGGCACCCCGACCCACGTTGCCCGGATTGATGCGCAGCTTGGCCAGGGCCTCGGCGCAGGCCGGGTTGTCCTTCAGAAGCCGGTGGCCGTTGAAATGGAAGTCACCCACCAGCGGCACATCCAGATTCATGGACAGCAGCCGTTCGCGAATCTTCGGTACCGCCTTGGCGGCCTCGTCGGTATTCACCGTGATGCGCACCAGCTCCGAGCCGGCGCGAGCCAGCTGGGCCACCTGCATGGCCGTGGCGAAATCGTCCGCCGTGTCCGTGTTGGTCATGGACTGCACCACCACGGGGGCGCCGCCGCCGACGATCACGCCGCCAACGGGAACCGCACACGTCAGGCGCCGCGGCGCCGGACCGTCCGGCAGCGGATTAAACACTTGTTCCATGGCTACCACCAAAGTCGCGTAAGCGACTCACGACGCTCCCCTCGCCCGGCGGGAGAGGGGATGGGGGTGAGGGAAACGGGCATGGCACCGAATTTCATAGTCACGCCATGCCCGTCAGTTCAGGATGAGGCGGGCCACATTGACCTTGGTATGGGGTTCCAGGTCCACCGGCTTGTCATCGTAGTGCACCCTGGCGCCCTTGGCGGCACCAATGACCACCGTGAAGGGGCCCTTACCATCCAGGCTCTGACTCTGACCAGCGGCGAATTTCCGGGACAGCACGGAACGACCTTCGGACTTGATCTCCACCCAGGATGCGGTCTCGACGGACACCACCAGGTGATGTACGCCAGGAACTGCGGCTACCGCAGCCGGGGCAGTGACCAGCGGAGCGGAAACAGGGGCACCAGGCACCGTGGGCGCAGGAAACTTGGCCGGCGCGGCCGGGGCCGGCCCATTGGCGGGCGGAACAGGCACCGGCGTCGGTGCCGAAGGCATAGCGGCGTTCGCGGACAAGGGCGGCGGCGGCATGACGGCAGCGCCCGCTTGGGCGGCAAGCACCGGCACTTGGGCAGGTACTTCCGGCTTGCTGGCAGCCTGCTGAACCACCTGCAGCGAAGGTGCGGTCTCCACTGACTTGGCCGCCTCGGCAGAGGGCTTGGCGCCACCGAGATGCAGCCCGTCCAGGCTCAGGCCGAAGGCGTACAGGCCGGCACCCACTGCGGCCACCAGGATCAAGGGAGAGATCGCCAGAACCCAGGTCATGGGCTTGCGCCGACCCGGTTCGGGCATGGCCACCCGGGGGCCATCCCCATCACCTTCGCCCAGCTCGTGCTGCGGCAGGGGCAGTTGCTGCTCCAGGCCCGCCAGAACCGGCGCGGCATCGAAACCGATGAAACGTGCGTAGTTGCGCACAAAGCCACGAGCGAAGGGGGCGCTGCCGAGACTGACAAAATCACCCGACTCCATGGCGACGACCTGGCGTGGCTGCAGCTTGAGGGCGTTGGCGACCTCCTCCACGGAGAGTCCGCGGCCCTCCCGTTTCTCCCGCATCAGGAGGCCAGCGGCCACCGAGGAAGAAACATTGCCTTGTTCAGTCGTGTCTTGCGTATTTTCGTTCATTCAAACCTGCCTTGAATCATGGCCTGGTATTCCGGCGTGCCCTGGAACGTGCGCCGCAAGCGGACCGCGTAGTCCTGCTCTGCCTGTCGGTTGCCGAGCTTGCGCTCAATGCGCAAGGCCAGCCACACGGGTGCCGCGTCGTCCTGCACCTTGGCCAGGACGGCAAGCACGAAGCGCTTCGCATCATACAGGTTGTTACCCCGATACTTTATCTCGGCCAGGCGGTAAAGCGCCTGCACATTGGCCGGGTCCGCCATCACGGCGTTGACAAAGTATTCCTCCGCCCGAACCACGTCGTCGAGCTTCAGGGCGCACATGCCAGCGTTAAAAAAGGGTTTGGTAGGCGTCTGATACAGCGGATTCTTCACAGCCTGCATGAAGTAGGGAAAAGATTCCTTTTCCCGTCCGGTCTGGCACAGCAACCAAGCGTAATTATTGTTTATCTCAGGATCATTGGGAGCGAGGCGCAAGGCCCGCTCGAAGTTCTCACGGGCCTTGTCCGTGTCCCGCAAGTACCAGTTAACCAGGCCCATCAGATCGTAGGCTGGGGCATATCCGGAGTCGGCAGCGATGGCGGCGGCGGCTTCATCCAGGGCCACGGCCATGCGCCCGCCCTGGAAATAGGCCAGACCCAGGTCCGTGTGGGCCTTGGCCCGGGCGACGGTAGGACTATTGCTCTCCGCTGCCTGCACTGCGCCCCAAGAAAGGAGCAAGCCCAGCAGCAAAACCAGCAAACGGCTCATCGCGCTACCTCCAGGGGAATCACGCGCCCGGTCCGGCGCGTCTTGTCCAGCACCTGCCCCGCCAGTTGGCCGCAGGCCGCATCCACATCGTCGCCCCGCGTCTTCCTGGTGGTGGTGATGATGCCTGCCGCCATGAGGATGTCCGCAAAGCGACGAATGCGTTCCGGCGTCGAGCGCCCGAAGGGTGCCTGCGGGAAGGGATTGAAGGGAATCAGGTTGAACTTGCAGGGCACATCGCGCACCAGGGCAATCAAGTCCCGGGCGTCCTTGTCCCGGTCATTCACCCCGTCCAGCATGACATATTCAAAGGTAATGAAGTCCCGCGGCGCCTTGACCAGATAACGCTGGCAGGCGGCCATGAGTTCGCGCAAGGGATATTTCCGGTTGATGGGCACCAGTTCGTCCCGCAGGGCGTCATGGGGCGCATGCAGGGATACGGCCAGGGCTACCGGGCAGGCCTCACCGAGACGGTCCATGGCGGGCACGATGCCGGAGGTGGACACGGTGACGCGGCGCCGGGACAAGCCATAGGCGTTGTCATCCAGCATCAGGCGCAGGGCCGACACCACGTTGTCGAAATTGGCCAGGGGTTCGCCCATGCCCATCATCACTACATTGCTGATGATGCGTTCCCCGTCGAAGTCGCCGCCCTTCACTGCCCCCAGTGCCCGGTTTGCCTGCCACAACTGACCGATGATCTCGGACACCGACAGGTTGCGGTTGAAGCCCTGCTTGCCGGTGGAACAGAAGGCGCAATCCAGAGCACAGCCGGCCTGGGAGGAAATGCACAGGGTGCCGCGGTTCGTCTCGGGGATGAACACCGCCTCGACGGCGTTGCCCTCCCCCACGCCGAACAGCCACTTGCGCGTGCCATCAGCAGACAGGGAATCCTTGATGATTTCCGGCCCCTGAATGACCGCCTCCCCGACCAGGCGCGCCCGCAGGCTCTTGGCCACATCGGTCATGTCGGCAAAATCCGCCACGCCGAAGTGATGCATCCAGCGCAGCACCTGCTTGGCGCGAAACGGCTTCTCGCCCAGAGAGGCGAAATGCGCCGTCAGGCCGACGGGGTCAAAATCGAGGAGGTTGATCATTGGTGAAAAGCGTGAGGAGTGAGGAGTGAGGGGAAAGAACCCCACTCCGCATACTCACACCATCTTGCTTAGCGGGCGTAGACGTTCAGCGCCGGGAAGAAGTAGGCGATTTCGACGGCGGCGGTTTCGGGAGCATCGGAGCCATGCACGGCATTGGCGTCGATACTTTCGGCGAAATCGGCGCGGATGGTGCCGGCGGCGGCCTTCTTCGGGTCGGTGGCGCCCATCAGGTCACGGTTCTTCAGAATGGCTTCTTCGCCTTCCAGCACTTGCACGAACACGGGGCCGGAGATCATGAATTTCACCAGGTCCTTGAAGAAGGGACGGGCGGCATGCACGGCGTAGAAGCCTTCGGCTTCAGCGCGGGACAGTTGCACCAGACGGGCGGCGGCGATCTTCAGGCCAGCGGCTTCGAAACGGGCGACGATCTGACCGATAACATTCTTGGCAACGGCGTCGGGCTTGATGATGGACAGGGTACGTTGAACAGCCATGTGAATCTCCGATAGAGTGAGCTAAAAAAATAACCGCGAATTTTAACCTATTAACTCCCCCAGACTTCGCCAATTTTTCCACTCCCAGCGGGCGCGGATCGCCGCAGCCCAAAAAAATCCCCGGACACACCGGGGAAAGGGGGAAAGCGCCGGAGGCGGGGTATGCCCCGCCCGCCGGAAAATGCCTGGATCAGACCTTGGTCCCAACCTTCAATGCGGCGTTCATCATGTTGACATCCAATTCCTTTTCCCACCTCGAGACCACCACGGTAGCTACACCGTTACCGATGAAGTTGGTGATGGCTCGCGCTTCGGACATGAAGCGGTCGATACCCAGGATGAGGGCCAGGCCGGCAACAGGCACCGAAGGCACCACAGCCAAGGTCGCTGCCAGGGTGATGAAGCCGGCCCCGGTGACGCCGGAAGCGCCCTTGGACGTCAGCATGGCCACGCCCAGCATGGTGAATTCCTGGGTCATGGTCAGTTCGATATTCAGGGCCTGGGCCACGAACAGGGCTGCCATGGTCAGGTAGATGTTGGTGCCGTCCAGATTGAAAGAATAGCCGGAAGGCACCACCAGGCCCACCACGGAGCGTGAGCAGCCCATTTTCTCCAGCTTGTTCATGAGGGGCACCAGGGCCGACTCAGAGGAGGACGTTCCCAGCACCGTCAGCAACTCCTCCTTGATGTAGCCCAGGAAGCGCAGGATGTTGAAGCCGGTGAAGGCGGCGATGGTGCCGAGCACGATGATCACAAACAGGGCACAAGTGAGGTAGAAACTGCCCATGAGGGCCGCCAGGGGGCCAAGCGCGCCCACGCCGTACTTGCCGATGGTGAAGGCCATGGCGCCACCGGCACCAAGGGGAGCCAGCTTCATGATGGCGCCCATCATGGCAAAGAAGATGTGGGAGCACTCCTCGATGAACAAGTGCACCATCTGGCCGGCCTTGCCCATGTGCATCATGGAATAGCCAAAGAGAATGGCCACCAGCAACACCTGGAGCAAATCACCGGAACCGGTGAAGGCATCCGTGAAGGTCTTGGGAATGATGTGCAGGATGAAATCTACCGTGCTCTGATCCCCCGCCACCTTGGCATAATTTGCCACGGCCTTGGCGTCCAGGGTCTTCGGGTCCACATTGAAGCCGGAACCCGGTTGCAGCACGTGCATGACGATAAGGCCGATGGCCAGGGCCAGGGTGGACACCACCTCGAAATACAGCAGGGCCTTGCCGCCTACCCGACCCACCTTCTTCATGTCGCCGGCCCCGGCGATGCCCAGCACCACGGTGCAGAAGATCACAGGACTGATGAGCATTTTGACCAGGGAAATGAAGCCGTCTCCCAAGGGCTTCAGCTTGACGGCGGCGCCCGGGTTGAAATGGCCGAAAAGCCCACCGGCGAAAATCGCCAGCAGAACCCAGAAGTACAAATGCCCGGTCAGTTTTTTCATGTCTCACTCCTTGGTGCAAAGGCCTTTGGCCCGTTGTAATTCCGGCGCTCAAGCGCCGGTTGATTCACGGCTTCTCTGGATTGAAGCCGGTTTCCCGATAGATGGCCTGGATGGTGTCCCGGCCTATCCGTGTTTCCATTTGCCGGTGCACCTGCACCAGCGCCTTTTTCCATTCCACCCGCTCGGCGGCAGTCAATTCGAAGACCTGGGTGAGGCCTGCCGCCTTCACCCGGGCCAGCGCCTCCTGATTTTCTTTCCTGGCGATATCGTTTGCGAATTGTGTTGCCTCGGCCAGGGCGGTTTCCAGGGCGCGCCGCAGGTCCCGCGGCAGATCGTCCCAGAACCGCCTGTTTACAATGACCGCATAGCCCAGATAGCCGTGGTTCGAGAGCGTGAGGTACTTCTGGACCTCATGCATGTGCTGGGTATACAAGTTGGAAACCGGATTCTCCGTGCCGTCCACCACCCCCGCCCGCAGGGCGCGGTAGACCTCGGAGAAATCCATGCTCACGGCTTGGGCACCGAGGGCGCGCATCTGCGCCTCCAGCACCCGGGAACCCTGCACCCGCATCTTCAGTCCCTTGAAATCTGCCGGCAAATGCAAGGGCCGGTTGGCGCTCATCTGCTTGAAACCGTTGTCCCAATAGGCCAAGCCCAGGATGCCGCGGCTTTCCAGGCCCTGCAAAAGGTTGCGGCCGATGGTGCCCTGGGTGATACGGTGCAGCTTGTCTTCGTTCTCGAAAATGTAGGGCAAGTCGAAGACTTCGAAGCCTTTCACACCCAGGGGGGTGAATTTCGCCAGCGACGGTGCCAGCATCTGCACCGTTCCCAATTGCAGCGCCTCCAACTCCTCCCGGTCCTTGAACAACTGGCTGTTGGGGAAGACCTCGACCTTGACCCGCCCGCCCGTCGCCTCGAACGCCCGCCGCGCAAAGAAATCCGCCGCCTTGCCCTTGGGTGTATCCGGCGCCACCACGTGGCTGAAGCGCAGGATGATGGGCGCGTCCGCACGCGCCACGCCGACTAGGCAGAAGTAGGCAATCAACAGGAATTTCAGGACTGCCGCCATTGAGGGACTATTGAGTAGCGTTTCGATAGATGCCATTCTGCCCTTTGGGAAAATCCTGCCTATTGTGGATAACCGCAATGTCGGCGCATACGGTATGCAGCAGCGCACAATGACCTGAGGACGGCGACGCGCTAACATGCGCGCCGAAGCCACCCCACGACGCCCCCTTGCCACTCTTCCCCGTCTCCCTGCCGCCCCGCACACCCCGCTGGTTCTGGGTTCTCCCCCGGGTGGCCCTGCTGCTGTCCCTGGTGGCGGTGGCGAGCCTGCTGTGGGTACTCCATCGCAACGACCAGGAGGAACAGCGCGCGACCCTCATCAGCGACGTGCTGTGGCTGGAACAAAACCTGCAATTCCGCCTGGAGCACAACCTGGAGCGCCTGCAGCAAATCGGCAAGGACCGGCTCGACGGCCAGAATGGGCCTGGACAATACGAACTCCAGGCGGAACAAACCCTGGAGGGCGGCAACGGTCTCAGCCGTATTGTCCTGCTGGACGCCAGTGGCCACCTGGTTACCGAGTTGCCGACCCGGGATGGCGGGCCGGCACCGGCCTTGTCCACCGAAACCCTGGAATTGGCCCGCCAACTCGCCAAGCCCCACTACAGCGCCCAACTATCCCAGGCCGGCAACGTACCGCAGGTTGACGTCTTCATCCCCCTCTTCCGCAGTGGACATTACCTGGGGGCCATCGTCGGTCACTATCGACTGCCGGACCTGCTGGCCCAGCTTGTGCCCTGGTGGTTCGCCGAAAAATACCGGCTGGTCATCGCCGACGACCAGGGCGTGCCCCTGGCGGCGAAATCCCGCATCAGCCCGGAAGAGCCGAGCTCTCCCCTGTCCAGCTATCAAGTACCCTTCGATCCGCCGGGAAACGGCATGACCTTGCAGGTGACGGCGCGACAGGGAAACATCCGTCCGCTGGCCGGCGTCCTCATTGGCACCATCCTGCTGCTCTCCGCTGCCATCGTCTGGAGCCTGTGGATGCTGCGCCGCCACGTGCAGCGCCGCTATGCCGCAGAACAGGCTCTGGGGGAAGCCCACGCCTTTCGCAAGTCCATGGAGGATTCCCTCACCGTGGGCATGCGTGCAAGGGATCTGGAGGGACGCATCATTTACGTGAATCCCGCCTTCTGCCGCATGGTGGGCTGGAGCGTGGAGGAACTGATAGGCCTGTTACCCCCGATGCCCTACTGGATACCGGAAGAAATCGAGGCTACCCGGGCCATCCACGATGGCGTGCTGGCCGGCAAGGCACCGCAAACGGGTATTGAACTGCGCCTCATGCGCAAGAACGGCGAGCGCTTCGACGCCCACATCTTCGAATCACCTCTCATCGACGCCCATGGCCGCCAGACCGGCTGGATGGGCACGGTGCTGGACATCACCCAGCGCAAGCGGGACGAAGAACTCTATCGCCAACAGCAGGAAAAACTGCAATTCACCTCCCGCCTGGTGACCATGGGGGAAATGGCCTCCACCCTGGCTCACGAACTCAACCAGCCCCTCTCCGCCATCGCCAGCTACGCCGCTGGCTGCCTGAACCGTGTAGAAGCGGGCAATGTCACTGCAGCAGAACTGAAGCCGCCCCTGACCAAACTGGCGGCCCAGGCCCAGCGGGCCGGCCAGATCATCCGCCGCATCCATGACTTCGTACGCCGCAGCGAACCTCGCCGCAGCACCTGCGACCTCAACGCCATCGTCGAGGATGCCATGGGCCTTCTGGAGTCCACCGCCCGGAAAGGGGGGGTGCGCATTCGCCTGGATCTGGCGGCAGACCTGCCCCCCCTGCTGGCGGACCGGGTCATGGTGGAACAGGTGGCCCTCAACCTGCTGCGGAACGGCCTGGACGCCATGGCCCTGACACCCGCGGAAGAGCGTCTGCTCAATGTCACTACGCTACAGTCCGGGCTGGAACTCCGGCTCTCGGTAGGCGACGCCGGCAGCGGCATCAGCCCGGAGGTAGCGGAAAAACTCTTCGCCCCCTTCTTTTCCACCAAGGCAGAAGGCATGGGCATGGGCCTGAATATCTGCCGCTCCATCGCCGAACTGCACCACGGCCGACTGTGGTTCGAAGCCGCCCTGCCCCGCGGCACCGTTTTCCACCTTTCCTTGCCCATAGCCCCGACATGAATCCTCGCACCGTGCATATCGTCGATGACGACGACGCCATCCGTGATGCCTTGGCCTGGTTGTTTCAATCCCGTGGTGTCGAGACTTCCGTCTGGCCTTCCGCTGAAGCCTTCCTTGAGGCCTGGCACCCCGGGCTTGCAGGTTGCCTGCTGCTGGACGTACGCATGGGGGCCATGAGCGGTCTGCAACTCTTTGACCGCCTGCGTGAACTGGGCTGCCGCATGCCGGCCCTGTTTCTCACCGGTCATGGGGACGTGCCCCTGGCGGTGACGGCCCTCAAAATGGGCGCCCATGACTTCATCGAAAAGCCCTTCAACGACAATGAACTGGTGGATCGGGTCATCGAGGCCCTGGACCACGATGCGGAGCGCCGGGCCAGCAACGCCCAGGAGGCCGGCGTTACCCAGCGGCTTGCCGGCCTGTCTACGCGGGAAAAGGAAGTCATGGGGCTGATCCTCGCCGGCAAGCTCAACAAGCTCATCGCCGACGAACTGGACATCGCCATGCGCACCGTGGAAGTCCATCGGGCACGGATTTTCGAGAAAATGGGCGTCAAGTCCGCAGTGGAACTGGCCCAGCTCGTTTCCGGCAGACTTTGACATTTCTCCTTCAGAATGACAAAGTCTCGCCTAGATAAAAATATTGTGCAGCGCACAGGGAGAATATCTTGGCATTCATCGAATGGTCGGAAGACCTGAACCTGGGGTTCGCCGAGATCGATAGCCAGCATCACTGGCTGGTGGATTCCACCAACGCCCTGCATGACGAACTCCACAAGGGCGAACCATCCCACGAAGAAGTCACCAAGCTCCTGAATGGCCTGGTGGATTACACCCTGACCCATTTCGTCACCGAGGAATTGCTCTTTGAGTGGCACCATTTCCCCGAATCGGAGTCCCACACTGCCGAACACCAGGCCTTCGTGCGCACCGTCAAGGTGTGGATGCAGCGCCATAAAGCCGGCGAGAAACTGGACCAGGAAATTCTTGAATTCCTCAAGGCCTGGCTCATCCAGCACATCATGAAGTCGGACAAGGCCTACGCCCCCTTCCTCAAGGCCAAAGGCGTGACCTAACGATCTGCCGGGACACGATCCGCTACAATCCGGAACCAGATCCCTTGGATTGAGCGCCGCCGTGTCTCACAAAGCCCGCACACTGCTCCTGCCATCAGCCCTGCTGCTGGCCGCCTGTTCCGGCCATGGGCCGGAGGGCTACCAGGGCTACGCCGAGGGTGAATACGTGCGGGTGGCGGCGCCCTGCGCCGGACGCCTGGAGCGCCTTGCAATCCAGCGCGGCGCCACGGCCGCCAAGGATGCCCCCCTTTTCGTTCTCGAACAGGAAAACGAAGCCGCCAGCCGGCGGGAGGCGGACGAGCGCCTGAATGCCAGCCTGGCACGACTAGCCAACCTGCGAACCGGGCGGCGGGCACCGGAATTGGCGGCGATCCATGCCCAGGAAGCCCAGGCGATGGCCGCCGCTGCCCTCAGCACCGCCCAATTCCAGCGCCAGAAAAAACTCTTCGAGGCTGGCTTCATCGGCAAGGACGCACTGGACCAGGCCGGCGCCGCCGCGGAGCGGGACCGGCAGCGGGTGCTTGAACTGCAGGCCCTGCTGGAGACGGCGAATCTGCCGGCCCGCGCCCAGGAAATCCACGCTGCCGAAAGGGACGTGGCCTCCGCACGCGCGGTGCTGGAACAGGCTCGGTGGCGCCAAGGCCAGAAAAACGTGGCCTCGCCGGTGGCAGGTCTGGTGCAGGACACGTTTTATGTGGCAGGCGAATGGGTGCCCGCCGGTGCGCCGGTGGTTTCCCTCTTGCCGCCTGGAAACCTCAAACTGCGTTTTTTCATCCCGGAGACCAAGATCGGGGCCTTGAGGCTTGGCCAGGATGTCAGCGTCACCTGCGATGGCTGCCCGGCGCCCATGGCGGCGAAGATCAGCTACATTGCGCCCCAGGCCGAATACACCCCGCCGGTCATCTACAGCAAGGAATCCCGGTCCAAGCTGGTGTTTTTGATCGAAGCCCGCCCCCTGCCCGCCGACGCCCTCAAGCTCCGCCCGGGGCAACCGGTGGATATCGTTCTTGAACAGCCGTGAAAAAGACTGTTTCAACCGCAGAGGCGCAGAGGCGCGGAGAAGATCCAACGCTGACTGCCGACCTTGCCGTGAGCTACTTCGCCAACTCCATATCCAAGGGACCAATTCGCAAGAAAGGGAAGTCTTCTCGTTTTTCCTCTGCGCCTCCGCGCCTCTGCGTTTCAATCCGCTTTTAAGCTCCCGACAACCCCATGGCCCCGGAAGAATTCGCCATCGACGTGCGCGGCCTGAACAAGCATTTCGGGCCGAACCATGTGGTCCGGGATCTGGACCTGCGGGTCCGAAAAGGCGAGATCTTCGGTTTCCTCGGCCCCAACGGCAGCGGCAAGACCACCTCCATCCGCATGCTCTGCGGCCTCTTGACGCCGGATTCCGGCTCCGGCACCTGCCTGGGCTACGACGTCATCCGGGAAACCGCCCGCATCAAGTGCGAAGTGGGCTATATGACCCAGCGCTTTTCCCTGTGGGAAGACCTGACCCTCCGGGAAAACCTGGAATTCGTCGCCCGCATGTACGACGTCAAGGATGTCCGCGCCGCTGTCGCCACCACTTTGGAGCGCCTGGGCCTGGCGAACCGGCAAAAACAACTGGCCGGCAGCCTCTCCGGCGGCTGGAAACAACGCCTGGCCTTGGCCGCCTGCATGCTGCACGAACCAAAACTGCTGCTGCTGGATGAACCCACTGCCGGGGTGGACCCCAAGGCCCGGCGGGATTTCTGGGAGGAAATCCACCGCCTCGCCGCCACCGGTATCTCTGTTCTGGTGAGCACCCACTATATGGACGAGGCGGAACGCTGCCACAAGCTGGCCTACATCGCCTGGGGCCGCCTGCTGGCCACCGGCACGGTGCAGGAAGTGGTGGCGGGCCGCAAGCTGTCCGCCTGGGAAGTCTCTGGCAACGGCCTGAATGAACTGGCGGCCCAATTGCGCAAGCTGCCCGGCGTGGAACAGGTCACGCCCTTTGGCAACCTGCTGCACGTGGTGGGCCGGGACGGCGGGCGTATCAAGGAAACCCTGGCGCCGTTACAGGGCAACGCCGCTCAACGCTGGCGCCAGATCGAACCGGGCCTGGAGGACGTGTTCATCAGTTTGATGGATGGGGCTGCGCCATGAGTTTGGGATGTCACGATCGCCGCCATCCCGCATCCATGTAACATGGCGAGCGTACCCCTGTTGCTCGGTGTCCTGCTGCCGAGGGACGGATAAGCTTGTTCCTGAAAGGAATATGGACCATGGCAAACTCAAGACACCCCGGCCCGCTCATTGGCCTGAATCCCTGGACGGCCCCCCGGACACCTGGCCCCCTGGGGTACAACGACCAAAGTGACCCAAACATGTGTACCCGCTTGGGCGACACCCCCGGCCCCCTCGGTTTCCAGGACAGTGGGGACCCCAACCTTCCCACACTAGCGCCGGGACTGCGCTACGCAGGGGGGAGCCTTGGCCGCTCGAAAGACGGCATCCCCCTATCCCTGCCTGCAAGCGGGGTGATGCCCATAAATCCCGCCGTGCCCCAGGAGAAAATAGGCTGGCAGCAGTTAAAAAAGATTTTCAGTGCTGCCAGTGACGATTATGTACGACAGATCGCCAGCGAACTCAACACAAACCTGACGACATACGGCCTCGACAGTGTGCTCCGCCGTGCCCATTTCTTCGCCCAGGTACGCCAGGAAGGGGGTGCCGGATTGGAAGCCAAGGTCGAGAGCCTCAACTACAGTCCGGAGGGACTCAAGAACACCTTCAAGTATTACCGCGAGAATCCAGGCAAGGCGACCACCGATGCTTACGAAAAAGATCCCAGAACCCACAAGATCACCCGGGGTGCGGACCAGGAAACCATCGCCAACAACGTTTACGCCAATCGAAACGGCAATGGATCGGTGGCCAGTGGTGATGGCTGGAAGTTCCGGGGACGGGGCCTGATCCAGGTCACGGGACGCGGCAACTACGCGGAAATCACCCGCCAGTACGGCAAGCTCTATGCAGACGGCGTGGATTTCGAGACGTTACCGGACTTGATGGCCGATTTTCCCTATACCGTGCGCTCTGCTGTCTGCTTCTGGATCCAGCATGATCTGCAAACCCTGGCCGACAAGGGCAGCAGCAGCGCCGACGTGGATCGCATCACGGCCGTCATCAACCGAAACACCGACAGCTATGCCGAGCGCCAAGCCAATTTCATCACAGCCTACGATGCCTTCAAATAAGCTTTGCCGGACTGCGGCCCTGCTGGTAATCCTGTCTCTGGGCGCCCACGCCCAGGGAGCACCTGCCCCGGGCACCCACTGCCAGGCCGGCGAGAGCGTCCGTTTTTCCTGCCGCATCGGCAGCAAGACGGTATCTCTGTGCGCCGGGGACAAAGTGGCCTACCTTGCCTACCGCTACGGCCTGCCGGGCAAAATCGAAAACGAATTTATTGCCCGCCCCGACAACGGCAATCTATTTTTCGGCACCGTTTCCCCGGCCGCGCCCGGGGCCTCCGTCAACCAGGTCTGGTTTGATCGCGGCGCCGTGCGTTACCTTCTGACGGAATGCACTGGCGGCAATTGCCCCCAGCAGGCGGGGCTGGCCGTGTTGCGGGGGGATCGCCTGCTCATGAACGGACGTTGCGCCCGTGAAACCGGGACTGACCTGGCCTGGTTTTCCCGGGAACTGGTGCACTTCGGCTCGGATGCGGCCGGAAGCCGATCCTCCACCGACTTGCTGCGCATTGAAGACGCCGACAACGAACTCGAAAAGATTTACCGTTTCAAGGCGAGGGACGCAGAGTGATGGGGCGAGCCTGGGACATGAACCGATTTTTCTCCTTTTCCCGCTGGTGGGGCATCGTGGTCAAGGAGTTCATCCAGTTGCGCCGCGACCGGCTGACCTTCGGCATGATCGTGGGCTTTCCCATCATCCAGCTGATCCTCTTCGGCTTCGCCATCAATTCGGACCCGAAGCACCTGCCCACCGCCATTCTCTCCGCCGACAACAGCAGCATTTCCCGCAGCCTGGTGGCGGCCATGGCAAACAGCGACTATTTCACCGTGGTGAAGACCCTGTCCAGCGAGCAGGAAGCCCAGCGCATGCTGGCCACCGGGGAAGTGCAGTTCGTCCTCTCCATCCCGGAAAACTTTTCCCGAAAAGTCCTGCGGGGCGAGCGCCCGGCCCTGCTGCTGGAGGCGGACGCCACGGACCCGGCCGCCACCGGCAACGCCCTGGCAGCCCTTTCAGGCTTGAGCCAGGGCAGCGTGGCCCGGGAATTTTCCGGCAGCCTGGCGACTCTTGCCGGCAAGCCGGACCCGTTCGAGCTGCGGGTGCATCGCCGCTACAACCCGGAAGGCATCACCCAGTACAACGTGGTGCCCGGCCTCATGGGCGTCATCCTGACCATGACCATGGTGCTCATGACGGGGCTGGCGGTGACCCGGGAGCGGGAACGCGGCACCATGGAAAACCTGCTGGCGACCCCTGCCCGGCCCCTGGAAGTCATGACCGGCAAGATCGTGCCCTACATCATGATCGGGCTTTTGCAGGTAACACTGATCCTGCTGGCGGCCCGCTTGATCTTCCATGTACCCATGCAGGGCAGCCTGCTGCTGCTCTACGCCTGCGTGTTGCTGTTCATCGCCGCCAACCTCATGCTTGGCATGACATTGTCGACCCTGGCGCGCAACCAGCTGCAGGCCATGCAGATGACGTTTTTCTTCTTCCTGCCCTCCATGCTGCTGTCGGGCTTCATGTTCCCCTTCCGCGGCATGCCGGAGTGGGCCCAGGGAGTGGGCAACATCCTGCCCCTGACCCATTTCCTGCGGGTAGTGCGCGGCATCCTGCTCAAGGGCAACGGCATCATGGAGGTTCTGCCCCTCCTGTGGCCCATCGCCCTGTTCGGCCTGGTGGTCATGGGCCTCGGCCTGAAGCTGTACCGGAAGACGGTGGACTGAGACGACACCGCGGAAAACGGCCGCAATCGACGATGAAAACTCCGGCTAACGGGCATGGCGAAGGCCACTCCAATTCATGAAAGTCAGCGCCATGCCCGTTTCCCTCACCCTCAGTCCCTCTCCCGGAGGGAGAGGGAAACGTCTTGAGTCGGCTGTGCCGACTTTCACGCTAAAGTACTGCGCCATATTGCCGTCAAGCACGGAGCGGTATTTCCGCAACGTCCGGGCCATTTCTCCCGCTTTCTGACGAACAACCCGTACCCGCTAAAGAAGCCATTGTGATCAAACCACGTCTGATCCGAAGTTCTGGAGAGGAAACATGACGCCATCCCGCCATGTACGCATGCTGCTGATCTCCGCACTCATCGTCACCAATATCGTGGTGTTTACGCTGGCCGTGTATTCCCTCTATCACAGCCGGCGACAATACGAATTACGTGCCAATACGCTGACCCAGAACATCGCCAGCGCGGTGGACCAGAACGTCTCCAACAGCATCGAAAAAATCGACCTGGCCCTGCATACCGTGGCGGGTGAGCTGGAACGGCAGCTCGCGGCCCAGGGCATTGACGAACAAGCCACCGATGCCTTCCTGGCGCGGCATGCACAACGGCTTCCCGAGATCGTGGCCTTTCGGGCCGCGAATGCGGACGGGGTCCTGATTCTCGGCAAAGACAAGCGTGTCGGCGGCGTAAGCTGGGCCAATCGCGACTATTTCATTTACCACCGGGATCACCCTGGCGATAGGGTGCAGCTTTCGAAACCCTTCGTCGGCAGCATCAGCAATCAATACGTCATCGGCTTCACGCGGCGCTACAACTATCCGGATGGGCGCTTTGCCGGCGTCATCATCGCCCCCATCACGGTGGAGCATTTCACGCGACTCCTGTCGAATTTCGATCTTGGCGCCAACGGCACGATCAGTCTGCGGCAGGCCGACCACGGCCTCATTTCCCGAGTTCCGGCCATGCCCGGGCATGCTGCCGGGAAAATCGGCAACAAGACACTTTCACCAGAGATGCACCAGTTGCTTGGCGCCAACGTGGCGACGGCGACATTTCATACGCCAGTCTCTTCTGACGGCTTCGAGCGCACCGCAACTTTTCACCGTCTACAGAACGCCCCCATGTTTGTCACGGCGGGTGTCGCCAGCAAGGACTATCTGGAGGGCTGGACGACCGAGGTTTACCAGACTTCCACGCTGACCTTCGGCTTCATGCTGATGTCCCTGGTGTCCGCCGGATTCCTGCTGCGCCTGCTAGCCGAGGCCGAAATCCATGAGCAGCAGTTGAGCCAGAGCGAGGAGGAAATGGAACTGGCCCTGGCCGGTGCCGACCTGGGTTCATGGGATCTGGATCTGACAAGCGGCCGTTACACCCACAATCCACGTCTTGTCGGCATGCTGGGCTATGCACCGGATGAGCTTGAGGTGAACAACGATACCTTACTGGCGTTACTTGATCCTGGCGATTTGCCCGGACTCTCATCGCCCTTCTACGCCCACCTGAAAGGCGAAACCCCTGCTTTCGAGGCCGAATTCCGGATACGCCACCAGGATGACCACTGGGTCTGGATACTTGTCCGCGGCAAGGTTGTGGCGCGCGATGCAGACGGTCGTGCCTTGCGAATTACCGGCACCACCCTGGACATCAGCGCGCGCAAGCAAGGCGAAGTGACGCTCCGGGCGCGGGAAACCCGGCTGTCAGCCTTGATTGCCTCCATGCAGGACGTCGTGTTTGTACTGGATACGGAAGGAAGAATCGTCGAATATTTCCAGCCACCCCGGGCTCATTGCCCCTCATATCGATCCCGTGAGCAGATCCTCGGCAAAACCCCTGACGAGTTTCTGCCAGCCGATGTGGCCGAATTGTTTGACGATGCCATCGTCGGCATCATGACGGATGGCCTGCCGAAAACCTTTGAGTATTCCCTCCCGACAGAAGGCAATACCTTCATATTCCAGGCCACCACCAGCCCCTTGCTCGACGAATCCAGGTACCCGACGGGATTTCTCACGGTGGTTCGCGACATCACGGACGAACGGGGCGCCCAACAAGCCCTCAAGCATCTGGCCCGCAGCCATGCCCTGCTACTGGAAAGCGTCGGTGACGGAATTTATGGCACGGACGCCGCCCTTCAGACGACCTTCGTGAATGCCGCCGCCCTGAGCATGCTGGGCTTCAGTGAGGTTGAGCTACTCGGCGACGCCTCCCATGAACTGATCCACCATCACCGCCAGGATGGCACGCCCTACGCGGCCGAAACCTGCCCCATCCATCTGACCATGCAGGACGGACAGATTCGCCATGAGGAAAATGAATGGTTCTGGCGCAAGGACGGCAGCGGATTTCCCGTCGCCATGACGGTCACCCCGGCGATCGAAAATGGCGAACGGGTGGGGGTCGTGGTGGTGTTTCAGGACATCAGCGAACGCAAGGTCCATGAGGAACGCATACGCAATATGGCATTTTATGATCCCCTCACCCACTTGCCCAACCGACGCCTGCTGGTGGACCGCCTCAGCCTCGCCCTGCCGGCGAGCCTGCGACATGACAGCTACGGGGCCATTCTGTTTCTTGATCTTGATGACTTCAAGCTCATCAACGACACCCGGGGGCACGATTTCGGAGATATGTTGCTGACGGAAGCGGCACAGCGCCTGCTGGACTGTGTGCGCGTTGAAGATACCGTGGCCCGACTGGGCGGTGACGAATTCGTGGTCATGCTGGAAGACCTCAGTCCCCTTGCTGCGCAGGCGGCATTACAGGCCGAGGCCATCGCCGAAAAAATACGCTGCGCACTTGGCAAGGCGTATTCGTTCCAGGGGGAGTCTCATCGGTGCACCTGCAGCATCGGCATAGTCCTCTTCAAAGGCGACGAGGTGCCGACAAGCGACCTGCTCAAGCGTGCTGACACGGCCATGTACCAGGCAAAATCCAGCGGGCGCGACAGCTTTCGAACATTCACCCTGGACGCTGAATTGCCGGAGTGAAGGATTTTCCCCTTACCGCCAGTCCAAAAGTACACCCGCTTCGTCAGCCCTGCATTGCCACTCGGCCTGGATGCCCAGCCCCGCCACCCAGACCAGGGCATCGCCACAGCACAAGCAAGGCAATATCTCGCGTTGCCATGACCTTACCGCGGATTCCTGAAGCAGATTCTTCAGACTGCGGGAGGGGCGTTCCGGGTCGGGGCGCAGGCGGTCGCCCCCCTGGCGCAGACGCAGGGTGACGGGCGAGGCCGCCAGACGGGCGGCGGAAATACCCTCGCCGATGTTCTGGCGGAACACCAGACGACCGCCGGCCCAGGGCAGTTCGGCTTCACCCTGCCAGGGCTGCGGCAGCGGTTGAGGCACGGTCTCGACGAGATAGGCCACCCCGCGGTAACGGCGCAAAGTGAAGCGTGCATCCACCTTCACGCACACCGTCGCCTCCGCCTTGGCGGTCAACAACTGGTGCAGGGCTTCCTTCAGGGACTCCGTGTCCGGCATGCCGGCGCCCAGTTTACGCAGCCAGTGACGCAGCAAGTTCCTGGCTCTTGCTTCGCCCAGTTCCGTAAGCTTGGCCACGGACAGGCCCTCGCCACTGGCGGCCCGCGCCAGATCTATTTCCGCCAGGTCATCCAGCAGTTCCGCCCCTTCGGCAAAATGCCGGGCCGCCCGGGCCAGGGCGGCATCACAGCCTGGGAAACGGGCCTTCAGGGGCGGCAGGATGTGGTGCCGCAGGAAATTCCGGCTGTAGGCCGGGTCGGCGTTGCTCTCATCCTCAATCCAGGCCAGGCCATGCTCCGCCGCGTAGGCTTCCAGGGTGGCCCGGGGCATGGAAAGAAGTGGTCGCAGGATGCGGGTCCCGCTACCGGTTTCCAGCGGCCGGCACTCCGGCATGGCGGCGGCGCCATGCACTCCGGCACCGCGCAGGAGATTCAGCAGCACGGTTTCCGCCTGGTCGTCCCTGTGGTGGGCCAGAACGATGAAATCCGCGCCACAACGGGTAAAGGAGTCGTAGCGGACCGCCCGGGCCGACGCCTCAACCCCCTGCCCCGAACCGAGGTCAAGGCAGACTGCCGCCGCTTCAAGGGGCACATCGAGCTTATGGCAGAGTTCCATGCAGAACTCTACCCAGGCATCCGCATTGGGGCTCAGGCCGTGATGCACATGCAGGGCAGACAACGCAAAATCCATTTCGCCCCGCAAATGGCAAAGCAGCTGCAGCAGCACCACCGAATCCAGCCCGCCGGAAAGGCCGACGCACAGACGCGACGGCGCAGCCCCTGCCAGGAGATGGCGGCGGAGGAACGTGGAAACGGCGGAGAGGAGGTTCATGGGTTCAACGATATGAGTCGCCCTGCGCGTACTGCACCGGTCATTCAAGAGCCGAAAAACGAAACATCGCGGGCAAGCCCGCTCCTACAGGG
>JAYTVW010000167.1:0-64569 GCA_043743785.1 Rhodocyclales bacterium | reverse complement strand
CGCCGGAAAACGCGCCGCCGTCTTGCAGTCCTTGCTGGAAACCGCGCGCATGAACGGCATCGAGCCCATGGCCTGGCTCGCCGACACCTTGGAAAAGCTCCCCGCCTGGCCCAACAGCCGCATCGACGAATTGCTGCCTCTCAAAAAACCGGCTTGATCCAGGACTTACCGCAGTGGTTCGGCTGGGGCCTTACGCCGTGGCGACACACTGGGCCGGTGCGACGATCTCCAAATCCGGTGTAATGGTGGGACGGGTGCGTGGGGCGAACCGCCGCCAGGTCAAGGAGCCGGTTTCCGTGCGGTATAGCCCAACGTAGTATGGGCGTGGGCGGCGCGACCTATCTGGGGAAAGCCTGGGATGCGGACGAATACGCCGAACTCGCCGCCAACGAGTATTTCTGCATGCGGGTTGTGGCCAAGACGGGGCTTCCGGTTGCGCGCTGCGAGCTTTCGAACAACGGACGCCTCCTGGTCGTCGAACGCTTTGATCTCGATGAGCGCGGGCAGTCCTGCAAGGATTGCCGATGTCAGCCCCGCTCTGCTCGCTTACGGCAACGAACGGCCCGCTGTTAAGGAAATGGCGTGCACCCTGCAAAGGATCTGGCAGGAAAGTATCAAAAAAAGCCTGACACCTTCCTGAAGGCCGGCTATTTCTTGAGGGTATCCGTATAGTCCCGCGCCACGCGGAGGCCTACGGCGGCGCTGCGGATGCGGTAGCCGGAGCGGCCACGGGCGGAGGAGCGCAGGTTGGATGTGATGTCGAATATGGAGCCGCCCCTGGCTACACGGCCCTCTCCGATGCAGTTGGTGGACCAGGCCACGTGGCCGTTGATCGGTGCGCCGCTGCGATTGGTGTGCCAGCAGTCTTCCGTCCATTCGGCCACGTTGCCGTGCATGTCCTGGAGGCCCCAGGCGTTGGCGGCGAGGCTGCCGCCGGGGTGGGTTTCACGCTGGCTGTTGGAGACGTACCAGCCGTAACGGTCAATGTCCTTGTTGTCATCGCCGAAGCTGAAGCGGGTGCTGGTGCCGGCCCGGGCTGCATATTCCCATTCCGCTTCGGTGAGCAGGCGATACTTCTTGCCGGTCTTCGCGGATAGCCAAGCCAGGTATTGACGGGTGTCTTCCCAGTTGATGTTCATGACCGGGCGTTTGCCCCGGCCGGACCAGCGGAAAACCAGCAGACTGACGGAATCGTCCGGGATATGGGCGCAGCCGCCATCTGCAGTGCAGGCATCCCATTCATCGAAACTGACTTCAAGCCGGCCAACGGCGATGGGGTGGGGCAGGATGATCTTTTGTATGGGCTTTTCCGAGTCGTTTTCGGTGGAGCCCATGTCAAAGCTGCCGCTGGGGATGGCGATCATGTCCGGACCTTCACCCTTGCCGCCGGTGAAGGAGTCACGGAAGACGGTGCCGGGGGCTGGCAGGGGCTTGGTCTTCCACAGGGCAGCGAGCTTGTCCAAGGCCCGGGTGTAATGGCTGCTGTTGGGGAAGCGGTCGAGGAATTCCTGCATCAGGGGAATGTCGCCGCTGGCTTCGGCGTCAGCGAGGGCCTTGCGTTCCTCCCGTTCGGGCCGGGATTTCTTGAGGGCTTCCTGCAACTGGAGTGCCTCCGGGCCGTGCCGGGCTGCCGCGTAGCGGCCGACGAAGGCTTCCGTGAGGGTGTCGCAGCGGAACGGGGTGGTGCGCTGGTCGTTGGCGTCGCATTGACGCACTTCGTCCCACTGGATGTCTTCTTCCAACTCCCGGGCCGGCGTAACAAAGCGCCCCTGGGGATAACGTTCCAGGTAATTGCGCAAGGGGTCCAGACGACGGCTGGCGGAGGCCTTGTCCCAAACCACCTTTTCCGTATTTTCCCTGGATTGGGCAGCGAAGCGTCCCTGGGGATAGGCTTGCAGGTAGCGGCCAAAGGAGGCTTCCGAGCCTTCCAGGGTGGCGGCGTCCCACGCGGCTTGTTCCCGTCGAGCGGCTTCTTCCGCCTGCAGGCGGGACAACAGGGCGGCTGCCGGTGCCTGGTAGCGACCTTGGGGATAGCGCTCCAGGTAGCTCTTGACCAGGGCTATGTCAGAGCTTGTTCCGGCCTTTTCCCAGAGTTCTTCTTGATCCAGGCGTTCCTTTGCGGTCTGTGCGAACAGTCCGTCAGGATGGTTTTTGAAATACGTCCTGAGGGGCGCCAGATCTCCACCCTTGGCTTGTTCCCAGTCGTGGAGGTCCGCCACGCGCTCTTTGGCGCGGGTGGACAGGGGGGTGCCGGGGAAGTTTTTGATAATGCGCTGATAGATGGCTTCCTGGCGCTGCTTGTCCGCCGCTTCCCATATCTGCCGTTCTTCCTCGGCGGCGAAACGGTTGCTGAGTTCAGATGCGCCGGACGGGTTGAACTGAAAGTCCCCCCCGGCTTGGCCGAACAGGGCCGGACTCTGGACCAATCCAATTGCCTGGGCCTGACTCGTGATGGCCGCTTGAACGGCCCGCAGGGCGTCGGGCAGGGCGATGCCAGGCCTCAGGAGTTCTTTCTGGAGGACGCGCGGGAACAGGCTGACGAGGCGCAGATCATCTTCGCCCAGCTGATCCAGGGATGTCTGGCCCGTTGCGGCGGAAAATACGACAATTTGTCCCGGGCCTGGGCTGACCGGCGCCAGACCGGTTTTTCCGAGGGGGGGCTTGAACGGGTTGGGGCGGCAGGCATCAATGAGTGCCAGCAGTACCCGGGGCTTGGCTTCCTGAAGCTCCGCCAGGGCATCTGTCAGAGAGACGGCCGCATTTTTGATCGCTTCGTCGCCTTCGGCCGGAACGTCCACCGGCAGCAGGTAATTGATGCCACCGAGTGCTACGGCATTGCCGGTGAAGTAGATGACTACTTCGTCACCGTTGCCGGTACTTTGGGTCAGGAGGCGGAAGTCTTTCTTCAGTTCCTTGTTATCCCGGTCCCGCTTGTCAATGATGGTGTAGCCGGCGTCCTTGAACAGGGCGACCATGGCGTCCGCGTCGGATTTGGCGTGGACCAGGGGCGCTATCCGGGTGTAAGCACCATTCCCAATGATCAGTGCTGTCTTTTGCCCCGCCAAGGCGGCCGAACCCAGGCTGCAAAGGAACAGTGCCAGTAAGGGCAGCATGTGGCGACCGAATAAAGGGCGGAAAAGTTTCATTTGCCGATCTTGATGCCTTTTTGCCGGGCACGTCCGTACCAGAGTTCGGCGAAGTCCGCGTCCTGGTCCGGTCCGGCGGCATGGTAATAGTCGCCCAGTTCCTTGGCGGCCTGGCCGCTGCCGGCGTTATAGGCCTGGGTGTAGAGTTTGATGGCTTCCTTGAGATTGCCCGCTTTCCGCGTCTCCCGGGCTTTCTTGAGCATGCCTTCTGGACCGCTCTCCGCCGCCTTTTTACGGGCATCTTCGGCGTCCTTCTTCTTGGCTGCTTCCTTTTGCTTCCTGTCTTCTTCGGCGCGCTGCTGGCTGGCGTCTTTCTTTTTTGCCGCTTCCTCGGCCCGGCGCGCGTCATTCTGGGCCTTCTTGTTTGCGGCCTCCGCGCTCTGTGCGGCCCGACGGGCAGCATCGGCGGACTGTCTCTGTGCGGCTTCCTCCGCCAGGCGTGCGTCCTCCTGGGACTTTCTACGGGATTCTTCTTCCGCCCGAGCCTGTTGGTCCGCCTGTTGCGTGGTGTTGGCGGGTGCGGCGGCGGCGGGGAGGGGCGACGCTGGGGCGGGGGCTGATGGTGCTGCGGACGGCGCCTGGGTGAGCTTGGTGCCATCCTTGTTCTTGTCGCCCCCCATGAACATGAGGGCGCCCAGGGCCAGCACGGCGGCGGCGACACCGCCTGCAATCAGGGGAAGCTTGGATTTCGGTGCTGATTCGACCGGCGGGGCAGCGGGGGGAGGGGCAGGGCGCGCCGACGGTGCGCTGGCAAAGAGTTTCGAGGCGGCGGCATCCACATCGTCGAGTGCCGGGGCGGGCGCCGCAGGGCGCCGGAACATGACGGTACTGTCGGCGTCGGGGTCACTTTCAGGAGCCGGCTTGGCCATGGCAGCCCGTCGACGGGCTTCTTCCATGCGCCGGGACTCTTCTTCCAGAGCCTGGCGTTTGGCGGCTTCCTCGACGGCCTTGCGGCGTGCTTCTTCCGCCTCTTCCGCCAAGCGCCGCGCTGTTGCCGCCTCGGCAGCTTTGCGTTTGGCAGCTTCCTCGGCGGCCTTGCGCTGGGCGGCTTCTTCCGCAGCTCTGCGTCGGGCGGTTTCCTCGGCAGCCTTGCGCTGCTCGGCCTCTTCGGCAGCCCGTCGCTGGGCCGCTTCTGCCGCCCGGCGTGCTTCTTCGGCCTGGCGTCGGGCCGCGTCTTCAGCCTGCCTGCGCTCTTCCTCGGCACGCGCCATTTCCGCCTGGCGTCGGGCGGCTTCCTGGGCGGCTCCGGCGCTTGGCGCCGGGGGAATGGTGTTTATACCGGTGGATTCCGCAACTACAGTGCCGCCGGAGAGCTTGTTGATGCGGATGCGGGCCAGCTTGGCGAACAGGCCATCGGGAAACTGGGCCACATAGGATTCCAGTTCGTCGATGTCGCCGCTGTCCTTGATGCTGCTCCAGAAGTCCCGTTCGGCGTCCGTGGTGCCTGTCTGCGGGCTGAACTTGGTGCCGGCTCGGCCCGAGGCAATGCTGGCGCTGGTGGCGAGGGTCTGGTCGCTGCTCCGGTCCCGGTTGGGCAAATCCACCACCAGGCGGGTGGCTTCGTCATCGAAGACCGCGTTGCTGACCACCAGTTTCAGATCGTCCGCCATGGAACGGGCGGAAGGGTAGCGGTCCAGCGGGTCCTTGGCCAGGGCACGCTGGATCACTTTGTCCAGGTGGCCCGGGATGCCATTTCTGAGTTGGGACGCCGGTGTCGGGTCGTCGTGGACGATCTTGTAGTAGATGTCCCAGTCGCTATTGCCGGTGAAGGGCTTTTGCAGGGTCAGGCACTGATACAGCAGCACGCCGACGGCAAACAAGTCGGCCTGGGGGCCGACGGTCAGGCCCTTGATTTGCTCGGGCGACATGTAGCCCGGCGTGCCCACCATGGTGCCCGGGCGGGTGCCTTCCTGGCCTCCGGCATCGGACAGCCGGGCTACGCCGAAATCGGTGAGCTTGACGCGGCTGGCCGCGTCCAGCATGACGTTGGCGGGCTTGATGTCACGATGGATGACCCCGGCGGCGTGGGCATACTCCAGGGCGTCGAGCAGTTCGCAGACGATGCTGACGGTCTCGTCGATGGCGAACAGGCGCTTTTCTTCGATGTAGCTCTTGAGTTCCTTGCCACGGATGAACTCCATGACAATGTAGGCTACCTCGGCTTCGTTGCCGAAGTCGAATACCTGGACGATATTGGGGTGGTTCAAGCGGGCGACGGCCTGGGCTTCGCGCATGAAGCGGGCGGTGTATTCCGCAGCCAGGCCGGGGTCCAGCATCTGGCTCTTCAGGATGGTTTTTACGGCAACCTGGCGGTTGAGCTTGGGGTCTATGCCTTCGTAGACGACACCCATTGCGCCGCGCCCGAGCACACGCAATAACTGGTATCGACCAAGGTTTTCCAGCTGTTCCATTACGGGGGCACAATCAAGTCGGGTTTGCCATAAAACACCGGCCATGCGCGGTACGCGTGGCCGGCAGCTTGCATCCGGGGTGCCCGGCAGTTTTTATCAGGGCGCGCCGCCTGCCCGGAAGACTGCCTTGCGGGAGAGGATTATGACACGACCGCCGGTCCCGCGGCACGCCCCAAGCACCAATTAGGCGATTTCCGGGAAACGCAAAGAGCCGACATCCCGTTGTAGCTCGGGCTTCAGCCCGACAGCGACACCCGTCCTACGGCCATTGGGACCGACGGAGGCGGGACGGTCATTCGAGAGAATTGCCGTGCTCAGATCTTCTGCTGCATGCGCCAGACCTGCTCGGAATAGGCGTGGAGGAATTCGCCTTCGAACAGGCGATCCAGGTTGTCCACCATCTCCCGTTCCGTCTTGGCATAGTGTTCCGCATGCAGTTCCCAGAGGCGGGCTTTCTTGTTGAGGACCATGCCTCCCAGTTTTTCCGCCGCCTGTTCGGTGAGGGCCGGGTCGAAGCGCTTGATGGAGGCGGTGACGGCGGCCCGCATGCCAGCCACCAGACCCATTTCATGGGCGATCAATTCGTCGCAGGCGTCGCCAATGGCTTGTACGGGCGAGAGAAACGCCCCGGTATTGGCGGCCTTCGGGTCGAAGAGAAAGCGCATGGCTTCGTCCGTTGCCGTCATGAACTTGAGGGGATTGTTGTTGTGGGCGGCGAGCATGGTGCGGTCGCTGGCGCGCAATTCCTTCTTGACCTCGCTGCGGGCCAGCAGCAGGGTAATGAGGCCCTGCAGCGCCGAATGCACGATCTCGCCGGCCTGGCGAAAGAAGGCCTGCTCGCCACCGGGCGGGATGCTGAAAGCCGGCGAACCCAGACCTTCCATGAAGGCCCCCAGCAGTGCATTGGCGGAGGCGCCCGAAGCGGTGGCCGCGCTGCTGGCGCTGCTGGACAGCGCCGGCATGTCCCAGGCGGGCCGATCCACTGGGGCACCCGGCTGGAAGGGCAGGTTGAAGTCGTGTACGTGGTCGAGGTTCGAGGAACCCTCGTGGCGATGCTGCCCCATATCCACCAGCGGTGACGGGCCGCGGGCCGGGCCAAGGCCTATGCCCAGAAAGTCGTCCACCGACGTCGGGGACGAACCGGCGTTGGCGGCACCGGGCTGCAGCAGTCCGGAGAGGGATGCCGGGGCGCCGCCGAGCAGGGCCATGGGGTCCAGGGAGGCCGGCGCCGCTTCCAGCGATACTGCGCCCGTGCCGGAGCGACCTATGCCGCCCAGCCCGGGCGTCAGGCCATCCACCAAACCAGTCGTCCGGGGCGCCGCCGCCTGCCGGAAGGGATCCGGCTGGCTCGGGGCGGGCTTGGATGCGGAGGGGGCCGCCAATTGGCCCAAGCCGAAGGGGTCGCTGGGCGCGGCGCCGTTCGCCGCCGGCTTGGCGGAAAAGCCATCCAGCCAGCCGAACGGGTCATCCGCTGCCGGAGCGGCCGGGGGCGGGGGCGAAAACGGGGCTGCCGGGGCTGGCGATAGGGGGGCGGCGAATGGGGCTGCCGGGGGCGGGGGCATTGGGGCGGGCGGCATCAGGCTGCCGAAGGGAGATGCTGCCGCCGCTGGTGTTACCTGGATTGATAGTTCAAAGGGATGAATGACCAGGCTTGCGCCATTTTTGAGTTCGACGCCGGTGCCCGGCTCGCAGGCTTGGCCGTCTACCAGGACCGGATTCACCCGGGAGTTTACCGTGAGGAAATAGGCGCTTCCCCGCAGTTCTACCGTGGCATGGACGCGGGAGACGTGCTTTTCCGGATCCGACAGGACGATGGCGCAATTGGCCTGGCGACCGATGGTGGCCAGGGGTTCCGGCAGCACCACCTCCCAGGGGGGGGTGGGCTCGAGGGAATTTCGGACGCTTACCTTGATGGTCATGGGATGAAAAACGGCTGCAGACGAATTCCGGGGATTCTAAGGCATCCCGGGTGATTTGAACTTGTGAACGACATGGATCGGAATCGGCTACCGCATCCGGTCAGGGAATCATTTCGGTGACCTGGCCGGCAAACGATACCGTGATGATGCCGCCCCACATGCAGTTCAGCATGCAGGTGTTGTCCACGGCCGGCATGTTGGCGATGAGCACGGTAGGTACGCCGGGTGCCCAAGGTGAAATGGTGGCGGGAATGCAGGGCATGGGGGTAAGTACGCCCATGGCTGCCGCCGTGGCCGCAGCCACCGTCGGATTTGCCGGACTCATGCACATGGCGAAGGGCATGATATTCACCATGGGGATGTGGTCCATGATGTTGGCCGCCGGCATGTTGCTGGTCAGGACCCGGTTGATGGGCAGTACGATCAGGCTGCTGGGAGCCGTGCCGAAACTGCACATGAGCACCGCGCTATTACAAACCTGTTGGGGCATCTGCTTTCTCCACTATTGGGATCCGTTCGCCTAGGAGCCTGTCGGACTTAGGACTGATCTACTGCGCCGGTGGGATAGCGGTCCATGTTTCCCCGCTTTTTCGGTACACAGGAACAACTATGTACCTCAAAATCGTGAAAATCTGTCCTCGCTCTCCCCCTCGGCTCGCTACGATCGCCTAAGCCCGACAGGCTCCTAGCGCAAGAACAGATGTTCCGCCACGAGCTTGCCATGGGCCTGGCTGAATACCAGTGCATTTTCCGGGGCGTTCCCCTCAAGTACAAAATGGGCAACTGGCCCGAATATTTCCTTGAGTTGCTCCGGCCCACAGGTGGGCAAGGTAACGGAGAGCACCCGTGGGTCGTAGTAGCGGAACATCAGGGGCTGGGCGTCCGGGCCATAAACGGTGCTTAGCTTGCGGAAATGCCGGCGCAGGGCCGGCAGATCCAGGGTGGCGGGAACCACCGCAAAAATACCCCAATGCTGACCCCAGCCGGAGAGCGCCCAGTCGGCGAAGACGCTGCCGTATTCCAGTCGCGCAAGGTAAGGCGCCACTTCCGCCATGTCCGGCGTCAGCTCGCCCATGTAGAGGCACTCGAAATCCGGGCCGTCGTCACCGTAGAGTTGATCCAGCAGGGTGGGAATGCCGGCACCATCCAGAAGTGCATAGGCGACATGGCCTTCATCAGGCCACAGCCGGGTTTTCAAGCGCTCGATTTGTTGCGGACTGAGGGGCATGGCAGACTGTGTTGATCAGGGGTTGGCTTGCAGGGCACCATTCACCAGTTTGACCCGCTTGCCGGCTTGCCAGCCCGGCGCGTTGTCGTACGTGAAGACCTGGGTGCGACCATCGTCGAACTTTACCACAAGCTCATACACCGTCTTTTTCGTCATCTTCTTCTCGACCTGGTGGCCGGCAAAAGCCCCGCCGAGAGCGCCCACCAGGGTGGCCGCCGTCTGACCATTGCCACCGCCTACCTGACTGCCCAGGAGACCTCCCGCCAATCCTCCTGCGACGGCGCCGCCGCCGCTGGCTTCGCCTGCCTTCTCAACCATGTTGATGCCCTGCACCGTGCCGCAATCATTGCACTGCGCTGCCGGTGCGGAAGGAAGAGATGGCAGCGAAGGAAGCGAAGGAAATTGGGCCGAGGCGGGCGAACACAGCACACTGGCCGCGAACGCGCTTGCAACGAAGAGGATTTTCATGATGTCTCCTTGAGTGGGTTGGACAGGAAAAACATTAGGTCGCGTGCATGGCTGCCGGATTGCGTGCCGGGTTTACGGGGCGGCTGGGCGTTCCGGAAGTTCGGCTGGCGGTTTCGGCACGGGCATACAGGGAACGAGGCTCGCTTTGTCGGACGAAAAATCGCCCTTGATCTGCCTGTAGGCTTGGGTCGCCCTGGCGGCCATGGGCGTGCCGGCATCGGGCGGCGCGTCGGCGGGACTCGGCACTGCTGCAAAGCGCCGTATTTGCTCCGTAGCCGTGGCGACGGATTGCGTCATGTTGCGCGCCTGGTCTTTGGCTACTTCGGAAACCTGAGCCAACGCCTGTTTGAGTATGGAACCCCACATATTCTGGCCTTTCCTAGCGACTGAGTGCATGGAGCAAAGCGCTGGAAAATGCCTCCAGCCAGGCTGCTTTTTCCGCTTCCGCCAATTGGCTATCGGCAAGTCGCTCGGTGATCGCCGGTATTCGGGCATCAAATCCCGGACCAAGGAGCCAGGCGCTCAGGATGAACGTGGCCACGCCTTGTTCGGATTGCAGGCCGTAGCGCCCGGCAACCACTGCTTGTCTGAGCACCTCGGCGTCCAGGGCGCCCCGTTCCAGCCCGGCGGTTTCTTTCGGGAAATGCCGACGCAACAAAGTGTCCATTCTGGCCGCGAATGACCTTTCCCCAATGGCCGCATATTGCTCTGCCCCGATTTTCAACATGACCGGATTACCTCAGGATTCACGATTATGCATTTTGGCATGGCGGCTAAGCGATCATGCAGAAAGGCGTGGCAGCCTGCCAGGCCAGCTTCAGCGCCTGAGCCTGGGGTGAATAGACCTCGGGCGTGGCGGGTTTTTTCGGTTTTGTGTCGTTTCCGACAGACGCCGCTGCCACCGAGCCGGGGGCTTTCGGTGCGTTGGGCATGCAGGGCGTGCCGTCTTCGGGGCTTTGGCAGCCGCTGCCTGAACCGGCGGCGCCACCCGAATTGATCATGACCAAGGTGCCGGAGATGGCGACGCCTGAGGGACCGAGGGTTATGAAGGCGCCACCCGCTTTAAGGGTCAGGCTCATGCCCGCTTCAACCACCAGACTCATGCCGGCCTTGAGGTGCATGTTCATGCCCGCCTCCGCCGCCAGATTCATGCCGGCCTTGAAGTGCGTGTCCGTGCCGGATTTGAGGCGAATATCCTGGCCCGCCTTGCTGGCGATGTTGTCGGCGGCTTTAGTGAAAACGCTGGCGCCGGACTTGTGATGGATTTCGGCTGCGGTTTGCACCAGCATTTTCCCGCCCATCTTGCCTTGCCAGTCCTGGGCCACGTCAAAAGAGAAACCTCCGGACTCCAGCTTGACGTTCTCGTCGCCATGGATGGTCACATGGTGCTCGGCCTCAATCTTCTCCTTGTAGTCCTTCTTGACGTTCAGATCGCTGTTGTTCAGCACGACTTCGGTGCGGTCGTTCTTGATCAGGATGTTCTTGTTCTTGGCGGCCTGGATGAAGATTTCTTCCTCACCCTTCTTGTCCTCGAAACGAAGTTCGTTGCAATTGCCGCCGTCCTTGGAACTGCGCGTCTTGATGCCGGATTGGGTCTTGTTGGCCGGTAGTTCCCAGGGGGGCATGGACTGGGCGTTATAGACGCGGCCGGTGATGATGGGCCGGTCCGGGTCGCCCTCCAGGAACTCCACGATGACTTCATTGCCGATGCGGGGCCAGAATGCGGCCCCCCAGGTGTGGCCAGCCCAGGGCTGGGAAACCCGCACCCAGCAGGAGCTTGATTCATCCGCGTTGCTGTAACGATCCCAGTGAAACTGCACTTTTACGCGCCCATATTTGTCCAGCCAGATTTCCTCGCCCGCCTTGCCGACGACAATGGCCGTCTGGGGCCCCTGCACATGGGGCTTGGCGGAGAGGCGTCGGGGCCTGAAATTGGTTTTGGCGGATATGGCCTGGAAGCTGGTGTGGAATGTTGCTCCGCCAGTCGCACCGGATTCCGGTGCATTGTTGCTGATGCTGTAGCTTGCACTGGTGATCAGATAGCTGTTGTTCTTGCTGGCATGGGGGTGGTCCACCAGACTGAAGGTGCAGCCGGGCTGGACGCCTCGTAGGGTGCCTGCCGCAGAAATGACCTGGTACTGGCTATGCAGTTCTTCCAGACGCAGGCGGGCGAGTTTTTCACCGGGATCCCGCTCCACATAGGCGCCCGGGGCGTCGTAGTACTCAAAATTACTCAGGTCATGGGTCTTGGGGTCGGAGGCCTTGGCAACAAGGTCCATGGCCGGCTTTTCGAAGTTGAAATCGTTGAGGGTGTAGGTGCCGGGCTGGACTTCATTGCTGACGTGCCATTCCGTAATGGACTCCCGGTCGCTCGTCCCTTGGCTAGCGTGGTCGTTAAACGAGAACTGGGCATAACCCTTGCGGGGTTGATGGGCTCCCGGTGCGTCGCACAGCGCCATGGTGTGCTTGCCGTTCTCATGTTTGAAGTAGTAGTAGATGCCTTCCTGTTCCATCAGGCGGCTGATGAAGTTGAAGTCGGACTCCCGATACTGGCAGCAGTACTCCCAGGCTGCGTGTGTCTCCGTCAGCTGCAATTCCAGCAAGGCCAGGGGATAGGTGGCGCAAATGGCCTGGATGATTTGCGGAACGGTTTGGTGCTGAAAAATGCGGCAGTTGGTGCGTCGGGTAAGGAACCAGAGCCATGGGTGCAGCGTGGCCTGGTACTGATAGGCAATGCCCTTGGATCCTTCCTGAAACCAGGCTGATGTGGCGTGACCGGCGTCGGCGTAACGGGTAATGAAACCGTTCAGGTAACGCACATCCAGGCCGCCGGGTATTTCCAGGCCGACCGTGATGTTCTTTCCCAGCAGTTCGGCGGGGGTGATGCCACTTTTCTTGGCCACCAGGGTCAGTTGATATTCAGGCAGGCGTCCGAGTTCCTCCCGACCGGAAAGATGGGTCAGGACGACGTTGTCTGGTCCAAGCGGTGTGTTTATCTGCAGAATTCGGGGCATGGATCAACTCCTGGATGATGCAGTGCGGCAGAAGGCATCCGCTCATCGCCAATCAGGGAATGGACGCCTTCGGCGCGCTGTAGCGTTGCCGCCGGATTGTACTCCGCATCCCTTCGGGGGCGTCTGGCCTGTCGCCGCAAGCCGGCCATTTGCATAGGCATCCTGCTGCAAGAGACGGGAATTGGCAGGGGGCCATGACAAGCTTGTCAGTGATCCAGGCCGTTTTGCACAATGCTGCAAAGCGCGCCTGGAGGCTGAATGGATGTCATGGCCTGTCCCTGTTCCTGTTTCAGTCGTAGGCGTAGACGAACTCGCCATCCTTGACGCCGATGACCACCCGGTTAATCGCCTTGCCTTCCATCATGCGCTTGAGGAATTCCTCGGAGAGGGCCGGCAGCACGGTGTTGGTGAGCAGGGCGTCGATCATGCGGCCGCCGGATTCCACTTCCGTGCAGCGGCTGGTGATGAGCTTGACCACCGCGTCGTCGTACTCGAAGGGCACCCCATGGTTTTCCTTGACCCGCTTGGTGATGCGGCCCAGTTGCAGGCGCACGATGTTGCCGAGCATCTCGTCGGAGAGCGGATAGTAGGGAATCACCACCACCCGGCCCAAGAGGGCGGCCGGGAAGATTTTCAGGAGTGGGGCGCGCAAGGAGGTGGCCACGGCGTCCGGTTCCGGCATGAGTTCCGGATCCCGGCACAGGGTCATGATTTCCTCGGAGCCGGCATTCGACGTGAGGATGATCACCGTGTTCTTGAAGTCGATATAGCGACCCTCGCCGTCTTCCATCCAGCCCTTGTCGAAGACCTGGAAGAAGATTTCATGCACGTCCGGGTGGGCCTTTTCCACTTCGTCCAGCAGCACCACGCTGTAGGGCTTCCTGCGCACCGCCTCCGTCAGGATGCCGCCTTCGCCGTAGCCCACGTAGCCGGGGGGCGCGCCCTTCAGGGTGGAGACGGTGTGGGCTTCCTGGTACTCGCTCATGTTGATGGTGATGACGTTCTGCTCGCCGCCATAAAGGGCTTCCGCCAGGGTCAGGGCGGTTTCCGTCTTGCCAACGCCGGACGGGCCGCAGAGCATGAACACGCCGATGGGCTTGTTCGGGTTGTCCAGCCGGGCGCGGGAAGTCTGGATGCGCCGGGCGATCATTTCCAGACCGTGGCGCTGGCCCATGATGCGGGCGTTCAGGGTGTCCGCCAGATGCAGGATGGACTCCACCTCGTTCTTGACCATGCGGCCCACCGGGATGCCGGTCCAGTCCTGTACCACGGAGGCTACCGCCTGTTCGTCTGCGGAGGGCAGGATCAGCGGCGTGTCGCCCTGCAGGGCTGCAAGCGTTTCCTGCAGGCCCTTGAGCTGTTCCAGCAGGCCCAGGCGTTCATCCGGAGTCGGTGCCGCCGGGGCATCCGGGCTGGCCACCACGGCGCCTGGCTCGGCCTTGACGGCTTCGGCCTGGGCTTCCAGCGGGCTTTGGGTGCCTTCGACGGGTTCGGCGATGGCGCGCAGGCGCGCGCGCAGATCCAGCACCTGATCCACCAGGCCCTTCTCGTCCTGCCAGCGCTGTTCCAGCCCTGCCAGAGTGGCCTGGGCGGCAGCGAGCTTTTCATGCACTTCACTGCGGCGCTTGCCGATGTCGATGCCGACGGTTTCTTCCCGGCCGATAATCTGCAGCTCGGTTTCCAGGGCCTCGATGTGATGCCGCGTGTCTTCCACCTCCGCCGGCGTGGCGTGCTGGCTGACGGCGACTCTTGCGCAGGCGGTGTCCAGCAGGCTCACGGCCTTGTCGGGCAACTGGCGCGCCGGAATGTAGCGGTGGGACAGGCGCACGGCGGATTCGATGGCCGCATCCAGCACCTGCACCCGGTGATGCTTTTCCAGCACCGTGGCCACGCCCCGCAGCATGAGGATGGCCTTCTGCTCGGACGGCTCGTCCACCTGCACCACCTGGAAGCGGCGGGTCAGGGCTGGGTCCTTTTCGAAGTATTTCTTGTATTCGGCAAAGGTGGTGGCGGCCACGGTCCTGAGCTTGCCGCGGGCCAGGGCCGGCTTCAAGAGGTTGGCCGCGTCGCCGGTGCCCGCCGCGCCGCCGGCACCGATGAGGGTGTGGGCTTCGTCGATGAACAGGATGATGGGCTTGGCGGAGGACTGCACTTCGTCGATGACGGCTCGCAGGCGGTTCTCGAATTCCCCCTTCATGCTGGCACCGGCCTGCAAGAGGCCGATGTCCAGGGAGTAGAGGCTGACGTCCTTCAGCGACGGCGGCACGTCACCCTTGACGATGCGCTGGGCGAAGCCTTCCACCACGGCGGTCTTGCCGACGCCGGCCTCCCCTGTGAGGATGGGATTGTTCTGGCGGCGGCGCATGAGGATGTCCACGATCTGGCGGATTTCCTCGTCGCGGCCCAGCACCGGGTCCATTTCGCCGGCTCTTGCCTTGGCGGTCAGGTCCACCGCGAATTTCTTCAAGGCTTCCATCTTGCCCATCTGGGCCGGCGCCATGGCGCCGCTGGCTTCGCCGGGGGCTGCGCCGCCGCCCACCTGGAAGCCGTCCTTGGTGCCCTGTCCATCCTCGGGAGAGCCGGCCACGATGCTGGCGAACGCCTCGGACAATGCTTCCGGCTTGATCTTCTGGAATTCCTTCGAAATCGCGAACAGCACGTTCTTCAGGTGCGGGGTCTTGAGGGCGCCGACCACCAGGTGGCCGGAACGTACCGCGCCTTCACCGAACATCAGGGTGCCATACACCCAGCCCCGTTCCACGGCGTCGTCAATATGGGAGGACAGGTCGGAAATGGACGTATGGCCCCGGGGCAGTTGATCCAGGCTGGAGGTGAAATCCGCCGCCAGGCGCGAGGCATCCAGGTTGAAGTGGCGCACGATGTGGTGCAGGTCGCTGTCCTGGTTCTGCAGGATCTGATGCAGCCAATGCACCAGTTCCACATAGGGGTTGCCCCTCAGTTTGCAGAATACGGTAGCGCCTTCGATGGCCTTGTAGGCCAGGGCATCGAGCTTGCCGAACAGTTTGACGCGACTAATTTCACTCATCTTTCTTCTCCCTTGTGAGTATTGATGCCGTGTGCTTGCGTTTGCCTGCTGCCGATGATGACCGGGTGATGAATTGTGCCGTTTCCTGGCCTAATTTACGAGCGGGAAAATGCTCTGGGGTCTGTTACTGCTCCAGGGCGGAACTTGCGGTGGATAGCCGGCCCAGCAATTCCCGTATGACCCCGAAGGCATAGCTTCCGCAGTAGAACATGATGAGCAGGCCCAGAAGGATGGCGATGATGGGGGCGAGTTCCACACCCAGTCCGACGGCGACCACGGCCCCGGTGGCATTCAGTCCGGCGCTCACAATGCCCGCTCCCCAGATGGTGGCGGCGAAGGAGGTGACGAGCCGGACCGCGTCGCGGTTGAAGGACCTGTCAGCCGATATCTGCGCAATGGCGTCGGCCCCCTCTGCGTCGTTGCGGGCAGAAGAGAGGGCCGCCCCGATTTTCTGGCGGATGTTGTTCCTTGTACGAGCCAGGGAGGCCTCCACGTCATCAATGAGGGATTCCACCTCCTGTCGGCTGCTGCCGCTTACCGCATGAATGCTTTCAACGAGAATTGCCCAAGCCATTGTTTCCTCCGATACACGGAAATGCATATTACGGGGTGCGTCAGTCGAAATCCCGATCCGACGCATTGCTTCTTTCCTGGCGCGTGCCGCACCAGACTGATCAGTCCTGGCTAAGGAGACTGTGTTTTTGTTGCCATGTCAGGCATCGACCCCCAAAACCATCTTGAACAAATCCGCCAGGGTTCTGGACTTTCCGTTGTCGAGGATGAACATGCCGCCCGCCGGGGCGAAAGCGTAAACCGTGTCGTCTTGGTGAAAAAGATGAAACTGCTCCCCATGCTGGATCACATCAGCGCCGATCCAGCCGTTTACGAACATCTTGATGTTATCCACATCCTTGCTTTGGTAGTTCGTGACGTTGAAGATAGTTGTCTTGGTCGGCGGTGCGTTGGGGTCATCCGGGTCGATACAGGCGTATAGATCGTAGTCCCCGTGGATGTAGCTCATGTGCCGATTTTTCCACTCCTGGCACTCCGGCAAGGACAAGTTGAATCGGTCAAAGTGGGTGGGGATGTTCTGCGCACTGACCATGAGGCAGCCATATTTGTCGCTGCCTTTAAAGCTGTCCACTGCATAGAATCCCTTGTCCTTGCCTCGCCGGGAAAATACCTGGTTCTCCAATTCGGCGGGGTACCAGCATTGCTGGAAATGGCGCCATTCTTCCTTGGCTTTAGTGAATTTGTCCGAACTCTTGAAGGCTTCGAGCCCCGCGATGAATGGATTGACTACCAGTCCGGCCGCCTTGGTCATGATCTTGTTGCCCTGGGCCGTGAAATCCTTTTCGGCGGTTTTGGGCTTGCAGTCGATGGCCTTGGGTGCATAGCCCTTCTGGCCGATGTATTTCAAGGACTCCTGGTTAGTAGACCGGACCAGCACGTAAACATGAAAACTTTCGGCGGCAGACTGAAAAGCGAAGCAGTCCTGGGGACGGATACCTTTGGCGCTACGAAAATCCAGTGGTAGCAGTTTTCGGCCAACGGTGGCCCGGCGATGGCCATCAATAACGCGCTTGTGCCGTTGTTCGGCCTGCCAGTCCTTGTTGTAGCCCTGGCGGCCTTTGCTGTTCTCTGCGGGAGCGTGTTTGGCAAACAAGAAATGATTATTGATGTCCATGATTTTCCACTTTAAGCAAGTTCATCCCAGTACCAATTCTTCGGCATCCCTCTGCGCCAGTCTCACGCCAAGCCAGGATGTCCATCCCAATGCCGCGTCTCCCCCGAGACGGGTAACCGGGACTTGTTCCTTCTTCAGCACCAGTTGCAAATCCCAATCCAGTTCAAGACCTATATAAAGCTTGACCAGATCCCGCAGCTTGCCGTAACCCGGCCCATTGGGCAGGAAGCGTTGGTAGTCCGCCAGGGACAAAGGCCCCAGGATGAGGCGAAACTTGCTCTGGCAATCCCAGACCTTTTCGCCGAGGACAGCGTCTTCCCCCAGCGTGGCAAATCCCCGCCGCTTGCCCAGGCGGGTGCGTTCCGATTCCGGGATGGGCAACCAGTGGCCCAGCCATTGTTCGAGTTTCACCGGCACCCGGAAATGATTGGCCAATACAATCTGCAGGCCTTCCGCGCACTTGACGCTGCGGCCGAAGATGCCGGCATGGGCCAGCTTGGTGAAATCGTCCACCGAATCCCGCTTGCGCAGGGACGGCATGCCCAGCCCGCACAGGGTCGCCACATAGTTTCCGAAGGTGTCCTTCTCCGGTCGATCCAGACTTACCGCCGGCTGATTGTCAGCCCAGGCGCGGTAGAACAGGGACAGCATGCGGTGATGGAAGATGTCCACGAAACGGGCGAAGGTTTCATCCTTTTCGTACTGCTTGCGTTCGAAGGCGAATTCCGTGAGGTGCAGGGGCAGGGCGCCGTTGGAACCGAAGAGCCCAAGCACATTCTGCATCAAGCGCGGCGGGTGTTCGTTGGTGGCGGGCTCCAGGCTCGCCAGTGCGCTGGCCGGGAAGGCGAGGGCGGGTATTTGTCCAATGCGAATGGGTTCGTCCCGTGGCCGCTTGGCCTTGCCGAGTCGCGGCATATCGCGGAAGGCGCACTCGATGGCGCGCAAGGCGGCAAATAGTTCGTAATTCTCCGGGGAATCGGCGATGGCTTTCAGCACGGCCTGCGGGTCTACCGGCGGTGCTGCCGGTGTCGTTGCGGCATCGGCGCGCTGCCGCTCCAGCACATGGCGGCCGAGTGCCTCAAAGAAGGCCGGGCCGAAGGGCGATCCGGCCAGCTTGGCAACGGCGGCTAGAGCACCGGGCGTTGCGCGAATCTGGGCTTCCATCGCATGATCTCCCCGCGGCCGCTGACATGCAGCACGGTTTCGGTAAAGGCATTGATCGAGGCGTGTCGCGCAAAGAACTCTTCCAGCACGGTAGCCAGCACGAATGACGAACTGCCCTCGAAAGCGCGGTCATCGCAGGTCAGTTCCACTTCCAGTCCCCGCCCCACGGTGACCGGTCCCTTGGTGGGCATGCGCCGCACAATGGGGGAGACCTTTACGGACCGGATGCCCTCAATTTGCTTGCGCATGGCCGACTCCGGCGTGATGCCATACAGCTCCAGCATCTGGCGCAGGGCCAGGGCGCCCTCGGTGGGGGAGGTGTCGGTCAAGGACAGGTAGTTGAGCGAGAGATGGTTGATCAGTTTCCAGATCACCTCACCGTCCAGAGCCGGCGGCACCGGCTTGGTGGGTCCCCGCAGGCAGCGGATGGCGGTTACGGGCAGGGAGATGTCGGCGCTGAAGTCTCCCTTGGCCAGGCCCGTGGGCATGAGAATGGGGAGATCCCGGTTGGAACACAGGGTTTCCACGGAGAGTTGCTTGAGTTCCACGCCCCCGCCCTGGGGGCCGTTATCCGCCAGGCTGATGAACACTTCCGTACCGATGTAGGAGGTGCGGGCGCCGACCCGTTTCTGGGTGGCGGAGTAAATGCGCGCCTCCCGGCGCAGCGAATAAAAACCTTCCCCTCCGCCTGGGGCCTGATCCAGGGTTGCGTAGAGCGGGTGGAAATGGCGTTCCCCGCCGAGGCCCGAGCCGTGTCCCGTCACCCCAGCCACGGAATAGACTTCGAAATCCATGGGGCGGGTGCGGTCCGCCAGCACGTGGTATTCCACCTGGCGCGATCCCAGGTGGATGCGGTCGGCGGCCTTGGGAAACAGGTTGACGGCCGGCGTGGTGTTCAGGCTGAAATGGCTGGTGTCCACCAAATTCTCCAGCGCACTGTCAACCCGTTTGAGGGGGATCAGCAGGTCCACTTCTCCGGCTTTACAGGCCGACAGGGCGGAGCGCAGCCCCGTCAGCCGAAAGAACAGGTAGCGGGCAGGGAAGGCAGCATATTCCCGCAGCAGGCGGTAGCCGCGGAAGGAGCGCCGTGGCGGCGGCAACAGGGCTTCGTCATCACTGAAGCCAACCCGTTCCAGGTTTTCCGGCTCCAACCAGCCGTGGCTGCGTACGGGGCGACCAGTGGACAATACCGCGCAGCCAAGGCTTGCGGAAAACAGGTGCTCGTAGAGCCGACCGGCGGTGCTTTCCTCGCCGGCAAGGTGGAAGGTGAGTTGGTCCAGGGGCAACTTGTCGAAAGTCAAGTCGCCCGCGAGGCGCAGACGCAATCTAAGGGCACCCTTCATGCCCTCCGGCGCCGGCAGGTCTCGCGGCAGATCCGGCGGATACGCCAGCACCTTGGCCTCGACGATCTCGATGGGCCACAGGGTGAGGTCGTGTGCCGTGCGAAATTCCGGTGCCGTCTGGGCATCCGGCGTCAGTCGGCCCCGTAGCGCCGTTCCTCGCGGCACGGAAAACCCGGTGGCCAGTGCCCCCTCGTTGAAATCAGGATCAAAGCGCACCATGGCCATGGCGGGTACCGGGGCCAGGTAATCCGGAAAGACGACCTCGGTGAGATGCTGGGTGAAGCTCGGAAATTCCGCGTCCATCTTGAGCTGGATGCGGGCGGCCAGGAAGGCGAATCCTTCGAGCAGGCGTTCGACGTAGGGATCCGAGCATTCGATGCCGTCCAGGGTCAGCCGGTTGGCGATCTTCGGGAACTCCCGGGCGAACTCCGCCGCAGTTTCCCGGATGTGGGTCAGTTCCTGATTGTAATAATTGTAGAAAAGAGGATTCATGGAACCGTGGCACTCTGTCTGGGCATCATGGCTTGGCGGTGTATTTGCCGAAAGCCAGGGGCAGGTTCATGGGGGAATCTTCTGTTGCGCTTCAGCGACTGCTTCCCGCTTCCGCTACCTTGCACTGGCCGCTTTCCAGGTCCATGTCAGTGTGCAGCAGCAGTTCCACCGGGGCCGGTTGAGCGTACAACTGGGCTTCAATGCGGAAGGAAACCACGTTGTGCTTGTCCAGGTCTTTCTGCTCATCCACCAGTCGGACCCTGACCGAGTCTGGAATCAGGCGGGGTTCGAAGTCGATGATGGCCTGGCGGATGGAACGTTCCGTATCCTTCAGGCTGATGCTGGTGGCTACACTGCCGGAGAAGGAGGGCAGGCCGTAATTCAGGGTGGAGCGGCGGATTTCCGGGTAGGGTTCCAGGTCCGCGGCGGCTTCGAGGTGCACGGCATTGAAGAGCGCGGCAAGGTCTCGCAGTACGCAGTTGCGCAATTGGGAAATGCTGAGAACCCGTGCATCACGCAGCTCCGCCTTGTTCTCCGGGTTGTTGTCCGTGAGCCGGTCCAGCAGGCTGGGGACGAGACGGTCGCGCAGGGCTTCTACCACGGACTATCCCTTCCGGGCACTAGGCTACTGAGGCCAGTTCGATGCGCCGCACGTCCAGAAGCGAAAATTCTCCCTGGTCGGTGGCGAGCATGCGCTGGCCCAGACCGGCCCAAGTGTCCGCGCCCAGATCCAGCCATTCCGTGCGGCGGGCCAGGCGAATGACATCTTCCGCCGATTCCGAGCCGGGATAACGGGTCGGCACGAAGGCCACTTGTTCGCCGCCGGTGGAGAAAGTCAGTTTTGCCGGCAACCACACCAAGTCCCGCAGGTCGGTCGGGGCCTCGAATTCGATGAGCGCGAGGCGGTGAAAGGGAATCCAGTAATACTTGCCGTTCAGCACGGCTTCCAGCACGGGGCCGATGCGCGGATCGGCATCGGCGATCCAGGCGAATGCCTGTCCATCCAGGGTGCCGGCGATGGCAGGTGCGGCATCGAACGCATCGGCGCGCAGGGCCGCAGCTTCTGCGGGCTGGGCGAGAGCATTCAGGCGCAGGGCTTCTGCCAGGCGCGCCAGCCATTGCTCAGGTTCGCCGGCAAACAGGGGGGTTTTCTGTCCGGAAAAGACCATGCCGCGAAACACTTCACAGCGGATCACCTCACGGTAGGCCCGTGCCATCTCCTCGGTGGACTTGTCCAACTGGGCTGCCGTGGCGAGCTGGTTCAGTGCCCTTTCCCAAGTGCCATTGATGCAGAAGATCTGGAACAGCAGCACGCGCAAATCCGGTCTGGCCGGCTCTTTGCGTACCTGGGCCATGGTCGTGTCAAGCAGGGCTTGCAGGTCCTGCTGCAACTGGGTGGTCAGGGTCAACATGGAATTCACCACTTGAATGGTTGCGGCGCCGAGGCGCCGCAACCGAGCCAGGAATTGCCCTGGGCAAGTGCCTTAATTGGCAGCGTTGCCCTTGATGGACCAGTCGAACTTGCCGGCGGACGCCGTCACGCCCTTCTCGTTTTGCATGAAGTACTCGAAGATTACGTCTGCAAAATTGAAGGTGACGTTTTCAGTCAAACGGTCCTCTCCACCGGAGCCTCCAGTGGAAATCGACGAGACGATAACCTCTTTCATGGTGATCTCGAGGTACTTCTGCTGGCCTTCCCCTGCTTTCCGGACCAGCAGCACCATCTTGTCAATATGCGAACCCTTGGCCAGGGCGATCAAGAGCGGGGCCGAAGCCTTGTCGAGATACTTGGTGATGCTCAGGTCCTGGAAGCTGGCCTTGCCGGCGCCACCGCCGCTGCCCATGTGGGTCGTGCCGCTCTGGCTGGCGCCCCAACTCCAGGCCAGTACGTCGATTGAACCTTCGCTCTTTTGCGCCTTGTCCTGGGTTTCGCCAGTGATCTTTTTGTCGATTGTGAGGAACATGTCTACAGCCATGGCAATCTCCTTATCTATTTAGAAACGTTTAAAACACCACCCAAGTCAGGAACCCTTGGCGGAGGGAAGCTTGGATACCAGGCGGAGGGAAACGGACAGGCCTTCCAGTTGGTAGTGGGGACGCAGGAAGAATTTCGAGGTGTAGTACCCCGGGTTTCCATCCACTTCTTCAACGACAACTTCAGCGGCCGCCAGGGGCTTCTGGGCCTTGGTGGTTTCAGAGGAGTTCTCCGGGTCGCCATCCACGTATTGGTGTATCCAGCGGTCCAGGTCCCGCTCCATGGACTGTGCGCTACTGAAGGAACCCACCTTGTCCCGCACCATGCACTTGAGGTAATGGGCAAAGCGGCAGACGGCGAACAGATAGGGCAGGCGGGCACCCAGGTTGGCATTGGAGGTGGCATCCGGGTCGTCGTATTCCGCCGGCTTGTGCAGGGACTGGGCGCCGATGAAGGCCGCCACGTCGCTGTTCTTGCGATGCACCAGGGGCATGAAGCCGTTCTTCGCCAGTTCCGCTTCGCGCCGGTCACTGATGGCGATTTCCGTCGGGCACTTCATGTCCACGCCGCCGTCGTCGGAGGGGAAGGTGTGGGTCGGCAAGCCTTCCACCGCGCCGCCGGATTCCACGCCGCGGATGGACGAGCACCAACCGTAGAGCTTGAAGGAGCGGTTGATGTTGGTGGCCATGGCATAGGCCGCATTGGCCCAGCAATAGCGGTCATGCTCGCCCAGGGCCGTCTCTTCCTCGAAGTCGAAGGCTTCCACCGGATTGCTCTTGGCGCCATAAGGCGTGCGGGCCAGGAAGCGGGGCATGGCCAAGCCGATGTAACGGGCGTCGTCCGATTCCCGCAGGGAGCGCCAACCGGCATATTCGGGCGTCTGGAAAATCTTGGTCAGATCCCGCGGGTTGGCCAGTTCCTGCCAGGAATCCATCTGGAACGTGGCAGGCGCTGCGGCGCTGATGAAGGGGGCATGGGCCGCCGCCGCATTCTTCGCCAGTTCGGCGAGGAGTTCCACGTCCTTGGGACTCTGATCGAAGTAGTAGTCGCCCACCAGGCAGCCATAGGGCTCACCACCCAATTGACCAAATTCCGCCTCGTAGATCTTCTTGAAGAGCGGACTCTGATCCCACTTGGTGCCCTTGAAGGTCTTGAGGGTGCGGGACAGATCGTTCTTCGAGATGTTGAAGACGCGGATCTTCAACTGTTCGTCCGTCTCGGTGTTGTTAACCAGGTAATGCAGGCCGCGCCAGGCGGACTCCAGTTTCTGGAAGTCCTCGTGATGCAGGATGAGGTTGATCTGGTCGGAGAGCTTCTTGTCGATGGCGGCGATGATGCGCTGGATGGAGTCCACCGCATCCGCGGAAATCAACTGGGTACCGACCAGGGCCTGGGCCGCCAGGGTGCGCACGGCATCCTGCACCGCATCCTTCGCCTCGGTGGATTGGGGCTTGAATTCCCGCTGCAGCAGGGAGGCGAATTCATCCATTTCTGCAACCGCAGGGGTCGCGCTGTCCTTGAGTTGTTCAAGTTCTGCCATGTTCGTGTCCTTTTCTCAGCGTGTCGGGCCTCAGAGCCTGTGAATAAATCTACTGCGCGGGCCGATGGCTGCGTTGCGCGGTGCGCGCTCCTCGCCTATCGCACTGATATGTCTCGTCGCTGCGCTGCGTGCGCCTTGCCCTCGACCCGCTCGCTACGGTTTCTTCACAAGCTCTCAGGCGGCCGGCTTGTCTTCGTCCTTGGGGGCCGGCGCCGCAGCCAGGGACTGCAACAGGGCCGGATCCTGCAGGACCTTGGCGATAAGGTCTTCGGCCCCGCTCTTGCCATCCATATAGGACAACAGGTTGGACAGCTGGGTGCGTGCCTCCAGCAGTTTGCTGAGGGCATCCACTTTCCTGGCGATGGCGCCGGGGGTGAAATCTTCCATGCTCTCAAACGTGATTTCCACCGGCAACTTGCCTTCTCCTGTGAGGGTGTTGTCCACGCTGAAGGCGACCCTCGGCTTCATGGACTTGAGCCGGTCATCGAAGTTATCCACATCGATTTCAAGGAACTTCCGGTCGGCCACGGGGGGCAGGGCCTCTGCCGGCTTGCCGGACAGATCGGACATCACCCCCATGACGAAGGGCAACTGGACTTTTTTCTTGGCGCCGAACAGTTCAACATCGTATTCGATCTGAACCCGGGGTGCCCGGTTGCGCGCGATAAACTTCTGACTGCTGCCCGCCATGTCTTGCTCTCCTGGAAGCTTGCGTCTCTTAAAAACCGACTGGCCGGGCCAGCGGTTCATCCCTGGTTTTATATCCTGACGGATCGTCAGGAATCGGTGAAGTGCATAGTTGAGCAGTTGGTATGGGGGATGTCAATATGCCTGAGGTGGGTAGTCCACAAAATGTGAAAGCCGATTGAACTTTCATAGTGCGGATTTCGATATCATAGCGCGACAATTTTTATTGGGGGGATCCCGCTAGTCCCCTCGCATTAAGGGAGCGTCGACCGTCTGCTTAGGTGGCGACGCGAATGAACCAGCAGGATTCAAGGGCCGCTCATGTCGCAGAATAACAGGGTGATCTGGTCGGAAGGGCTGTTTCTCAGGCCCCACCACTTTCAGCAGGCGGACCGCTATCACGAGCACCTGCTCGAGCGCCGCTTCGATAGTTTTCTGCCCTATGGGTATGGGTTCACGGAACTTCAGATTGACCGGGAGTTGCTGAAGCTGGGCAAGGTGGGCTTGGCCGCGGCTTCCGGCATCATGCCTGACGGGACGCCCTTCGAGTTGCCCAAGGAAGGCCCCCTGCCCGTGCCCCTGGATGTGCCGGAGGGGGTGAAGGATGCCGTCATCTGCCTGACCTTGCCGCTGAGGCGGCCGGGCATGGCCGACGTGGCCCTTGGCGACAGCCAAAGTACCGAAGTGCTGCGCTACCGTCCCCGGGAATACGAGGTGCGCGATGCCGTCATGGAACACGATGGACAGGCGATCCTCAAGGTGGGCTACCTGAATTTCCGCGTGCGCCTGGCCGAGGATGTGAGCGCCGCCCACTCCGCACTGGGCTTCGTGCGTATTCGCGAAAAGCGCGCGGACGGCATGGTGCTGGTGGAAGATACCCTGGTGCCGCCGTTGCTGGATACCCGGGTCAGCCCGCGTCTTTATGACTATCTGAAGGAAATCGTCGGCTTGCTGCGCCATCGGGCCGCGGCCCTGGCTGAGCGGGTATCCCAGCCGGGCGCCAAGGGCGTGGCGGATTTCTCCGACTTCCTGCTGCTGCAGTTGTGCAACCGGGCCGAGCCGGTTTTCGCCCACCTGGCGGCGCGCAGCCTGCTGCACCCCGAGATCTTCTACCTGCAGGCCCTGTCCCTGGCGGGTGAACTGGCGACCTTCGGCCGGCGGGAGCGCCGCACGGTGCAGTTCCCGCCCTACGACCAGATGGCGCTGGATGCCAGTTTCCATCCGGTGATCGAGGAAATTCGTCGTGCCCTGACCGCCGTGCTGGACCAGACGGCCATCGCCATCCCTCTCATCGACAAGGGGCGCGGCGCTTACATCGGCGAGGTGCAGGACGTCAATCTGCTCAAGAATGCCTCCTTCGTGCTGGCCGTCAACGCGGACCTGCCCTCCGAGCAGACCCGTTCCCTGTTCCCCTCCCAGCTCAAGATCGGGCCGGTGGAGAAATTGCGCGATCTCGTCATGTCCCATCTTCCCGGTATCGGCATCCGGCCCCTGCCGGTGGCACCGCGGCAGTTGCCTTACCATGCCGGCTACACCTACTTCGAGCTGGATCGCCACAGTGAGTTCTGGAAGGGCGTGGAAGTGTCCCGGGTGCTGGCCATGCACGTGGCCGGCGAGTTCCCCGGCCTTGTTCTGGAACTGTGGGCAATCCGGGATTAAAAAGGCTGCAACTTGCAAGTTGCAAGTTGCAGGTTGCAAGCAGCAAGGACCTTCGCCTTGATGCTATTTGCCAGGAGTGATCATGAGTGAGCAATATCCACCAGGCGCGGACCACGAGGCCACGGTACTGGTGCCAAGCCAGGGGCGGCGCCCGGTGGGTCAGACCTTCGCCCGGCCCGGCCTGGTCGCAACCGAGGCGTCCTTGTCGGAGCTGGCAGCGGTCGCCGGCCTCAATCCTCTGGTGTCGGCCGCCAGCCTGCTGCTGACTGCCGTACCCAGCATCCGCACTGCCGTCTCCCATCCGAATCCCGCCGCGCTGCGGGATTCGTTGCTGCAGCAAATATCCCAGTTCGAGGCGGCGGCCCGCACGCGCAGCGTTTCGCCGGAAATGGTGCTGGTGGCCCGCTACGCCCTGTGCACCCTGTTTGACGAAACGGTGGCCACCACGCCCTGGGGCGGTACTGCGGACTGGATCCAGCAGAGCCTTTTGGTGACCCTGCACCGGGAAACCTGGGGTGGCGAAAAATTCTTCCAGCTTCTCAACAAGATGGCGGAGGACCCGGCGCGTAACATCGATCTGCTGGAGTTGTTCTACATCTGCCTGGCCCTCGGTTTTGAGGGGCGTTTTCGCGTCATTGATGGTGGCAAAGTCCAGCTGGAGGCCCTGCGCGAGCGCCTGGCCGCGATCATCAAGAAGACCCGCGGCGAGTGCGAAAAGGATCTGTCCGGCCAGTGGCGAGGTGAACAGACCACCCTCAGGAAAGTACATAACTTCATTCTTGTATGGGCCGCTGCCGCCGTCATGGGGGTGCTCTTGCTGGGTGTCTATGTCTGGCTCAGCTTCTCCCTCAATGACCATTCCGATGCCCTCGCCTTCGGCAAGGTGCAGGCCCCCAGGCCCATGCGTGAAGTGCGGGCGGTGGCCGCCGCCCCCGTGCCGCCCCGGCTCAAGCAGTTCCTGGCGCCGGAGATCGCCCAAGGCTTGGTGGAAGTGTTTGATGAAGCGGCAGAGAGCCGGGTGGTGATTCGCGGCGACGGTCTCTTCGACTCCGGCAGCGCCACCGTCAAACCGGCCTTCGAACCTCTCATCGCGCGCATCGCCACGGCGGTCAATGACGTGCCCGGCACCGTGCTGATCACGGGCCATACCGACGACAAGGCCATCCGCAGCCTGCGTTTCCCCTCCAATTGGCACCTTTCCCAGGAAAGGGCGACGGCAGTTCTGCGCCAGATGTCGAGCCAGGTCAAGAATCCCCAGCGCCTCAAGGCGGAGGGTCGGGCTGACCAGGAGCCCCAGGTGCCGAATGACTCCGCTGCCAACCGGGCCAGGAACCGGCGGGTGGAGATCGTTATTCGCGTGGCGGCGGCCTGATGGCAGCCGCGGAAATGCAGCAAGACAGGACATACCCATGAAACGTATTCTGACCAACAGGTGGTTCCTTGGCGGGCTCGGTGTGTTGGCACTGGCCCTCTTGGTGTGGTTCATCGGTGACGCCATTGCCATTTTCGAGCGTCGTCCGCTGGAGAGTCCGTGGGTCCGGGGCATTCTCGTGGCCTTCATCGTGCTGGGCTGGGCCGGGCTGGAGCTGTATCGTATTTGGCGGGCCCGCCGCGCCAATGACAAGCTCCTGGAACAGATGGCCGGTGCCGAGGACCACACGGAAACCCGCTCCCGGGAAGAACTGCTCCAGCTCAAGTCACGTTTCGATGAAGCGGCCGCGACCCTCAAGAAGGCCCGTTTCAAGAGCAGCGGGGGCGGTCAGGCCTATCTCTACGAGTTGCCCTGGTATGCCTTCATCGGCGCCCCGGGTTCCGGCAAGACCACGGCCCTGACCCGCTCCGGTCTACGTTTCCTCTTGGCGGAAGGCAGCAACGTCGAAGCGGTGAAAGGCGTCGGCGGCACCCGCAATTGCGACTGGTGGTTTACCGACGAAGCCGTGTTCCTCGACACCGCCGGCCGCTATACGACCCAGGACAGCGACCACAAGGTGGATTCCGCTGCCTGGGCTGGCTTCCTGGACCTGCTGCGCAAGTTCCGGCCCCAGAGTCCCCTGAACGGCGCCATCATCACCGTCAGCGTTTCCGATCTGCTGTCCCTGAGCGAAGAGGCCCGCGCCCAGTACGCGGCCACCGTGCGCCAGCGCGTAAACGAGCTTTACGAAAAGCTCGGCGTGCGCTTCCCGGTCTATGTCATGGTCACCAAGTGCGACCTGCTGGCGGGATTTACCGAGTTCAATGCGGACATGGGACAGGACGAGCGGGGCCAGGTCTGGGGCCTCACCTTCCCCTACCAGCAGGCGGCGGTGGACGGTTTCAACTTTGCCGGCGCGTTCACCACGGGTTTTCGCGACCTGGAAAAACGCCTCAACGCCCGGGTGGTGGAACGACTTCAGGCCGAGCGGGACCCCCAGCGCCGTACCGTGTTGTTCGGTTTCCCGCTGCAGTTGAGCTTGCTGGCGCCCCTGTTGACCCATTTCCTCGATCAGGCCTTCCAGGGCAATCGCTATGGCCAGCAGCCCCTCTTGCGGGGCGTCTATTTCAGCAGCGGTACCCAGGAAGGCACGCCCATGGACCGGGTACTGGGGACCCTGTCCCGCACCCTGGGCCTGGAGCGCAAGATCATTCCGCCCATGGCTTCCGCCGGCAAGAGCTTTTTCCTCACCCGTCTGCTGCGGGAAGTGGTATTTGCCGAAGGCGGGCTGGCGGGTTTCAACGCCAAGCGGGAGTTGATGAAGAAGCGCCTGGTGCTGGGGGGGTTGGCCGCCCTGGGCCTGCTGTCTTTGCTGCTGGTGACTTTCTGGGGCATCAGTTATGTGAAGAACAAGGCCCTCATCGCCGACACGGAAGTTCGCCTGGCAGCCCTGCAGGATAAGAGCGCCAAGCTGCCGCGGGCCCGGGCCGATGACCTGCCGGTGACGCTGTCCGCCCTCAATGATGCCCGTAACCTGCCCTTCGGCTATGCGGAACAGGCGCGCAACGTGCCGCTTACCCTGCGTTTCGGTCTCTTTCAGGGTGACAAGCTGGGCGAGCAGGCCATCATGGCCTACCGGAGATTGTTGCGGGACGCCCTGGTGTCCCGCATTGTGCTGCGCCTGGAGGATCAGCTGCAGCATGCCGCCAACAACGAGGTGCTTTACGAGGCCCTGAAGACCTACCTCATGCTGTATGACCCCAAGCGCATGGACAGCGAAGCGGTGGAAACCTGGGTGGTAGCGGACTGGGCGCCCCGTCTGCCACGGGAAGAAGGGCGGGATGCCCGGGCCGAATTGACGGGACACGTACACGCCGCCCTGGAGCGCCAGCCCCTGGAACTTTCGGTGCAGATGGACAAGGACCTGGTGGCGACGGTGCGCCGGAAGCTTGCCGCCAGTGCTTTGCCGGACCGCATCTATAGCCGCCTGCGGCTCATCGGCGTGGGCGACAGCGTGCCGCCCTTCAAGCTGGCCGAGGTGGCTGGCCCCAGCGCTGTGCAGGCCTTGCAGCGGAAGAGCGGCGAACCCTTCTCTTCGCCCTTCCCGGGCTTGTTTACCCGGGATGGCTACCAGAAGGGCTTCAAGGCCCAAGCCGAAAAAATTGCCGGGCAGATGGCAGCGGAAGAAAAATGGGTGCTTGGGGACTTGGCTGGAGCAGGAAATCTCAGCGCCGGACAGGTCTTTGACGAAGTCCGCCGCCGCTACCTGGAGGATTACGCCCGGGAGTGGGCCAAGCTCCTGGACGATATCCAACTGAAGCCCTCCAACAGCCTGTCGGACACCATTCTGTATGCGCGTATCCTCAGCGCGGCGGATTCCCCGCTGAAGAAGATCACTGCGGCCGTCGCCCGGGAAACCACTTTGTCCGACAAGGGCGCGGTGGACCAGGCCAAGGATGCGGTGCTCAACGCGGCCAAGACGACGGTGGTGGATTCGGCCAAGAACCTGGTGGGGCGGATTCTCGGCAACGCGCCCAGCGTGGCCGCGCCCGGGGCTGTCGAGGCGCCCGAATTGCGGGTGGACCGGCAGTTCGAGGCCTTGCGTCAGTTGGCGGGTGCCCCCGGTCAGCCGGCCCCCATTGATGGCGTGATTGCCAAGTTGGCGGACTTCTACCAGGAGCTTACCGCCCTGGAAAGCTCCCTGCGTGGCGGCGCCAGTCAGGTGCAGGGCATTCCTTCCGCCACTCGCCTCAAGGCCGAAGGAGAGCGTCTGCCTGCACCGCTGGGCGGCATCATCAAGGCCCTTGTGACCACCACCTCCGGCCAGGCGGCGGCGGCCAATCAGAAGACCCTGAATGCCGGTGTACAGGGGGCTTCCGCTTTCTGCGACAAGGCGGTGCGGGGGCGCTATCCCTTCACCCGCAGTGCCCAAGTAGAAGTGACCGTGGAGGATTTCGCTGCCGTATTCGGTCCTGGTGGCGACTTGGACAAGTCCTTCCAGGCCAACCTGGCCAGCATGGTGGATGTGTCCGGCAGTTCCTGGCGGGTCAAGCCCGGTGCGGACGGTGCGGCCACGGTTTCGCCGGGTACGCTGCACCAGTTCCAGAATGCGGACACGGTGCGCCGCGCCTTCTTCCGCGGCGGCCAGGCATCCGCCACGGCGGAACTGGCCCTGATTTCCTCCGAAGCGGGGCCTATCACCCTGGACTACGACGGTGAAGTCCAGCACCTCAACCCGGGCCAGGGTGCGGCCCGCGTCAAGTGGCCGGCCCAGCGCCCTGGCGCGGTGGCCAAGCTCTACGCCGGCTCGTCGGCTTCGGCCATTTCTGCGGAAGGTTCCTGGGCCATGTTCAGGCTGTTCGACAAGGCCCAGTCCGAAGGTGCAGGCCAGGCCGAGCGGGTGCGGTTGAACTATGTTGTCGATGGCCGGAAAGTGGTGCTCGAACTGCGCGCCACCAGCGTCCTGAACCCCTTCCGCCTGAAGGAACTGTCCAACTTCCAGTGCCCTGGGCGCTGATTTTCGGGGCTACATGCCGATGCTGGATTCCATTGGTTTTTACGGGAAGATACCCTCTGTGGGTGACTTCATTCATCGCCGCCTGCCCGCCGAGTTTGTTTCGGTATGGGATGGCTGGCTGCAGGACATGATTGTCAATTCCCGGGAGATACTGGGCCACGGCTGGTTGGAGCACTACCAGGCGGCGCCTCCCTGGCGTTTCGTCATAGCACCAGGCATCGTTGGTCCCTTGGCCTGGATGGGCCTGGTGATTCCCAGCGTGGACCGGGTGGGGCGAAATTTCCCTTTCACCCTGGCCTTGCCCCTACCCGGCAATCTGGATCCGGGCGAAACTTTCATGGAGGCGAATATCTGGTTCGCCACCCTGGAGACCGTCGCTGCCGAGGCCCTGCAGCACCAGCTGGACATGCAAGCCTGGGATAGGCGCCTGACGGGCATTGCGCCGCCGCCCTTGGTGCTCGCCGAGCTGCTCGATGACGCAACCGTTCCCCTGATCAAGAAACAATCCGGGCCAATGGCCTTGTCCATGGCGGGCAATGATCCACGCTTCCTGCTGGCCGGGGTGACGGCCGTATTTCGGCGCCCCTACAGCCTTTTCTCCGCCGTGGCCGCTACGCGAGAAGGCCGCATGCTCCTGGCGACGGAAGGCCTGCCGGATAAGATCCGCTCCTGCTCCCTGCTGGATGGCTGCTGGGCGGCCCATGGCTGGCAGGTGCCGGGGAGTGCCTCCCAGACATCCAGCCTTGCGCCGTCTCCCGCGTCGAGCCAGGCCCCGGCTCCCGTACCCGCACCGGATCCCGCTCCAGTTCCGGCACCCGTTCCAGCTCCGGCACCTGCACCGGCTCAGGTACTCGCACCGGCGAGCGCCGTTGCCGCTGTTCCGGCGTCTGTTTTGATAGAGACGCCGGCATCGGGTTCGCTGCTGGATATGCTTGCACCGCCGGGTTCGCTGCTGGATATGGTTCTGGGATTGGCCCCAAGCTCCGGCTCTCTACTGGACCTGGCGCCGGCCCCCGGATCCCTTCTGGACCTTCCGCCCGTTGCGCTAGCCGTGCCAGATGACGCCCTGCTGCCCGCCCCGGCAAGCGCGCCGACGCCGGTTCCAGTGCAAGTGGCCGATGACACCCTGCCGCTGACGGATCGCAGCAGGGGCGGCCCGAACAGTCGGCTTGATGCGTGATTCATGCCGGCGCCTACCCCTCGCCCTCTGCGGGCAAGGGCGGGCGCCGCTTCTGTCGATACCCATTTCATAGTGAAAGGTAGTCAATATGACCATTCTTGACCTGGAGTCCTGCCTGGCGCCTCTGTCCGAAGATAATCCCACGGGGGAAGATCTGGAATACGACCTCGAATTCGGCGCCCTGGAAATGGCGGCGCAGGGGACTCCGGACAGGGTGGATCGGGTCAAGGATCCGGAGGACTCCAGCCGCGAGATCGACAGGGTCATCCCGGGCAAGGAGCCTAACTACCCGGCCGTGATGGAATCCGCCCTGGCGCTCTTCAAGCGCACCCGGGATCTCCGCGTCGCCATGCAAATTGTTGCCGCAGCGACCCGCTTGCATGGCTTGCCCGGCTTGGCGGCGAGCACAGCGCTCATCGCCGGTCTGCTGGAACGCTACTGGGACGAGGTGCATCCGCGCCTGCTGGCGGATGATGACTTTGATCCCACCATGCGCATCAATATCCTCAGCATTTTCAGTGATACGGATGGCGTCTTGAGGGTGGTGAAACTGGCCCCGCTGGTGGAGTCCCGGGCCATCGGGCGCTTCGTCGTGAGGGACCTGGAAGTGGTGACGGGGGAACTCGCCCCCATGGCGGGCCAGGCCGTGCCGACCAAGGAACTGCTGGCGGTAACCTGCGGTCAGACGGAACCGGACGAACTGGCGAAACGGGCCGAGGCCTGCCAGGCCGCCCTGCTTAACCTGAAGACGATCTATTCCTTGTTCAACGACAAGACCAATGCGGTGCCGGACTTCGCGCCCCTGCGCAAGGTCTTGGACCGGGCCGCCAAGTTCTATGCCGAGAACACCGCCAGCGAGTCCGCTGTTCCTGAAGATGGGGCCGCTGCTGATGGCTTCGAGGACGCGGGCGGCGCAGTGGCGTCCCGTGGCCCGGCACCTGCCGGGGTTCCCGGGGCCGGCCGCCTTGCCTCCCGGGAAGACGCGAAAGTGATGCTCGAAAAGGTTTGCGATTACCTGGAAAGAACCGAACCGGCACACCCCTCGCCCATCCTGGTGCGCCGCGCCATTCGCCTCTTGGACATGAACTTCCTGGATATCATGCGGGAACTGACGCCGGATGCGGTGCGCGAGATTGAGCATCTGGGCGGTCTCAACCGGGATTGATGTGGTCGGGTTTCAACCCGACAAGTTCTTAGCCGAATGAACCGACCTGCGGGAAGGCCTGCGTGGAAAAGCTTGGCAAGGGCAGCGTGATCCTGGTGCACGGCTTGTGGATGAACGCTCCCAGCCTGCTGCCTCTGGCAAAACGCCTGGAAGGGCAGGGCTACCGGGTGCAGCGCCATGGCTATGCCTCCTGCCGCAAGAGCCTGGATGAGAATGCCCTGGATCTGGCGGAGATCATCCGCCGCACCCGGGCCGTTGGCCAGGTGCATCTGCTCGGCCACAGCCTGGGGGGGCTGGTGGCCCTTTCTGCCATCCTCGCCGCCGGCCCGCCGCACGGGGTTGCTGCCATGCGCCTGGTCATGCTGGGCTCCCCCTTCGCGGGCAGCCACTGCGTAAACACCCTCAGCCACAGTTCCCTGCTGGCGCCTGTTTTCGGCCGCACCCTGCCGGAATGGCTGGCCCGTCCCCGCCCCCGCTTGCCGGAATGGCTGGAAGTGGGCGTTATTGCCGGTCGGCATTGCCTGGGCCTGGGCCATGTCTTCGTGCCCAGCCTGCGGGAACCCAACGACGGAGTCGTGTCCGTAACGGAAACCGTGGTGCCCGGCTGCCGGGACACCCTGTGCCTGGATGTCAGCCACATGGGCATGCTCCTGTCCGGTCCCTGCGTCCGCCAGGCCGAGTATTTTTTTGAAACCGGGCGGTTCCTGCATGCGCATGCGGATGCTTGAACGCCGAGACGCCGAGGCGCCGAGAGAACCGAAGCGGGGACAGGGCCAAGGGTTGGAGGCGTGGCGCGGCTCAGTGCGGGTGTTTGTCTCTGCGCCTCCGCGCCTCTGCGGTTCAAATTTGTCCTTCAAATTCCCCGGACGTCTCTCGGTGTTGCTGCTTGGCGCTACGCTACTGGCCCTTTCCGGTTGCGCCAACCTGGCCTACTACGCCCAGGCGATGGGCGGACATCTGCAACTCTTGCAGGCGGCGCGGCCTATTTCAGACTGGCTGGCGGATCCGGCTACCGAGACCGGGCTAAAACAGAAACTCTCGGAAATCCGCGCCATGCGGGATTTCGCCAGCCGGGAGTTGGCGCTGCCGGACAACGGCAGCTACCGCAGCTACGCCGACCTGAAGCGGCCCTTTGTGGTGTGGAACGTCTTCGCCGCCGGGGAGTTTTCCGACCAGCCCCATGAGTGGTGCATGCTGGTGGTGGGCTGCGTGAATTACCGGGGCTATTACGCCAAGGCCGAGGCGGAGGCCCTGGCCGCGCAACTGGGCAGCGAGGGGCTGGATACCTGGGTGGGAGGCGTGCCCGCCTATTCCACCCTGGGCTATTTCAACGACCCGGTGCTCAACACCTTCCTGCGCTACGGCCAGGAGGAGGTGGCCCGCACCATGTTCCACGAACTGGCGCACCAGAAAATCTTTGTTTCCGGGGATTCCGCCTTCAATGAATCCTTCGCCTCTGCCGTGGAGGAAGAGGGCGTGAGCCGTTGGCTGGCCATCCACGGCAGTCCAGAGCGCCTCCGGGCCTTCCGCGACCAGCAGAAGCGCAAGGCGGACTTCGCTGCGCTGGTACGGGGCCACCGGGAACGCCTGGCTCTGCTCTACGACCAAAAGACCATGCCGCCGGAAGACATGCGTGCCGCGAAAGCCCAGCTCATTGCCGACCTGCGCCAGGCATACGGCCAGCGCAAGGCCAGCTGGGGTGGCTACGCCGGCTTCGATCCCTGGTTTGCCGGCCCCCTCAACAACGCCCAGTTGGCCTCGGTCGGCCTGTATAAGCGCTGGGTGCCGGCTTTTGCAGCCCTGTTGCGGGGTGAGGGCGGCGATCTGCCCCGTTTCTATACCCGGGTGCAGGCGTTGGCGGAGATGTCCAAGGCGGCTCGGCAGAAAGCCCTGGAAGCCCTGGCGCCCGGCCCTGATGCTTAAGCCGGGCGCGTGCTGACGCTACGGCGGTTCTGGCCCTGGCCTGTGAGCAGAACGTGGTCGTGTTCCATGATCCGCTTGGCGTTCTCCAGCAGGGATTTCTTGCGCTCATCCTTGTGGCGCCGGGCAAACTTCTTGATGGCTTCGAACATGTTGCATCCTCCATGAGTCAGTCTCCAGCTTCGGCGGCGTGCCCCGGTTTTCAAGGGCAGGCCCGCCGAGTCATTCCAATGAACCGGAGATCCGGGTGACATTACGCGGCAAGACTATCAGATTTATCATATTTACGCAATTTGCCAAATAAATGACTATCCAGGGCTGATGAACGGGAGCGGCGCGCGGCTGTTGGCAGCGCCCGCAAGCCGTCGCTATATCAGCAGGACTTTCGCTGGCGGCGGCGTAGCGCAGTGGCGCCCAGGGCGCCGAGCAGCAGGGCGAGGCTGCCGGGTTTGGCCACAGCCGCCGGTGCAACTTCTTCCCTCCTGTATAATCCGCCCCTTTTCAAGCACTTCCCGCCTGCCGTGAGCCTCGATACCGAAATTTCCCGCCGCCGTACCTTCGCCATCATTTCCCACCCGGACGCGGGCAAGACCACGCTGACGGAAAAACTGCTGTGGTTCGGCGGTGCCATCCAGGTGGCCGGCGAAGTGCGGGCGCGCAAGGCCAGCCGCCATGCCACCTCCGACTGGATGGAACTGGAAAAGCAGCGCGGCATCTCGGTGACCTCCTCGGTGATGCAGTTCCCCTACCGGGAATGCATGGTGAACCTGCTGGACACGCCGGGCCACGAGGACTTCTCGGAAGACACCTACCGCACTCTGACCGCCGTGGATTCGGCGGTGATGGTCATCGATTCGGTGAAGGGCGTGGAAGCCCAGACCATCAAGCTGGTGCGCGTGACCCGTCTCAGGGACACCCCCATCCTGACCTTCATCAACAAGCTGGACCGGGAAGGCCGCTCCCCCATCGAGTTGCTGGACGAGATCGAGTCCGTGCTGGAAATGCCCTGCTCCCCCATGACCTGGCCCATCGGCATGGGCAAGCGTTTCCGCGGTGTGTATATCCTGGCGACGGACACCGTGGCTCTCTTCGATCCCCAGGCGGACGGCGGCACCGGCGAAGTGATCAAAGGCCTCGACAACCCCCGGGTGGACGAGGTTCTCAAGGACGAGATCGACGAACTGCGCATGGAACTGGAACTGGTGGTGGGCGCCTCCCACCCCTTCGATCTGGAGGCCTTCCTGGCGGGCAAGCAGTCCCCGGTGTTCTTCGGCTCGGCGGTGAATAACTTCGGCGTGCAGCACCTGCTGGACGGCGTGGTGGACCTGGCCCCCGGCCCCCTCTCCCGCCCCACCCAGACCCGCCAGGTGGAAACCCTGGAAGAGAAATTTACCGGTTTCATCTTCAAGATCCAGGCCAACATGGACCCGCGGCACCGGGACCGCATCGCCTTCCTGCGGGTGTGTTCCGGGCGCTTCGAGCGCGGCATGAAGCTGAAACAGGTGAGCACCGGCAAGTTCATGGCGGTCAACAACGCCATCACCTTCATGGCCCAGGACCGCTCCACCACGGACGAGGCCTTTGCCGGCGACATCCTGGGCATCCCCAACCACGGCACCCTGCACCTGGGGGACACCTTCACCGAGGGCGAGGACCTGAAATTCACCGGTATCCCGTCCTTCGCGCCGGAGTTCTTCCAGCGCGCCGTGTTGCGCAACCCTCTGAAGCTCAAGCAGCTCCAGAAGGGCTTGCAGCAACTGGCCCAGGAAGGCGCCACCCAGTTGTTCCGTCCCTTGGGCAGCAACGACCTGATCCTCGGCGCTGTGGGGCAACTGCAGTTCGAAGTGGTGGCCCACCGCTTGGAACACGAATACGGCGTGGATGCGATTTTTGAGTCCTACGGTGTCGCCACCGCCCGCTGGCTACGGGGCAGCGCGGAGGATTTGAAATCCATCGCTGACAAATATCCCATCAACGTGGCCCTGGACGGCGCCGACGAGTACGTCTATCTCGCGCCGAACCGGGTGAACCTGAAGCTCACCGAAGAGCGCTACCCCAAGCTCAAGTTCCTGGAGACGCGGGAAATACACTGAACGGCTGAGAAAAATTCAAATCTCACCGCGAAGACGACACTTGAAACTTGTTTCCAGGTTTATTCCTTCACTGGCCGCTTGCCGAGTTTGCGCTGCAAGGTACGGCGGTGCATTTTGAGGGCGCGGGCGGTGGCGGAGATATTGCCCTGGTTTTCCGCCAGCACCTTCTGGATGTGTTCCCATTCCAGCCGGTCCACCGATAGGGGCGAATCCGCCACCGCCATGCGGGCGTCACCGTCCACCTTGTGCAAGGCGGCGACGATCTCGTCCGCGTCCGCCGGCTTGGCGAGATAGTGGGTAGCCCCCAGCTTGATGGCTTCCACGGCGGTGGCGATGCTGGCGTAGCCGGTGAGCATGACAATGCGCGTGCCCGGGTCCAGGGCCATGAGCTTTTCGATGAGTACCAGGCCGCTGTCGCCGGGCATCTTCAGGTCCACCACCGCGTATTCCGGCGGCTGTTCCATGGCCCGGGTTTCGGCTTCGAAGACATCGGCGGCGCTGGTGACGGCAAAGCCCCGCCGGGTCAGTGCCCGGGCCAGCACGCTGCGGAATACCTCGTCGTCGTCAACCAGTAGCAGGGTGGGGCGGTCGGGATCGTTGGGCATGTGAAAGGTGAAACGTGAAAGGTGAAACGAGGGGCCGGTGCTTATTTCGCTTTCAACGGCAAGGTAACGCGGGTACGGGTGCCGCCGCCATCACGGTCGAACAGCTCCACCTTGCCGCCGAAGCGTTCCAGGGTGGCGTTGGAGAGGAACAGGCCGATGCCCAGGCCCCCGGCCTTGGTGGATACAAAGGGCTGGCCGCTCTTGGCTGCGGCGTCGAAGCCGCTGCCCCGGTCGAGGATTTCCAGCACGCACTGCTGGGCGTTCCAGCTTGCCTGCAGTTCCACCCCGCCGGGGGAGGCGTCGGCGGCGTTGTCCAAAAGATTGAGGAGGGCGTGTTCCAGACTGGGTTCCTTGAGGAGGGTGGGGGCGGGTTGGGGGCCGTCCAGACTCACCGTGAAGCGGGCGTCGGGTCGCAGCAGGCACCAGTCCTCGAGCATGGCAGTGAGGAAGGCATCGAGCGCCAGAGCCTCGCCGCCTTCGCCCCGGTGGTGGCCGGCGTCCGCCAGGATGCGGGACAGGGTGGTCTTGCAGTGGCCCACCTGCTGCCGGGCCAGGGCCAGGTCGGCGGCCAGATCCGCGTTGTGCGGGCCGTGTTCCAGTTCCATTTCCCTGAGCACCACCGCCAGGGTGGACAGGGGCGTGCCGAGTTGGTGGGCCGCGCCCGCCGCCAGGGTGCCCAGGGCCAGGATTTGTTCATTGCGCAGGGCGTTCTCCCGCGCTCCGGCCAGCTCCCGTTCCCGCGCCCTCAGGGTTGCCGCCATGCGTGTGAGAAAGAAGGCCACCACCAGGCCGCTGACCACGAAGTTGAACCACATGCCCAGAAGGTGTAGGGCGAAGCCGCTGCCGCTGCCCACGTCGTGTCCGGCGTGGCCCGTGGCCGGCGTGGCGGCGGGGGTTGGCGTCGCGGGCCTCACATGGCCCTCGTGGCCAGCGGCGGGCAGCGGCTCCACGTGGCAGGTTTCTTCCACCGGGGCCGGGCTTGCGCCCCCCAGCCACGCCGGCAGGGGCAGACTGGCCCGGGGTTCCGGCAGGGGCTGGCTATGCACCATGAGCAGGGTGTAGGCGGCTACCACAATGGCGGCCATGGCCCAGGCATGGCGGGCGCCCAGGGTGGTGGCTGCGATGGTCAGGGGCAAGAGCAAGAGCGAAACGAAGGGGTTGGCGGAGCCGCCGCTGAAGTAGAGCAGGGTGGACAGGGCCAGCACGTCGGTGCACAGCTGGGCGAACAGCTCAAGGTCGGTGACCGGCCAGCTGCCCTTGAGGCGCCACCAAGTCAGCAGGTTGCCGATGGCCAGGGCCAGGCACACCGCCAGCATGGGCTGCCAGGGCAGGCTCATGTCCAGAGCGTAGCGGGCGATGGCCAGCACCGCTAACTGGCTTCCCACCTCCAGCCAGCGCAGGTTTACCAGCCGCGGCAAGTGGCCGGCGGGGGCGGATAGCGTGGCGTGAACAGCCATATTTATTAAACGCCGAGACGCCGAGGCGCCGAGAAAATCTGCTGAAATGCGGGTCGGAATTCATCCCGACATCTCTGGAGGACTTCTGTCGGGATAGATCCAGACCTATATCTCCTCGGCGCCTCGGCGCCTCGGCGTTTCAAATGAATTGCAAGTGCCGTCATCATTGCGGCTCCGTCACGAAGGCGATGCGCTCGATGCCGGCTTTCTGGGCGGCGGCCAGGAGGGTGGAGATGCGCTCGTAGCGGGTGCCCTTGTCGGCCCGCAGATGCAGTTCGGGGTTGGTCTGGCCGGCGGCCAGTTGGCGCAGGCGGGTGTCCAGGTCAGCCCCGTTCACGGTGGTTCCGTCCACGCTGGCCTGGCCGGCGGCGTCCACCGCCAGGTGGATGATGCGGGGCTTTTCCTCCAGGGGCTTCGCCGTTACTTTTGGCAGGTCGATGGGAATGGCCTGGTTGAAGAGGGGCGCGGTGATGATGAAAATCACCAGCAGCACCAGCATGACGTCCACCAAGGGCGTGGTGTTGATTTCCGCCATGGGCTGGGCCGGGCCGCTGCCGCTGTCGAAGGAACCGAAAGCCATATCAGCTCCCCACCTTGGCCAGCTTCGGCGCCGGGGCGGTTTCCTGGGGGCGCTGGCCGCCGGTGCACAGGAAGGTGTGCAAGTCATGGGCGAAGCCGTCCATTTCCGCCAGCACCAGGCGATTGGCCCGGGTCAGGGCGTTGTAGGCCAGCACGGCGGGGATGGCGACGAAGAGTCCAGCGGCGGTCATGATCAGTGCTTCGCCGACTGGACCCGCCACCTTGTCCAGCACCACCTGGGTGGAGCCTGCCAGGTTGGTGAGGGCGTGGTAGATGCCCCACACCGTGCCGAAGAGGCCGATGAAGGGGGCCGTGGAGCCCACGGAGGCCAGAAAGGTGAGGCCGCCCTCGATCCTGGCGTGGGTGCGGGTGATGTGGTTGCGCAAGGCCCGGGTGACGATCTCGCTGCTGGAAATGCCGGCGCCGATGCCCTGTTCCGGCCGCGCTTTTGCTGCGTGATCGGCCGCCTGGGCCAGTCCCGCCAGGATGCCGCTTTCGTCCGTCCGGCAGATACCCGCTACCGCCTGGGACAGGTCCGGCGCTTCCCAGAAGCCGGCCAGGGCCTGTTCATGGCAGCGGCGCCAGCGCCACACGGACCAGACCTTGCCGGCCATAACGCTCCAGCTGGCCACCGACATGAAGAGCAGCGCGATGGCCACCAGGTGGCTTACCGCGTCGCCGTTGGCCCAGAAGTTCACCAGACCGAGTTGTGATTGCATGTGCTTCTCCAGAAAGCTTTGGTTTTTTCTGTGGGGTTTGTGTAGGAGCGGACCCTGTCCGCGATTCCAAGCCCCATGCGCGGACAAGGTCCGCTCCTACAAAACAATCATTCTTCCAGCCGGAACAGCAAGGGCACGCGCACGCTGGCGGCGACGGGGGTTTCACCCCGCCGGGCCGGGACGAAGCGCCAGTGTTGCACCGCGTCCCGGGCGGCCTGGTCCAGGCGCGGATAACTGCTGCTGTTGGCAATCTCGATGGTATCTGCCGTGCCATCGGGCCGGACCATGACTTTCAAGACCACCCGGCCTTCCTCGCCCATGCGCCGGGACAGGGCCGGATAGACGGGCTTCGGATTATGCAGGTAATCCGCATCGAAACTGGCCGCTGTGACGGCCACGGGGGCTGCTGGTGCCGGCGCTGCTGCCTGTGGTGCCGCCATGGGTGCCGCCACGGGCTGGACTGGCACGCTGAATGCGGCTGCCGCTGCCGGGGCGGGCGAGGTGATAGCCAGTACCGGCGCCGACGTGGCCGGGCGAAGCTTTGCCGGGCTGGGCCTGTGGGGCGGTGGATTCGCCAGGGGCGTGGGCTTTTCCCGGGGCAGGGACTCAGCCGCGACCATGCGCATGCTGAAGGGCCGCGCTGCTTCGTCCGGCGGCCGGGGTGCGAGGCCGGACAGCCAGGCCAGCAGCAGGCCGTGCAGGAGCAGGATCAGGGCGAAGAGGCCCAGCCCCCGTTTTCCCCCCGCGCCAAGCTTGGTCATCACTTGCTGGCCACGCCATGGCGCCGCGTGCGGGCGGCAGGGTGTCCTTCCGGCACGGGGGCGGGGCTGTCGATGCGGGCAAGAAAGTGGCGGGCAGGGCCTGGCATGGGAGTGGTCGCCGTGAAAACGCGGCGATTCTAACAGGCCGGGCGGATGTGGGCCTGCGGCATGCTGTCGCAGCGCGGCCCACGCCGGGATTTGTGCTCAATGTTTTGTTTCCGTTGCCGTAAATGGACAATCTGTAAGAATCTGGCGATGGGACTGGCATGAACGCGGGAAAGATAGCTGAGCTGGACCGAAATTTTGCGGTGGCCATGATGGAGCACATGGTGGTGCCGACTTTCGTGCTGGACGCGGCAGGCCGGGTGATTATCTGGAACCGAGCCTGCGAACGCCTGACGGGTCTCAAATCCGCAGACATGCTCGGTACCAGCGAACATTGGCGTGCCTTCTATGAAACCGAGCGGCCGTGCCTCGCCGATCTGGTCGTGTTTGGCCGCACCGAGGAGATCGAAACTCTCTACGTGTTCCATGACCGCAATCACGATGCCTCCCACCTGGACCGGGGCCGGCATGCCGAGAACTGGTGCGTCATGCCCCAGGTCGGCACGCGCCTCTACCTGTCCATTGATGCCGGGCCCATCTACGACAAGGAGGGTGAACTGGTGGCGGTAGTGGAAACCCTGCGGGATATGACGGCCCAGAAGGAGGCTCAGGTGGAACTGCTGCGGCTCGTTTCCCGGGATAGCCTGACCGGGCTTGCCAATCGCCGGGCCTTCGACGAAGTGATGAAGGATGCGTGGAGCCGGGCCTTGCGGGATGCCCAGCCCGTGTCCCTCATCATGGCTGACGTGGATCATTTCAAGCTTTACAACGATAGCTTCGGCCATCAGCAGGGCGACGAGTGCCTGCGGGCCGTGGCCCGGGTGTTGACTGCGGAAGCTCGGCGGCCGGCGGATCTGGTGGCCCGCTACGGCGGCGAGGAGTTCTGCGTGGTCCTGCCGAACGTGGATCTGGAGGGCGCCCAGGTTGTGGCGGAACGCATCCGTGCCGCCGTGGAGTCCCTGGGCATTCCCCGGGCCAGTCCGGGCATTGGCGCTGTGGTGACCCTGAGCCTGGGGGTCGCCAGCATTGTGCCGGCCGGGGAGGACAGCCCGGAAAGCCTGTTGCGCCATGCCGACCGGGAGTTGTATCGCGCCAAGCACCTGGGCCGTAATCGCGTCGTCGGCATCCAGGTCGAAAATGTGGCCGAGGCGCGCGACGAGACCTGATCCGGCAAGAATCTGTTTGAAACGCCGAGGTGCCGAGGAAAGGCAAGAAGAACACATGCCGTGGCAAGCTCTGGCCAGGCCTGCTTCGGAGCGCTTTCGCCGTCTTGTTTTCTCGGCGTCTCGGCGCCTCGGCGTTTAGTGATTCGCTTTTCCCGCGCCCGCACTCGATGTCACCCCAATCGGGTTATGCTCCGTCTCCCCAAACACGAGGAGACAAGAACATGAACCACGCCATCCGTTTTCAGCAGACCGGCGGCCCCGAAGTCCTGCGCTGGGAAGAGGTTCCGGTTGGCGCCCCCGCCCCGGGCGAAGCGCGGATTCGGCAGCATGCCGTGGGCCTCAATTTTATTGACGTCTACCATCGCAGCGGCCTTTATCCCCTGGCCCTACCTTCCGGCATCGGCATGGAAGGCGCGGGCGTCGTTGAGGCGGTGGGGGAGGGCGTGGCCGACCTGGCGCCCGGCGACCGGGTCGCCTACGCGGGCGGCCCCCTGGGGGCCTATGCCCAAAGTCGTTGTCTGCCGGCCCACCGCCTGGTGAAGCTGCCCGAATCCCTGTCCTTCCAGCAGGGCGCCGCCATGATGCTGCAGGGCCTCACGGTGCAGTATTTGCTGCGTCGCACCTACGTGGTGAAGGCCGGCGACACCATCCTGATCCATGCCGCCGCCGGGGGCGTGGGCCTCATCGCCTGCCAGTGGGCCAAGGCCCTGGGGGCCACGGTCATCGGCACCGTGGGGTCGGATGCCAAGGCGGAACTTGCCAGGGCCCATGGTTGCGACCATGCCATCGTGTATACGCGGGAAAACTTCATGGAGCGGTTGCGGGAGATTACCGGCGGGGCCGGCGTTCCGGTGGTGTATGACTCCATCGGCAAGGACACTTTCATGGCCTCCCTGGATTGTCTGTCACCCTTCGGCATGCTGGTCAGCTTCGGCAGTTCCTCCGGCCCGGTACCGCCCTTTGACCTGGGCATCCTGGCGCCGAAGGGGTCCCTGTACGTCACTCGGCCCACGCTGGCGACCTACATGGCCAAACGGGAGGATCTGGTGGCCGCTGCGGCGGAACTGTTCCAGATGGTCGAATCCGGCAAGGTAAAGATCGAAGTGGGCCAGACCTACGCCCTCCAGGATGCGGCGGTGGCCCATCGGGACTTGGAGGCACGTCGCACCACTGGGTCAACCGTTTTGCTGCCCTGACGTTAAGTATGTTCGGACAACGCAGAGGTGGGGAATGGGAACTGGAGTTTTCGGGCGTGTAGCCATGCTGGCGGCGGGGCTTGCCGTTACGGGCGGACTCGTCCTGTTTACCCATGCCCCTGCCCGAGCCCAGGTGCCGGCGACGGTGCCCGCGCCTGCGGGCGTCGTCGAGTCGCCCACCCAGGTGGCTTTCCTGCACGCGGCGGTGAGAAAGGCCCATCGTCACTTCGCCCGGGAAGCCGCCACCATCTCCGGCGTTTCCGCCGACAAGATTCTGCGTATGCTGCCCAAGCTCAATGACTGGCGTGCCGGCGACCCTCGCTACGCCGTGGTGCCGGCCCTGGAAAAGGCCCTGCATGCCCCCTTGAGCGACGCGCAACGCCAAAAGATCAACGATGCCGACCGCGAGATGAAGGCATCCATCGCCAAGGCCCGGCTGGACGCCGTCAAGCACTGAACAAGCTTGTTGTGAAAGGGAAAAGGCCCGGAGGAAGCACTCTCCGGGCCTTTTCGTCTTTCCGAAAGCTGGAACGTTCTATACGCGGAAGCGTCCGACGGTGCGTTTCATGGCTTCGGCCATTTCCTCCATGTGCCGGGCAGAATCCGCAGTGGCGCGGGCTGCGGCATTGGCGCTTTCGGCCATGTGCGCTACGCCCTCCACCTGGCGCGCGGTGTCCTGGCTGGCGGCACTTTGTTCCTTCAGCGCTCCGGTGATGCTGTCCACTTCCCGCACGGCCCTTTCAGAATCCTGGCGGATGGCTTCGATGGCCGTGGCCGCCTGGTGGGCAGCCCCCCGGGCTTCTCCAGCCTGGCTTACGCCCATGTCCATGGTTTTTACTGCCCGCTCTGTTTCGTCCTGGATGCCGATGATCATACCGTCAATATCGCGAGTGGCGACGCTGGTGCGCTCCGCCAGCTTGCGTACTTCATCCGCCACCACCGCAAAGCCGCGCCCCTGTTCCCCGGCCCGGGCCGCCTCGATGGCGGCGTTCAGGGCCAAGAGGTTGGTCTGGTCGGCGATTTCCTTGATGGTGGCGAGGATGGTCGAGATTTCCCGGGAGCGCTGTCCCAGGGACTGGATCACGGCAGCCGAGTTGGTGACGGTGCAGGAGATGGATTCCATGCCGGCGGCGGCCTGGCGAACCACCTCGGTGCCTGACGTGGCCGAGTCCCGCGCCGCGTCGGATGCCTGCTGGGCTTCATGGGCATGTTCGGCGACCTGGCCGATGCTGACGCTCATTTCCTCCATGGAGGCTGCCATGGCGCTGGCGGCGCTACTCTGTCGTTCCGCCGCCCCGGCCATCTGGCGGGCGTTTCGGGTGAGATCCGCGGCAGTGGTGCCGAGCTGGTCGGCGTTCTGCCGCATGTCCCCCAGCATGTCGATGAGGGAGCCTTGCATGGCATGCATGGCTTCCAGCAGGTCACCTGTTTCGTCATTGCGGTGCGGCGGGATGGGGGTAGTCAGGTCGCCGTCGCCGATGGCCCGGGACACGGCGACTGCCTGGGCCAGGGGGACCGCCACGCCCTGGGCGATCCACCAGGCGCTCAGGCTGCCGCCGATCACGCCAAAGAGGGCCAGCACCCCGTAGGTCCATACGATAGCGCGGTAACGGGCCATGCCTTCCTCGTAGCTGTGGCGGGCGTCATCCACCTGGATCTGGATCAGCTTTTCCAGGGACTTCATGGTCTGCGGGCCGAGGGCACGGTTGCCGTCCAGGAAGGCCTTGATGCTGCCGATGGCGTAGTCGCCACGGCGCAGGGCGTCTATCGCCGGACGCATGACGCGGCGCTCGTAATCCATCCTCAGGGACGCCATGGCCTCGGTCTGCTGACGTTCTTCCTGGCCGGAGGATGTGGCGGCGTACAACTGCCATAATCGCTCGATCTCCGTCAGATTGGCGTCGAGGCGGTCGGCGTGGACGCTCACCGGATGGTCGTGGAGCTTGGCGTACTCATACGCCGGGTTGTGCTGGAAGCCCCGCAGCACTTCTTCGGCGTTCAGGCGCATCAGGGCATTGATCTTGCCCAGGTGTGCCAAGGGCACGGCGGAGTGGTCATGCACATCCGCCAAGCTTTCCGCCGCCAGTCCCGCAGAGCGCCAGCCGATGATGATGGCAATGGCAATGAACAGGCCAAACAAGCCGGCCAGCAGATAGATGCGGACCGCCACCGTCAGGCGTTGAGCGGAAGTTCGTTGCATGGGACATCCCCTTTGGCTGCGATAGTTCTATTACTAACGGCGAATATACTTATATTCTTTAGGGCTACGGGTGGCTAGATCGTCGCGGCGTGCTCTTGGGGAAGAGGTAAAATGCCGCCCCATGTCGCTACCTGATTTCGTACATCTCCGCCTCCATTCCGAATACTCCGTGGTGGATGGCATCACCCGGCTGGACGATGCCGTCGCCAGGGCCGTCACCGAGGGCATGCCGGCTCTGGGGGTGTCCGATCTGGCCAACCTCTTTGGCATGGTCAAGTTCTACAAGGAGGCCCGGGGCAAGGGCATCAAGCCCGTCATCGGCTGCGACGTCTGGCTGCAGAACGAGGTGGAGCGGGATAAACCCTTCCAGCTATTGCTCTTGTGCCGTGACCGGGCCGGCTACGGCCGCCTGTGCGAACTCCTCAGCAAGGCCTACTTGACCAACAAGTACCGGGGGCGGGCCGAGCTGAAGAAGGCGTGGCTGGCGGATGGCGGTGGCGCGGGCCTGCTGGCGCTCTCCGGCGCCCTCAAGGGGGAAATCGGCCAGGCCTTCGTGAACGGCAACCCGGAGCAGGCGGACAGCCTGGCCCGGGAATGGGCGGCCCTCTTTCCGGGCGCCTTCTACATCGAAGTGCAGCGGGCTGGCCATCCGGGGGCGGAGAGCTATGTGCGCCAGGCCGTGGCGCTCGCCAGCAAGCTTGGCCTGCCGGTGGTGGCGACCCACCCGATCCAGTTCATGCAGCGGGAGGATTTCAAGGCTCACGAGGCTCGGGTGTGCATCGCTCAAGGCTACGTGGTGGCGGACAAGCGCCGGCCCAAGGATTTCACCGAGGAGCAGTATTTCAAGTCCAGGGAGGAAATGGCCGCGCTGTTTTCCGACCTGCCGGAGGCCCTGGCCAATTCGGTGGAGATCGCCAAGCGCTGCAACCTGACCATCCAGCTGGGCAAGAACTTCCTGCCCCAGTTCCCCACACCACCGGGCATGACCCTGGACGATTTCATGGTGGAGGAGGCGAAGAAGGGCCTGGTGGTGCGCATGGCCCAGCTCTACCCGGATGAGGCGAAACGGGCGGAGGCCTGGCCCATCTACGAGGGGCGGCTGAAGTTCGAGACGGACACCATCATTCAGATGGGCTTTCCCGGCTACTTCCTCATCGTGGCGGACTTCATCGTCTGGGCCAAGAAAAATGGCGTGCCGGTGGGGCCGGGGCGGGGTTCCGGCGCTGGTTCGCTGGTGGCCTATAGTCTGGGCATCACGGATCTGGACCCCCTGGCCTACGCCCTGCTGTTCGAGCGCTTCCTCAACCCGGAGCGGGTGTCCATGCCCGACTTCGACGTGGATTTCTGCCAGGACAAGCGCTACCAGGTCATCGAGTACGTGCGGGAAACCTACGGCGCCGACGCCGTGTCCCAGATCGCCACCTTCGGTACCATGGCCTCCAAGGCGGTGATCCGGGACGTGGGCCGGGTGCTGGACATGGGTTACAACTTCTGCGACCAGCTCTCCAAGCTGATTCCGGTGGAGGCCAACAAGCCCCTGTCCCTCAAGGACGCCCTGGCGGCGGAACCCATCCTCAAGGAGCGGGAAGAGAACGAGGAAGAAGTGCGGGCCTTGTTCGCCCTGGCCGCGCCCCTGGAGGGTCTGACCCGTAACGTCGGCATGCACGCCGGCGGCGTGCTCATCGCGCCGGGCAAACTCACCGACTTCTGCCCCCTCTACATCGCCGACGGCGATGGCGCCACCCCCGTGTCCCAGTTCGACAAGGACGACGTGGAGGCCGTGGGCCTGGTCAAGTTCGACTTCTTGGGCCTCCGAAACCTGACGATTATCGACCTGGCGGTGAAGTACATCAAACGCCTGGATCCGAATTTCACCACCCGACTGGAAGACCTGCCCTTCACCGATCCGGCGGCCTACAAGGTGCTGAAGGACGCCAATACCACGGCCATCTTCCAGCTGGAAAGCTCGGGCATGAAGAAGCTCCTGGCCAAGCTGCAGCCGGACCGCTTCGAGGACATCATCGCCGTGCTGGCCCTGTATCGTCCCGGCCCCCTGGGGTCAGGCATGGTGGACGACTTCATCCTGCGCAAGAAAGGCCAGCAGGAGATCGACTATTACCACCCGGATCTGCAGGCCTGCCTGTCGCCCACCTATGGCGTGATCGTGTATCAGGAACAGGTGATGCAGATATCCCAGATCATCGGCGGCTATACCCTGGGCGGCGCGGACATGCTGCGCCGGGCCATGGGCAAAAAGAAAAAGGAGGAGATGGACAAGCACCGGGCCACCATCGCCGCCGGCGCCAAGCTGAAGGGCTATGACCCGGCCCTGGCGGAGAAGCTCTTCGACCTCATGGCCATGTTCGCGGAATATGGCTTCAACAAGTCCCATACTGCTGCCTACGCCGTTGTCACCTACCACACCGCCTGGCTGAAGGCCCATCACACGGCCGCCTTCATGGCCGCCTCCCTGTCCTCCGACATGGACAACACGGACACGGTGCAGATTTTCCATGTGGATGCCCTCAACAACGGCCTCACCGTGCTGCCGCCGGACGTCAATAAGTCCGAATATTTCTTCGCGCCGGTGGATCGCAAGACCGTGCGCTACGGCCTCGGGGCCGTGAAGGGTACCGGCGAGCAGGCGGTGAACCTCATCATGGCGGCGCGGGACAAGGGCGGCCCCTTCACCGATCTCTTCGATTTCTGCCTGCGGGTGGACAAGCAGCAGGTGAATCGCCGCACCATTGAGGCCCTCATCCGGGGCGGCGCCTTCGACACCCTGGAACCGGACCGGCACAAGCTTATCGCCAGCGTCAGCACCGCCCTGGAGGCGGCGGAGCAGTCCCGGCGCAACGCCATGCAGTGCGGCTTGTTTGACATGGGCGGCCCGGGGGAGGGCAGTTCCATGGCCCCCGAGTACAGCGTGGTGAAGCCTTGGGGTGAGCGGGAACGCTTGCAGAACGAGAAGCTGGCCATCGGTTTCTACCTGTCCGGCCATCCCTACAACAGCTATCGCCGGGAAATCTCGGCTTTCCTCAGGAAGACCCTGGATAAGCTCGAACCCTCAAGGGACAACCAGATGCTGGCCGGCATCGTGGTGAGCACCCGCACCATGATGACCCGCCGCGGCAAGATGGCCATCATCTTGCTGGATGACGGCACGGCCCAGGTGGAAGTGACCGCCTTCAACGAGCTTTACGAGGCCGAGCGCGCCCGCATCGTGGTGGACGAGCCTCTCATCATCGAAGGCAAGGTGCAGAAGGACGATTTTTCCGGTGGCTTCCGGGTGGTGGCGGAGAAAATCATGAACATGGCGGAAGCAAGGGGCCGCTTCGCACGCCAGTTGCGCATTGCCATGAACACCGGCGACCTTGCCTCCGCGCGGCGCCTGAAGGACATGCTGGAACCCTTCCGTGCTGGCTCCTGTCCGGTGGTGCTGACCTACCGGAACGACGTAGCCGAAGGTGAACTGCGCTTCGGCGAAGCCTGGCGCGTGCGCCTGGACGAGAGCCTCATCGACAGCCTCAAGGAATGGCTGACGCCCGAGAGCGTGCGCGTCGAGTATCCGTAAGAACAGTGAGGAGTGAGGGGGCAGGAGTGAGGAGTAAAAACTTCGACGTATTTGCTTTATTCCCCGAATATCCTCACCCCTCACCCCTCACCCCTCACCCCTCACCCCTCACCGAAATCATGACCCTCTTCATCACCACCGACCTCCTCGACACCGTCACTGCCGAAGCGAAGGCCAGCCCGCGCTTGCGCAAGAACCGCAACTTCCATTCGTCGGACGAGGTGGTCTGTCATCGGTTGCTGAACGCCATCGAGCCGGGTTCCTACATCATGCCTCACCGGCATCTGGATCCGGCCAAGGAAGAAACCATGATCGGTCTGCGGGGACGCCTGGCGGTGGTGCTGTTTGATGATTCGGGTGCGGTGGCGGAAACCGCCGTGCTGCAGCCCGGCGGCCCGGCCCTCGGTGTCAATATTCCCGTCGGCACGTATCACCTGGTGCTGGCGCTTGACACGGGCACTGTGTTTCTCGAAGCCAAGGCCGGTCCCTACCTGCCGCTGACCGCCGACGAAAAAGCGGCCTGGGCGCCCGCCGAGGGTGAAGCCGGCGCTGCGGAGTATCTGGCCCGTCTGGCCGCCCTGTTCGCCTGAGCTGGGGCTCTTCCTTGCCCGTGCTCTTCGGTGCCGCCATGCCGGCCCTCATCGGCGGGCTGCTGCGTTTCCTGCGGGAAGAGCATCTGGCCGCCGCTAGCCGGGCAACGGGGCCGAAATAGTCAGAAGGCCCCATGCGTCTGGCGCTGCCTCCTGCCTGCCTGGGCCAGCGGTGTTGAAAATCCCGGTGGGGCAAAGCCATCCCTGTCAGGTTTAGTTCGTATTTGGCGGATCGCCACCTGTGCAGGAATCGAAAACAAGGCCCCGTAGCCAGCGATGCGCCGGATCAGCATGCATCCTCGGATGCCAGAGCAATGAAATGGTGATCTCGGGCGTAGGCACAGGAAGGGGGAAACTATGCATCCCCGCCCGCAGATTCCCGGTATGGCGTTCGGGAACACTGGCGATCAGATCCGAGGCCCGGGCCAAGGCCAGGGCGGCCGGAAAGCCACCGACAATCGTTACGATCTCCCGTTCCAGGCCGAGGGCAGTCAAGGCTGTATCAATCGGTCCCTTGTGGCGACCCTGCCGCGAGACGTAGATGTGCCTGCCGGCGGCATAGCGGGACGGGGTCATCTCGCCACAGCTCAGCGGATGCCCCATTCGCACGACGCCGATGAAACGGTCCCGAAAAAGCGCCTGCACGCGCAGTTCAGGGGCTGCCGTATTCCCCACGACACCCGTTTCCAGATCGACGACGCCATCGCGTAGTGGCGTGCTGTCTTTGTCCGGCTTCTGCACAAAGCACAGGCGCACCCCGGGCGCATCTGTGCTGACCCTGGCGATCAGGGCCGGCCCGAAATTTTCCACAAAACCGTCGCTGGTCCGCAGCGTGAAAGTGCGGACGAGCTGTTGGAGTTTGAGTTTCTCGGTGGGGCGCAACAGGGCTTTTCCCTCCTGCACGAGCTGACGAACCTGTTCGCGCAGTTCCATGGCCCGGGGCGTAGGGACAAGGCCGCGCCCAGCCCTCACCAGCAAGGGATCGCCGGTGGTTTCGCGCAATCGTGCCAGTGCCCGGCTCATTGCCGAGGGGCTAAGCCGTAAACGCCGGGCGGCACCCGCAACGCTGCCTTCCTCCAGCAGGACATCAAGAGTGACGAGCAAGTTCAGGTCGGGTGTTTGCATCGCTCCACCATAGCAGGGTTCGCTGCATACCTGGCGTCAAACGCATGAATAAAGTGCAAATGCTGCGCCTTCCGCCAGGTGACGCCGGAAGCTAAGCTTCAAACAATCCCGTTTCGGGTGCCACCAGAATAAGGAGTTCACCGTGAATCCCATTATTGCAGGACGAGAGACGGCAGCAGCCGGAAGTGCGAAAGGGCCGTCGTCGATTGGTTGGGCGCTGGCCTGCCTGTCCTTGTCGATGCTGCTGGCGTCCCTGGGGACCAGCATCGCCAATGTGGCCTTGCCAAGCTTGGCACTGTCCTTCGCCGCGTCCTTCCATGAAGTCCAGTGGGTTGTCCTTGCCTATCTTCTCGCCATTACGACCCTGATCGTCAGTGTGGGCCGGCTCGGCGATCTCTTCGGCCGCCGCCGGCTGCTACTTGCTGGACTTTCACTTTTTACAGTGGCCTCGGCCCTGTGCGGCTTGGCGCCCACGCTGGGGCTGCTGATCGCCGCACGGGCGGTGCAGGGCCTTGGTGCCGCCATCATGATGGCCCTCACCATGGCGTTTATCGGCGAGACGGTTCCAAAAGAAAAGACCGGCAGCGCCATGGGCTTGCTCGGAACCATGTCTGCGGTGGGCACCGCGCTCGGCCCATCCCTCGGCGGCGTCCTGATTGACGGTGGCAGTTGGCGATTGATCTTCTTCATCAACCTGCCGCTGGGGCTCCTGACATTCTTTCTCGCCTGTCGTTATTTGCCCAAGGATCGTCAAGCGTCGAAAACGGGTCAGGCCGGTTTCGACATCATCGGCACCCTGTTGCTTGCCTTTACCCTCGGGGCCTATGCCCTCGCGATGACCGTTGGACGCGGCAGTTTCGGCGCCTTCAACATAAGCCTGCTGGTGGCGGCAGCCTTCGGCGTCGGCCTGTTCGTGCTGGTCGAGACGAAAGTGGCGTCGCCCCTGGTGCATTTGGCAATGTTTCGCAATCCGCTGCTGAGCGCCGGCTTCGCCATGAGCACCTTGGTGACGACCGTCGTGATGGCGACGCTGGTGGTTGGGCCGTTCTATCTCTCCGGTGCGCTTCTTCTCGATGCAGCCCGTGTCGGACTCATCATGTCGGCGGGTCCGGCCGTTGCCGCCCTGACTGGCCTGCCGGCCGGCCGCGTGGTGGACAGGTTTGGCGCCCCGTCCATGAGCCTCGCCGGACTCATCGGCATGGCGGCCGGTGCCGCCGCCCTGTCCCTGTTGCCGATGCGATTGGGCGTACCGGCTTACCTCGTTCCGCTTGTCCTCATTACAGCCGGTTACGCCTTGTTCCAGGCCGCCAACAACACTGCCGTCATGAAGCCTATTCCACCGGCGCAGCGGGGCGTGATATCCGGCATGCTCAACCTGTCACGCAATCTCGGTCTGATCACCGGCGCGTCCGTCATGGGGTCCGTGTTCGCTTTCGGATGCGCGGCGACCGACATCACCAGGGCCACCCCTGATGCCATTGCTGCCGGGATGCGGCTCACCTTTGGCGTCGCCGCCGCTTTGATTGCCGTGGCCCTCGCCATCGCCTCTATCCGTCCTGGGGTTTCACGCTTCATCGTCCCTTCTGTAAGGGCAGGGGAGGGGCGCCGCGACCTCAAATAGTTTCCTTGCGGTGAGGCGCCTCGTCTACGCCACCCGGCGTAGGGCGTTTTCCGTGCAAGGCCGGAGATGTCCGGAGCCAAACAAAAAGCCGCCCGAAGGCGGCTTTTTGTTGCAGCAACAGCTTGAATTACAGACCGCTGGCGTTCTCGGCCAGGTATTCGGCCACACCGGCGGTGGAGGCCTTCATGCCCTTCTTGCCCTTGGACCAGCCGGCGGGGCAGACTTCGCCGTTTTCTTCGAAGAATTGCAGGGCGTCCACCATGCGCAGCATTTCGTCGATGTCGCGGCCCAGGGGCAGCATGTTGACGACCTGGTGCATGACCACGCCGGTCTTGTCGATCAGGAAGGAACCGCGCAGGGCGACGCCGGCGCCTTCCAGCTCCACGTCGTAGGCCTTGCAGATTTCGTGCTTGATGTCGGCCACCAAGGTGTAACCGACTTGGCCGATGCCGCCGTTGTTGACCGGGGTGTTCTTCCAGGCCAGGTGGCTGAACTGGGAGTCGATGGACACGCCGATGACTTCCACGCCGCGCTTGGTGAATTCTTCCAGGCGGTGATCGAAGGCGATCAGTTCGGACGGGCAGACAAAAGTGAAGTCCAGCGGGTAGAAGAACAGCACGGCAGCCTTGCCCTTGGTAACTTCGGACAGGGTGATGTTGGTGATTTCATTGTTGCCCAGCACCGCGGTGGCGGTGAAGTCCGGGGCTTTTTTTCCGACGAGAACGGCCAAGATATTTCTCCTGTTATGTTGGGTTGGGAACCCGCAATCTACTCATATCGGTAGGGGGCTGTCAATCTTGTTGAGCGGGAGTGTGGGTCGGGATTTCTCCCGGTGCGTCTTGCACGCAAGGCAAACGTAATGCGGGCAGTGGGTGGCGGGGGTAGAATCGGCATTTTTGCCTTTCTGGAGCTACACAGCCATGCCCGTGAATTACGCCACTCCCGCCGCCGATCAACTCCTGCCAGTTGCCGGCGTGCGTCTGGGCATCGCCGAAGCCGGCATCCGCAAGGCGAACCGCCGCGATCTGCTGTTGGTGGAGCTGGCCCCGGGCAGCCGGGTGGCCGGCGTGTTCACCCAGAACCGTTTCTGCGCGGCGCCGGTGACGGTGTGCCGCGAACACCTGGCAATTCTGGAAAGTCGCGCGAGCGACTCACAAAGCTCCCCTCGCCCCTCTGCGGGAGAGGGGCTGGGGGTGAGGGAAGACGGGCTTGCCCGTCACGCCGAAATCCGTGCCCTGGTGGTGAATACCGGCATCGCCAACGCCGGCACCGGCGAGCCGGGCATGCTGGCGGCACGGGCCTCCTGCGCGGCCGTGGCCCAGACCCTGGGCATAGATGCCAATCAGGTGCTGCCCTTCTCCACCGGCGTGATTCTGGAACTGTTGCCGGTGGAACGCCTGGTGGCGGGCCTGCCGGCGGCCAGTGCCGACCTGAAGGCCGACAACTGGTACGCCGCAGCCCACGCCATCATGACCACGGACACCGTGGCCAAGGCCGCCAGCCGGCAGGTGCAGCTAGGGGGCAAGACCGTCACCCTCTCCGGAATCAGCAAGGGCGCCGGCATGATCAAGCCCAACATGGCCACCATGCTGGGCTTTGTGGCCACGGACGCGGCCCTGTCCCCTGAACTCACCCAAAAGCTGGTGAAGGATGCGGCGGACCAGTCTTTCAACTGCATCACGGTGGACGGCGACACGTCCACCAATGACTCCTTCGTGCTCATCGCCACGGGCCAGGCCGGCAACGCGGAAATCACCGATGCTGCCTCTGCCGACTACGGCGTGCTGGCGGAAGCCATGATCGGCATCTCCCGGGAACTGGCCCAGGCCATCGTGCGGGACGGGGAGGGTGCCACCAAGTTCATTTCCATCGTGGTGGAAGGCGGTGGCAGCCTGGCGGAGTGCAAGGCCGTGGGCTATGCCATCGGCCATTCGCCCCTGGTGAAGACCGCTTTCTTTGCCTCCGATCCCAACCTGGGGCGCATCCTGGCGGCCATCGGCTACGCCGGCATTCTTGATCTGGACGTGTCGAAGGTGCGCCTGTGGCTGGATGACGTGCTGGTATCGAAGGATGGCGGCCGCAACCCGGACTACCGGGAAGAGGAAGGTTCCCGGGTCATGCAGCAGGCGGAAATCACCGTGCGCGTGGACCTGGCCCGAGGCGCCTGCAGCGCCACCACCTGGACCTGCGACTTCTCCTACGATTACGTGAAAATCAATGCGGATTACCGGAGCTAGTACAAGACTGCATCCAACCACATCCCGATACGTCCATCAAGCCCCTGAAATACGGGGCTTTTTTACGTCTGTATGTCCTGTTCTGTCCATTCTGATACACTGCAATCCAGCCAAAATACGGATAGAATTGCGGGTAGATTGTATGCAAATGAAATTCATGAAACGGGTAGAAGATTTTTTGGCCATTTTCTACCCGTTTCCCCTCTGGAGAACACCATGCTGACCGATACCACCATCCGCACCGCCAAACCGAAAGACAAGCTGTACAAATTGCCGGACTCCAATGGCCTGTATCTGGAAGTGGCGGTAAGTGGCGGTCGATTCTGGCGCTACCGCTACACGATTGACGGCAAGGAAAAATTGTTCGCCATGGGGGACTACTGCCAGCCCCTGGCCAAGGAGACAGCAGAGGCGGCTCAGGCCCGGCGGGACGGTCGGAGCTTCACCTTGGCGGAGGCCCGTATCGAGCGTGACCGCTGCCGGGCGCTGGTGAAGCAGGGAATCCACCCGGCACAGGAGCGCAAGATTGAAGTCATGCGGCGCACCCTGGAGAACGACAACACATTCCAGGCCGTTGCCGAAACGTGGATCAAGGACCAGGGGGCGGAGTGGTCGGAGAACTACCGCCGGCAGATCGAGCAGAGCCTCAAGCGGGACGTGTACCCGCGCATCGGCGCATTGCCCATGAAGACCATCAAGCCGGCCCACGTCCTTGATCTACTGGACCAGGTGAAGAAGCGCTCACCCACCATGGCAAAGCTGACACGCACATGGATAGGGGGCGTCTTCCGCTATGCCGTTGGCCGGCTGCTGGTGGAGGATGACCCCACCTATCCCTTGCGCGGATCCGTGAAGCTGCCGAAGGTGCAACACCATCCCCACCTGACGGCCAAGGAGCTACCGGACTTCCTGCGGGCATTGGATGGCGCCATTGCCGAGTTTCCCACCCTGGCCGCCTGCAAACTGCTGTTCCTGACCGCCGTCAGAGCCAACGAAATACGCAATGCCGAATGGTCGGAGTTCGACATGGACGCGGCCATGTGGCGCATCCCGGCGGAGCGGATGAAGATGAGGGAAGAGCACGTCGTCCCGCTCTCGCGTCAAGCCCTGGACTTGCTGCGGGCGTTGCAGGCGATCAACGGCGCCACGCCCTACGTTTTCCCGAGTCGGTCGGATCGTCAGAAGCCCATGAGCCATGAGGCCATTCGGGACGTGTTCAACCGCATAGGCTACGCCGGGAAATTCACGCCCCATGGGGTACGCGGCACCTTCAGCACCATCGCCAACGATATGGGCATCCGGCACGATGTAATCGAGCTATGCCTTGCCCACCAGGAGCAGAACGCCATCCGCCGGGCCTACAACCACGCCCTGTTGATGCCAGAGCGCACGGCCCTGTTGCAGCAATGGGCGGACATGCTGGATTCCATGAAGGCCGGCGGAAAGGTGATTCCGATAAAAGCGGCTTGAAAGCAGAGAAATTTGAGGAGGGAGAAAATATTTTTCGGGCAGGTATTCAGGCGATACCTCTTGGCGAAGACAGGAAAAGTAGCGCTGGTTAGCGCTGGTTAGCGCTGCTTATCGATGGATAGCGCTGTTTGCGCTATACGGCGACCTCTCCACAACAGCCAAAGTCGGGCAGGTTCATCGATGGTGTGGCGCAAGCAATCGTCATAGCGGTTTGAGGTGGGTTACAATCGTCCCGTCAGGTCTTGACGAAGCCTAGATAAGACAAAGCCCCACCCCCTAGGAAGGGTGAGGCTCTGAAATCCGGGCAATAAAGCCGCCTGGCAATTTTTTATTACGACACGATCTCCCGTGTTACGACAAACCACCAAGAGGCCGGTAGCACGGTCGTCTTGGGGCTTCCTGAAATCGCACCCCCAAGAGAGGGCGCATATTTTAGAGAGCACTGGATTATAGCGGACGCAGTTGGACGATTCAACGCCTTGTTTTTGTGGTAAGGCGTTGCGTCACCTGCTATCTGCCTATCCATGCGTTGCCGTCGCACGGGCTAACTTGAAAGCCCGAAATGAATACAACAACCCAGCAACAACCCGCAGCACAATCCACCCGCAAGCCCCGCGCCCACCTGGCCGCGCAAGTCTCGCCCTTCCTTCCTGAAATCGGCTTCGTTCGCCTGCCTCAAGTGCTGGCCGTGCTGCCTATCGGCAAAAGCTCATGGTGGGCAGGAATCAAGGCGGGCAAGTATCCGCAGGGCGTGAAAATCGGCCCCAAAACTACCGCCTGGACCGTGGAAAGCATCCGCAACCTGCTTGCTTCGATGTAAGGGCGGACACCATGAAAACCAACAACATCACCGGCAGCGTGAGGCCGGAACACGCCCCTACAAAAGAAAGTGCCCCCGGTCAGGAGGGCACGAAGAAAAGCGAAATCATCAAGGCGAATTCTACCAACCCCGACCCCGTGGCGGGCTGGTTTTCGCTCGCAGCGAACGTGAAGCCGGCCCGCACCGACCGCCACCAGAAACGCGGATGGAATCGGGGGCGGAAATGAGCGCGGAAATTCTCCTGTCCCGTCTGGACAAGGTGCGCCGTACCGGCCCCGGGCGCTGGTCCGCTCGCTGCCCCGCCCACGACGACAAAGGCCCCAGCCTGGCTATCAGGGAAACCGACGACGAGCGCGTGCTTGTTCATTGCTTTGCCGGATGCGACGTCCACAACATCCTGGCGGCAGTGAGTCTCGACATTGCGGACCTGTTCCCACCCCGTGAAATCCAGCAAGGCAAGTCTGAGCGGCGCCCCTTCCCGGCGGCTGACGTTCTCCGGGCCATCGCCTTCGAGGCCGTTGTGACCATGGCTGCGGCATCGGCGCTGCTGTCTGGCCAGCCTTTCGGCCCTGACGACCGGGAGCGGCTGATTCTGGCCGTTGCGCGTATTCAATCGGCCCTGACGGCTGCAGGAGTAGATCAACATGGGTAATCACGCATTCGAGCAAGTGGAGCGCGGCGCCAGCTTCCTGGATAGCCTGGCGGCTCCGCAGTTTGACAACCAGGCCGGCAACATCCCCGACATGGCGGCGACGGAAGCGGAAACATCCGACGACGCCCCGGAAGATGAAAAGAAACAGCCCAGCCAAGCGTCTTTGCTGGTGGCATTTGTTGAAGAACGGTCGAATCTCTTTCACGACCAGAACGGCGACGTTTTCGCCCAAGATTTTGAAACGAAGGAGACTCGCCGCATTGATGGCCGGCAGTTCAAGGACTGGCTCACGGCCGGCTTTTACACCGCCACCGGAAAATCTCCCCGTGACCAAAGCATGAGGGAGGCTGTGAGTACGCTTTCAGGACTCGGTAGACATAAAGGCGAGTGCCGGGATGTATCCGTCAGAGTGGCGCTGGCGGATGGGGTCTATTACCTTGATCTTGGCGAGGACGGAAAATCACGGGCGGTTCGCATTTCTCCCGGACTGTGGGAAATCGTCACCACCCCGCCGGCCATGTTCGTCAGGCCCGAATCCATGCGGCCCTTGCCGGCGCCAGTTGGAGGCGGAAGTATTGCCCGGCTGTGGGAGTATGTGAACATCCCCGCAGATTCCCGCCTGCTGGTCCTGGCATGGATGGCGGAATGCTTGCGGCCCGACACCCCCTTCCCCATTCTGGAACTGATGGGCGAAGCCGGGAGCGCGAAATCCACGACGCAGACGGTTATCCGCCGGATGCTTGATCCGAACGCTTGCGACCTGCGGGCGGCCCCGAAAAGCGCAGAGGATATGTTCGTTGCCGCTGGCGTTTCCTGGCTGGTGTCATACGAGAATATCAGCCACCTTCCGGCGCCGATGCAAGACGCTTTGTGTGTGCTGGCAACTGGGGGTGGGTTCGCCAAGCGCAAGCTCTACTCAGATGCGGATGAATCGGTTATTACGGTAAAGCGCCCTGTGGTGCTGAATGGAATCAGCGTAGCCGTCACCGCGCAGGACCTTGTGGACCGGGCCGTTACCGTCGAACTACCCACGATTACCGCCCGGGCCGAAGTTACCGACATTTGGCGCAAGTTTGATGCCGATCATGGCCGGCTTGTCGGTGCGTTTCTGGATGTTGTTGTGGGCGCCCTGGAAATTCTGCCATCCATCCATCTACCTCCTGCCGACCGCCCCCGCCTGGCGGAATTCGCCCGTCTTGGAATGGCGGTAGCGCAAGCCACCGGCCAAGATCCCGCTGCATTCCTGGACCAATTCAAGGCCAGTCGCATGGAAGCCATCGGACGCACCATTGACGCTTCCCCCGTAGCCACCGCCATCATCGAATGGCTTGAACGCAACCCGGCTGGGCGCACCGATTCCGCAAAAAATCTGATGCAGGCCATGATCCGCCCGGCCAATTGTGAAGCCTGGCCCCATTCCCCAAAGGGCTTTGCGGACGCGATGCGACGGGCGGCACCGGCTCTGCGTCAGATGGGCATCGAGTGCAGAAGCAAGGGGAAAGTCGGTTCTTCTGTGCAGTGGGAGATCAAGCCCCGGATAAATTCATCGAATCCATGTCGTGCAAGTCGTGATGTCGTGCAAAACGATGGGAAAGACCCGATTCAGCACGACATGACGACATGCACGACTTCATTCCCGGGAGTTTCTTCCGCTGGTGCATACACCGAGGTGGATGTATGACCCCCGCCGAACTGATCCACCAGGCCCGCGCCGATGGCGTCACCCTTGGCCTGAAGCCTGACGGCAGTCTCAAGGCCGGCGGACTGCCGGAAGCTCTTACCAGATGGCTGCCGACGATCCGGGAGCACAAGGCCGGCATTGTGGAGGCCCTGGCCTTCCCCGTGATTGCCACCAGCACGCCCCCGGCCCGGCGCTGGTTCTTGTACTTCCCTGACCGTCACCCCGTGGAGATTTTCAGATCCCCGCCGGCCACCTTGACGGATGTGCTGGTGGACAACCCCGGCACCATCGCTGCGGAACCCGTGCTCGACCAGGTGCAGGCCCGCTGCAACGCAACGTCCGACGACACAGCCCTGATCCGCTCATGGCTCGCCAGCATCGGCGAAACCGACGCCACGGCCATCAACGAAGTTTTGACCAAGTGCGGCAGTGACCCGGAGGCCCTGGACTATTTCATGGGGCAGGCTTGCGACCAGGGGCACCACCAAGCACAGGAACTTGCCCCGCCCCCTGCGGCGCACTCCTGCCGGACCTGTCAGCACTTCCGGCGCCCTGGCCTGTCTGGTGGCTACTGCAACGGCGACCGGCCCGACCTGGCGCACGTCTATGGTGCCCACCATACGCTTCGTCAGATCCCAGCGGACAACGGCAAGACCTGTGGGCAATGGCGGTCTAGTGTTTGATGGTGAACCAGATAACCAACAGATGCAGGAGTCCGCCGGCAGCACGGCAGGCCCCCACCCCACCACGGCCCGGCGATTCCCGGGAGCACATGAAAGGATCAACAGCATGACCACCACCAACGAACCGAACACCGACAACACCGCCACCCGCTTTGACGATGCAACGGGCGCTGTTCAAGGCTTCATGAACCTGTCCGCCCTGCTGGCCGGCATCGCCAAGATTGCCGAGTCCGACGAAGCCCACGAAATCGCCGGGCTGTGCGACGTGGCGCAGCAAGAGGCATCGAACTGGATCCACTACTTCCAGGGCATTGCAAGCCAAGAGGTAGCCGCAGAGGCCGAAGCCCTGAAGATGGCATAGGCAACCCTGGCGGGCGCAGCACAGGCCCGCCTGACCGGCACCCGGGGGCGGGGCAAATGTTTGGGGCTTCCGAGGTCGGACACCGCATGTATCCCCACGCGCGGAAAATATCCCCGTTTGAAAAACAATCAAAACGGAAATTCAAATAGCCGCAGGAAATCGAGGCGCACCACCAGGCCCCGGCCCCGTCGTGGGGCTGATTACCGGAGGACACCAGAATGGCCCGAATGAAGATACCCACCACCCCACCACCCGAACCAACCCCGGCGGAAACCATTGCCGTGCTCAGGTCGGAAGTCTTCCGCCTGTCCGTCAGTGAGAACCAGGCCACGAAATCCCGGGCGACGGCGAACAGGAAATTGAAGGACGCGGAAAGCCGGGTTAGCTGGCTGGAATCTTTCATCCGCCTGGATTCCCCCGGCGTCAAGATTCCCGATGCTGCCATCCCTGCCGAACTGCTGCCGCTGATGATTCGCCTATGCCATCCCGACCGGCACCAGGGCAGCGAGAGCGCGAACGCGGTGACGGCATGGCTGCTGAAGCAGAGGGGGTAGGCGGTCAACATCGCCATACTCGCCACCGTGGGAACCGATGGGATAGCCTCAGCATCACAATCGTACTGTTTCCGGCTGAAAACAGAGCGGGTCCTTCCTGGCCTTCCTTGTCCTGCGGGTGCTGACGACCGCGAGAATCTGGAGTTTTTCCGGGGCTGTGGGTAGTCGTCAGTCTCTATCCTGGAGGCATCGGCAACCGTTCGCCTTTTCCGTACAGTTGCCCGACCGCTTGACCAGGCCCCGCACCTGGCCGCACAATGGCCGCTCACTTCGGTGAACAGGCTTGGCAGCCTGGAAGGCTCAGGCGGACGACGAACCGCCGCACGGCGGTATTTTTTCGCCCGCAACATGGTCTATCCTCCAATGGGCGGACCGTGAGGGACACCTTCGGGTGTGCTGGTCCCTGAGCCCAGTCTGCCAACCTTCACGGCCCCGCCCACCCTCTTGGCAGAGGAGGCGGGAAATATTCCGCACTGCTCAGGAGTCATGCACCATGCACCCGAACACCATTCCCCCCTTCGACTATCCCCCGGCCCTGCGACCCGTCTATGCCATCGCGGACGGCGCAACGGCTGACGAGCTGGCCCGCCTGCTCAGTAATCGCCTGTCCCACCTCTGCGCCATGGTGAACGCCACCAGTGCCGACAACGACGGCGACGCCATCATGCTGGACTCCTGCCTATGGATGGCCCGGGAGTGCCGGGAACTGTTCCGCCAGATTGAAGCGCGGAGGGCAGCATGAACACCGTGTCCACCCCGGTTTTCACCCCCCACGAAGCCGGCATAATCGCCATGGCGCTATCCCTCATTGAAGAAAAACGCCTGACCAAGGGACCGGTTCTCGCCTGCCTGGACGACTTCCACGGATACCTGAAACTTCGCTTTGCTGGCCTTGTGCATGAGCAGTCCCATGTTTTCTACCTGGACACCGAGAAGCGCCTGATAACGGCAGAGGTAGCGGCCCTGGGGGACCAGAAGAGCGTGACCCACTCGCTGCGCCACATCGCAGGGAAGGCCATTAACCTGGGGGCGGATAGCATCGTCATTACCCACAACCACCCGAACGGCAACGCCACCCCTTCAGATAACGACGTGGCGCACATGGAAGGCGCGGAACGCTCTTTCGGATGGCTGGGTATCTCCCTGTTGGATAGCCTTGTGGTGACGCCCTCTCGCATCGCCAGCGTGAAGGCGCACCGGGAGCAACAGGCCAAAGAACGGTCGGCACGGTGGGCAGAAGACAACGAACGCAGAGCCACCGAACGCAGGGCAGCACGGGAAGCGAAGAGAATCGCCAAGGCTGTTCCGATTCAACAAGCCCCTGCCACCTGACCGCCCCCACAATCAGATCCCCGACAGCCCGGCCATGTGCCGGGTTTTTCATGTCAACCACCACGTTGAGGCGGACGCCTGGCCCGGATAGATCGTAGAATGCTGACCCGACCAAGTGATCCACTTTTGCCGGACACTTTGCGGAAAGCGGGTAGAAAAGCGGGTATAAAACAGACTTGGCGTTGAGCAATTGCAAATACAAACAACAAGTTATGACTTCCAACGCGGATTACCGGAGCTAGTGCCAGACCATGCCCTGAGGGTTCCTGAATACTGGAGCTTCTCAGGGCGCGTCGTGAGTCGCTGGCGCAACTTCCACGGTAAGCGCATTGATTTCGCCGATGACTTCCTACATAGGCGTTTGTGGAATAATTCTGCCTTCACGCGCTATTTCCCGGAGTTCATGGACTTCTGTTTTCCCGCCGCCAGCAAGCAGATCGACTGGGGGCGGGGCTACACATTTCTCGATCAGGAATTGGCCCAGGTGGTGCAGGATGCGGAACTGGGCCGGCGACTCATCGACAAGCTGGTCCAGGTTGCCACCTTGGGCGGGGATGAGCAGTGGGTGTACGTGCATGTCGAGGTGCAGGGCGGGCACGACAGTCGGTTTGCCGAGCGCATGTTTACCTACAACTATCGCTTGTATGACCGCTATCGGCGGCCCATAGCCAGTCTGGCGGTGTTGGCCGATGATTCTGCCGAATGGAAGCCCCAAAGCTTCAATTACAGCCTCTTCGGCTGTGAGGTCGGCATCCACTTTCCGGTGGTCAAGCTGATCGACTACCAGGACCAGTTGGATGCGCTCTGCCGGCATCCCAACCCCTTCGCCTTGGTCACCGCAGCCCAATTGCTCACACGGCAAACCAAGAAAGATGCTCAGGCTCGGCGCATGGCAAAATGGCGCCTGGCCAAATTGCTCTACGAACGGAACTGGGACAAACAGCGCATCATCGACTTGTTCGGCGTTATCGATTGGATGATGCAGCTTCCGCTGGACCTCCAACAATCCCTCTGGCAAGACCTGCAGACCCTGGAAAGGAATCAAATCGTGCCCTATATCACCTCTGTTGAACGCATCGGCATCGAAAAAGGTCTGCAACAAGGCTTGCAACAAGGTCGCCAGGAAGGTCGCCAGGAAGGCAAGGGCGTCTTGCTGCAGAAACAGTTGCAACGCCGATTTGGCCCCCTGCCGGAATGGGTGGGCTAGCGTATTGCCCAGGCAGGCCCGGATCAACTGGAAATATGGGGCCTGAGCCTGCTCAATGCCCCCAGCCTTGACGAGGTGTTCAGCGCGCACTGAGGCGCCGGGATTAGTGAAAACTGAAAATGGCGGCGCGCGTCATACCATCTTGCTGCTTGCTGCTTGCCACGAGACCCCCCATGAAACCCTCTGAAGTTCTTGTCTTGCATCGAGACGCTATCCGGCGTGTCGTGGAACAGAACGATGCCTGTAATTGTGCCTGGCGCACTTTCCGCCGGGAGGGCTGTAGACCGGGTGGGATCACTGCCGGGTTGGAGATCGGAATGAGGGCTGATTTTTGGGGGAATATGCAGCCACATCCGCCAGATGCTACCGCTCACCGCTCACCATCCCCTTGCCCTGCAAGCTGTCGTTTTTCGTCACCCCAGGTGACGTTTTACGGCACGTGCGATGGCGAGCCAGCCAGCAGCGGATTTATGAAGCTCGGCGCAAGCCCTTGGTTTAGCGGCCTTTCCCGTTTCACCTTTCGCCTTTCACTTTTTACACACCAGTGGCACACCCCTTGCGTAGGCTATCCCGTGCCCGGCAGCAGCCGGCATCTTCAACCTGAGGAGACAATCATGACTGCAGTACAAAAGGGCTTCACCCTGATCGAACTGATGATCGTTATCGCGATTATTGGCATTCTGGCGGCGGTGGCGCTGCCGCAATATTCCGCCTATACGACTCGCGCGAAGGTGTCAGAACTGATTTTGGCTGCATCTACCTGTACTTCTTCTATTACGGAAAAAGTTCAAACGTCCTCAAGTTTGCCG
>JAYTVW010000166.1:0-20898 GCA_043743785.1 Rhodocyclales bacterium | reverse complement strand
ACGCCCGTTTCCCTCACCCCCAACCCCTCTCCCGGAGGGAGAGGGAAGCGCAGTGAGTCGCTGACGCGACTTTCACACTAAGAATTCGGGTTGACGGCGGTGCTGGAACGCCTCACCCCTCACTCCTCACGAGGTTTATCGAATATGCAATGGGAAGTCGTCATCGGGCTGGAAACGCATGCCCAACTCAACACCGTGTCGAAGATTTTCTCCGGCGCGGCCACGGCCTTCGGCGCCGAGCCGAATGTGCAGGCCTGCGCGGTGGACATCGCCCTGCCCGGCGTGCTGCCGGTCATGAACAAGGGCGCCGTGGCTCGGGCCATCCGCTTCGGCCTGGCGGTCGGCGCCACAGTGGCGCCCCGCTCCGTCTTCGCCCGCAAGAATTACTTCTACCCGGACCTGCCCAAAGGCTACCAGATCAGCCAGTTCGAGCTGCCGGTGGTGGTGGGCGGCAGCGTCACCATCCAGGTCGGTTCCGGTGAATCCGCCTATGAAAAAGTCGTCGAACTCACCCGCGCCCACCTGGAAGAAGATGCGGGCAAGTCCCTGCATGAAGACTTCCAGGGCAAGTCCGGCATCGACCTGAACCGGGCCGGCACGCCGCTCCTGGAAATCGTCACCGAGCCGGTCATGCGCTCCGCCGCCGAAGCCGTGGCCTACGCCAAGGCCCTGCACTCCCTGGTGCGCTGGATCGACATCTGCGACGGCAATATGCAGGAAGGCTCTTTCCGCTGCGACGCCAACGTTTCTGTCCGCCCCAAGGGCCAGGCGGAATTCGGCACCCGGGCGGAAATCAAGAACCTCAACTCCTTCCGCTTCCTGGAAGAAGCCATCAATTTTGAAGTGCACCGCCAGATCGAGCTCATCGAGGACGGCGGCAGGGTGGTACAGGAAACCCGCCTGTACGACCCGGACAAGAAGGAAACCCGCTCCATGCGTTCCAAGGAGGACGCCCAGGACTACCGCTACTTCCCGGACCCGGACCTGCTGCCCCTGGTGATTTCCGCCGACTGGATCGAGAAGGTCAAGGGCGAAATGCCCGAACTGCCGGTGGCCATGCAGGAGCGTTTCCTCACGGAATTCGGCGACAGCGGCCTCACCGCCTACGACGCCCGCGCCCTGATCTCGTCCCTCGACCTGGCCCGCTATTTCGAAGCCGCGGTCAGTACCGCCGGCCGCGCCAGCGCCAAGCTCTGCGCCAACTGGATCATGGGCGACCTCTCCGCCCGCCTCAACAAGGAAGGCAAGGACGTCACCGAATCCCCCGTCTCCGCCGGGCAACTCGCCGGTCTGGTGGCCCGCATCGCCGACAACACCATTTCCAACGCCATCGGCAAGAAGGTCTTCGAAGCCCTGTGGAACGGGGAAGGCGCCACGGCGGACGCCATCATCGACGCCCAGGGCCTCAAGCAGATCACCGACAGCGGCGCCATCGAAAAGATGATCGACGAAGTGCTGGCTGCCAACCAGAAGTCGGTGGACGAATTCCGCTCCGGAAAGGAAAAGGCCTTCAACTCCCTGGTAGGCCAATGCATGAAAGCCGCCAAGGGCAAGGCCAACCCCCAGCAGGTGAATGACATTTTGAAGGCGAAGCTGGCGGGGTGAGGGGCCGTGAAAGGTGAAACGTGAAAGGTGAAAGGTGCGGAGGGGGTGCCTTTCGCGGCTCAGCTTGAATCAGCCCCGTACAGGGAACCAGGAAAAGGAAGGCCGGAGCACCTGGGGTGATCCGGCCTTTTTGACTTCTGTAGGAGCCAGCTTGCTGGCGATTTTCAGGGATGGCGGAAGAAGGTTTCCTGCGGCTAGGCGGGTCGGCGCGAGGCCCTGAAGGTCAGCCCGGAAACCACGAATCGGTCAGAACTTCATCCTGCATGGCCCACGGGCATTCTTCCGGGAAGCAGTCCAGGCCCGTCTCGCCGACGGCTTGCGCCACCGCCCGCGCCCAGACCATGTCCAGCCAACGGGGTTCCTGAAGCTTGGGCACAAGACTCGGGGATTCTTCAAGCGCGTAGCTGATTTCCTTGCGCTGCGCCTTGATGGTTTTTTCCCAGCTCGCACCCCGACGCTCGGGCTGATACCGCCACTTGAGCAAATGCGCCAACAGTACCGCCATGCGGCTTGCCAGTTCACGTTGTTCGCCTTTGCCCACGTCCTCAATCTCCCCGGCAAGGTGCTCCACATCCAGCAAATCAAACCGCCCGGCCCGCAGCAGCCGCGCCTGTTCAAAGGCCCAGGCGTTGATGTCTCTCTCATAAGTCTGCACACTCCACCTCCTTCGCGCCAAGCGGCTTCTGGCATCAATAGTAGCATCTTCAAAGAAAGCGACGCTCAACGAAGCCGGAGTCAGGCGGCGCGGCGGCGGACGCATTCGGCTCCAGGAAACGCCTCGGTGGGCCAGCGTGCATGAAGGCCGCCAAGGGCAAGGCCAACCCGCAGCAGGTGAACGTCATTCTGAAGGCGAAGCTGGCGGGGTGAGGGGCCGTGAAAAGTGAAATGTGAAAGGTGCGGTTGGGGTGCCTTTCACGTTTCAGCTTAAACCTGAAAATCTATATTTGAAACGCCGAGGCGCCGAGAAAACAAAGACATGGCAAGGATTTTGGCCTCACCAAATGAGTGAAGCGCGTTACGCTGCCAAGTTCTTGTTTTTCCTCTGCGTCTCGGCGTCTCGGCGTTTCAAACAGAGTTTTTTAGGTTCAACCAGGTGCGGCGCATCAAGGCCAGCCCCTTCTACACGGAGGCTATCGGCCAGGATCTGGGCGTCATCGGGGCACCGGGGGTCGGCGACACCTCGGTGCCTGACCTCAGCGCCACGGCGGAACGGGGCGATGGCTGCCAGCGGGTGCGGCTCAGCTACACCAAGCACGGCCATGAAGGCGTACACATCGAGTGCCACCGCAACGAGGGCGACTGGGCCTTCCTGGCCATCAATGTCACCAAACCCCACCTGGACGAGCAGCCCCCCTTGGTGGCGAACACCCCGGAACACCGTGAATACCGGGCCTGCTATTGGGACAAGGGGGAACTGGTGGGCGAATTCAGCCCGGTGCAGCGGGTGACGGTGGGGACCTAAACTCTGCGCCCCCGCAGTGATCTTCAGCAGGAGAACGGCATCCCTGGGCAGAGGCTGGCGGGGTAAGACGTGAAAGGGGAAATGTGATGGCGGGTCTTTCACGTTTCGCGTTTCTCCTTTCACTACTCCCCGACCCTCTATTCCGCCTTAGCCCAAGAGCGGTGCCAGCCACTTCCTGGCCTGGGCCACGTCCATGCCCTTCCTTGCGGCATAGTCCTGCAGCTGGTCTTCGGCAATGCGGGTGATGGCGAAGTACTGGGCCTGGGGATGGGCCAGGTAGTAGCCGCTGACTGCCGCCGCCGGGTGCATGGCGTAGCTCTCGGTAAGCTGGATGCCGGTGGCGGCTTCCGCTCCCAGCAACTCGAACAGCACGCCCTTCTCCGTGTGGTCCGGGCAGGCCGGGTAGCCGGGGGCCGGGCGGATGCCGCGATACTTTTCGTGGATGAGGGCGTGGGCGTCAAGGTGTTCGTCCGCCGCGTAGCCCCAGGCGCCCTTGCGCACATCTTCGTGCAGCTTTTCGGCCAGGGCTTCCGCCAGCCGGTCTGCCAAGGACTTCAACATGATGCTGTTGTAGTCGTCATGGCCGGCCGCGAATTCCGCGAGTTTTGTTTCAATGCCGATGCCGGCGGTAACGGCGAAGCCGCCGATCCAGTCCGGCGTGCCGGATGCCTTGCTTGCTACGAAGTCCGCCAGGCAGTAATGGGGCTTGCCGGCGGGACGTTCGTGCTGCTGGCGCAGGAAGCGCAGGGTGGTCTTCACGGTATCGCGGGATTCGTCCGTGTAGATTTCCACGTCGTCGCCCACGGCATTCGCCGGGAACAGGCCGAACACCGCCTTCGCCGTCAGCCATTTTTCGGCCACGATGCTCGCCAGCATGGCCTGGGCGTCCGCAAAGACCTTTTTCGCTTCCTCCCCCACCACCTCGTCTTCCAGGATGCGCGGATAGGAACCGGAGAGTTCCCAGGTCTGGAAGAAGGGACTCCAGTCGATATAGGACACGAGAGCCGCCAGATCGTAGTCGTCGAAGGCCTGGATGCCGGTCTGGGCAGGCTTTTGCGGTGCGCCGGAATCGTGGAAAGCATTGGCCCGGGCGGCGGCAAGCGGCACCAGGGTGACGCCCTTCTTGCCGGCGTGCTGGATGCGGATCTTCTCGTAGTCCGCCGCCACTTCCGCCCGGTAGAAGGCGCTCTGGTCCACGGACAGCAATTGGGACACCACGCCCACGGCCCGGGAGGCGTCCGGAACGTAGATGATCGGGTGGTCGTAATGGGGCGCGATCTTGATGGCCGTGTGGGCGCGGCTGGTGGTGGCGCCGCCGATCAAGAGCGGCGTCGTGAAGCCCAGGCGCTGCATTTCGCTGGCCACGTGGCTCATTTCCTCCAGCGAGGGCGTGATCAGGCCCGACAAGCCGATGATGTGGGCGTCGTGTTCCCTGGCTGCCGCCAGGATCTTGTCGCAGGAGACCATGACGCCCAGATCCACCACGTCGTAGTTGTTGCAGGCCAGCACCACGCCAACGATGTTCTTGCCGATGTCGTGCACGTCGCCCTTCACCGTGGCCATGATGATGCGGCCCTTGGTGCTGCCGCCGCCAGACTTGAGTTTTTCTTCCTCGATGAAGGGAATCAGATGGGCCACGGCTTGTTTCATGACCCGGGCGGATTTCACCACCTGGGGCAGGAACATCTTGCCCTGGCCGAAGAGGTCCCCCACCACGCTCATGCCGGCCATCAGCGGCCCTTCGATCACCGCCAGGGTCGGCTGGCCCGCCGCCACCGCCGCCTGCCGGGCCAGTTCCGTGTCTTCCACGATCCAGTCCGTGATGCCCTTCACCATGGCGTGGGACAGGCGCCCATTCACGTCCTGCTCGCGCCAGGACAGGTCCGGCGCCGTGTCCTTGGCCTGGCCCTTCACGGATTGGGCGATGTCCACCAGCTTTTCGCCGGCATCCGGCGAAGTATTCATCACCACCGCCTCCACGATTTGCCTGAGTTCCAGCGGGATGTCCTCATACACGCCCAGCTGGCCGGCGTTAACGATGCCCATGGTCAGGCCGTTCTGGATGGCGTGGTAGAGGAAGACCGTGTGGATGGCTTCCCGCACCGGGTCGTTGCCACGGAAGGAGAAGCTCACGTTGGAAATGCCGCCGCTGATCTTGGCGTGGGGCAGATTCTTGCGGATCCAGGCGCAGGCCTCGATGAAGTCCACGGCGTAGTTGTTGTGCTCCTCGATGCCCGTGGCGATGGCAAACACATTCGGATCGAAGATGATGTCTTCGGGCGGGAAGCCCACTTCTTCCGTCAGCAGCTTGTAGGCCCGGCCGCAGATTTCGGTCTTGCGCTTGAAGGTATCCGCCTGGCCCTGTTCGTCGAAGGCCATGACGATGGCGGCGGCCCCATAGCGGCGCACCAGGCGCGCCTGTTCCAGGAACTTCGCCTCCCCTTCCTTCATGGAAATGGAATTGACGATGCCCTTGCCCTGCAGGCACTTGAGGCCCGCCTCGATGACTTCCCACTTGGAGGAATCCACCATGATGGGCACCCGGGCGATGTCAGGCTCCGAGGCGATGAGGTTGAGGAACTTCACCATGGAGGCCTTGGCGTCCAGCATGGCCTCGTCCATGTTCACGTCGATGATCTGGGCGCCGGCTTCCACTTGAAGGCGGGCGACGGCCACCGCCTGCTCGAACTGGCCGTTGAGGATGAGGCGCGCAAAAGCCTTGGAGCCGGTGACGTTGGTACGTTCGCCGACGTTGACGAACAGGGAACCCTCACCAATGAGGCAGGGTTCCAGGCCGGACAGGCGCAGCTTGGGCTCGATTTTCGCCAGGGGGCGCGGTGCTACCTCCGCCAGGGTTTCGGCGATGGCCTTGATATGGGCCGGCGAAGTGCCGCAGCAGCCCCCGGCGATATTGATGATGCCCGCCTCGCCCCACTCCCGGATGGCCTCCGCCAGGGCTGCCGGCGTTTCGTCGTACCCCGTGGGCGACAGGGGATTGGGCAGGCCGGCGTTGGGATGGGCGGAGACGAAGCAGTCGCAGACCCGGGACAACTCTTCCACGTACTGGCGTAATTCGCCGGCCCCCAGGGCGCAATTCAGGCCAAACGTCAGGGGCCGGGAATGGGACAGGGAGTTCCAGAAGGCTTCCGCCGTCTGGCCGGAGAGCGTGCGGCCGGAGGCGTCGGTGATGGTGCCCGAGATCATGATGGGCAGGCGCTGGCCGACCTTGTCGAAGAACTTCTCGATGGCGAACAGGGCCGCCTTGGCATTCAGGGTGTCGAAGATGGTTTCCACCAGCAGCATGTCCGCGCCACCGTCCGCCAGGCCGCGAATCGCCTCGCCGTAGGTTTCCACCAGTTCGTCGAACGTGACGTTGCGGGCGCCCGGGTCATTCACGTCCGGGGAAATGGAGGCGGTGCGGGAGGTGGGGCCGACCACGCCGGCCACGAAACGGGGCTTGGCGGGATTCTTGGCCGTGAATTCGTCGCAGGCTTCCCGGGCCAGACGGGCGCCGGCCACGTTCAGCTCATACACCAGGGATTCCAGGCCGTAGTCCGCCTGGGAAATGGCCGTGGCGTTGAAGGTGTTGGTCTCGACGATGTCCGCCCCGGCCGCCAGGTAGTCGGCGTGGATGCCGCGGATGACGGCAGGCTTCGTCAGCAGCAACAGGTCATTGTTGCCCTTCAGATCCTTCGGGTGGTCCGCGAAGCGCTCGCCCCGGTAGTCGGCTTCCGTGAGTTTGTGCTGCTGGATCATGGTGCCCATGGCGCCGTCCAGGATCAGGATGCGGCGGGACAGGAGGTCGCGGAGTTCGAGTGTGCGGTCGGCTTGCATGGCGTGTATTGGGGCTAATTAGCGTAACCCGGGATTGTATGGCGGGAAGGGGGTGAAAACCCATGGAATCAGGTGCTCATCCCTTAACATTCTGCGGATATCTGTCGATCGCCGGATTTTTCATGGGCTTTTGAAACGTAGACGCGACCAGGCCCGCATCGCGCGGGCCTGGCTGCTCTGCCGGAAGTTCGAGGGCGCTTTATGCGTCCTCCAATCGTTCCGAAAGTTCGTAAAGGGTTTCCGGGTCAATATCAATGTTGCCGGGCCAAGTCACTGTGCCGTAATTTACGGTGGCGCTGCTAAACAAGGACATGGGCTTGATTCTTGTCCAGGGTTTCTGGTCCATGTAGGGGGCCATGTCGAACCGGCGTTTTTCCCCATTCTCGAACTCCAGCAGCAAGCCGTAATTCAGCAAGGCTTCCACGCGCACCACGTCCAGCAACATGTTTATCTTCCTATCTGAGCGGTTCGATCCGGAAGGGCAGTTCGCCGCCCTTGGCCAGCTCCCAGTCAGCGAGCAATTCTTCCTGATGCAGGTCCATCCAGACTTGCACCATGCGTAATTGTCGCAGCGGGATTTCCCCGGAGAGGACACTGCCGTCCGGGATGGCGAATGAAGCTTTCATGTCCTGGTAACGAACATGGATATGGGGCAAGTGATGCTTGTCCCGGATTTCGAAATACATCGAAATAATGATGCCGTAGAACATGCTGATAGTGGGCATGGTCGAGAATCCTCCAAATTAGCTTTGGGTTCAGGATGCTGCGCATCCTACCGCAGATTGCGGCTTTACTTCTCGCGGTCCCGCACCAGATCTTCGAGCATCAGCCCGGAAAGGGCGTGGGCGGCCGGGTCGTCGGACTGGCCCAGGTGGGCGACGACCCGCTGGCGGTCTTCCTTGCTGCGGTTCTGGCTGAGCTTGAACTTGGCATCCATTGAAGTGATGTCGATGGCGAAGGCCGTCACACCGCGCAGCATGCCGAGCTTGCCCTCCTCCGGCATGACCGGGCCTTCCGGGTCCGCCACTTCCGGGTCGTATTTCTCCGTCAGGGCTTCCAGCAGGGCCAGGGTTTCGGCCGGATCCGGGATCAGCCGCAGCTTGCCCCGCACATGTACCACCACGTAGTTCCAGGTGGGCACCCCCGGCGTGGCGTACCAGGAGGGTGAAACGAAGGCGTGGGGACCGTGGAAGATGGCCAGCATGTCGGCTCCCTCCTCCAACCCCTGGGGATTGCCCCGGGCGAAGTGGCCGTAGAGCGTACCCTGTTCCCCGGCTTCCGGATCGAAGAGCAGGGGCAGGTGCGTGGCGAAGGGCGCGTCCGCCACCTGGGACACCAGGGTGGCAAAGCCGTGGGCATCAATGGTTTCCGCGATGCGCGCCAGGTCGGTTTCGCGGAAGTGGGAAGGTAAATACATGGATGAGGGTAAGGGTAGGTGGGAAAAGCGATATGAAACGCCGAGGCGCAGAGGCGCAGAGGAAAGTCAAAAACTCGGGGAATGATGTCCTATTGGAGGAACTCGTAAGCAAAGCTCAGGCAAGCTCAAGGATTTTCTCGGCGCCTCTGCGCCTCGGCGTTTCAAGATGGCTTTAACCCCGCATGTCCTGGCTGCGGCTGGTGGTGAGCACATGGCCGTCCGGGTCGAAATGCACGTTGAAGAACTGGTCCGTGGTGATTTCCTTGCCGGTCTTCCAGTCCCATACCTCCTCCTGTTTCAGGGCGAAGGTCTGCACGGAGCGGGGTTTGCCCAGCAAGCGGCGAATGTCGTCCTTACCCATGCCGGGCCGAACCTTTGCCAGGTTCTCCGGGGTAATGACTTGTTCCAGGCTTTTGAGCACATCGTCCGGCCCCAGGGTCAGCATGAAGCACTCGCTGCCTTCCGGCTGGCGCGTGTATTCCCAGGTGCGGCTGCCGTCCGGGTTCTTCCATTCCATGCCTGGCTCACCCATGAGGCGGCGCACCTCGGCGGCGGTACTGATGCCGGGTTTGAGCTGGGGCTGGACGTAGCCGTCACAGGCGGGCAGGCCGAGGGCGGCCAGCAGGGCGCAAAGACGCAGGAACAGTTGGCGCATGGTGAGGTTTGCCGGGAGCGGGACAATGCCGCGTAGTCTATCTTCCCAGCGCGGACAGGGAGCGAATTCGGCTAAAATCCGTAAATCATTACATTCTTATACGCTCATGAAACACCTCACCCCCAAGGAAGCCAGCCAGTTTCTCCAGGACCAGCCGGATGCGGTCTTCGTGGATGTGCGTAGCGAAATGGAATTCCTCTTCGTCGGCCATCCTGTCGGCGCCATCCATGTGCCCTGGAACGACGGCCCGGACTGGGAAATCAATCCCCATTTCGTCGGCCACGTGAAGAAAGCCGCCAGCGTGAATCGCCCGGTGGTGCTCATCTGCCGCAGCGGCAACCGCTCGGTGGATGCGGGCCTGGCCCTTGAGCAAGCGGGCTTTTCCGAGATCTACAACGTCCTGCATGGTTTCGAGGGGGAATTGAGCGAGCAGCACCGCCGCAACTGCCTCACCGGCTGGCGCTTCGACGGCCTGCCCTGGGAACAGTGCTGAGATAGTCAAACGTTCGAGGGGCGCTCCTCCAGCGAATTCTTCTGGCCCGCATGAGAATGCCTTGCCGGGATCGGCCCATTCATGTCCGTTAAGGTATGATTCGCGCCAATCAAAATTGGAGGTTGCCATGGCGGGACTCGACCGGGATACGCTCATTCCCACGGAAATCAAGCTGCACCAGAAATCCCGCTTGCTCGAAATTGGCTTCGAGGATGGCCGGAACTTCAAGCTGAGTTTCGAACTCCTACGCGTGTACTCCCCCTCGGCGGAAGTGCGCGGCCATGGCCCAGGGCAGGAGAAGCTGCAGGTGGGCAAGAAGGACGTGGACCTCACCGCCGTGGAACCCGTGGGCAACTACGCGGTACGCCTCTGTTTCTCGGACGGCCATAACACGGGCCTGTATTCCTGGGACATCCTCCACGACCTGGGCGTCAACCAGGAAGCGCTTTGGCAGGACTACCTGGCGCGCCTGGAAGCCGCCGGCCAGTCCCGCGAAGCCGGCCCGGCGGCCCCCAAACCTGCCGGCGGTTGCGGCAGCAAGGGCGGCGGCTGTTCCCACTGAGCCCGCTCAAATCCCTGGCCGTAGGTTGTGCCGAGAGGCGCAACACTTGCCGGGTAGAGAAGTGTGTTGTGCCTGACGGCACAACCTACCTTTAAAGATACTTAAAGCACATGACCAACAAGACCCACTTCGGCTTCGAACAGGTGGACGAGGGCCAGAAGGCCCAGCGCGTCGCCGGTGTTTTCACGTCCGTCGCCAGCAACTACGACGTCATGAACGACCTGATGTCCGCCGGCCTGCACCGGGTCTGGAAGGCCTTCACCATCCAGGTGGCCAATCCGCGTCCCGGCGAGCGGGTGCTGGACGTGGCGGGCGGTACGGCGGATTTGTCCCTGGCCTTCGCCAAGCGGGTGGGCGCCAGCGGCCAAGTGTGGCTCACCGACATCAACCACGCCATGTTGACCCGGGGCCGGGATCGCATGGTAGACCACGGCTATACCCACCCAGCGGCCCAGTGCGACGCGGAAAAGCTGCCCTTCCCGGACAACCATTTCGACATCGTCACGGTGGCCTTCGGCCTGCGCAACATGACCCACAAGGACAAGGCCCTGGCGGAGATGCGCCGAGTGCTGCGGCCCGGCGGGCGCCTCCTGGTGCTGGAATTCTCCAAGGTCTGGGAACCCCTCACGCCGGCTTACGACTTCTACTCCTTCAAGATCCTGCCCTGGCTGGGGGACAAGGTGGCCCACGACGCCGAGAGCTATCGCTATCTGGCGGAATCCATCCGCATGCACCCGGACCAGGAAACGCTTAAAGACATGATGCAGGACGTCGGTCTGGAACGGGTCGAGTACTTCAACCTGACCGCCGGCGTGGTGGCCCTGCACCGGGGCTACAAGCTGTAACAGAGCCCCGCTACACTGCTCGGCCGCGAGCATGCTCGCGGCGGCAGTGATGGCGAGGGACGAAATAGACAGAATTTTCGGACAGTTCGCAAAAACCGAAGTTATATTCATGTTTTGTTCGGTTTTTCCGGTGGGTAGGAGGGGCTACTATCGCTTCGCCTGCTTTGCCGGGTCGTCCAGGATTAAAGCCCCTGGGCTTGTGCTTTCGTCGAACGCCCCCATCTTCGGCACGTTGTTCAACTGGCATCACCAAGGAGACTCTTACATGAAAAGAATCGTTATTGCCGCCTTCGCCGCCGTTGTCGGTCTGGGCATGCTCGTGACCGATGCCGAAGCCAAGCGTCTGGGTGGCGGCTCTTCCTCCGGCATGAGCCGGAACTCCAGCGTCATGCAACGCCAGGCCACGCCGCCGGCTGCCGCACCCCGTCCTGCCGCCGCGCCGACCCCGGCGCCCGCCGCTGCGCCTGCTGCGGCCAAGCCCGCCAATCGCTGGCTCGGCCCCTTGGCGGGTCTCGCCGCCGGTGTCGGCATTGGCGCCCTCCTGGGCGGCGCCTTCGGCGGTGGTGGCATGGGCGGCGGTATGGGCGGCATCCTGTCCATGCTGCTGATGGGTCTGGCGGCATTCTTCGTCATCCGCATGGTCATGGGCATGATGAACAAGAACAAGCCCCAGGATCGTCCCATGGAATATGCCGGTGGTCCGGCTCCGGCCTGGGAACCTGCCCCGGCCCAACCGGCGGCCGGCACTGGCTACAACGTGCCGATCGGCGGTGCGCTGGCCGGTGGTGCCGCAGCTTTGGCAGAACCTGCTGCCGGTCCCAGCATCCCCGCCGATTTCGACGTACCCGGTTTCCTGCGTCAGGCCAAGCTGAACTTCGTGCGTCTGCAGGCCGCCAACGACGCCGGCAATATGGACGACATCCGGGAATGCACGACCCCCGAGATGTATGCCGAAATCAAGCTGGAGTTGCAGGAACGCGGCGGTGTGCCGCAGAAGACGGAAGTGGTGAGCGTGGATGCCCAGCTGCTGGACGTGACGACGGAAGAAAAGCGCCATATCGCCAGCGTGCGTTACACCGGCCTGATCCGCGAAACGCCGAACGCCCAGCCGGAAGCCTTCGACGAAGTCTGGCACCTGACCAAGCCCCTCGACGGCAGTCACGGCTGGACCATCGCCGGCATTCAGCAGATGCAGTAATAGAAGCGTGAGGGGTGAGGAGTTGATGTTTGTGCGCCTGCGGCGCAGAAATATCAACACCCCCTGTTTTACACCCCTCACTCCTCCCCCCTCACTCCTCACGCCTTCATATGCTTTCCTCCGCCCCCATCCTCGCTTTCAACCACCTGCTCAAGGACGCATCCTGGGCGCGGCAGCGGCTGGTGGCGTTTGCCGGACGGCGGGCGCAAATCAGCCTGCCGCCTCTTTCATTCATCCTGGAAGTGACCGGCGAGGGCTATTTCACTTCCGCTGAAGGCGAGGCGGAGGTGATTTTCAGCCTGCCCGCCGACACGCCGTTCCTGGCCCTCAAGGGCCTGGAGGCGGTGGTGAAGGAGGCCCACGTCAGCGGTCCGGCGGATTTCGCCGACACCCTGGGCTTCGTTCTGAAGAACCTGAAATGGGATGCGGAGGAAGACCTGAGCAAGTTGGTGGGCGACTTGGCGGCCCATCGCTTGGCGGGCCTGGGCCGGCGCTTCCTCGGCTGGCAAAAGCACGTCTTCACCAGCACGTCCGAGAACATCGGTGAATACCTGCGGGAAGAACAGAGCCTGTCCCCCCGCCATGCCGACCTCGTCGCCTTCAAGGATGAGCTGGCGCGCGTAAACGAGCGTCTGGCCCGTCTCGAAACCCGCGTTTCCCGTCTTACCTGAGCGCTTTAAACGCCCCGCCGTAAAGCTGTAGGGTGGGCAGGTTTCACCTGCCCACGCCGGACTTTGGCATGGGCGTGGGCAGGCTACGCTTTGCCCACCCTCCGAAATTAGCGTTCTCTGCGCCTTTGCGGTGGGCTTCTGGATTTCATCCACGCGCCAAAATTCGCCTACAATGCCAGGCTTCGCCCCCTATCCCCACCCCAATTCATCATGTTTTCCGGAATCATTGCCGCTACCGGCACCATCCGCCGCATCGACCCCGCAGAACAGGGCGTGCGTCTGACCGTCGATGCGGGCGGTCTGGATCTCGCCGACGTCGCCCTGGGCGACTCCATCGCCTGCAACGGCGTCTGCCTCACCGTCATCTTTCGCGACGACACGAGCTTTGCGGTGGATGTGTCCCGGGAATCCCTGGACTGCACCGTGGGACTTTCGGCCATTGGCGAGTTGAACCTGGAAAAAGCCCTGTGCCTGAATGACCGTCTGGGTGGCCATCTGGTCAGCGGCCATGTGGACGGCGTGGGCGAGGTGGTGAGCTTCGAGCCTATCGGCGAATCCCATGAACTGGTCATCAAGGCGCCGAACGCCCTGGCCAAGTACATTGCCCGGAAAGGCTCGGTGACGGTGGATGGCGTGAGCCTGACCACCAACCGGGTCGAGGGCGCCGAATTCTCCATCAACCTGATTCCCCATACCGTGGCCGTGACGACGCTGAAGCGTCTGCAGGCCGGCTCTAAGGTGAACCTGGAAGTGGATCTGATCGCACGTTACGTGGAGCGCATGCTCACGGCAGAAAAGGAATTGCAGGCATGAGCAGCGTATTGAGCCCCATCCAGGACATCATCGGCGAGATCCGTGCCGGCCGCATGGTCGTTCTCGTGGACGAGGAAGATCGGGAAAATGAAGGCGATCTGGTGATGGCTGCCGAGCACATTACGCCGGAAGCCATCAACTTCATGGCCCGCTACGGTCGTGGCCTGATCTGTCTGACCCTCACCGAGGACCGTTGTCAGCAACTCGGCATTGCGCTCATGGCGCGGGACAACAAGAGCGCCTACAACACCGCCTTCACCGTCTCCATCGAGGCGGCGGAAGGCGTCACCACCGGCATTTCCGCTCAGGATCGGGCGGTGACGGTGCAGGCCGCCGTGGCACGCCACGCCAAGCCTGCGGACATCGTCCAGCCCGGCCACATCTTCCCCATCCAGGCCCGCCCCGGCGGCGTGCTGGTGCGCGCCGGCCACACCGAGGCGGGTTGCGACCTGGCGGGCCTCGCCGGCCTGGAGCCGGCCTCCGTCATCTGCGAAATCCTCAAGGAAGACGGCAACATGGCCCGCCTGCCGGACCTCTTGATCTTCGCCCAGGAACACGGCCTGAAGATCGGCGCCATCCGGGACCTCATCCACTATCGTGCCCAGTCAGAGCGGGTGGTGGAGCGGGTGCGGGAAAAGCAGGTGAACATCGGCGGCACGGATTTCCGCCTGTGCGCCTATGCGGACAAGAGCAGCGGCGCCGTGCATCTGGCCCTGGCCAAGGGCTACATCCAGGCGGACGTGGAAACCCTGGTGCGGGTGCATGAGCCCATCTCCGTGCTGGATTTCCTCGACGGCAGCAGCGGCCGCCACAGCTTCCCCATCCAGCAGGCCGTGAAGGCCGTGGCCAAGCATGGCACCGGCGTCATCGTCATGTTGCATCGCCCGGAAAGCGGCGAGGATCTGCTGGCCGGTTTTGCCGACGTGCCGGCAGGCAGCCGTCCGGCCGCCAAGTGGGACCCGCGCAGTTTCGGCATCGGCGCCCAGATCCTGCGGGACCTGGGGGTCGGCAAGATGCGCCTGCTCTCCAGCCCACGGAAGCTCCCCAGCATGGCCGGCTTCGGCCTGGAAGTCTGCGGCTACCAGTCGCCGGACGAGGCTTAATTTTATTGAAACGCCGAGGCGCAGAGGCGCCGAGAAAATCACGAAAGACCAAGCTGTTGACACTTCCAGGAAGGAGTTCAAGCAGCCTGCAGGTTTTTTCCTCTGCGTCTCGGCGCCTCGGCGTTTCCAATCAGCTTTTAGAGGTGTGAAAAATGGCACGTTTCGAAGACATCCTGGAACATGAGCCCTCCCTGGCGGGGGCCGGCATGCGTGTCGGCATCGTCATGAGCCGCTTCAATATCGACATCTGCGAGGGCCTGCTCTCTGCCTGCACCACCGAGCTAGTAAAGCTGGGGGTGGCCAAGGGCGACATCCAGGTGGCCACGGTGCCCGGCGCCCTGGAAATTCCGCTGACCCTGCAAGCCATGGCCCAGAGCGGCCGTTTCGACGCCCTGGTGGCCCTGGGCAGCGTGGTGCGCGGTGAAACCTACCACTTCGAGATCGTCTCCAACGAGTCCTCCCGGGGTATCACCGACGTGCAGTTACAGACCGGCATTCCCATCGCCAATGGTGTCCTTACCACGGAAAACGACGACCAGGCTCTGGTACGCATGTCCATCAAGGGCGCCGAGGCTGGCCAGGCTGCCATCGAGCTGGCCAACTTGCTGAAGAAGTTCAAGGTTTAATTGTGTTAACGCCCGAGGCTGCGCGGATCGCCGATCCGTGACGCCTCGGGCGGCCGTTTTTTCTAGGATCATCATGACTTCACCCCGCCATCGCGCCCGCGAATTCGCCGTCCAGGGTATTTATCAGTGGCAACTCACCGGCCACGACACGCCGGAGATCGAGGCCCACCTCATGGAAACCGCCGGTTTTGAAAAGGCTGATTACGGCCTGTTCACCACCTTGCTGCGGGGCACCCTGAAGGAAGCCCTGGAACTGCGCACCGACATCGAGCCTCTGCTGGACCGGGCCTTCGCCGATCTGTCGCCGGTGGAACGGGCCATCCTTTTTCTGGCCGCCTTCGAATTCAAGCGCCAGCTGGAGACCCCCTACCGGGTGGTGCTGAACGAAGCCATCGAACTGGCCAAGTCCTTTGGCGGTACTGATGGGCACAAGTACGTCAACGGCGTCCTCGACAAGCTCGCCGCTCGCCTGCGCGCCACGGAGGTGGAGCACTACGCTGCCCAGCGCCGCGCCGCGCGGGAAGGCTGAGTTATCGAGCGAGTGTCAGATTGCTTCCGCAACCTGACCTACGGGAGCCACGACCTGATGCCTTCCGAATTCGAGCTCATCCGCCGCCATTTCGTCCGGCCAACCCGGCACACGGAATTGGCGGTGGGGGACGACGGCGCCATCGTACGGCCGCGCCCCGGCATGGAACTGGTGATTTCCACCGACATGCTGGTGGCCGGCACCCACTTCTTCCCCGATGTAAACCCGGAAGCCCTGGGCTGGAAGGCCCTGGCGGTGAATGTCTCCGACATGGCCGCCATGGGCGCCGAACCGCGCTGGGCACTGCTGGCCATCAGCCTGCCAGCGGCAGATGAAGCCTGGATCGCGGCCCTGGCCCGGGGTTTCTTCGCTTGTGCCGAGGCCTACGGCGTGGACCTCATCGGCGGCGACACCACTCGCGGCCCCTTGAATCTCGCGCCCACGGTCTTTGGCGAAGCCCCCACGGGAAAATCCATTCGTCGCTCCGGCGCCCGGCCCGGGGACGAAATATGGGTCTCTGGCAGCCCGGGTCTGGCGGCCCTGGGCCTGGCCCACCGGCAGGGCCGCTGCGTCCTGATTGATCCCACACCCTGCCTCCAGGCCCTGGAGCGTCCCCAGCCCCGGGTGGCCTTGGGCCTGGCGTTGCGGGGTATCGCCACGGCCGCCATCGACGTCTCCGACGGCCTCTTCGCTGACCTGGGCCACATCCTGGAAGAATCCGCCCGGGGCGCCGAAATTGACGATGGTGCCCTGCCCTGGAGCTCCGTGCGCGCCGCCTGTTCCGACGAGGCCCTGTCCCGCGCCTGTCTCACCGGCGGCGGCGACGACTACGAACTGGTGTTCACCGCCCCGCCCGCCCAGCATGCCGCCATCGTGGCGCTAGCCGCGACGCTCAAGCTACCCCTCACCCCCATCGGCCGCATCATCGCCAGCCCCGCCGGGCAACTGCTGCTGAAGGATTCGGACGACCATGAAATCCCCGTCGGCAAGCGGGGGTTTGATCACTTCGGGTAAACCCTGGCTTTACGCTCCGCCGTTCCCTGCCAGTTTCTCCAGCCGCTCCACCAGATTGCCGGGCGCATAGAAAACCAGGGCCCGGCCCTGGGTGGATTTTTCCAGTAGGCCCAGTTCGGCCAGGTCCAGCAGGTCGGTGCGGGCGGTCTGGTACACCACGTTGTGCACTTTCTGGTGACTGTCGATGCGGTAGCCTTCCCCGGTATTTTTCAGGGCATGGCCGAGGATGGCGCTCTGGCGGTGGTTGAGGCGGCTGCGCAGGTAGGGGGAGCTGCTGATGAGGCCCCGGCTTTCCTGCTGCTCCCGGGTCTTTTTCGCCAGATACTCGTGCAGGGCGCCAATGGCCGTGCGCATGACCTCCAGTTGGTGCAGGAGGAAATAGGTGGTGTCCCGGGTGCCGGTTTCCACGTGCAGGTAGGCCAGGCCGTATTGGGCCGGGGCCTTCTTGAGGAAATGGGAGATGGAGAGGAATTCCGTCAGCCAGTAGCCGCTCCTGGCCATGGACCAATAGAAGATCGCCCGGGCCGTCCGCCCGTTGCCGTCGGCGAAGGGGTGGTCGTAGCCGATCATGAAATGCAGCAGCATGGCCCGCAGCACGGGATGCACGAAGGGCGTGGCGAATTCATCCGCATTGGCGAAGGCACACAGGCGTTCCAGGCGTTCCGGCAACTCCTGGCAGGGGGGCGGCGAGTGCAGGACCTGACCGTTGCGGCTGTCCACCACCTTCACGTCGTCGCTTATGCGCAAGCGGCCCGCATCGGCCGGATCCTCCAGCGTGCCTTCCGTGAGGAGCGCATGCAGTTCCAGGATGCGCGCCGGGGACAGGGGCTGGTCCTTCAGCCGGCGGATTTCCGCCATGGCCCGGTAGTTGTTGAAAATCATGGTTTCGCTGGTGTCCCGGGGCTTGCGGCCGGCCCGCAGCATGTCCTCCGCGACGCGCCGCGTGGTGGAGGCGCCCTCCAGCTGGCTGGAGCTGATGGCTTCCTCAATGAGGGAGTGCAGCAGATAGCGGTCCCGGCTTTCCTGGATGGGGGCGGCGGCCGGGGCGCGGATTTCCCCCGCCGCATCCCGGTCCAGGTGGTGCAGATGCACCAGCACCGGCTCCGGGGTGGCGAAGCGAAAGGGCTGGCCGCTCTTGTCCAGCAGCGGCAGTTCCTTCAAGAGGGGTTGGCGCCCCAGGAGCACCGCCAGCCACCATTCCTCGCTGCTGAGGTCCCCCGGCGGCGCCCGGTGGCGCAGTTCATCCCAGTGCAGGTACTTGCCGACCACCAGGGGCGAAATGTGGGTGGCAATGCGGGCGATGTCGCCCAGGTGCTGTTCGAGCAGCCGCTCGGAATCCGGCGGGGAGAGGGGGATTTTCATCGTCTACTAATATAACCAATCGTTAGTAGTCATTAGTATAAGCACGAACTGGGCAATTGAGTACTAATTCAGCGATAATTTAGTAGCTGTGGTTTGAAATGGCAACGCCGCTCATTTTTGTTTCCGTGTTGCCGCATTGCCCCAGTCGCTTGCCTCCGGTATCTTGTGCCCCATGTCTACGCCGCCGCCCTTGCGTTTCCTCCTGGCCCATCCGGCCCATTTCATCGCCTGCGGCCTGGGCTCCGGCTTGTCCATGTGGGCGCCGGGCACCGTGGGAACGGCCTTCGCCTGGGCGACCTATGGTCTCATCAAGCCCGGCTTTTCGGACATGGGCTTTCTGGCCTTCCTGGCGGTGGCCTTCGTCGTCGGGGTATGGGCCTGCCAGCGCACCGGGCGGGCCCTGGGGGTGGTGGATCACGGTTCCATCGTCTGGGACGAGATCGTGCCCTTCTGGACGGTGCTGCTATTCACGCCGCCGGGCTTCCTGTGGCAGGCGGCGGCCTTCGGCCTGTTCCGCCTTTTCGACATCACCAAGCCCTGGCCCGCCAGCTACTTCGATACCGAGGTCAAGAACGGCTTCGGCGTCATGATGGACGACGTCTGCGCCGCCGGTTTTTCGCTCCTGGTGCTGGCGCTAGCGAAGTTCGTCCTGGGATGACCCCTTCCATCGAAACCCTGGCGGCTGAAGTCGGCGCTGCACTTTTGCAGCAGAGCCTCCGGCTTGCCACGGCGGAATCCTGTACCGGCGGCTGGGTCGCCCAGGCCCTGACGGCCATCGCCGGCAGTTCCGCCTGGTTTGACCGGGGCTTCGTCACTTATTCCAATGCCGCCAAAGAGGACATGCTGGCGGTGCCCGGGGCGACATTGCGAGACTACGGCGCGGTGAGCGAGGAGACCGCCGGGGAGATGGCGGTGGGCGCCCTGATCCACAGCCACGCCGATGTGACCCTGGCCATCACCGGCATCGCCGGCCCCACGGGTGGCTCACCTGGTAAGCCAGTGGGTACCGTATGCTTTGCCTGGTGCCGCTATGGCTTCCCCCCACGGAACGTGACGGAACACTTCAGCGGGGACCGGGAGTCCGTGCGGCGACAGGCGGTGGCACGTGCATTGGAGGGAGTGCTGGACCTGTTGCAAGAAACAGGTGGCGGGGAACCTTCGGCAAAATCTGTGCCATAATTGACGACAGTTTCGCGAGAGGATTTTAGACATGGACGACAACAAGACCAAGGCGCTGCAGTCGGCGCTTGCGCAAATCGAAAAGCAGTTCGGCAAGGGCTCGGTCATGCGCCTGGGCGACGGCGGCGTGCAGGAGGACATCCAGTCGGTGTCCACCGGCTCCCTTGGACTGGATATTGCGTTAGGTATCGGCGGCCTGCCCCGGGGGCGGGTGGTGGAAATCTACGGTCCGGAATCCTCGGGCAAGACGACCTTGACGCTGCAGGTCATTGCCGAAATGCAGAAGATCGGCGGCACGGCGGCCTTTATCGACGCGGAACACGCCCTGGACATCAATTACGCCGCCAAGCTAGGGGTGAATATCGCCGACCTCTTGGTGTCCCAGCCGGACACCGGCGAGCAGGCCCTGGAAATCGCCGACATGCTGGTGCGCTCCGGCGGCGTGGACATCGTGGTCATCGACTCGGTGGCGGCGCTCACGCCCAAGGCGGAAATCGAAGGGGAGATGGGCGACCAATTGCCCGGCCTGCAGGCCCGCCTCATGTCCCAGGCCCTGCGCAAGCTCACCGCCAACATCAAGCGCACCAACACCCTGGTGATTTTCATCAACCAGATCCGCATGAAGATCGGCGTGATGTTCGGCAACCCGGAAACCACCACCGGCGGCAATGCGCTGAAGTTCTACGCCTCCGTGCGCCTGGACATCCGCCGCATCGGCGCCATCAAGTCCGGCGACGAAGTGGTGGGCTCCGAAACCCGCGTCAAGGTGGTGAAGAACAAAGTGGCGCCGCCCTTCCGCCAGGCCGAATTCGACATCCTCTACGGCGAGGGTATCTCCCGCGAGGGCGAGATCATCGAACTGGGCGTGGCCAACAAGTTCGTCGAGAAATCCGGCGCCTGGTATTCCTACGGCGGCCAGCGCATCGGCCAGGGCAAGGACAACGTGCGGGAATTCCTGCGCGGCAATCCGGACATGGCGCGGGAAATCGAGAACAAGGTGCGCGTCGCCCTCGGCATCAATCCGACCCAGCCGGCGGTAACGGCGGCGGCGGCGGAGCCTGCGAAGAAGTCATAAGCCTATGGAATCCGGCCTGCGGAATGAGGCGCCGCGCCTCCTGGCGCAAGGCGAGCATTCCCGGGCCGTTGCCCCGCAAGCTGGCCGCCCGCACTGAAGACCAAGAAGAGATACCTGCATGAGCCTCCTCCAGGTCAGCGCCCTGCGCAAGAAATACAAGTCCCGCGTCGTCGTGAAGGATGTGTCCTTCGAGGTCGGCAGCGGCGAGGTCGTGGGGCTCCTGGGCCCCAACGGCGCCGGCAAGACCACCTGTTTCTACATGATCGTCGGCCTGGTGGCTACGGACAGCGGCCACATCGCCCTGGACGGCGCCACCCTCACCCACTTGCCCATCCATCGCCGCGCCCGCATGGGCCTGTCCTACCTGCCCCAGGAAATGTCGGTGTTCAGAAAGCTGAACGTGGCCGACAACATCCGCGCCATCCTGGAGTTGCAGGAGAATCGGAGTCCGGAGG
>JAYTVW010000165.1:0-27251 GCA_043743785.1 Rhodocyclales bacterium | reverse complement strand
GAAGGTAGGGCGTCGAGGTGGGCCAGCTGCGCAAGGCTGCGGCAAGCTCGGGGCGCGCCCGCCCCATCAGCGGCTGCAAAGACAAGGTGGCGGCCTCGCACCCGATGGCGTCCAGCACAGCATCGGCAGCCGCCGGACTCTCTTCCGCGATAAACAGCCAGGCTTCCAGCAAGTCGTTTAGCGCACTCTCGGCGTAGAGTACGCGCGCCATCAGACTGGCCCCTTGGCCTGCAAAGCGGCCCGGCCTCGCGCCTTGATGGCATCCAGATCAATGGCGCCAACCCGGCCGGCCTGGACATCCGCCAGTCCCTGCTCGATATCCGCCCGCAAAGACGCCAAATTGGCCGCCTGGACGCTCTGGTAGGCTTCGAACAGGCGCAAGGCCTCCCGGATCACCTCACTGGCAGAGCCGTACAAACCGGACGCCACGTGCTCCCGCACACGGTTTTCCAGCTCGGCGGGCAAAGAGACATTGAGCGACATGATCGGCACCTCAGAATGGCAGAGTTTGCCATTGTAGGCAGCGCGAGCTACGAAGTCACCCTTTGAACTCATCCATCGCCAGAAGGGAGGGCAGGCCGTGGGGTGCAAAAAGCACCGCGCGTTGCACCAAATGCCCGCCCGGCACAAAGCGCGAAGCGTCCGTCAACCATCCAGCAGGCCCTTGCCGCCTTCCGAGCAAGCATGAGATTTCATCCCCTCACCGGCAAATGCTAAAATCTCCGGCTTTTCAACAGGGCGCCGTGGCCAGCCGCGCCGCCTGCCGCCTGGAAACTCGCCATGACAGCCAAGATCATCGACGGTAATGCCCTTTCCGCCACCGTGCGTGGTGCCCTCGCGGAACGCGCCGCCGCCCTCAAGGCCAAAGGTGTTACGCCCTGCCTCGCCGTAATCCTGGTGGGGGAAGACCCGGCCAGCGCGGTGTATGTAAGGAACAAGGTGGCGGGCTGCGAGAAGGCCGGCATCCGTTCCATCAAGGATGTGTATGCGCCGGACGTGGATCCGGCCGTGGTCATGGCGCGTATCGCGGAACTCAACGCCGATCCGGCGGTGCATGGCATCCTGGTACAACTGCCCCTGCCGAAGCACTTCGATGAGGACGCGGTGCTGGAAGCCATCCTGCCGGAGAAGGACGTGGACGGCTTTCATGCCGAGAACGTGGGGTCGCTTGCCCAGGGCAATCCGCGCTTCATCCCGTGCACGCCCTACGGCGTCATGAAGATGCTGGAATCCGAGGGCGTGAATCTCGTCGGTGCCGAAGCGGTCATCGTCGGCCGCAGCAACATCGTCGGCAAGCCCATGGCGCTTCTCTTGCTGGAAAAGAGCTGCACCGTGACCCTTTGCCACTCCCGCACCAAGGACCTGGCCTTCCACACCCGCCGCGCCGACATCCTGGTGGCTGCCGTGGGTCGTCCGAAATTCATCACCGGCGACATGATCAAGCCCGGTGCCGTGGTGCTGGACGTGGGCATCAACCGCCTGCCGGCGGATCAGGGCGGCAAGCTGTGCGGCGACGTGGATTTCGAATCCGCCAAGGAAGTGGCCTCCCTCATCACCCCGGTGCCCGGCGGCGTGGGGCCCATGACCATTACCATGCTGCTGACCAATACGCTGGAAGCGGCGGAACGGGTGGAGGGCATCTGAACCGTAGGGCCGGATTCATCCGGCCGTGGTCAAACGTAGGTCGGGTTTCAACCCGACAAGCACATCACCGTATTTTTGTGTCGGGTTAAAACCCGACCTACAAGCCAGACTAAAAGGAAAAACAATGAGCACCAACCCTCTCGTCGGCATCGTCATGGGCTCGGACAGCGACTGGCCCGTGCTGCGGGCCTCCGCCGTCACCCTGAAGCAATTCGGCGTGCCCTATGAAGCCAAGGTACTGTCGGCACACCGCACCCCGGACGAAGCCCTGAACTACGCCGCCAGCGCCGCCGGTCGCGGCATGAAAGTGCTGATCGGCGCCGCCGGGGGGGCCGCCCACCTGGCCGGCGTGCTGGCCGCCAAGACCACTCTGCCGGTGCTGGCCGTGCCCATGCCCTCCAAGCACCTGCAGGGCCTGGACTCCCTGCTGGCCATGGTACAGATGCCCGCCGGCATTCCCGTCGCCACCTTCGCCATCGGCGAAGCCGGCGCCACCAACTCCGCCCTCTTCGCCATCTCCATGCTGGCCCTGGGAGACCCGGTGCTGGCCCAGAAGCTGGCGGACTTCCGCGTTGCCCAGTCCGAAAAGGTGCTGTCCAAGACTTTGCCGGACATGCCCTGAGTTTTGAAACACCTGACTAAACGCCGAGGCGCCGAGGCGCCGAGAAAAGCGAGGAGCGCAGCCTTGAGGGGTGCGGCCTCGGAGAAACGCTGTCAGATCAACAGACAAGGTTTTTGTTCTTCCTCGGCGCCTCGGCGCCTCGGCGTTTCAAATTGCATTTTGCACACATATGGCCGTGTCTGATTCCGCCATTGACCAAGCGGTTCAACTCCTGAAGCAAGGCGAACTGGTGGGCCTGCCGACGGAGACGGTGTATGGCCTGGGGGCCGACGCGGCCAACCCGGCCGCCGTGGCGAAAATTTTCCAAGCCAAGGGCCGGCCGGCGGATCATCCGCTCATCGTGCATATTGCAGACGCTGGCCAGCTGGAGACCTGGGCGCGGGACATACCCGAGGCGGCCCGTCTGCTGGCGGCCGCCTTCTGGCCCGGGCCCCTGACCCTCATCCTCAAGCGCCAGCCCGCTGTGCCAGACGCCGTCACTGGTGGCCAGGACACGGTGGGCCTCCGGGTCCCCGGCCATCCCCTGGCCTTGGAAGTTCTGCGAGCCTTTACGGCCGCAGGCGGTTCCGGCGGCGTGGCCGCGCCTTCCGCCAACCGTTTCGGCCGCATCAGCCCCACCACGGCGGCCCATGTGCGGGAAGAACTGGGCGACAAAGTGGCCCTGGTGCTGGATGGAGGGCCTTGTGACGTGGGCATCGAATCCACCATCCTGGATCTCTCGGGCCTGCCAGACGCCGGCCCGCGCCTCTTGCGTCCCGGCGCCATTAGTCCAGAGGACATCAAGGCCATCATTGGCGTAAGCCCGACAGGAACCGACGATGATGCCCCCCGGGCCTCCGGCACCCTGGCGGCCCACTATGCGCCCACCACACCCATGAAAATGCTCAGCCGGGAACGGGTCTGGGATGTGCTCAACGCCTACCGCCACAGCGGCCGGCATTGCGGCGTGCTGGCCCACAGCCAGTTGCCCCAGGAAGGCCCCCACGTCTGGCAGCCCCTGCCCGTGGACCCAGCTGGCTATGCCCACGGCCTCTACGGTGCCCTGCGGGAATTGGACCACGCTGGCGTGGCCCTCATCGCCGTGGAGGAAATCCCTGCCGGGCCGGCATGGGCCGCCGTAGCCGACCGCCTGCGCCGCGCCGTGTGCGGTTCCGGGGGCTAGGGGCTAGTAGGTCATTTCAATAAATAGGTTACAAATTACACCACGCCCGGATCGAACTTCTTGCAGCGGAAGAGGATGGAGGTTTCATTCATTTCGGCGATGCCTTTGAGGATGCGGGCCTTGAGGTCGTCGATGGCGTTAACGCGGATGTGGCGAAGGAATGTGCGGGCCATCTTGGAGAAGGCGCATTCGATCAGGTTGAGCCAAGAACCATGCTTTGGCGTATGAACATATTCGAAACGTCCCGGCCGGCTCGCCAGATAGACCATTGTTAGGGCATCGGCTGGCGCGGACGAAGAGGCAGGGGAAAGAAGAGTGGGAGCGCTGTCGCTGCCCCTCAACAATTATTAAGGCTTTCCCATTGTGTTGCCTGGGGAAATGTCGTTACCATTCCGGTCCTTGATGTAGGAGGAATTCTTACATGGGTAATGCCCTATTTCTGACGAAACCAGCCGCTGCCCTCAGCGATGCGGCTGCCCGTTCCGCGTTTCCAGGCTGCAAGCTCTGCTGTGGGGAGCCTGGCGGCGTTGTCGATCAGCCCATTCGCGTGCTGCTCGTCTCCCGCCAGACCCTCTTCCGGGAGGGTCTGGCTGCCTTGTTGGACAAGGCGCCCTGTGTCCAGGTGGTCGGCCACGCGGACACCGGCGAAACCGCCTTGATGATGTTGCAGGAGTGTGCGCCGGACCTGGTGCTGGTGGATAGCCACTTGTCCGGGCTATCCAGCGTTGATGTGACGTTTGCCATTGCCGCCTTCGCGCCGGCCATTCGCGTGCTGGCGCTGATTTCCCCGGGGGACGCATCCCGTTGCCTGTCCCTGCTGCAGGCCGGGGCTTTTACCCATGTCTGCCAGTGGGATTCCCTGTCGCAACTGATGGATGCTATCCACCAGGATTTCGGCAAGAACTGCAATTCGCCGGACCCCGCCCTGTCGAATGCCGTAGGGCGGGAAGTGGCGGTCGGCAAGGGGGCTGGCCGGAAGGAAAACCTCCACCGCTGACGGTACCTGCCGGCGGCAGGTCGATGTGTACGAACAAGGGGGGCACGCCCCCCTTGTCTATTTCACGAAGTGGCGCGGTTCAAATCGCCTTAATCCTCTTCTTTCTCCCCCTTGTACTCGGATGCCAGTTTTTGCTGGGTGGCGGCGGGTACCGGGTCGTAGTGGGAGAGTTCGATGACGTAGGCGCCGTGGCCGGCGGTCATGGCGCGCAGGCGGTTGGGGTAGTCCTCCAGTTCGGAGAGTGGCACCTGTCCCGTCACCGCCATGCTGGCGGTACCGCGCCCTTCCGTGCCGGTGACATGGCCGCGGCGGGACGCCAGGTCAGAGGTGACATCGCCCACGTGGCTTTCCGGCACCGTGATTTCGATTTCCACGATGGGTTCCAGGATGATGGCGCCCGCTTCCCGCACCGCTTCCATGGTGGCCTTGCGACCGGCGGTGACGAAGGCGATTTCCTTGGAGTCCACCGGATGGTGCTTGCCGTCGAACACCACGACGCGCACATCATGCAGCGGGAAGCCGGCGATGACGCCGCTGTCCAAGGCCTGGCGCACGCCCTTTTCCACCGCCGGTATGAAGACGCCGGGGATGGTGCCACCCTTGACGCTGTCCACGAACTCGAAGCCGGTGCCCCGGGGCAGGGGTTCGATGCGCAGGGCTACTTCGCCGAACTGGCCGGCGCCGCCGGTCTGCTTCTTGTGGCGGTAGGTGCACTCCGCATTCTTTGTGATGGTTTCCCGGTAGGGAATGGCGGGCGGTCGGGTAGTCAGCTCCAGCTTGTACTGGCTGGACATTTTTTCCAGCTTGGAACGCAGGTGCAGGTCTCCCAGGCCCCGCAACACGGTTTCGTTGGTGGTGGGGTGGCGCTCGGCCTTGAAGGTCGGGTCTTCCAGTTCCAGTTTGTGCAGCACGTCGAAGAGACGCTGCTCGTCGCCCTTCTTCTTGGTGTCCACGGCGATGCCCTGGACGGGAACCGGGAATTCCAGGGGCTTCAAGTGGATGTGGTCTTCGTCGTGGGAGTCGTGCAGCACGCAATCGAAGCTGATTTCCTCCACCTTGGCCACGGCGCCGATGTCACCCGGCACCAGTTCGTCCACTTCCACGTAGTCCTTGCCTTGCAGCACGAACAGGTGGCCGACCTTGAAGGGCCGCCGGTTGTCGCCGACGAAGAGTTCCGAATCCTTGCGGATGGTGCCCTGATAAACGCGGAAGACACCGAGCTTGCCCACATACGGGTCCACGATGACCTTGAAGACGTGGGCCAGCACATGCTTGGCGGGGTCGGGTTCGGACTGGAATTCCACGATGTCCGTGTCGCCCGGTTCGCCCTTGTAGAAGGGGGGCGGGTTGCCTTCCGTCGGATTCGGCGCCAGCTTTTCCAGGATTTCCATGAGCTGCGGCAGGCCAGCGCCGGTCTTGGCGGAAACAAAGCACACCGGGATCAAGTGGCCTTCCCGCAGGGCCTTTTCAAAGGGCGCATGCAGTTGCTCAGGGGCCAGTTCGGAGCCTTGTTCCAGGTACAGGGCCATGAGTTCTTCGTCCACTTCCACCACCTGGTCCACCAGGGCCGAGTGGGCCTGGGCCACGGAGGAGAAGTCTGCCTCGCCGTCCGGCGTGAAGAAGCAGTCCACCACATCCTGACGACCGTGGGCCGGCAGATTGATGGGCAGGCATTCCTTGCCGAAGGTATCCTGGATGTCGGCCAGGAGACCCGGCAGATCCACATTGTCGGCGTCGATCTTGTTCACCACGATCATGCGGCACAAGCCGCGACCGGCGGTCCATTTCATCATGCGGCGGGTGTTGAGCTCGATGCCATTCTGGGCATTCACGACCACCAGCGCCGTTTCCACCGCAGCCAGGGCGCTGATGCCCTGGCCGATGAAGTCCGGGTAGCCCGGGGTGTCCAGCAGGTGCACATGCACCTTGCCGTCTGCGAAATTCACCAGGGACGTATTGAGGGAGTGGAGGTAGCTCTTTTCCAGCGGATCGAAGTCGCTGACGGTACTGCCTTTTTCCACGCTGCCCGCAGTGGTGATGATGCCTGCCTTTTGCAGCAAGGCTTCGGTCAGGGTCGTCTTGCCAGCGGCAGCATGCCCCACCAGGGCTACACTACGAATCGCTTCCGTCAAATACTTAGCCATGTCACTCCCTTTCTTCTTATGAAATCCATGGGGCCAGCCGGGCGGCTTGCGCTAGAAGTCGGGGGAGGGGGCAGCGGGTCTCAGGGCTGTCCGAACGCCCGAGCGGCACATTCCCGGGACCGATGAAGGCGTTACTTTACACCCGCAGGGGGCCTCAGCCTAGCCTATGACGGTGGCCGAACATTGAGCATGTGGCAAGCACAACAGAAAACGCCCCGGAGGGCATCCGGGGCGTTCGGGGCAGGGAGGGGACCGGGCTTACTTGAGGTGCACATTCACCAGCTTGGTGAGTTCGAACATGGTGACCTGTTCCTTGCCATCGAAGACGGCCTTGAGCGCGGCATCCGCGTTGATCAGGCGTCTATTGGCTGCGTCCTGCAGATTATTGGCCTTGATATGCTCCCATACCTTCTTGACCACTTCCGTTCGGGGCAGGGGGGCCGCGCCAACCACAGCAGCGAGTGCCGCACTCGGGGTCAGGGGCTTCATGAAAGCCGCGTTGGGTGTGCGTTTCGTTGCGGGTTTCTTTTCTGCAGTCGCCATTGTCCAATCTCCTCTCGTGATATGAAAATTCATCCCGGCACCGGCTTGGCCCCTCCTCTGGGACACTCTTCACTCTTTGCCAGCCTTGTCGGGTTTTCCCTCTGACAAGCCTGGTACAAGCCGGAATCCGCCAAGGATGCGCAGGGAAAAAGCCCTTGTCAATGTTGATTCGTCGACAAGCCCCAATTCTTTTCATAAGCTATTGGATTATTTAAGGAAAATATGGGAAGTGAAGCCTGTCGCCAGGCTTGCATGGTGGGTTTTCGCGGGAGGCACCGCTGAGGGGGTAGCGAGAGCGGTTTTCGCTGGGTGCCCCGGCTGGCTGAAGCGCCAGCAGGGAGGGCGGAAATGACGTTCATTTGGTCTGGATCAACATCGACGGTGGAAAGGCGTGTTTTCATGCACCACGTCTGCGCTTTGCGGACACCGTGGGCCAGACAGGCTTTCAGGGTCGGCCTGACAACAATAAAGGGGGAGCCATGCTGACTTATGAAGATTGTGTTGGTCTTTCGGAATTGACCGAAGGCGAGATCGAAGCCATTGCCGAACATGAGCACATCCCGGAAATGGCGGCCCTGGAGATGGGAAATTACCTTGTGCATACGGCGGCGGGGGAGCGGCGCCTCAAGGCCATCATCGCCGACGACATTGCCACGGCGCGAACGTCCGGCAACCGAAAGCATGCGGTCGTTCTACAGACCGTACTGAAGAACTTTATTGCGGGGCATCGGGGCGGGTAATATTTGCCCCTTGGCCGGAGGCCGGGCAGCCACGTGGCGGGGCTGGTTAGCCGGTTCCGGCATCCGCAAATGCAAGATTTCCGCCCCGGTGGCCCCGGGGCATTTTGTTACGATTCACTGGAGGATATTCATGGCACGTGTGACGCTCACCCGCTTCCTGATTGAAGAGGAACGGGACAAAGGCGTGATTCCCCACGATCTGCGCCTGCTCATCGAGGTGGTATCCCGCGCCTGTAAGTACATTTCCATCGCCATCGGCAAGGGTGGACTGGCCGGCGTACTCGGTAGTGCCGGCAGCGACAATGTGCAGGGCGAGGTCCAGAAGAAACTGGACGTCATTTCCAACGAAATCCTGCTGGAGGCCAACGAATGGGGCGGCCACCTGGCGGCCATGGCCTCTGAGGAAATGGAACTGCCCCACCAGATACCCCACCGCTACCCGAAGGGCGAATACCTGCTGCTGTTCGATCCCCTGGACGGCTCCAGCAACATTGATGTGAATATCTCCGTCGGCACCATTTTCTCCGTGCTGCGCTGTCCCGAGGGAGTCACCGATCCGGACGAAACCGCCTTCTTCCAGCCCGGCAGCCAGCAGGTTTGCGCCGGCTACGCGGTGTATGGCCCGACCACGCTCCTGGTGCTGACCCTGGGGGATGGCGTCAACTGCTTTACCCTGGACCGGGAAACCGGCGCTTTCGTGCTCACGGAAGAGAATATGCGTATTCCCGAGGACACCAAGGAGTTCTCCATCAATGCCTCCAACCAGCGCCACTGGGAAGAACCGGTACAGCGCTATGTGGGGGAACTCCTGGAAGGTGCGGACGGCCCTCGCGGCAAGGACTTCAACATGCGCTGGGTCGCCTCCATGGTGGCCGACGTGCATCGGATCCTCTCCCGTGGCGGTATCTTCATGTATCCCCGGGACAAGCGGGAACCGGGAAAGCCGGGCAAGCTGCGCCTGATGTACGAGGCCAACCCCATGGCCTTCATCGTTGAACAGGCCGGCGGTGCCGCCACCAATGGTCGTGAGCGCATTCTCGACATCCAGCCCACGGGCCTGCATCAGCGCGTGGCCGTGTTCCTGGGTTCGAAGAATGAAGTGGACAAGGCGACGAGTTACCACGACTGATCTGCGTTCAGCCCATCGGGAAAGGGCGCCGCCAGGCGCCTTTTTTTCGTGTGTTGACTTCGTAGGTCGGGTTTTAACCCGACCTACAGCTACAGCCAGGCCGGAAATTTCCGTCGAAGCTTGTCCACTTTCGGCGCCACCACATACTGGCAATAGGGCTGCCCGCCGTTGGTTTCGAAGTAGCCCTGGTGGTAGTTCTCCGCCGGGAAGAAAGTTTGGGCGGGCAGGATCTGGGTGACTACCGGGGCGGGCCAGGTGTGGGCGTTCTCCAGTTCCTGGATCAGGGTGTGGGCCGCGTCCTCTTGTTCCGGCGTGTGCCAGAAAATCACCGAGCGGTACTGGCTTCCGACGTCGTTGCCCTGCTGGTTCGGCGTGGTCGGGTCGTGGATGGTGAAGAAGACTTCCAGCAGTTGCCGGTAGGAGATCAACGCGGCATCGAAGTGGATGCGCACCACTTCCGCGTGACCGCTGGTGCCGCTGCAAACCTGGTGGTAGTCCGGGGCCGGGGTGTGGCCGCCAGCATAGCCGGAGTCTATCTTCCGGACTCCGCGCAGACGGGAAAAGACCGCGTCCAAGCACCAGAAACAGCCGCCACCAAAAGTGGCGACGGCGTCCAGGTCGGGTTGAATGGCTGCTTTGAGGGTTTCCATTGGGGGTTCCTGACGCGCTGCATGGGGGACGAGGCAGCCCCCTGCATGCTGGCGAGGCTGATGGTATTCGTTAAAGTCTTTTACAACAATCCATTACCACAATCTGTTACAGGACAGCGCGACATGCGACAATTCGGGCCTTTGACACAAACTGGATCCTGGTCTCTTGATCATTTCCCGCGAGGGAACTTGTCTAGCACGCGAATCATATGGTTTTCCGACCTCCTGCATGAAGATCGTTGTCCTTGGTGCCGGACTTTCCGGTGTCACCGCCGCATGGTACCTGTCGCAGGCAGGGCATCAGGTCACGGTCCTCGACCGCCAGCCCCGCCCGGCTGAGGAAACCAGCTTTGCCAACGGCGGCCAGATCTCCGTCAGCCACCCGGAACCCTGGGCCAATCCGGGGGCGCCCTGGCAGGCCTTGCGCTCCTTGGGGCGTGAAAATGCCCCCCTGCTGTTTCGCTTCCGCGCCGACATGGCCCAGTGGAAGTTTGCCTTCCGCTTTCTCTCGGAGTGCCGTGCTTCCCGTACCCGGAGTAACACGGCCGCCATCGCCAACCTGGCGCTGTACAGCCGGGAGCGCCTGCGGGAATTGCGTGCCGCCACGGGCATCGAGTATGACTGCCGCGAAAAGGGCATCCTGCACCTGTTTTTCAATGGCAGCACGCTTTCCCACGCAGCCAAAAAAGCCGAAGGCCTGTTTCAGGATCATGGCATCCGCCTGGATTTGCTGGACCGGGAGGCCTGCGTGGCGGTGGAACCGGCGCTGGCCGCGTACCAGGGGCCCCTGACGGGTGGGCTGTATGCGCCGGATGACGAGTCCGGCGATGCGCACATGTTCGTCACCCGATTGACGGACTTGTGTCAGGCGGCCGGCGTGCAGTTCCAGTTCAGCACCCGGATCGAAAAACTCGAAGCCTTCGGCAAGCGCATTGCCGGCGTGCATGTGCGGGAGGCTTCCGGCTTGCGCGGGCGCATCAATGCGGATGCCTTCGTTCTCGCAGCAGGAAGCTTCAGCCCGAAACTGGCCAGAAGCGTAGGCGTTGATTTGCCCATCTACCCCGTCAAGGGCTATTCAGTGACCGTGCCGCTGGCCCCCGGAATCCTGGCGCCGTCCGTCAGCATTACGGACGAGTCCCGCCGTATCGTCATGTCGCGTCTGGGGGATAGGCTACGGGTGGCGGGGACTGCGGAACTCGCCGGTTTCGACAAATCCATTTCCCGAGCCCGTTGTGAAGCCATCCAGGCGCGGGCACGGGAACTCTTTCCTGAAGCCGTCGGCAACACGAAAGGCGAGTTCTGGGCGGGCCTCAGGCCCGCCACGGCAGGCGGCGTGCCGTATATCGGCCGCAGTCGCTACCAGAATCTCTACTTCAATACGGGGCACGGCACCCTGGGGTGGACCCTGGCCTGTGGCTCCGCTCGTGCCTTGGTTGACATCATCGAAGGTGGCGAGCCCGACGTTGAATTCCCGTTTCTGCTGGGGTCGGCTGACTCAGACTCAGATTGAGGCTGCCGCCGGGCTGGGCATCGCACTGTGCCCAAAGCCAGCGTTTACCAGTAGCGCACCCGGCCCACGTCCACGTGTACAAAATCCGACTCCCGGTAATAGCCCACGCCGCCGGCCCGCAGGGCGGTGGCCGTATCCCTGAGTTGCTTGAGATCACGACCTGGTAGGCGGATGTCGATGGCCATGCCCTCCATGTGCAAGCTGTGGCTGGCAACGCCCAGGCTCCTGGCGTGCAGTGAACTGTTCGTGGCCGGGGAACGATAGCCGGAGATGACATGAAAAGGCTCGGTGCTATTCATGCCGCTGCGGATGCGATACAGCACGTCCATCAGCACCGGGTCGATGGCCCGCTCCTCGCCGGTGCGATGGTCCCGCAGCAGGTGTTTGATCTCCTTCAACGAGTCCTCCAGGTAGTCACCCTCAGCCCAATACACCCGCCGCAGGGATTCGCCCGTATGGGTTTGGTAGAAACTCAGTGCCCGCTCGCCGCTTGCGGTGGAGGGCGCCTCCAGTGCGTTGGCGGGCAGCACTTTGGCAAAGGCCGTCGGCGTGACGGCCGCCAGGGTCGCGCAGGCGCCGACACGGAAGAATTGCCGCCGGCTGATGGCGGTATCCTCGACACGCGTCAGGAGCATGAATTTTTCCATCATGGTGATCCCCGTGTGGTCTGTCGCGCCAGTGGCGCGAACACTGCAGTGTAGCACCGGCAAAAAGGCATGGCGTCGGGTTTGCTGTCGTGGGCGCAACAGAGGGGTGTAAAACAGAATATAAGTATTTTATAATGTTATAAGTCGTTTCGATGTCACTGCTGGTCCGTCCACCCATTTTGAGGTTGCCATGAGCAAGTCCTTCGTCCAGATCACCACCGATATTTCACTCGCCCTGGAAAAGCTGCGCAGCGAAATTCCAGACACCATGAAAGGCTTTTCCGCCATGTCCAAGGGGGCCATGGCCGCCGGCGCCCTTTCCGCCCTGGACAAGGAACTCATCGCCACGGGCATCGGCGTAGCGGCCCGTTGCGACGGCTGTGTTGGTTTCCATGTCAAGGCCTTGATCCGCCTGGGCGTAACTCGGGAGCAACTCATGGAATGCCTGGGTGTGGCCGTCTATATGGGCGGTGGCCCGTCCCTCATGTACGCCGCTGAAGCGGTGCGTGCCTACGAGGAATTCCTGCCCCGCACGGCACCGGCTTCGGCCTGATCAGGATATTTTCAGAAAACCGAGACACCTCCGGGAGGATATTTGGCGGAAGGCGCTTTGCCTGTCCGCCTCCTTGCGCTTTCGAGACAGCCCCGAAGGCTTGCCAAAATCAATCCCGACTCTTTTACTCAAATATTTTTCGGGTGGCGTGAACTTCTGTCATTGAGTTTTGCTAGAGTTGCCAACAGCAGCGCTTTCCAGACCCGCCATTAAAACAGGAGACGCATCATGCCCCATCGCCCCATCAGAACCCTCGTCGCCACCCAGCGCATCATTACCGCGCCTCCGGACACCCTCGTCACCGCCGCTGCCTGCGCCATGAAGGCCGCAAAGGTGGGGGCTTTGCTGGTGGTGGAGAACGGTAAGCTGGCAGGTATTTTCACGGAACGGGACGCCCTGTTCCGCGTGTTGGCGGAAGGCCTGGACCCGGCTGCCACGCCCCTTTCCCAGGTGATGACGGCGAATCCCCAGACCATCGGCGCCGACAAGCCCTTCGGTCACGCCATGCACATGATGTTTGAAGGCGGCTTCCGCCACGTGCCGGTGGTGGACAACGGCCGTCCCGTGGGCATGGTTTCCGCCCGGGATGCCCTCGGTCCCGAAATGGAAGCCTTCGAATCCGAACTGCGTCAGCGGGAAGAAATCAGCGAAATCCTCGGCTGATTAAGGAAATTTTGAAACGCCGAGGTGCAGAGGCGCCGAGAAAATCAAATACAGGCATTTACTGGGCACAATCCTGACGAGGGATACCTCGGATATGCCGGTTTTCGCCGCGTCTCCGCGTCTCGGCGTTTCAATCCGCTTTTTATTTACTCCGCCGCCCTGCGGCAAGGCCAACCATGCAGGCGAGAATCAGCAGTCCGAAGGCGGCGGCGCTGAGGTTTACCGGCAAGCCTGCACCGGCGGCCACGGAATACAGGCCGACAAACAGCAGCATGGCCAGGTTTTCAAAGAAGTTTTGTACTGCCAGGGCCTGTCCGGCACCAATGGTTTCGTGGCCCCGCTCCTGCAGCAGGGCGTTCAGGGGCACGACGAAGAATCCGCCGCAGGCCCCCACCGCCGCCATGAGGCCATAGGCAGCCCCCAGGCTCTTCACGCCCGCCAGGGCCATGATCAGCGGACCCAGCAGCAGGCCTCCGGCCAGGGACCGGTTCACCCTGGAGAGGGACACCCAGGCGCCCGCCGCCGCTGCACCAATCACGATGCCCACGGACAGCGCCCCCATGAGATTGGCCGGGGTCTGGTTGTCCACCACTCCCAGCACCACCGGCACCCAGGCAAAGAGCATGAGTCGCAAGGTGGAACCGCTGCCCCAGAACACGCTGGTGCCGAAGAGGCTGAAACGGGCTTCGCTGTCGACCACCAGTGCCCGCCCATTGTGCACAAAACGCGTCAACAAGACCCGCAGCCCCCCGGTCGGCGCCGTGTTTTCTGCCGGAAGGCGGGGAATCGCCAGGTTGCAGAGGGACGCCAAGCCATAGCAGGCCAGGATGGCGGCAAAGGCTGAAGACAGGGAACGGTCCGCCAGCAAGCCCCCCAGTACCACCCCCATGAGAATGGCGACGATGGTGGAACCCTCCAGCCAGCCATTGGCCTTGACCAGCCGCGCCGGAGAAAACATCTGGGACAGGATGCCGTACTTGGCGGGGGAATAGGCCGCAGCCCCCACGCCGATGAGGCCATAGGCCGCTCCAGCGGGGAAGCCGGCCGCCATCAGCGCAGCCCCCGCCAGCTTGAGGCCGTTGGCGGCCAGCATGACCCGGCCCTTGGGAAAGGCATCGGCGAGGCGCCCGACGAAGGGGGCCAGCAGGATGAAGGGAACGACGAAAGCCGCCTGCAACAGGGGTACGTCCCCGGCCCGGCCCACCGCCTTGACGATGGCGATGGCGGCGATAAGTACCGCGTTGTCCGCCAAGGCCGACAGGAACTGGGCCAGCAGCAGGGCCAGCATGCCCGGGGAGGCCAGGGGCAGGTCGAGGGAGGCGGGACGTTCGTGCATGAAATATTCCTGTGCAATGCAGTGCAAGTCGCACCAGCGACTCACGACGCTTCCCTCTCCCACTGGGAGAGGGACTGAGGGTGAGGGAAAACCGGCATGGCTTTCACATTCAGGGCCTGGCTCCCAAGCCATGCCGGTTAGGAGGCTACAATGGCGGTTTTTCGAGCAGCCTGCCATGAAACAGATTACCGACGCCACCTTGGATGCCCTGGCGGGAGAGGCCCAGGCTTTACCGCGCCAGCGTGCCAACCTGAACCTGCACGAGCAATTGGAAGACCCCATCCAGCGCCTGGCCATTGCCATGGAACCCGGCACTTATGTACGCCCCCACCGTCACCGCCACACCTGGGAACTGCTCACCCCCCTGCGCGGACGCTTCCTGGTGCTGTATTTCGACGAGGCCGGCACGGTCACGGCCCGCACGGTGCTGGGAGAAGACTGCCGCATGCTGGAAAATCCGGCCGGGCAGTGGCACGCGGTGCTCTCGCTGGATGCGGGCGGCGTCATCTTCGAAGTAAAACACGGGCCTTACCAGCCGCTGGCCGCTGCGGACATGGCTCCCTGGTCCCCGCCTGCGGAAAGTGCGACGGCGAGCGGCCTGCTGACATGGTACGAAGGCGCACGCGTGGGCGACCGCTTGCTACCGTAGAGGCATAGCTGGTCGGGTTTGGCCCGACAGATATACCCGCCCGCCCCTGTCGGGATGAATCCCGACCCACAGGTCAGCGGGCGGAGGACGCCGCCGCATTGATGGCGCCCCGACGCTTCAGGTCCAGGAAACGCTGCTTCTCGTCGTCGAACCTGGCCCGGGTGGCGTCCGCATCCTTCTGCCGCGCCGCGACCTGGGCATCCAGCCCCTGAAGTTCCGCGTCCGTATCCTTGATGCCGTTGCGTAGTTCCGGCGGCATGGGCTTTTTCACGTAGAACTCCGCCTCGCTGGCGTAGGCCTTCTGTTTTTTCTGCAGATCCACCCGGCGCGTCTGAAGATCCCGCAGGGACTGTTCATGCCCCCGCAGGATCCGGTCCCGGGTGGCATCAATATCCTTGTCACTGGCATAGGTTTCCAGCAAGGCCATGTCGCGGCGGCGCTGTTCCCGGGCGACCCGCTCCTCGGACTGCTTGCGCTGCTCATCCGCTTCCCGCTGGGCGCGCTGTTCCGGCGTCAGGGGCGTCTCGACCCGGCGCACCGTCAGCCCCTTGCTGCCGAGCACACGATAGGCCTTGTTGTAGCACTGGGCCGGCAGGACGTCGCCGCAGGTCTGGTGACCAGCGTCATCCTGGCAGCAGTAGGTTAGTCGCTCCGCCGCCGCCCAGCCCGGCGCGAGCAGGGCCAACAGCAGCAGCAGGCGTTCAGGCCTTTTGTGCGATCCCGTATTGGGCACGGTAGGCCTCCACAGCCACCAGGTTGCGGGCCAGATCCGGGCTGCCACGCAGGAAGCCCAGCAGGTCGGACAGGCTGGCCACTGCCACCACGGGCAGTCCGTATTGCTGCGCCACTTCCTGCACCGCGGACAACTCGCCCTTGCCCTTTTCCTGGCGGTCCAGGGCGATGACCACGCCGACGGGCGTGGCGCCCTGGGCGCGGATGAGTTCCACGGACTCCCGCACCGACGTGCCGGCGGAAATCACGTCGTCAATAATGAGCACGCGGCCCTTCATCGGTGCGCCGATGAGGGTGCCGCCTTCGCCGTGGTCCTTGGCTTCCTTGCGGTTGAAGGCAAATGGCACGCTACGACCGGCGGCAGCCAAGGCCATGGCCGTGCCGGTAGCCAGGGAAATACCCTTGTAGGCCGGCCCGAAGAGCATGTCGAACTCCATGCCGCTGCCCAGGATGGCGCGGGCGTAGAACTCAGACAGGCGCAGCATGGACTGGCCGTCATCGAACAGACCGGCGTTGAAAAAGTACGGCGACATGCGCCCGGCCTTGGTAACGAACTCACCAAAGCGCAACACGCCCTTGTCGCAGGCGAAAGAGATGAAATCCCGGCTAAAATCCACGTTCCTCGACCCCTGGCCCGATTCCGGCACCGGCAAGACGCCGGCCGCATGTTCGGGCCACAAAAAAATCATCATGTTACGCATCATCTCCCTAAATCTCAACGGAATCCGTTCCGCCACCAACAAGGGCTTCCTGGACTGGCTGCCACTCCAGCAGGCAGACATCCTGTGTCTGCAGGAACTGAAGGCCCAGGCGCCAGATCTGACGCCGGCCATGCAGGCCCCTGGGGGCTACCACAGTTGCTTCCATTACGCGGAAAAAAAGGGCTACAGCGGCGTCGGCATCTATTCCCGGCGGGCGCCTGACCGGGTGGTGGAAGGCATCGGCCACGCCGGCTTCGACGCCGAGGGCCGCTACATCCGGGCGGACTTCGGCAATCTCTCGGTGATTTCCGTGTATGTACCCTCCGGTTCCAGCTCGCCGGAACGCCAGGAGGCCAAGTTTCAGTTCATGGACGAGTTCTACCCGGTGCTGGCGGCCCTGAAGGCGGAAGGCCGGGAAGTAGTGCTGTGCGGCGACTGGAATATCGCCCACCAAGAAATCGACCTGAAGAACTGGAAATCCAACCAGAAGAATTCCGGCTTCCTGCCGGAGGAGCGGGCCTGGTTGAGCCGGGTGTTCGACGAGCAAGCCTGGGTGGATGTACATCGCCGGCTGTATCCGGAGGCCACGGGCGAGGCCTACACCTGGTGGTCCAATCGGGGCCAGGCCTGGGCGAAGAACGTGGGCTGGCGCATCGACTACCAGATCGCCACGCCGGGCATCGCCGCCACGGCCTACAGCGGCTCGGTCTACAAGGAACAGCGCTTCAGTGATCACGCCCCCCTGACGGTGGACTACGACTGGAGCGCATAGGCCTTGCGGCAGGCGCCGTCCCTGTAAAAACAGGTCATCCCGGCTGACCAGCCGTGCTCATTAGACCCCAAGGCTTTACCTGCCCCCTGCGACCATCAGTGCGCGGCCTTCTCCAGGTCCTTGACCACCAGGGACAGGGCCTCGTTCGAGATCACCACCTCAATCAGGGACATCAGCAGCGACAAGGCCAGGATCAGGATGCTGATGCCGAACAGCCACTTCCCCGGCAGTTCCGCATCCAGGAACAGGCAGAGCATGGACAGGGCGCACAAGAGAAAACTCAACACCCCGAAACCCTGCATGTACTGGGTGAGGGCGATGCGCCGCTTGAGGCCAGGCAACTGACGCTGTACTAGTTCGGCGCCCCGGTCCGGGGAATTGTTGAGAGCGCGGATGACCTGGGCGAGGGTCAGGAAACGGTTGGTGTAGGCGAGCAGCAGCAGGGAGATGGCCGGGAAAAGGAGTGCCGGCGTGGTCAGGTTCATGCAGGGTGGCCCAGGTATTGGTTCGATGGAGAACCTGCCCATTCTAAATCAGGGCGCGATGCGGCGGCATGTGACATGCCTGTTTAATCAGGCATACATCTGTTGCGGTGACTCCACGGAGAAGCGCAGACCCACGGTCTTGAGCACCGCCACCAGAGTTTTCAGGGTCGGACTCCCCTTGGCGGAAAGGGTGCGCTAGAGGGTTTCCCGGCTGATATTGGCGAACTTCTCCGTCACCAGATCCAGCAGGCCTGCCTTGACCAGACGTTCCACCTGGGTGTAGATATCCCCTGCGCTGCCACACGTCTGCACGCCAAGAGTAGTGGCAAATACGGAATTCAGTTAATGCCCGGAATACGCTATCGCGGACAAGGTCTGCTCCTACGCACCGTTACCCCGTAGGAGCGGACCTCGTCCGCGATAGGACACTTTCAAGAAGCGACCAACGCCTCTACCAGCCACGGAAAACAAACGAAAATAAATTTTGCTGCAGTGCACAACAAACACTTGCCCTGTGTACGCGCGTATGCTTATAATTCGCTCATGCTGCACTGCACCATAACCGAAGAGATCGGGTGGCTGCAGAAAACAACACTACCCATCCAAACTTTCTCTCTGGAGAGCACCATGCAAAAATTCACCGCCAACGCCAATGCCACCGCCGGCCTGCAAATCGACTCCCTGCTGTCCCTGGCCAACGCCGCCATCGCCAGCGCCGAACGCCTGGCCGCCCTGAACCTGAACACCAGCCGCAGCCTGCTGGAAGACAACCTGAACACCGCCAAGGCTCTGCTGGGCGCCAAGGACCAGAAGGAACTGGCCGAATTGCAAGCCTCCATGGCCCAACCCGCCGTGGAAAAGGCCGTGGCCTACTCCCGCGCCGTGTATGAAATCTCCACCGAAACCCAGGGTGAAGTTTCCAAGCTGGTGGAGAGCCAGGTGGCCGAAGTGCAAAAGGGCATGTCCGACGCCATCTCCAAGGTGGGCAGCAACACCCCCGGCGGTTCCGAAGCTGCCGTGGATGCCTTCCAGCGCACCGTCGCCGCCGCCAACGCCGCCTTCGAAACCCTGAACCAGGCTGCCAAGCAGGTTTCCGAGATCGCCGAAGCCAACATGAACGCCGCCGCCGCCGCCTCCACCAAGGCTGTGCTGGCCGCCGCCAAGGGCGTGAAGCTGTAATTTTGTGGGGCCGGATTTATCCGGCCATCGGTCGGCTGAAGCCGACCCCACAAATGCCGCCCCCGTCAACGGGAGGCGGCATTTTTCGTTTACGCCCGCCGCAGTTCCACGTGAGCATGCACCATGTCCCGGGCGCGGGGGCGGACACTGGTGCCGGCGGCATCCATCAGCCACAGACGCACCAGGCCAAACATAAAGGCTTGGCTTTCCAGAGCCAGAAGTTCCGGCTCCGCACCGGGCCGCAGCAGCCCCCGGCGGCGGGCGCAGGCATAGGAGCGGGCCAGCTTGTCCGTCCACTCCCCGGCGCTTTGCAGGATGCGCGCCAGGACGGCGGTGAATTCCCCCACGTATTCACACTTCAGGCTAATGATGCCGAAGGTCTCCCGCACCGGCGCATCGCCTTCCAGGCCCCGCAGGATTTCCAGCATGCTGTCTTCCACAGCCTTGAGGGGGTCTTCCAGGTCCTCCCCCAGCAAGGCCGCGCCCATGCGGTCGAACAGAGGCAGAGACACCTGATCGCGCATGGCGTAGAAGAGTTCGGTCTTGTTGGCGAAGTGCCAGTAGATGGCGCCCCGGGTGAGACCGGCAGCCGTTGCCACTTGCTCCAGGGACGTGCGGGCCACGCCCCGCTCGGCGAACACACGGCGGGCGGCTTCGAGGATCTGCGATCGGGTCTGTTCGGCGTCGGCCTTGGTTCTACGCATGGAGAATTCTCATTTTTTGGATACAAACCGGAATATACATACAGGCGTGACTGTATATAATGCGGGGTCATTTGCAAAGCACGGAGTACGGCATGGCCCCCAGCACTTTCCGGCAATTCTTTCCTGCACCCGCCGCCCGGCTCGCCGCAGGCCTGCTGACCTTGTCCCTGCTCGCCGGCTGCTCAGGCGGCGACGCCCCGCCGCCGCCCGCCGCACCGCCGCCCTTGCCGGTGGCCTTGCTGGAAGCGAAACCGGTGCAGGTGCCGGCCAGCGTCGAGGTGACGGCCCAGACCGAAGGCTCCCGGGAAGTGGAAGTGCGGGCAAGGGTTGGCGGCATCCTGCAGAAACGCCTGTACCAGGAAGGCGCGGCGGTGAAGGCCGGCCAGGTGCTCTTCCAGATCGACCGTGCGCCCTTCGAGATCGCCCTGGCCCTGGCGAAAGCCAGCCTGGCGGATGCGAAAGCCAAGGCGGACCAGACCGGCCGGGAAATGGCCCGCCTGAAGGGCCTGGTGGCCCAGCAGGCCATCAGCCAGAAGGAATTCGACGACGCCACCTCCAACGCAGCCAGTTCCCTGGCCAGCCTGCAAGGGGCGGAAGCCCGGGTGAAGGACGCGGAACTGAACCTCTCCTACACCGCAGTGACGGCCCCGGTGGCGGGCACGTCCGGCCGGGCGGCGCGCTCCGAAGGCGCCCTGATCAACGCCAGCACGGACAGCCTGTTGACCACCGTGGTGCAATTGAATCCCCTGTGGGTGCGCTTCAGCCTGGCGGAAAGCGAAATCGCCCGCCTGCCCGGTGGCCGGGTCAGCCCCGCCACGGTCAAGGCGGTAGAACTGGTGCTGCCGGACGGCTCCACCTATGGAACGAAGGGCAAGCTGAATTTTGCCGCCAGCACGATGGACCCGAAACTGGGCACCGTGGCCCTGCGGGCTGAATTCGACAACGCCGAGGGCAAATTGCTGCCGGGCCAGTTCGTACGCGCCCGGGTCATCGGCGGCAACCGGGACGGCGTGTTCCTGGTGCCCCAGACGGCGGTCATGCAGTCCGACGCCGGCCGCTTCGTCTATGTAGTGGGCGCCGACGGCAAGGCCGCGCCCCGTCCGCTGGTGGTAGGCGAGTGGCAGGGCAAGGACTGGGTGGTGCTGATGGGCCTTGCTGCCGGCGACAAGATCATCGTGGACAACCTCATCAAGGTTCGCCCCGGCGCCGCCGTGACAGAAAAGAAGGCCGCACCGGCCGCGCCCGCCGCCGCGCCTGCGGCCAAAACGGTCACGAACTGAATGTCGTGGCAGAAACATGAACGCTATGCCCGTCTCCCCTCACCCCCCCGCCCCTCTCCCGCAAGGGGCGAGGGGAGCGTCGAGAGTCGCTACGCGACTTTCGCAAGAATTCTGAAGGTGGCCTGACCCATGTCCTCACGCTTCTTCATCGACCGGCCGATCTTCTCCTCGGTCATTTCCATCGTCATCGTCATTGCCGGCATCCTGGCGGCGCGGGTTCTGCCCGTCGCCCAGTACCCGGAAATCTCGCCACCGACGGTCATCATCACCGCCAACTATGCCGGCGCCAGTGCGGAAACCTTGTCTAAGACCGTGGCGGCGCCCATCGAAGAGCAGTTGAACGGCGTGGAGAACATGGCGTTCTTCAACTCCAACGCGGCGGCGGACGGCTCCCTCACCATCACCGTCACCTTCGAAGTCGGCACCAATGCCGACATGGCGGCCATGAACGTCAGCAACCGGGTAAAGGCCGCCGAACCGCGCCTGCCCGACGACGTGCGCCGCTCCGGCGTGGTGGTGCAGAAGCGCTCCGTGGACATCCTGCTGGCGGTGGCCCTGATTTCCCCGGATGCCTCGGTGGACCGGCTGTTCCTGTCGAACTACGCCTCCATCAACATCGTGGACGAGATGAAGCGCCTGCCCGGCGTGGGGGACTCCGGCGTCTTCGCCGCCCAGGACTACTCCATGCGCATCTGGCTGAAACCGGAACGCATGGCCCAGCTGGGCATCACCACCAGCGACATCGCCACCGCCATCAAGGCCCAGAACGCCCAGTTCGCCGCCGGCAAGATCGGTCAGGACCCGGCGCCGAACGATCAGCAACTCGTCTATACCGTGGTGGCCAAGGGGCGCCTGGTGCAGCCGGAGGAATTCGGCAACATCGTGCTGCGCTCCGACGGCCCCGGCGGCGTGCTGCGCCTGAAGGACGTGGCGCGCCTGGAACTGGGCGCCCAGGCCTATGACGCCTTCGTGAACGTGGACGGCCGCCCCGGCGTGGGCATCCGGGTGATGTTGCAAACCGGCGCCAACGCCCTGGAAACGGCGGACCGGGTGCGCGCCAAGATGGAGGAACTTAAAACGAAGTTCCCCAAGGGCGTGGAATACCTGATTCCCTTCGACACCACCCGCTTCGTCAAGGCCTCCATCAAGGAGGTGACTCACACCCTGCTGGAAGCGGCCCTGCTGGTGGTGCTGGTGGTGTACGTGTTCCTGCAAAGCTGGCGCGCCACCCTGATCCCCATGGTGGCCGTGCCCGTGTCCCTCATCGGCACCTTCGCCGGCCTGTGGCTGTTCGGCTTCTCCATCAATACCCTAACCCTGTTCGCCATGGTGCTGTCCATCGGCATCGTCGTGGACGATGCCATCGTGGTGCTGGAAAACGTGGAACGGCTCATGGCGGAGCAAAAGCTCTCGCCCCACGACGCCGCCATCGAAGCCATGCGGGAAGTGTCTTCCGCCGTGGTGGCCATCGTGCTGGTGCTGTGCGCCGTGTTCATCCCGGTAGCTTTCCTCGGCGGCATCGCCGGCCAGCTCTACAAGCAGTTCGCCGTCACCGTGGCGGTGTCCGTGGTGATCTCCGGCATCGTGGCTCTGACCCTGACGCCGGCCCTGTGCTCCCTGCTCCTGAAGCCGACCCACGAGGAAGCGCCGCTGTTCAAGCCCTTCAACCGGCTGTTCACGCGCTTCACCAACTCCTATACCCGCACCGTGGGCCGCATCCTGCATCACCGCCTCATCGGCGCTCTCGTCTTCGGCCTGATGATCGTGGGCGGCGCCGTGCTGCTGCGCCTGGTGCCCGGCAGCTTCGTGCCCTCCGAGGACCAGGGCTACCTCATCGGCAGCATCCAGTTGCCGGACAACGCCACCCTGGGGCGTACCGCCAAGTCCGGCGGGGAATTCCGCGACGCCATCCTCAAGCACCCTTCCGTTGAACACGCCTTCCTCATCGGCGGCTTCGACCTCATCGGCGGCAGCAACAAGACCAACGCCGGCTCCATGTTCGTTAACCTCAAGCCCTGGGACGAACGCACGGACAAGGCGGAAGACCTGGCCAAGCAGTTCATGGGCAAGGGCCAGACCCTCTCCGATGGCATGGCCCTGATGTTCAACCCGCCGCCCATCCGGGGGCTGGGCACTGCCGGCGGCTTCGAGCTTTACGTGCAGAACCGGGCCGACGGCGAATCGAAACGCCTGAATGAAGTGGTAAAGGCCCTGCTGGAGGCCTTGCGCCAAAGGAAGGAGCTGACGGGCATCAACAGCTTCTACCGCCCCACCATTCCCCAGCTCTTCGTCGAGGTGGATGAACCCAAGGCCCTGGCCATGGGCATCCCGCTGACGGACATCTATGACACGCTGCAGGGCACCATGGGCAGCCTGTACGTGAATGACTTCAACAAGGGCGGCCGCACCTACCGGGTGCAGATCCAGGCGGAACAGACCTATCGCTCGCGTCCGGAAGACCTGGGCAGGGTCTATGTGCGTGCGAGTAGCGGCAACCTGGTGCCCCTGGCCGCCCTAATCAAGGTCAAACCCGTCGTTGGCCCGGAGCAGGTGGAGCGCTTCAATGGCTTCCTCGCCGCCAAGGTCATGGGCAGCGGCGCACCCGGCATCAGCTCGGGCGACGCCATCCGCATCGTCGAGGAAACCGCCGCCACGGTATTGCCGGAAGGCTACACCGTCTCCTGGGCCGGCCAGGCCTTCCAGGAAAAGCGCACCGGCGGCTCTTCCGTGCAGGCCTTCGTCTTCGCCATCATCATGGTTTTCCTGATTCTGGCAGCCCAGTACGAGAAGTGGTCCCTGCCCCTGGCGGTGATCATGGCGGTGCCCTTCGCCCTGTTTGGCGCCCTCACGGCGGTGATGATTCGCGGCATGCCCAACGACATCTACTTCCAGATCGGCCTCGTCACCCTGATCGGCCTGGCGTCGAAAAACGCCATCCTGATCGTGGAGTTCGCGGCCCAGAAACGCGCCGAAGGCATGGGCTTGCTGGAATCCGCCATTGAAGCCGCCCGGCTGCGCTTCCGGCCCATCATCATGACCTCCCTGGCCTTCGTGCTCGGCGTGGTGCCCCTGGTGGTGGCCACCGGTGCCGGCGCCGCCGCCCGCCGTTCCATGGGTACCGGCGTGTTCGGCGGCATGATCGCCGCCACCTTCATCGCCACCCTGTTCATTCCCCTGTTCTTCGTCTGGCTGGGCCGGGGCAAGCTGACCCGCCCCGCCGGCCACGAGGATCCGGCAGCCCACGAGGAGAAGCACCCATGAGTCCGTGCCTGAAACCCCTGGCCCTGATCCTGGCAACCCTGCTTGCCGGCTGCGCCGTGGGCCCGGATTACCAGCGGCCCGACAGCTCCGTACCGCCCCAGTACACAGAGGCAGACCTTCCCGGTACGGCCGAGGCCGTGAACCGGGAATGGTGGAAACTCTACCGGGATTCGGTCCTAACCGATCTGGTGACCCAGGCCCTGGCAGCCAACGCAGACCTGCAACAGGCAGCAGCAAGAGTCGAAGAAGCCGATGCGGTCATGCGCCAGGCCGGCGCGGCCCTCTTCCCGGAAATCGATGCGGGAGCCAGCGACGTACGTACCCGTTCCAGCACGACGAACGTGGCGCCCCTCGGTGCCCTGCCGGCAGTCCAGGAAAAAATGCGCATGACCCTGGGTTCCAGCTTCGAACTGGATTTCTGGGGCAAGCTGCGCAGAGCCTCCGAATCTGCCCGGGCATCCGCTCTGGCGACCCGCTACGGCCGGGACACCCTGGCCTTGACGGTGGCGGGCCTGGTGACTCAGGGCTACGGCGCCCTGCGCGCCTTGGACGCCCAGGTCAAGGTATCGAATGACAGCCTGGCGAGCCGGGATGCAGCACTGAAAATCGTGCAGGCCCGCTTCAACAGCGGCCTGTCTTCGGAACTGGACCTGCGCCAAGCCGAAGGCGCCCAAGCCGCCGCCGTTGCCCAGGTAGCGGATCTGCTGCAACAGCGCGCCCTGGCTGAACACCAGTTGGCCTTGCTCACCGGCCGCATGGGGCTGAAGTTGCCAGCCGGCGGCTTGGACAAGCTGCCCCTGCCGCCGGTACCGCCCGCCGGCCTGCCTTCGTCGCTGCTAGAAGCCCGCCCGGACGTGCGCCAGGCGGAGGCCCAGCTGATGGCGGCGAACGCCCGTATCGGCGTGGCCAAGGCCGCCATGTTCCCGACCATTTCCCTCACCGGTCTGCTTGGCGGCGAAAGCGCCCAGCTGGCGGGCCTGCTTTCCGGTCCGTCGAAAATCTGGACGGCAGGCTTCGGCCTCACCCTGCCCATTTTCGACGCCGGACGCCTGTCAGCCCAGGTGGACCAGGCCAGCGCCCAGCAGAAACAGGCCCTGGCCGCTTACCAAAAGGCCGTGCAGAGCGCGTTCAAGGATGTGAACGACGCCCTGATCAGCCTGCGCCAGACGACAGAGAAGGAAAAGGCCCTGGAGGCCCAAGTGAAAGCGGCAAGCCGGGCGCTGAAACTGGCGGAAATTCGTTATCAGGCCGGCTATTCGCCCTACCTGGAAGTGCTGGACAGCCAGCGCAGCCTGAATGACGCCACCTTGTCCCTGCTGAAGAACCGTCAGGCCCGCCTGTTCGCCAGCGCAGACCTGTTCCGTGCCCTCGGCGGGGGCTGGCAGGCGGGTTGAGGCCAATCTCGCACAAGCCAAAAGCCCGCTGAACGCGGGCTTTTGCTTGCGGGTAGGCTTACCGGGGGGCGTCAGGCGGCGCCCCGGCGGGCACCTTCCGCCAGGCCGTCCCACACCGGGACACATAGGGGTAATAGCCCTGGGGCTTCTCGCAATAATACCAGTACTGGGGCGCTGCGGCCTCGGGTGGGGGAAGGGGCTCAGGCGCAGGCACAAGCGCCTGGGGGCGCTCCACCATGACCACCGGCGGCTGATAGGGGTCCGGGTAGGGATACACCGGCGTGGGGTAAAAGTACCAGAGGCCCCCGACAATCCACCACCAGCCCAGACGGCCATCATGCCGACCGTGGTGCCAGTTTCCGGCACGCCAGCGGCCGAAGTCTCGCTCGTGAAAGGAATGGATATCGCCGCGCCAGTAATCTTGGCGGCCTTCGTAACGCCCCTCATGGCGCCACCGGTCATGATGCTCGTCGGCCATTACCGGCTGCGCCAGTAGCGGGACCGCCAGCGCCAGTCCCAACAATATTTGTATACGCAATTCCTGTTTCCTTTCCCTGGACAGCAATCAGCAGTCAATAGCCCCGATTGGGCGGCGGGGGCGGCAGGGCATAGGCGCCAGGAGGGGGCGGAGGATAGGCAGCAGCCGGCATCGCTTCCTGGGACAGGCGCCCGGACACCGGCACCTTGTGGCCCTTGGAGTACATGCACTGGATGAAGGCATTGTCGTAATGCCGCTGGGTACCATAAGCCGAAGACTGGGCCGCCCCCGAGCCGGCGGCGCTGCCCATCAAGAGCCCGACGCCTGCACCGGCGCCAGCGCCATCCCGTCCGCCCAGAGCTGCGCCCGCCGCCGCGCCGACCAGCGTACCCACGGCAGCGCTGCTCACGGCCGCATTGTTCGCGACCTGGCTGGCGCTCGTCCCGCCAATTTGTTCAGACGCATAGCCACGGCATTGGGACTGATCGTAGCGGAACTGCTCGAAGCTTTTTCCGGTGCCAGGCAAGGACATGACGCTAGGTCCGGTGGGCACGGAAACACAGGCGGAGAGCAGCAAGGCCACCAGCACGAGGGAGGTTTTCAGCATTCTGTTCATGATGGCGCTCCGTTCATTGTCCAGGTGGCGCTTGCGGCACGACCTTCTGCCAGCCACCGGCACATTCCTTGATGTAGGGGTAATACCCCTCGGGTTTGTCGCAGTGATACCAGTAACTGGTCGCGACGGGCGCCTGCGCGGGCGCCGCGGCAGGAGATTGCTCCACATACACCGGCGGGGTATAAGGCACTGCCACCACCGCCGGTGGGTAGTAGTAGTTCTGGTAATACGGAGCGGGGTAGTAGAGCGGCCACAGCGGTACGTCGACTACCACACCGAAATGCCCTCGCCCGTGGGCCAGCGCAGATCCGGACACCGTCAGCACGGCGAGCAACAGCACCAAGCATTTGATTGCTTTCATGTTCCTCTCCTGTCAGGCCCCACGGGCAGGTTCCTGGAGAGCCTTGGTTGATCCACTGCCCCGTCAAAAAAACCCGGCACAACCTGCCGCGGGCTGATTATGGCACCGGATAGACAGCGCCATGCCGATGGCTACAAATCATTACCAATACGTAGATGTGCGTACAAGCGGGTTACAAAATCTGCGAAGCAAACTGGTTGGGTAGACGATGCAAAGCCCCTGAACCGATTGGTTGAGGGGCTTTGCGGATGGGAGTCTGACGATGACCTACTTTCTCACGGGTAATCCGCAATATCATC
>JAYTVW010000164.1:0-22101 GCA_043743785.1 Rhodocyclales bacterium | reverse complement strand
CTCACCGCTCACCGCTCACCGCTCACCGCTCACCGCTCACCGCTCACCGCTCACCGCTCACCGCTCACCGCTCACCCAAAATTTGGGTCGGATTCATTGTCCGTTGATATTCACGCCACCAGTTCCCTCATGGCCATCCTCACGGTTTCCGGAACCCGTTCGATTTCTTTCACAATATTGAATTGCATGGCGCTGTTGGCCACGTCGATCACATTCCTGGCAATCGGGTAGCTGCCTTTCGCCTGGAGCCAATCCAGAACGAGGGCCAAGTGCCATATCGCGGTGCTGCCTTCGTGAACAGCGGGTGGAAAAGTCCTGGCATGGGTCAGCATCAACTTGCGCATGTTTTGCCGGGAAACGCCGATGACGTCCGCCACATCCGTCAGCCCGACGAAATCCGGGCCAACCTCGGTCAACTTTGCCGATGGCAGCGCTGTTTTTACGTCCCGCAAGGCGCTAACCATGGCCTCACTGGCGGATTCGGCACTGCGAACGAAATTCAGCGCAATCCTGCCCGGCATGCCGGTGCCGACCAAGGCATCGTCGCAGCCGGCAGCACCGAGCCGCTCGACCACATCCGCACTATCGCAGTCCGCATCCGACAACTTGAATTTCAGGGTGAAGTCATATTCCATGTTTTACTCCCGGGGCGGTTCGTCCTGCGACATTGTGGAGGCAGCACCCGCAGTACAGTTGTCCACAACCCGTCTAATCTGCTTCCCATGGTTGCCGGGATTCTTGGGCGTACTCCAGATACTGGTGATACAGAATTCACCACAACGGCATTCCGAATCCTTGTGCGGGCAGTAAATCCGCCCCCATGCGTGGCTTCCACCTACCTCGATGCGCCAACCATGCTCTTCGGCATGCTTCAAGGCTTCCTCGATCTCTTTCTTTGGATGTTTCGGTCTTGCCATGACGACTCCGGAAGAACCTTAGCCGAACACCGAAAGGTTGTCAATCGACAACCTTTCACGAGAGTCACGAATTATTCAGCGTGAACTGTGCCGTGCTGAGCCAGGAATTCCTTGCCCGGCGGGACTGGTCGAAGATGGTTTCCAGGGCCAGGCCATCCCCGGAAGCGAGCAGGCTTTGCATGACTTCCAGTTCCGCCCGGTAGGCTTCCAGTTCCGCCCCCAGGGCCTCCCGGTTGGCGAGGCAGATATCGCGCCACATTTCCGGGTGACTGCTGGCAATGCGCGTGAAATCCCTGAACCCGGCGCCGGCAAATCCGAAAAGGAGTTCCGAATTCGGCCGCTGGGCCAGTTCGTGCACCAGGGAAAAGGCCAGCAGATGGGGCAGATGGCTGACGGCAGCAAATATTCGATCGTGCTCCGCCGGACTCAGATCGCTGACCAGGGCGCCACAGGCGCGCCAGGCACGGCGCACAGCTTCCACCGCTTCCGGCCCATTCTCCGGCAGGGGCGTGAGGATGACGCGCTTGCCGCGATAGAGTTCCGCATCGGCCGCCCGCACGCCGCTCTTTTCCGCCCCGGCGATGGGGTGGCCGGGCACGAACTGATGGATGCGCTCCCCCAGAGCCAGCCGTGCGGCCGCCACCACGTCCTGCTTGGTGCTGCCGCCATCTGTTATTACCGTGTGCGGTTCCAGGAAGGGCAGCATGGCGCCCATGAGGCTTTCCATCTGCCCCACCGGCGTGGCGAGCAGCACCAGGTCTGCGCCGGCAAGGGCCGCAGCCCAGTCCGTCGTGGCCTGGTCAATGACCCCCATTTCCAGGGCCGCCTCCAGGGTCGCGGCACTGCGCCCCACCCCCACCACCTGTCCGACGGCATCCGCCCGGCGCAAGGCACTGGCAAAGGAGCCGCCGATGAGGCCGACCCCGCAAACCACGATCTTCCGAAATTCAGGCATTTGCATTCCCGTCAAAGAGCAAATTGAAACGCAGAGGCGCAGAGGCGCGGAGAAAACCACAAACAATGAAACGCCCGCAGACCCAGAAACGGAGGAAATATCACGCTTTTGACTTTCCTCTGCGTCTCTGCGCCTCTGCGGTAAAAAGCAGTTCCTTACAGGGCTTTTTCCAACGCCTCCAGGAAGCGGGCATTTTCACTTTCCAGGCCGATGGAGACCCGCAGATGCTGGGGCAGGCCGTAGCCGGCAATGGGGCGCACGATGACGCCCTGCTTCAAGAGCGCCAGGTTCACCCGGGCGGCGTCCCCTACCTTGAAGGTGAGGAAGTTGCCGTGGGAAACGATGTACTCCAGGCCCAGGCGCTTGATGCCGTGCACCAGTTGTTCCATGCCGCGACGATTCGCCACGAAGCTTTCAGCGACGAAAGCATCGTCCGCCAGGGCCGCAGCTGCAGCCGCCAAGGCCACATTGTTCACATTGAAGGGCTGGCGTACCCGGTTCAGCAGATCGGCGAGTGCCGGCGCAGCCAAGGCATAGCCAACCCGCAGGCCCGCCAGGCCGTAGGCCTTGGAGAAGGTGCGGGTAATAATGAGATTGGGAAATTCCTTGAGCAGAGCCACCGGGTCTACGCGCAGTTCCGGCGCCAGGTATTCCGTGTAGGCCTCGTCCAGCACCACCGCCACATCCGCCGGCACGCAGGACAGGAAATTCTTCAGGACCGCCGGTTCCAGCAAGGTGCCGGTGGGGTTGTTGGGGTTGGCGATGAAGATCACCCGGGTATCCGGGGCGATGGCCCCGAGCATGGTTTCCGGGTCATGGCCAAAGTTCTTCGCCGGCACCTGGATGCCGCGGGCACCCGCCGCCAAGGTCGCCAGGGGATAGACGGCGAAGGCGTATTCCGCATACACGGCGGAAGCTCCAGGAGCCAGGAAGGCCCGCGCCACCATTTCCAGCAAATCATTGGAGCCGTTGCCCAGCACAATGCTGTCCATGCCCACGCCGAAGCGCTCCGCAATCGCCTTCTTCAGCAGGAAGCCGTTGCCGTCCGGATAGCGGGGAATTTCCAGCACGGCGTCCAGGGCCGCTTGGCGTGCCTGGGGACTCATACCCAGAGGGTTTTCGTTGGAGGCAAGCTTGACGATGCTTTCCTCCGGGATGCCCATTTCACGGGCCAGTTCGGAGATGGGCTTGCCCGGCTGATAGGGCGAAATGGAACGCACGTAGGCGGGTGAGTGATCGCAAAGGGACATGCTTTAAATCCTTTTATTAAACGCCGAGGCGCAGAGACGCCGAGAAAATCCTAACGGCACAATACGAGCATACATTCTCGCCATAGCGCTCTGGTTTTTCCTCGGCGCCTCGGCGCCTCGGCGTTTCAAATGCACTTCAGTAGACAGCCTGGGGATAAGAACCCAGCACCTTGAGGAAAGCGGCGCGGGTCTCCAGGGCGGCAATCGCGGCTTTCAGGGACGTATCCTGCGCATGCCCCAGCACATCGACGTAGAACACGTACTCCCACAAGGCTTGGCGGGCCGGGCGGGACTCCAGGCGGGTCATGGACACCCCGGCGTCCGCCAGGGGCTTCAGCAGTTCGTGCAGGGCGCCGGTGCGGTTGGGCGCGGACATGATAAGGGAGGTCTTGTCGGCCCCGCTGGGGCCAGCGTCATGGTGCCCGAGCACCAGGAAGCGGGTGGTGTTATTAGGCTCGTCCTCGATATTGCTGCCCAGAGCCGTGAGGCCGTAGCGCTCGGCGGCGGCCTGGCCGGCAATGGCAGCGGCCCCGTCTTCGGCAGCCGCCATCTGGGCGCCAAGGGAGTTGCTGTCCACCGCCACCCGCTCGGCCTGGGGCAGCATGCGGTTCAGCCACTCGTGGCACTGGGACAAGGACTGGGCGTGGGAATACACCTTCTTCACGTCCGCCAAGGCAGGAGAGCGGGTCAGCAGGTGCTGGTGCACCCGCAGCACCACTTCTCCGCAAACAGAGAGTGGCGTGCTCAGCAGCAGATCCAGGGAGCGCCCGACGGCACCGCCGGTTGAATTCTCCACGGGCACCACGGCGTAATCCACATGGCCCGCTTCCACTTCCCGGAACACGTCATCGATGCTGGCCTGGGGCTGCAGGCGGGCCGCATGGCCGAACTGCTTGACGGAAGCCGCCTCCGAAAAACTGCCCAGGGGCCCAAGGAAGGCGATGGACAGGGGCCGTTCCAGGGACAGGCAGGCGGACATAACTTCCCGGAAGAAGAAGGTCACGCTCTCGTTGGGCAGCGGACCCCCGTTCAGGTCCTGAATGCGCCGCAACACTTGGGCTTCACGCTCCGGCCGATAGATATGGCCCAGGGCTCCGTAGCGGGTCTTGATCTCGCCCACCGCCTCGGCGCAGCGAGCGCGGGCGTTGAGGAGTTCGAGCAACTGGGCATCAATGGCGTCGATTTCGCCGCGCTTGACCCCGAGTTCCTTCAGCATGTCGTCGTTCATCAGGCCAACCCCAAGAATATTTCTAAACGCCGAGGCGCCGAGGCGCCGAGAAAAGCAAGAAAACCGGGGGAACAGCGTGAGTTCACGCCGCGCATCAAGGGATGAACTCGCACAAGATTTTCCTCTGCGCCTCGGCGCCTCGGCGTTTCAAATTGCATTTCCAGAATCAACCGTGCCTGGCCGCGAAGTCGCCGAGGAAGCCCACCAGGGCCTCCACGCCGGACAAGGGCATGGCATTGTAGATGGAGGCGCGCATGCCCCCCACCGACTTGTGGCCCTTCAGCTGCAGCATGCCGGCAGCCTTGGCGGCCGCCAGGAAGTCCTCGTTCAAGGACTCATTTTTCAGGAAGAAGGGCACGTTCATGCGTGAGCGACAAGCCGGATCGATACGGTTCTCATAGAATCCGCTGCCATCCAGGTAGCCGTAGAGCAGCTCCGCCTTGGCGATGTTCTGGCGCTCGATGGCCGCCACGCCGCCCTGGCGCTTCAGCCATTGGAACACCAGGCCGGCAATATAGATGCCGTAGGTGGGCGGCGTGTTGTACATGGAGCCATTGTCCGCCACCACCTTGTAATCAAAGGCCGTGGGACAGGCAGGCAGGGCGTGGCCCAGCAGATCGTCCCGCACGATGACGAAGGTCAGGCCCGCCGGGCCGATATTCTTCTGTGCCCCCCCGAAGATCAGGCCGTATTTCGCCACATCCACGGGCCGGGACAGGATGTTGGAGGACATGTCCGCCACCACCGGCAGGTCCGGCCGACCCAAAGCTGCCATATCCACTGTGAAGGGGAATTCCACGCCGTCAATGGTCTCGTTGGAGCAGATGAAGAGATAGGCCGGATCCGCCGACAGTTGCCATGCGGACTGGGGCGGCACCGTATGGTAGCCACCGGCCTTGCTGCTGGCGGCAACATGGGCCTCGCCGTAGCGGGCCGCTTCCTTCTGGGACTTGGCCGACCAGGAACCGGTGACGACGTAGTCCGCGCTCTGCTTCTGCCCCAGCAGGTTCAGGGGAATGATGGCGTTCTCGGCGATGGCCCCGCCCTGCATGAAGAGGATGCGGTAGTTGGCCGGCACCGCCAGCAATTCCCGGAAATCCGCCTCCGCCTGCGCGTAAATGCCGGAGAACTCCTTGCCGCGATGGCTCATTTCCATCACGCCCATGCCGCAGCCATGCCAGTCGAGCATCTCGTCGGCGGCCTGGCGCAACACCTCTTCCGGCAGCGCCGCAGGTCCTGCGCCAAAATTGAATACGCGCGTCATGCAATCATCCCAACAATTAAAACAAACCGTAGGTCGGGTTTTAACCCGACAGCCGCCTCTTGTCGGGTGAAAACCCGACCTACAATCTCACTCCGCGTCGGGTGCGTCGGTAGGCGGCTCGGCGGCGACATCACCGGCAGCACCTTCAACACCGGCCTCGACATCTTCCAGCACCACTTCGGTCTCGACACCTTCGACCTCGGCTTCCACCACCTTCTCGACGCCGGCCAGCTTCGTGCCATCGTCCAGGGCGATGAGGGTCACGCCCTGGGTGGAACGGCCCATGGCGCGGATTTCACTGACCCGGGTGCGGATCAGCACGCCGCCGGTGGTGATGAGCATGATTTCGTCGTCGTCCTTCACCAGCTTGGCCGCCACGGCCTTGCCATTACGTTCCGTGGCCTGGATGGCGATGACACCCTGGGTGCCGCGGCCGGTATGGCGGAATTCGGTGAGGGCTGTGCGCTTGCCGAAACCGAACTCCGTGGCCACCAACACCGACTGGGTGTGGTCATCCGCCACCAACAGGGAAATAACCTGCTGGTCGTCCTTCAGGCTCATGCCCCGCACGCCACGGGAAACCCGACCAGTGGGACGCACGTCTTCCTCGTCGAACCACACCGCCTTGCCCGCATCCGACACCATGAGGATGTCGCTGGCGCCGCTGGTGATGTCGGCGCCGATGAGGTAATCGCCCTCGTCCAGCACCAGGGCGATGATGCCGGCAGCACGGGGACGGGAGAAGTCGGACAGGGGCGTTTTTTTAACAGTGCCCTTGGACGTGGCAAAGAACACGAAGCGATCTTCGGAGAATTCCTTGACTGCCAGAATGGCGTTGATCTTTTCGCCTTCCTCCAACGGGAACATGTTCACGATGGGCTTGCCGCGACTGGTGCGGCTGCCCTGAGGCACGGCATAGACTTTGAGCCAATACACCTGACCCCGGTTGGAGAAGCACAGCAGGTAATCGTGGCTGTTGGCGACGAAGAGCTGGTCGACGAAGTCGTCTTCCTTCATGGCCGCCGCCTGCTTGCCGCGGCCGCCACGGCGCTGGGCGCTGTAGTCCGCCAGGGGCTGGGACTTGATGTAGCCCGCCAGGGACAGGGTCACCACCATGTCTTCCCGGGCGATGAGGTCTTCCATGCCCAGGTCCTGGGCGTGGAGCACGATCTCGGAGCGGCGCTTGTCGGCGAACTGGATGCGAATAGCGGAAAGCTCGTCGCTGATGATGGCGGAAATGCGTTCCGGCCGGGCCAGGATGTCCAGCAAGTCGGCGATGGTGGCCATCACGTCCTTGTATTCGGCAACGATCTTGTCCTGTTCCAGGCCGGTCAGGCGTTGCAGGCGCAGTTCCAGGATGGCCTGGGCCTGGGCGTCCGACAGCATGTAGCCCTGGGCGGACAAGCCAAACTCCGCCCCCAGCCCGTCCGGGCGATAGGCATCCATGACGGCCCGGTTGAGCATTTCCTCCACCAGGACGGAGCGCCAAGTGCGCCCCATGAGGCCGCGCTTGGCATCCGCCGGCGTGGGCGCCGCCTTGATGAGGGCAATGATCTCGTCCACGTTGGACAAGGCCACCGCCAGGCCTTCCAGGATATGGCCCCGCTCCCGGGCCTTGCGGAGTTCGAATACCGTGCGCCGCGTCACCACTTCCCGGCGATGGGCCAGGAAGCATTGCAGCATCTGCTTCAGATTCAGCAACTGGGGCCGGCCATCCACCAGGGCCACCATGTTCATGCCGAAGGTGTCCTGCAACTGGGTCATCTTGTAGAGATTATTGAGCACCACCTCGGCGTTCTCGCCGCGCTTCAACTCAATGACCATGCGCATGCCGGACTTGTCCGACTCGTCCTGCAAGTGGGCGATGCCCTCGATGCGCTTTTCGTTCACCAGTTCGGCGATCTTCTCCAGCAGGGTCTTTTTATTTACCTGGTAGGGAAGTTCGTCCACGATGATGGCCTGGCGGCCGCTCTTCAGATCCTCGAAGTGGATGCGGGCACGCATGACCACCCGGCCCCGACCCGTCAGATGGCCTTCGCGCACACCGGCGACACCGTAGATGATGCCGGCGGTGGGGAAATCCGGCGCCGGCACGATTTCCATCAAGTCCTCGATAGCCATGGCCGGATTGGCCAGCAGAGCCTGGCAGGCGTCGATCACCTCTCCCAGGTTGTGGGGCGGGATATTCGTGGCCATGCCCACGGCGATACCGGAGGAGCCGTTGATGAGCAGATTGGGGATCTTCGCCGGCATGACCAGCGGCTCGCTTTCGGAGCCGTCATAGTTCGGGCCGAAATCCACCGTTTCCTTGTCCAGGTCCGCCAGTAGTTCGTGGCCGATGCGCGCCATGCGGATTTCCGTGTACCGCATGGCCGCCGCGTTGTCGCCATCCACGGAACCGAAGTTGCCCTGGCCGTCCACCAGCATGTAGCGCAGGGAGAAGTCCTGCGCCATGCGCACGATCGTGTCATACACCGCAGTGTCGCCATGGGGGTGGTACTTACCGATGACGTCACCAACGATACGGGCCGATTTCTTGTAGGCCTTGTTCCAGTCGTTGGAGAGTTCATGCATGGCGTAGAGCACGCGCCGGTGCACCGGCTTGAGGCCGTCCCGCACGTCGGGCAGGGCCCGACCCACGATCACGCTCATGGCGTAATCGAGGTAGGAGTTGCGCATCTCGTCCTCAAGACTGATGGGCAGGGTTTCCTTGGCAAACTGAGTCATCGTATTTTCTGGTGGCATTGCTGGCAGCGTCAGCACCGCGGGATATCCCCGCCGCTGCAAAAACCAGGCATTTTAACACGCCCTCCGGGGTGCCGTTGTTGGCACCGGCACTTCATGGTTAAATCAGCCGCCTGTATTGTCAATACTTACGCCATGCCCCAATCCGTTGACCTGCTCATCGAGCCGCGCTGGCTCATTCCGGTGGAACCCGCCGGCATCACCCTGGAAGATCACGCCGTCGCTGTGCAGGATGGCCGCATCGTCGCCATTTTGCCCACCGTGGAGGCCCGCGCCCGCTTCAGCCCGAAGGAGCGCGTGACGTTGCCCAGCCACGTCCTCATGCCGGGCCTGGTGAACCTGCATTGCCATGCCGCCATGACCCTGCTCAGGGGCTACGCGGACGACCTGCCCCTGATGACTTGGCTGAAGGACTACATCTGGCCGGCGGAAGGCCGCCTGGTCTCGCCAGCCTTTGTGCGGGACGGCACCTTGCTGGCTTGCGCGGAGATGCTCAAGGGCGGCATCACCTGCTTCAACGACATGTATTTCTTCCCCGGGGCGGCAGCGGAAGCGGCCTTGAGCGTCGGCATGCGGGCGGCGCTGGGCATCATCGTCACGGAATTTCCCACGCCCTATGCAGACAACGCCGGGGATTACCTCCAGAAAGGCCTGCAGGTGCGGGATGACCTGGGTCAGGAAAAGCTCCTGAGTTTCTGCCTGGCACCCCACGCGCCCTACACGGTCTCGGACGCCACCTTCGAGCGGGTGCAGACCCTGGCGGAGCAACTGGACCTGCCGATCCATGTCCATCTGCACGAAACGCTCACCGAGGTGGAGGAAAGCGTGGCGCGCCACGGCGTGCGCCCCCTGGAGCGCCTGGAGCGCCTGGGCCTCATCAGCCCGCATCTCATCGCCGTACATGGGGTGCATCTGAATGAACAGGAACTGGCCTTGTTGGCTAAGCATGGCGCCAGCCTCGCCCATTGCCCCACGTCCAACATGAAACTCGCCAGCGGCATCGCCCCTGTCGCCTCTGCTGCCGCCCATGGCGTAAACCTGGGCCTGGGCAGCGACGGTGCCGCCAGCAACAACCGTTTGGACTTGTTTCAGGAAATGCGCCAGGCCGCCCTGCTGGCCAAGGTTTCCCGGGGCGACGCGGCGGTACTGAACGCTCACCAGGTGCTGTCCATGGCCACCCTGGGAGGCGCCCGTGCCCTGGGCCTGGAGACACGCATCGGCTCCATTCTGCCGGGCAAGGAGGCAGATCTTTGCGCCGTGAACCTGGGGGCGCCGGAACTGGCGCCCTGCTATCATCCTGTCTCCCATCTGCTCTACGCCGCCGGACGCGAACACGTCAGCCACGTCTGGGTCGGCGGCATCCCCCGTGTCGCAGAGGGCGAATTGTTACAGAACATTAACGTGGCATGCCTGGAGATTGCCTGTCACTGGCAAAATAAGCTACGCTACGCGCCTGATTGAACTCTCACCCTGCGGGTCTGTCACTTTGTGACTGTGCGCAAGGTTTCCGGAGTGCAATTCTGATGAAGACGGCGTCATGAAGCATCGCACCCGACTCGTCGGGGAAACGCGGCCGTAATGCAGAGGTAACGTTTTCAGGGTAATTTGCCGGATACGTACCAACAGACGGCTCCGGTTTTCAGCCAATAAACAATCAAAGATTCGAGGGGAACATGATCAAAAACATTTCCAAGCACGCCCTGTCCGTCGCCATCGCCGCAACGCTGGGCATGGGTGCCACCGCCGCTCTGGCCCAGACCGCTCCGGCCGGCAACACCAGCAACGTTGGCTACACCATTGATGCCCGCAATGTCGTGGTGAGGAACAGCACTGGCCTGTGCTGGCACACCGGCTACTGGACCCCGGCCCTGGCCAACGTGGAATGTGACCCGGATCTGGTAGCAAAGGCCCCCGCAGTGGCAGTTGCCCCGGCCGCGCCCAAGGCAGCCGCCCCGGCGCCTGCCCCGACCCCCACCGCCCAGAAGATTTCCCTCGCCGCCGACGCCCTGTTCAATTTCGACAAGGCCGAACTGCTGCCCGCCGGCAAGGCCAAGCTGGACGAACTGGTTGGCAAGCTCTCCGGTATCAACCTGGAAGTGATCATCGCCGTCGGCCACACCGACCGTCTGGGTAAGGAAGCCTACAACCAGAAGCTGTCCGTGGCCCGCGCCGCCGCCGTCAAGGACTACCTGGTGGGCAAGAAGGTTGACGCCAACCGCGTGTACACCGAAGGCAAGGGTTCCAAGGCCCCGGTCACCGGCGACGCATGCAAGAACATGGGCAAGGAATCCGGCAAGAACGCCAAGCTGGTCGCCTGCTTGCAGCCTGATCGTCGCGTTGAAATCGAAGTGGTCGGCACCCAGGCCGCCAAGTAATACCGCGCTTTTCAGCGCAGCATGGAAAAAGCCCCGCAAGGGGCTTTTTCTTTTCCACCGCTATCCGCTACCATGCCCCCCTCCCATTGCCGAGCTTCGCCATGACCAACGCTGACCCCCTTGAACTGCAGAAATTCGGCGACCTGGCCCACCGCTGGTGGGATCCGACCTCCGAATTCAAGCCGCTCCACGACATCAACCCCTTGCGCCTGGACTGGATCGACCGCCACACCACGCTTGCCGGCAAGAAGGTCCTGGACGTGGGCTGCGGCGGCGGCATCCTGACGGAAGCCATGGCCAGCCGGGGCGCCAGCGTCACGGGCATCGACCTGTCGGACAAACCCCTGGGCGTGGCCCGCCTGCACCTGTTTGATAGCGGCCTTGCCATCGACTACCGCAAGATCGCCGTGGAAGCCCTGGCGGAAGAAGCGCCCGGCAGTTTCGACGCCGTTACCTGCATGGAGATGCTGGAGCATGTGCCCGACCCCGCCAGCGTGGTGCGCGCCTGTGCTGCCTTGGTGAAACCCGGCGGCCAGGTCTTCTTCTCCACCCTGAACCGCAACCCCAAGTCCTACCTCATGGCCATTATCGGCGCCGAATACGTGCTGCGCTTGCTGCCGAAGGGCACCCATGACTACGCCCGTTTCCTGCGCCCTTCCGAGCTGGCCCGCTTCGCCCGGGAAGCCGGTCTGCAAGTGGAGGAACTCATGGGCATGAGCTACAACCCCTTCAAGCAGACCTATTCCCTGGGCCGCGACACGGATGTGAATTACCTGGTCCGCACGGTGCGGCTGGCCTGAATCCATGCCCGCCTACAACACCGTATTGTTCGACCTGGACGGCACCTTTGCCGACACCGCCCCGGACCTCGGGGCGGCCCTGAACCGGGTCCTGGCCGAAGAGGGCCGGCCGCCCGTGCCCCATGAGGTTTTCCGCCCCCACACCTCCGCCGGCACAAGGGGCATGCTGGGCATCGGTTTCGGCATCAAGCCGGAACATCCGGACTACCCGGCGCTGGCGGAACGCTTCCTCGCCCACTACAGCGCCGCCCTCTGCGTGGGCACGGTACTCTTCGAGGGCATGGAAGCCCTGCTGCAAGGCCTGGAAAGCCGGGGCCACGCCTGGGGCATCGTCACCAACAAGCCGGAACGCTACACCCTGCCCCTCATGGACGCCCTGGGCTACGCGACTCGCGCCGCCTGCATCGTCAGCGGCGACTCTGCCCCCCGCCCCAAGCCGGAACCGGATCTGCTCTTCCTGGCCTGCCAACTGGCCCGGCGAGAACCTGCCCGCTGCCTCTACCTGGGGGACGATCTACGAGACATCCAGGCCGGCCGCGCCGCCGGCATGACCACCGTGGCCGTCACTTGGGGCTACATGGGATGCGACGTGCCGGTGGAAGCCTGGGGCGCCGACGTGATCATTGATCATCCGCGGGAAATCCTGAAGTTGGTTTGAAGCACCTCACCCAATCTCTCATTCCCCGTTGCCCACTTCCGTCTTTCTGAGCAAGCGGTAATACAGGGCTGGCAGCAGGATGAGGGTAAACAGGGTGGCGGAAATAACGCCGCCGACGATGACCACGGCGAAGGGACGCTGGGTTTCCGAACCGATGCCGTGGGACAGGGCCGCCGGCAACAGGCCCAGGCCCGCCATCAGGGCCGTCATGAGGATGGGCCGGAGGCGCAGCACGGCGCCATCCACCACGGCGGCAGCCAGGTTGCGGCCGTTGTCCACCAGATCCATGATCTGCTCCACCATGATCACGCCGTTCTGTACCGAGATGCCCGCCACGGCGATGAAGCCCACGGCGGCCGACACGGACAAGTGCAGGCCGGCCAGGGCCAAAGCTACCAGGCCGCCGATGACCGTGAAGGGCAGCAGCGCCATCACCGCCGCAGCCCGCAGCACGGAGCGGAAGGACCAGAACAAGAGGGAAAAGATGGCCAGCATGGAAGCCGGCACGATAACCGCCAGGCGCTTCATGGCCCGGGTCTGGTTCTCGAACTGACCGCCCCAGGTGATGCTGTAGCCCGGCGGTAGAACCACCTCCTTCGCCACCCGCTCCATGGCCTCGGCGACGAAACTGCCCTGGTCCCGCCCCAGCAGGTTAGCCTTGACGGACACGTTGCGCCCCCCCGCCTCCCGGCTGATGCGGGACGCACCCTGGCGCACCTCGATGCTGGCCAACTGGGCCAGGGGCAGGCTGCCCCCCCCCGGCAAAGCGATCTCCACCTGGCCGATGTCATCCACCGCCCGGCGGGCGGATTTGGCCAGGCGCAGGGTCACGTCGAAACGCCGCTCGCCATCAAAGAAGCCGCTCACCGCCGTGCCCGCCAGGGCCGTCTGGATGACGGTGTTCACATCCGCGATATTCAGACCGTAACGGGCAAGTTTGGCCCGGTCCGGCGTAATGGTGACTTCCGTCTGCCCCCCCACCTTGATGGCAGCCACGTCGGCACTGCCGCGAATGGAGGCCAGCACGTCAGCGATCTGATCGCCCTTGTCCTGCAGAATGTCCAGGTCCGGCCCGAAGACCTTCACCGCGATCTCGCCCTTCACGCCGGAGAGGGTTTCCTCCACGTTGTCCTGGATGACCTGGGAGAAGTTGGTGGGCAGGCCCGGGATGGCCTTCAAGCGCTTGGACATGCTCTCCACCAGGGCCTCCTTGGTGGCGAAACGCCACTCGCCCTGGGGCTTCAGGTCCACCAGCAGTTCCACGTTGTTCGGTCCCTTGGCATCCGTGCCGTCATCCGGGCGCCCCACCTGGCCGATGACCTGACGCACTTCCGGATAGGCCGACAGGGCAGCGCGCACCGCCCGCTCCACGTCCTTGGATTGCTCCAGTGAAGAAGGCGGCGCAAGAGAGATGGTCAGCCAGATGTTGCCCTCGTCCAGTTTGGGCAGGAACTCGCTGCCGAGCACGGGAATCAGGGCGAGGGATGCCGCCAGCACCAGCAGCGAAGCCCCCACCACCCGGCCGGTATGGTGATAAAGACCATCCAGCAGCGCCCGATAACGTTCCTGCAAACGGACCAGCCAGCCTATGTGTTTCTCCGCCATGTCGTTCTTCACCAGCAACCAGGACAGAAGCGTCGGCACCAGGATCAGGGTAAACAGGATGGCGCCGAGCAGGGCAAACGACAGCGTGTAGGCCACCGGCGAGAAGATTTTTCCTTCCACCCGCTGGAAAGTGAAGATAGGCAGGAAAGCCAGGATGATGATGCCCTTGGAAAACAGGATGGGCCGGCCCAGGTTCGCTACCACGGTGCGCAAGCCGCTCAGCCGATGGCTGACCGGATTGACCTGGGCATGGGCGTCGTTGGCATGCAGGGCCAGGCGCACCATGAGGGCCTCCACCAGCACCACCGCCGAGTCGATGATGATGCCGAAGTCGATGGCCCCCAGGGAAATCAGGTTGGCAGATATGCCCCGCAGATCCATGAGCATGAAGGCGAAGAGCAGGGTCAGGGGAATCACCGCCGCCACCACCAGGGCTGCCCGCCAACTCTGCAGGAACACCACCAGCACGGACACCACCAGCACGGCGCCCACCAGCAGGTTTTCCCCCACGGTCAACACCGTATGGTGAATCAGGTCGGTACGCTTGTAGGTATTGTGGATGGACACGCCCTTGGGCAGTCGCTTGTTGAGTTCCGCCACCTTGTCCTCCAGGCCGGCCACCACCTTGGCGCCGTCCTCGGCCTTGGTCATGACGACGATGCCTTCCACCACCGCATCCCGCTGGTTGTAGGAGACGATGCCTTGGGGCTCCCGTTCCCCCACCGCCACCGAACCCAGGTCGCCGATGGTGACGGTCTTGCCGTTCTTCGCGCTCACCACCACGGCCCGGATGTCATCCAGGTTGCGGAACAGGCCGATGGAGCGCACCACCAGGGTCTCGTCGCCCCGCCGCAGGATGCCGCCGGAAGCGTTGGCGTTGGCGTTGGTGAGGGCCAGGGCGGCCTGGTCCAGGGTCACGCCGAATTTCTTCAGCAGGTTCGGGTCCGCCGCCACCTGGTATTCCTTGATGGTGCCGCCGAAGCTGTTGATGTCCGCCACCCCGGCCACACGCCGCAACTCGGGGCGAATCAGCCAGTCCTGCAGCGCCCGCACCTCGTAAATGGGCATGGAGGGCGGTGCATCCAGCACATAGCGATAGACTTCCCCCACGGCAGTGGACAGGGGCGCCAGCTGGGCCTGTACGCCAGAGGGAAAGTTCACGTTCTGCAGCTTCTCCAGCACCTGATTGCGGGCGAAGTAGTCGTTGGTGCCGTCGGAGAAAGTCAGGGTGACGATGGACAGGCCGGTGATGGAAACCGAGCGCACCTGGGTGGCCCGGGGGACGCCGCTCATTTCCCGCTCCACGGGAATGCTGATAGCCCGTTCCACTTCCTCCGGCGCCTGGCCCGGAAACTGGGTGACGACCTGGACCTGCACATCCTGCACGTCCGGGAAAGCCTCGATGGGCAGGTCTATCCAGGCCCGCACCCCCACCACCGCCAGGGCCAGGGTGATGACCAGGATGAACAATCTTTCCCGAATGGCGAAACCGGCGAGTTTGGAGAACATGAGTGACCTTTGAACCTAAGAAAGCAATTATCTAAACGCCGAGGCGCAGAGGCGCCGAGAAAACCGATCAATCAAGGAGCTTCGTAGGTCGGGTTTCAACCCGACAAAATTGACCAACGTCGGGTTGAAACCCGACCTACGTTTTTCCTCGGCGTCTCGGCGTTTCAAATTTTGTTCAGTTCCCCGACGCCAGCTCGGCGTTCAGCAGCAGGGCGCCCTTGACGACCACTTTTTCGCCCGCCGCCACGCCGCCGTCAGAACCCGCTTTCAGGTAGGCGAATTCGCTATCCTGGCGGGCGATGGAAACCCGACGCTTGATGAATTCCCCCGGCTTGCCCTCGACAAAGACCACGGCGTACAGCCCCTCGGCCACCAGGGCCGCCAGGGGCAGGCGCACGGCCTGCTGGCCGCCGTCCGAGGCCACGGAAACCCGGGCAAACATCTCCGGACGCAGCTTGCCATCTGGGTTAGGCAGGCTGGCCCGCACCTGCACCCGCCGCGTGGCCGGGTCCAGCAGGGGCGAAATACGCGCCACGGTGGCGGTAAAGCGCGTCTCCGGCCAAGCGTCCACACTCACCACCACGGGCTGGCCCAGTTTCAATGTCGCCACGTCCTTTTCCGGCAGGTCGATGAGCAGCCACAAGCGGGACAGGTCGGAAACGACAAACAACGGATTGGCGGCGCCCGGCTGCACTTCCGTGCCCGGATTCACCTGCCGGTCCGCCACCAGCCCATCCATGGGCGAGCGCAGGACCATGCGCTGGCCCTCAACCTTGGCCCCGGCAGGCAGCACGTTGGCCAAACGCAGGCGTGCCCGTTCCACCTCGGCCCGGGCGGCCCGGGCGTCCGCCTCGGCGGATTCAAAATCCCGGCGGGCCAGCACTTCGCCATCGAAGAGAATTCTGGAGCGGGCCAGCTGGCTGTTCTTGCGGCTCGCGTCCGCCTCGGCCTTGGCCACATCGCTCACCGCCGTGCCGAAATCCGGCGAATCCAGGGTCGCCAGGGGCGCGCCCTTCTTCACTTTGTCGCCCAACTCCGCATGCAGGGCCACGACCCGGCCCGCCAGGGGCGTATACACCCGGGCGGTCAGGGTTTCATCCACGGAAATGCGGGCGTTCAGGCGATCCGTCACCGGCAGGGCCTGCTCCACGGCGGCCACGGTCTGGATGTAGGCCAGCTGGGGCGCCCCGGCGGGCAGGCGCACCCGGTCGTTTGGCGCAGCCGCCACCACAGCCCCCGGCTTTTCCGCCAGCGGGGCGCGGGCCAGCCAAAAGCCGCCAGCCACCGTGGCCGCAAGTGCCGCACCGGCAACATAAATAACAGGACGCTTCATTGAACCGCTTTCTCCGTATTTCAGACGGTCGTAGCTTGCGCCGAAAGGCACAACGCACGGCCAAAGACTGCACAACGTTGTGCCTGCCGGCACAAGCTACAACGCTTTGTCTCCATATCGAGTAGTCATTTGCCGCATCACCGAGCCTCGGTCTGCCTGGCAGCTTCCAGGCTCGCCAGCGCTTTTGCGTAATCCGCCAGGGCGGCAGCCCCGTCGCCTTCCGTGGCCCGCAGGGTGCGCCGGGCATCCAGCAGATCCAGCACCCCGGCGGCGCCGTGGGTGTAGGCCAGTTCCACCGCCGCCGCTGACTTTCGTGCCGACGGCAGGATGCTTTCCTGGTAGATCCTGGCCCGGTCAGCGGCGCCCGCAGCCTCTTCCAGCAGCCGATCCACCTGGGCGACCGCGCCGCTTTTCACCCTTTCCAGGGCTTCCTGGGCCACGCCCCAGTCGCTCCAGGCCCGCTTGATCTCGCCGCCGTAGTCGTAACCCGTAAACAGGGGAATGGAAACGCCCAAGCCCACGGTGTGCCGAGCATCCGGTGGGTAGTGTTCGAACTGAACACCGACGGTCACATCCCGAGTGCGCAGGGACTCCGCCAGGGCCTTGCCCTGGGCGGCAGCCTCCAGCCTTGCGCTGGCGGCCCGCACGTCGGAGCGTTCCTGTATGGCGGAGGTGGACACGGCAGATGGCACTACCGGCACGGGCCACTCATCCGCTGCCTGCAGGCGATCCGCCAGGGCTTCCTGGGACAGGAGAGCGGCCAAGGCGACACGGGCGCGCTTCAAGTCCGTAATTGCCGCCCGGGCATCGGATTCCGCCCGCAGGGCATCGACGCGGATGCGCGCCAAGTCGGCCGGGGCGATGTCGCCAGCCTTGAGGCGCAGTTCATTCTTGGCCAGAGCGCTACGCATCAGATCGGCCCCCTCCCGACTCAAGCGCACCCGGTCCGCCGCCAGGCGCAGATCCCAATAGGCCAGGCGCACCGCCAAGATTTGCTGGCGCCGGGCCTCCGCCAGGTCCGCCTGGGCCGCTTCCAGGGCTGCGCCGGCCTGAGCCAGGCGCAATTCCCGCTTGTTGCCCCGCTCAAAGGGCTGGTCCAGACGCAACACGCTGTCCACCTGCTTGTCCCGCAGGGCACCGCCCCCCAAACCGGAGCCCAGATTGATGGAGGAGGCATTCAAGGACAGGGTGGGATTGGGCCGGCCGCCGGCCACCTCCATGCTGGACTCCGCTGCTTCCACGGCGCGACGCGCCACCTGGATATCCCGGTTGTGGCTACTGGCCCAGTCCACGGCCGCCGTCAGGCCCAGACGCTCGGGCGCGGGCAGACTGTCCCCGGCGATGGCGAGGAGAGGCAGGCACAGAAAGGGAAGTAGGAAGCGGGACATTGGAGCGTGCACACCAGCAGATGAAGGCGCGGATGCTACCGCCGCAGACTTGCATAGGCCTGTCGGGGATGTTTCAGAGTTGTAAAACCAGCGAGCCAAAACGGCGACGGAACATGCGCATCGAAGGTCCGACGGGCAACATCACCCGACAGGCTGTAGGGCGCAATAACCGAAGGGCATTGCGCCTTCCCTTTGCACGCAAGCGGCGCAATGCGCTGCGCTTATTGCGCCCTTGCTACCCTTGCTCGTCGAATTCCCAGGAACGGGTCGGCGTCTTCAGGGCCATGCGCCCATCCACCAAGGCGAGCACCTCCAGCCCCTCGCAAGACAAGGAATACACCAGGTCGAAGTGGCTGTTACCCGGGCCGGCCAGATAGCCCACCTCCACCTTGCCACTACCGGGCCGCAACTCCAGGTAGCCCTGGCAGAAGGGGCAGTGGCTTCCCAGCACGTGCTGATGCGGATCCACCACGCCGCTGACGCTGTCCAGCAGTTTCAGTGCCGTCAGCTTGGCCCCGCAAAGGGGGCATCTCGATTCTTTCATGTTGACTCCTCGTCCAGGGTTTGATGCTGCTGCAGTGCGGCACGATTCTGGCACATTTCCGGCATTTGCCCGAATGCTGCAGTGCAGGATGCCATTATTGGCATGCTATCACCCCCAGCAATACCCCTGCCCTCGCCCGCCTCGCCTCTGAGAAAAAAGGCCTGCCGACCTGACGCAGTCGATGGGATCCCCCTCGGAAGACGCATTTACCCCATTTCGGCAGTCCGCCCCATGTCATTCCGCCTGAACGCGCCATATTTGCCACTAGGCCAATTTATGCATCCATCAGCCAGGCAAACATTTGGTGTATTAACAATCGCTTATTTATCACGACAAACGCGGGCATGAAACTTGTTAAGCGGTCCCTGTGCCTGCCGTGGCCCCGGCCTCGTCATGGCTCTTGAGACCACAAACAAAATTCAGGAGGAGATATCAAATGTGGAAAATTCTTGCAGCCTTGGCAGTCGGCATCGCCACGGCCCTTTACGGGGCCTGGCTCTACTTCCCGACGGTCATGTTCACCGAGCGTGTCAGCCCCTACGGCATGGAAGAAACCGTCGCGCGCATCCAGCAGAACATTCAGGCCGCATCCGCCAAGGGCTGGGCGCTGTCCGGTCTGCGCAATGCCGTCAAGCCCATCCAGAAAGATGGCGGCAACGCCTTGCCGGTGCTCATGATCGAGGCCTGCAGTACCCGCTACTCCGGCCCCATCCTCAAGGATGACGGCCTGCGTTTCCTGTCCATCCTCATGCCCTGCAAGATTTCCATCTACAAGAAATCCGACGGCAAGGTGTACATCGGCACCATGAACGCCTCCCTCATCGGTGCCATGTTTGGCGCCAAGGTCGGCAACATCATGAAGGAAGTCGCCGAGGACCAGCAGTCCTTCCTGAAGTTCGACCCCAGCAAGCCGGCCCCCAAAATGATCGAGGGCACGCCGGGTGCAGGGGGTGGCGGTGCCGCAGCCGGCGCCACCGACGGTTGCTGATCGAGGAGAGACAGCATGCTCAATAAAGCCAGAAATACCCTGCTGGCACTGCTGGCCTGCGCCGCCCTTTCGGCCGGCGCCGCCACCAGTCCCACGCCTTCCGCCGCAGTTCCTGCCGCCCCTGCCGCCCCTGCCGCCATGCCGACGGCACCCGCAGCCAATCCCGTTCCCCTGGTGGCCGAGCGCTCCGCCGACTACAAGCAGCGGGGCAGCACTGCGGATCACAGCAAGTTCAAGGAACTGCAGAAAACCTTCAAGACCGGCCCGGAAGTCACCCAGGCCTGCCTGGCTTGCCATACGGAGGCCGGCAAGCAGGTTCAGCACACCAAGCACTGGACCTGGAGTGTGGTCAATCCGGGCAACAAGCAGACCGTGGGCAAGAAAAACATCATCAACAACTACTGCACCAGTCCGGTTTCCAACGAAAAAGATTGCATGGCCTGTCATGCCGGTTACGGCTGGTCGGACGGCAAATTCGATTTCTCGAAGGAAGAGAACGTGGATTGCCTGGTCTGCCACGACAGCACGGGCACCTACCGCAAGCTGTCGGGGGATGCGGGCCATCCGGTGTATGAGCGCCGGGAGTTCCCGCCCGGCTCCGGCAAGTTTGTCGAAGCTGCGGACCTGGCCAAGATCGCCCAGAAGGTGGCCATGCCCAGCAGAAGCAATTGCGGCAGCTGCCATTTCTATGGCGCGGGCGGCGACGGCACCAAGCATGGCGACCTGGACAGTTCCTTGAAGCAGCCGGGCAAATACCTGGATGTGCACATGGCGGCGGATGGGCTGAATTTCGCCTGCACCACCTGCCACGCCACCAAGAATCACCAGGTGGCCGGCAGCCGTTATCAGACGGAAGCGGCCCGCAAGGGCGGCGTGCAAACCCGCGGCAAGACCGACGACTCGCCGGCCTCCTGCCAGTCCTGCCACGGCAACAAGCCACACAAGTCCAATTTCAGTTTGCTCAACGACCATACGGAAAAAGTGGCCTGCCAGACCTGCCACATTCCGGAGTTCGCCCGCAATTCCATCGGCACCGAGATGAGCTGGGACTGGTCCACCGCCACCAAGATGGGCGCGGACGGCAAGCCCCTGGTCCAGAAGGATAGCGCCGGTCGCCGCGCCTTCGACTCCAAGAAGGGTACCTTCGTATGGGATTCCTACGTGATTCCGCGCTACACCTGGTTCAACGGCAAGATGGACTACAAGACCCTGGGGGACAAGATTGACGGCACCAAGCTGGTATCCATCAACACCCCCGGCGGCAAGCCCGGCGACGGGGACTCCCGTATCTGGCCCATGAAGGTGCATACCGGCAAGCAGGCCTACGACCCGGTGAACAAGACCCTCATCGTGGCCCACACCGCCGGTGAAGACGAAACCGCCCTGTGGCACAACTTCGACTGGAAGAAGGCCATCGGCACCGGCATGCAGGCCGCCAACCTGCCCTGGAGCGGTGAGTACGCCTTTGCCAGTACCGAAATGTGGTGGCCCATCGCCCACATGGTGGCGCCGAAACAGGATGCCCTGTCCTGCCAGCAGTGCCACAAGGTCAACGGTCGCCTGGAAGGCATCACCGGGGTGTACATGCCCGGCCGGGACGGCAGTCGCGCCCTGGACATCATCGGCGGGGCACTGGCCCTGCTGACCCTGCTGGGAGCAGTCATACACGGCGCCCTGCGCTATCGCCTGAACAGCCGCAAGGAGAACTGAAATGGCTGAAAAACTCTATATCTTCAAGCGCTTCGAACGTTTCTGGCACTGGTCCCAGGCGGCCCTCATCATTTTCATGATGATTACCGGCTTCGAGGTCCATGGCGTCTACACGTTCTTCGGCTTCGGCCAGGCCGTATCCCTGCACACCACTTCCGCCTGGGCGCTGCTGACCCTGTGGGCCTTCGCCATCGTCTGGCAATTCACCACCGGAGAATGGCGGCAGTACCTGCCGACGGTGAAGAAGGTGGACGTGATGATCAAGTACTACGCCTGGGACATTTTCAGCGGCGCGCCCCACCCGTACCACAAGACTGCGGAACACAAGCACAACCCCCTGCAGCGCCTGGCCTACCTGGGCTTCCTGGCCTTCATGTCCCCCATCGTGTGGATTTCCGGCCTGCTCTACCTGTTCTACGGCCAGTGGGCCGATCTGGGGCTGGCGGCCTACCTGTCGCTGGAAGTGGTGGCTTTCTTCCACGTGCTGGGCGCCTTCTTCGTGCTGTGCTTCCTGATCGTACACGTCTATCTGGCCGTGTCGGGACCGAAGGAACACCTGCGGGCCATGGTCACCGGCTGGGAAGAAATCTAGCCCTCACAGTCTCTCCCTGTTTAAGGGCGGCCTTGGCCGCCCTTTTTTTTACTCAGAGGGTGTGGACAAAATAATGAGGCGGCAAGTCTGGTTGCCGGGATACGCGCTTCGGTGAGCCAAATCCAAGCGGTGGCGGCCTATTTGGAGCGGTCGTGATGAACCATGAGGTGGCGGGCGCGCTCATTCCAGGCATGGCTCCGCTCGACGACCCAGCGCTTTGGGAGGACGACAAAGCCGGTG
>JAYTVW010000163.1:0-26614 GCA_043743785.1 Rhodocyclales bacterium | reverse complement strand
CGCCGGAAAACGCGCCGCCGTCTTGCAGTCCTTGCTGGAAACCGCGCGCATGAACGGCATCGAGCCCATGGCCTGGCTCGCCGACACCTTGGAAAAGCTTCCCGCCTGGCCCAACAGCCGCATCGACGAATTGCTGCCTCTCAAAAAACCGGCTTGATCCAGGACTTACCGCAGTGGTTCGGCTGGGGCCTTACGTTGTTCCGCATGAACCTTGACCTTCTCTATGCCCTGATTCGAGTTCCGGTAGTTGAAGTAATTCGCCCAACCTCGAAGGCTGCGGTTCATGTTTTCCACCACCGTTTCCAGGGGAAGTGGCGTCAGTTCCCGCCCGGTCAGATCCGTCAGTCGCGCCTTGATCGTCGTCAGCGCCTTCTCCGACGGGCAGACATGGGGGTAACTTCGGTCGCAACCGCCAAGCACAGGCATTTTTCATGTTCATGGGTGGCAAATCAAGTGCCATGGTGGTTATTGCGCCCTACGCCATCCCAATTACCCGCTATTCCTCAGCCCCGCCGCCACACCGTTGATCGTGATATGGATGCCTCTTCGGCCGCGCTCGTCCTGCTGCTCCTGCAGGAGGCCGGCGCGATGGCGGCGCAGGAGTTCGACTTGCAGGTGGTTGAGCGGGTCCATGTAGGGGAAGCGGTTGCGCATGGAGCGCTTGAGCACCGGGTTGTCGCCGAGAAAATCATCCTGTTCCTCGATGGCCAGGAGATGCCGGCGGGTGAGTTTCCATTCCGTGCGCAGGCGGCCAAAAATGCGCTTCCGGAGTTCCGTGTCCGCCACCAGTTCGGCGTAGCGGGAAGCGATACCCAGGTCCGACTTGGCCAGCACCATGTCCATGTTGGACATGAGGGAACGGAAGAACGGCCAGGACTGGTACATGCTGCGCAGCGTGGCGAGCCTGGTTTCTGACTCGCCGGGTGCTTCCGCCAGCCAGGCGTCCACCGCCGAGCCGAAGCCGTACCAGCCCGGCAGCATGAGCCGGCACTGAGCCCAGGAGAACACCCAGGGAATGGCCCGTAGGTCCTCGATGCGCTCCGAGGCCTTGCGGGAAGCGGGCCGGCTGCCGATATTCAGGTGGGCGATCTCGGAGATGGGCGTGGATTCCCGGAAATAGGTGTTGAAGCCTTCCGTTTCATACACCAAGCCCCGGTAGGCCTCATAGGCCAGCTGGGACAGGCGCTCCATGACGGCCTGGAATTCCACCACGTTGCCAGCCCGGCGTTCCTGGTCGGTGAGGGTCGCCTCCAGAGTAGCGGCAGCCAGCACTTCCAGGTTGCGGCGGCCCACCTCCGGGTTAGCGTACTTGGAGGCGATGACTTCGCCCTGTTCGGTGATGCGGATCTGGCCGGAGACGGCGCCGGTGGGCTGGGCCAGGATGGCCTGGTAGCTGGGGCCGCCGCCCCGGCCGACGGAGCCGCCACGACCATGGAACAGGCGCAGGCGCACGCCGTGGCGGGCAAACACCGCCGCCAGCACGGTTTCCGCCTTGTAGAGTTCCCAGCCGGAGGTCAGGAAGCCACCGTCCTTGTTGCTGTCCGAGTAGCCAAGCATGACTTCCTGCTCGTTGCCCCGGGAGGAGACCAGGGCGCGGAAGGCGGGAATGCCAAAGACCCGGTCCATGGTTTCGCCGGCCTTCCTCAAATCCTCGATGGTTTCAAAAAGCGGAATGATGTTCATGCCCAGGCGCGCCGGCAAGCCTCTGGATGCCGCCTGCAGGGTGCCGGTTTCTTTCAGCAGCAGGGCCAGTTCCAGCAGATCGGAGACGCCATCGGTCTTGGAAATAATGGCGTTGGGCAGGGCCGCCGCACCGTAGCGTTCCCGCGCTTCGCGAGCCGCAAAAAAGATCGCCAGTTCGCCCCGGGTTTCCTCTCCATAGGTGAGCCAAGGGGAATACAAGGGCCGGCTGCTGGCAATTTCCGCAGTCAAGAGAAGAATGCGCCCTTCCTCGTCCAGGGCCTCGTAATCGGCGCAGACGCCGGCCTGGGCCAGCAGTTCCGCCACGGAGCGGGCATGCACCTCTGAATTCTGCCGCAGGTCTATGGGGGCCAGGTGAAAGCCGAAGACCTGCACGGCCCGGATCAAACGCCGCAGCCGCCCTCTTGCCAAGAGGGCCATGCCATGGTGGGCCAGGGACGTGGCCAACACCTGCAGATCCGATTCCAGTTCCCCCGTGCTGGCGTAGGGTTCCGCATTGCCCACGGCGTGGCGCAGGGCCTCGTGGGCATCCAGCAGCCGGGCCGTGGCGGCGAGCCGGGCATAGATGCCGGTGAGGGCGCGGCGGTAAGGCTCGTCCTGGCGATGGGGCGAGCGGTCCGGGGAGTGTTCCGCCAGGGTGGCCAGGGCCGGCGAGACGGGGCCTAGCAACTGGGACACGGGCAGTTCCGAGCCAAGTTCGTGCACTTCCGCCAGGTAGTGGTCCATGGCGGCCGTGGATTGCAGGCGCAGGGCCTTTTGCAGGATTTCCGCCGTGACGAAGGGATTGCCGTCCCGGTCGCCGCCGATCCAGCTGCCCACCGTGAAGAAGGCCGGCAGGGTCCAGCCCGCCTCGGGGAAACGCTTCACCAGTTCATCCTCGATCTGGCAATACAGGCGCGGCAATTGATCGAAGAAGGTGTCCTCGAAATAGCTGATGCCGTTCTTCACCTCGTCCACCACCGCGAGGCGCGTGGGCCGCAACATGCGGGTGTGCCACAAGGTCATGACGGCCCGAGCCAGGGCTTCGTCGTTCTCGGCCTGCTCCTCCGGAGTGTGCTGAACCCGGTCCCGGGCGTCCAGCAGACTGGCCACCTGGTGTTCGCATTGCAGGATGCTCTTACGCTGCACTTCCGTCGGATGGGCGGTCAGCACCGGCGACACCAGGGCGTGGGCAAAGAAATCCTGCAGCTTCGCCCGGGCCGTGCCTTCCGCCGCCTCGTCCAGCACCTGGCCGATGGCATGTACCAGACTGCCCTCTCGGGGGCGGGCATCCCTCATTTCGTGAGCGCGGCGGCGGCGAATGTGATGCTGGTCCTCGGCAATATTGGCCAGGTGCAGGAAATAGGTGAAGGCCCGCACCACCAGCAGCATGGTGTCCCGGGGCAAGCCATCCAGGATGCTGGTCAACTCGGCCTGGGCCGCCGCGTCGTTGTCCCGGGCGAAACGCACCGCCGTCTGGCGCACCCGCTCGACGATGTCGAACACCTGTGCGCCTTCCTGGGCGCGCACGGTGTCGCCAAGCACCCGGCCGAGGCGCCGGATGTCTTCACGCAGGGGGCCGTCCTTGTCGGATGCGAGGGGGGAATGGACAGGGGAAGGGAAAGGGGCCTCTGCCGCGTCGGCGGCCGATGACCGGTTCTCTGCCGCTTGCTGGGTCGTCATGTTCATATCTCCGGGGATTCGGGAGGGCGCCACCGCCCTGCGTCCGGAAGCATACAGGAATTTGTCTGACAACCAAGCCCAGGCAGGCGCTTACGAAGGCATCGGCAGAAGCATGTGCACCGCCAGCCCGCCGTCCGGGCGGTTGGCGGCCGTGATGCTGCCGCCGTGGCTTTGAATGACGCGCCGGGCGATGGCCAGACCCAGGCCGTGGCCGTCGCCCTGACGGGCCTCGCTGCCACGCCGGAAAGGCTCGAAAATGGCCGCCAGTTCCGCCTCCGGCACACCGGGGCCCCGGTCGAGTATGGTGAGACTGAGGCACCGCCCCGCTTCGTCCAGGCGCAATTCCACCCGCACTTCGGTGTTCTCAGCCGTGTGGCGTAGGGCGTTACGCACCACATTCTCGATGGCCCGCTGCAGGAGTTCAGGCTGCCCCAGCACCGGGCAGGACGCTGGCGCCTCCAGACACACGCGGCGACTGCGGGTTTCCGCCTCGAAACGCGCATCCTCCACCACCGCCGCCAGCAACTCCGCCAGATCGAAACGCTCCATCGGTCCCTGGCAGGGTCCGGCCTCCAGGCGGGACAGGGTCAGCAATTCCCCCACCAGGTGATCCATGCGTTCCGACTCCATTTCGATGCGGGACAGCCAGGTTTCCAGCTTTTCCGGCTGTTGCCGTGCCAGACCCACTGCCGCCTGCAGGCGCGCCAGGGGCGAGCGCAGTTCGTGGGACACGTCGTGCAGCAGGCGGCGCTGGCCCTCCATGAGGGACTTCAGGCGCGCCGCCACCTGGTCGAATTCACGGCCCAGGTCCGACAACTCGTCCCGGCGCCCTTCCAGGGCTGGCGACAGCCGTACATCCAGGTCGCCCCGGGAGGCTGCCGCGAAACCCTTCTTCAGCTGCTGAATGGGCTTCGACAAATAGCGCGCCAGCAGCGCCCCCACCAACAGGCTGACCACCAGGCCCGCCAGCATGGGTTCCAGCGGGAATCCCGGCCCCCGATGGGGCGGGGGATGTTGTCCCGGCCCGTGTCCGTCGAAACGGGGCGGCTGCTCCATGCCCATGGCCGGGGGCGCTTCATCCTGGGCCTGATGCTTCAGCCAAATGGCCGTGCCCACACCCAGGCCCGTGGCGATCTGGGTCAGCCACAGGATGAGAAAGAGTTTCCAGAAGAGGCGGCCCATATTTAATCCTAAAAACCTCTGTTTGAAACGCCGAGACGCCGAGACGCAGAGGAAAAACAAGAACTTGGCGGCGTAACGCGCTTCACCCTTTTGGTGAGACAGAAATCAAAGCCATATCTTTGTTTTCTCGGCGCCTCTGCGCCTCTGCGTTTAGTCAACTGCCTTTTTAAGGTTAGTCTTTCACCAACATGTAGCCACGGCGAAACACTGTCTGGATGGGCGAACGACCGTCCGGCAACAGCCCCAGTTTCTGGCGGATGCTGCTCATATGCACATCGATACTGCGATCAAAACGTGCCAAGGGCCGCCCGAGCCCCTGCAGGGCCAGTTCATCCTTGGCCACCGGCTGGCCCGCATGGCGCGCCAGGACTTCCAGCAGATTGAATTCGGCACTGGTGAGAACCACCGCCTCCCCGGCCATGACGGCGCGGCGCTGCTCTGGCCACAGGGCCAGGCCGCCGACGGCCAGCACCACAGGCTCCTCCCCAGCGGCCACGGCAGGCCGCACCCGCCGCATGATGGCGCGGATACGTGCCAGCAGTTCCCGTGGCGTACAAGGCTTGGGCACATAGTCGTCCGCCCCCAGCTCCAGCCCCACCACCCGGTCCACGTCATCGCCCTGGGCCGTAAGCATGATGATGGGCACTTCGCTCTTCTGGCGGATGGCCCGCAAGGCGGCAAGCCCCCCCATGCCCGGCATCATCACATCCAGCACCACCAGCTCAAAGCGCCCCGACAGGGCCGCCACCACGCCCCGCTCCCCGTCCGGCACCACGCCCACGACCAGGCCTTCCCGTTCCAGGTAGGCCTTGATCATTTCCGCCAGTTCCCCATCGTCGTCCACCAGCAGGATTGCCGTCATCCCTCGTCCTTTCTGCCGCCCCCGGCAAGTCTTGCCGCCCACCGGCGGTATCACCGCCCTGCCTGCCCGAAAATACGCCAGGGCACTGCCGCGCATGGTATTCCATGGCTGTATCCTGCCGAAATCATTAACCCGTCTTTACATGTACTGACATTACTTTGCACCCCACGGCCCTCAGAATAGCAACTTCAGGCCGATAACTTGCCTATGAATACGCAATCCTGCCCGGAGGCCGGAGAAGCATTTCGCAGATTACCTATTTCACCGCCAGGAGAAAATCATGAGTATTTCCGGCATTGGCAGCAGCTCGGTCATGACGAGCTTGGTCAGTTCCATCAACAAGGCCAGCAGCAGTACCAGCGACACCAGCCAGGTACAGGGTAGCCAGCGCCCCAAGAAGGGTGAGGGTGATGACTTCATGGCGGCCATCGGACAGGCACTCCAGCAGATGGGCGTTTCCATGGGCGGCCAGCCCCCGCCGCCGCCGCCCTCCGGCACCAGCAGCAGCACCACATCCACCTCGTCTACGGATTCGACGAGCAGTTCCAATCCGATGCAGGCCATGCACAAACTCATGCACGACTTGTTCTCCGCCCTCAAGTCCCAGAGCGCGTCAGCCTCCACTACCGCAAGCACCTCGGGGACGGACAGTGACGGCGACAGCGACGGCACCGGCTCCAGCAAGAAGGCCTCCGCCTATTCGAGCCTGACCAGCGGCCTGCAAAGCCTTCTTCAGGAGCTTTCGTCCAGTTCCAGCAGCACTTCCTCCAGCACGAACAGCACCTTGACCACGCTGCAGTCGGATTTCAGCAACCTGGTTTCGGCCCTGAAGTCGGCCAACGGCAGTAGCGCTGCAGCCAGCACCACAGCCAGCAGCAACGCCAGCCAGAACCCGGACCTGCAGACCTTCCTGACGAACCTCTTGGCGAATCTGCAGAGCCAGCATTCCGCCTCCAGTTCCGCCACGCCGGTGGGTATGCTGGTGAACGTGCAAACCTGACATCTTGCCCCCTGGCGGGGGCGTAAACGCACAAAGCCGGCCAGAGGCCGGCTTTGTCATTTGTGCGAACCGCTTACATCGACATGTTCATGACATCGTGGTAGGCGGAAACCAGACGGTTGCGCACCTGCACCATCTGCTGGAAGGAGATATTGGCCTTCTGCAGATTGACCATGACATCCTGCAGGTTCGCGTTCGGGTTGCCCGCCGAAAAATCCTGAGTCATCTGTTCAGCCTGTTTCTGGGCCTGATCCACTTGATCCAGGGTGCTCTTCAACACCTGTGCGAAGTCTGGCCCCCCCGCTGCCCCGGTGGCAGCCGTCCCCGTCGGCTGGCCCGCCGCCACAACCGCAGTGGCGCGCAGATCCGACAGCATCTGATCGATTCCCCGCACGTCCATCACATTACTCCTTCAGTACGACCATTCATGGGCAAGACTTAGCAAATCCCATGCCATTTTCCAGGAGATTTCACGTACTTCATTCCAGACCGTCCTCTTCCCTGTACTGCTGCAGTTTGTAGCGCAGGGTTCTTTCCGAAATACCCAGACGCTCCACCGCCCGCTTGCGGGAACCGCCACAGGCCGCCAGGATCTCCAGGATATGGCGCCGCTCCAGGTCTTTCATGCTCGACGGCGCAGCGCCGCTGGCCTCCGCCACGGGGGCTGGCGCCGCCGATAAAACAGGCGTCGGCGTCGGGGCGGCTGCCGGGCGGCTGGCCAAAGGGCGCATGGCCTGGGGCAGGAGTAGGTGCTCGGGCCGGATAGGCTCGTTCCCCGCCAGAATAAGGGCGCGCTGGATCACGTTCGCCAGCTCCCGCACATTGCCGGGCCAAGCATAGGCGGCAAGAACAGCCTCCGTTTCGGCGGCAAAATTTGCCGATCCACCGTGAGCCAGCGAAAAATGCCGGGCCAGGGGCACGATGTCCGCAGGGCGATCACGCAGGGCCGGAATAAGCAGCGGGAAAACATTCAGTCGATAGAACAGGTCTTCGCGGAAGCGCCCGGCGGCCACTTCCGCGCTCATGTCCCGGTTGCTGGTTGCCAGCACGCGGATGTTCAACTGCACGGGCTTCTTGCCGCCGACCCGCTCGACTTCCCGTTCCTGCAGCACCCGGAGCAGCTTGGCCTGCAGCGACAAGGGCATTTCCGAGATTTCATCCAGTAGCAAGGTACCGCCCTCGGCCTGCTCGAACTTACCGGCCTGGGCCGACTGGGCGCCGGTAAAGGAACCTTTCTCGTAGCCGAAGAGGGTCGCTTCCAGCAGGTTTTCCGGGATGGCGGCGCAATTGATGGCCACGAAGGGCGCATTTTTGCGCGCCGAATTGGCATGGATGTACTGGGCGAAAACCTCCTTGCCCGTGCCGCTTTCCCCCGAGAGCAGCACCGTGGCATCGCTGCCCGCCACCCGGGCCGCCAGGGACAAGAGGTTCAGGGTACGCGGGTCCGCCGCCACCACGTTTTCATCCAGTGGCGGCAACACCGCATAGTGGGCCACGTGTTCCAGCAGGAGGTGCGGTTCGAAGGGCTTGAGCAGGAAGTCACAGGCCCCTGCCCGCATGGCTGCCACTGCCTTGTCCACGTCACCGAAGGCCGTCATGAGCAGCACCGGCAGGCCCGGATCCTTCAAGCGTATGGCGGAAAGCAATTGCAGGCCATCCATGGGATACATGCGCAGATCGCTGACCACCAGATTGAAGGCGTTCCGTTCGATAAGGGCGAGAGCTGCGGGACCATCCGCCGCCCCCTGGACACGGTGACCGGCACACTCCATGGTCATGCACAGCGCATCCCGCAGCGCGTTGTCGTCCTCGACGATGAGGATATTCAATTCCTGGGCCATGGCTTTTCCATTCTGTTCTCCCCCGTGGCGGCCCTGCCGGGTTGGCAGGAAACAACGGAGGCGTTCAAGTCTATTCGTTTGTTACGGCAGCATGCGGGACGTCTGCAGCGGCACGGACAGCACGAACTCGCTGCCCCCTTCTGGCCGCCCCAGCACTTCGATGCCGCCACCATGGGCCCGGGCCACACCCCGCACGATGGCCAGGCCCAGCCCGGTGCCCTCGCTTCTTGTGGTGAAGAAAGGCTCGAACAGGCGCTCCGCCAGGGCCGGGTCGATGCCGCGACCGTCGTCCAGCACATGAAACTCCATCTTCCCCTCCCGGGTCAGAGCGGTGAGCCCCACGTGGCCGCCGACCTCCACGGCCTGAAGGGCATTTTCCAGCAGGTTCACCAGGGCGCCCACGAGGGCCTTGCGCTCACCCATGAGCACGCCCCCGCCGCTTTGGTCCCTGAATTCCAGCTGCACCTGACGGGTGGCGGCCACCGGCTCCACCACCTGTGCCAATTCCGCCAGCAAGCCGGCCACGGGGATCGGTTCCCGCCCCAGGACCTCGCCGCGCACGAACAGCAGCACGTCCTGAATCAGGTGCTCCAGGCTTTTCAAGCGCGCCACGGCCTTTTCCACGCATTCCGTGCGCAGGCGTTCCGGTAGTCCCGGATCCCGCAAGTTGGCCGTATACAGCAGCGCCGCCGCCAGGGGCGTGCGCAACTGGTGCGCCAGGGAAGCGGCCATTTCCCCCATAGCCGCCAGCCGGTCACGCCGCGCGGCCTCGGTCTTCTGGCGATGCGCTTCGGTAATATCGTTCACCAGCACGATGCGCCCGCCGGCGGAATCCAGTTCCGTCACCTCCAGGGCGACCCGCCGCTGCCCCCCGGCGTGCCATTCCTGCGGCGCCCCCGCTGGCTGCAGGACGGATGCGGCGACTTCTTCCCAGACGAAACCTTCCAGGGCCACGCCGAGGATATTCGAAGCCGCTGGGTTGGCCTGGGCGACCCGACCATCCGGCGCCAGCACCACCACGCCGGCAGGCAGGGCGTCCAGCAACAGGGCCAGGCGCTCCGTGAGAGCGGCCTTTTCCCGCAACTCCCGATTTAGCGCCCCGTTGGCCACCGCCAGTTCCGCGGTAAGCTGGGCAACCTGGCCCTGCAGGCTGGCATAGGCACCGGTAAGTTCCTCGGAAACTCGGTTGAAGGCCGCAAAGGCCTCCGCCAGGCGATCCGCCTCGGAGCCTGGCACCGGCTGGTTTTGTTGTACCGCGTCGTTCATGGAATGTCGGATGGTTTGGGCCGCGAGCGGAACTTGACCCCGCCGCCGGCTCCTGAAGGCGCTATTTTCACTGATTTGCAGAGTAACAGTGCTCCGACAAGCCCCTAGGCGAAAATAAAAGGGGAATTTCCATGCTAATCAGGGGACCAAAGCGCCCCGACAACAGGCACAATGCGGCCCTGTGAGAAAGTCTGCCGATTTCGCCATTCTGAAGCCATGGCAGACGGCACCCGGAAGAGAAGAACATGGCAACCGCAGATAATGGCCTGGAAGTAACCGCACCGGCACCCACCGGCCTGGCGGCGTCTTTCCCTGCGCTGCAGACATTCAATCTACTGCCGCCACGGCAGAAAATGGGCATGGCCGCCGCCCTTGCGCTGACGCTCGCCCTCATCATCGGTAGTTGGCTGTGGAGCCGCCAACCGGACTATTCGGTCCTCTTCAGCAACCTGTCCGATAAGGATGGCGGTTCCATCACCGCCGCCCTCACCCAGCAACAGGTGCCCTACAAGTTCTCAGAGAGCGGCGGCGCCATCCTGGTGCCCGCAAGCATGGTGCACGACGTGCGCCTGCGCCTCGCTTCCCAAGGTCTGCCCAAGGGCGGCCTGGTGGGCTTCGAGGTCATGGAGAACCAGAAACTCGGCATCAGCCAGTTCGCGGAACAGGTCAATTACCAGCGCGCCCTCGAAGGAGAACTGGCGCGCTCGGTGCAATCCCTGGCCGCCGTGGAAAGCGCAAGGGTGCACCTGGCCATTCCCAAACAATCCGGTTTCCTGCGGGACGAACAAAAACCCACCGCCTCCATCCTGGTGACGCTCTACGCCGGCCGCAGCCTGGAACCCAGCCAGGTGGCAGGCGTGGTGCACCTGGTGGCCTCCAGCGTCCCCCAGCTCAACCAGGAAAACGTCAGCATCATCGACCAGAACGGCAATCTGCTGGCCCCGCGCAACGACGCCCTGCGTGCGGCCGGGCTGGACCCGACCCAGCTCAAGTATGTGCAGGAACTGGAAAAGACTTATATCAAGCGCATTGATGACATTCTGACCCCCATTGTGGGCGCAAAGAATTTCCGCGCCCAGGCCACGGCGGATGTGGACTTCAACCAGACGGAACAAACCGCCGAGAGCTTCCGCCCCAGCACCGACCCGAGCCGGCCCACCATCAGAAGCCAGCAAAGCAGCGAGTCCGCCTCCACCCAGGTCGGCAACGGTGGCGTACCGGGCGCGCTCTCCAACCAGCCCCCGGCACCGGCCACAGCGCCCATTACCGCACCGGCCACGGCGACGGGGCCAGGCACTGCGCCCCCCCTTAATACGCGCAAGGACGCCACGATCAATTACGAGCTCGACAAGACCATACGCCACGTCAAGCAAGCTCTCGGCACCGTCAAACGCCTTTCGGTGGCGGTGGTAGTCAACCACAAGACTGAAACCCTGCCCAACGGCAAGACCAAGACCGCGCCGCTCTCCGAAGCGGATATGAAGCAGATCAACGCCCTGGTGAAGGAAGCCATGGGCTACAGCCAGGAACGGGGCGATACGCTCAACGTGGCCAACAGTCCCTTCACGGCGCCGGAGAAGGAAGTTGTTCCAGATATCCCGTTCTGGAAGAACCCGGACAACGCCCCCTTGCTGAAGGAAGGCGGACGCTGGCTGCTGCTGGCGGCCCTGGTGGCCTTCCTGGTATTCGGCGTCATCCGGCCGATGGTCAAGCGCGCTACCTACAACGAAGAAAAAGAGAAAGAAGAAAAGGCCGAGGCCGAAGCCGCGCTGCTGGAAGAGAAACAGGCTGCCGAAGAAGGCTTGCCGGGGCACGCGGGCGTGGCCAGCGAAGAAGCCGAACCGGAGGAAAACGCCTTCGAAAGAAAACTGCAGGCCGTACGGGATATGGCCGCAAGCAACCCGAAACTGGTGGCCAACTTGATCAAGGAATGGATAGATGGCTGACGATGGCGTGGAAAAAGGTGCGGCCCTGCTGCTCACCCTGGGCGAGGACCACGCCGCTGAGGTGCTGCGTCACCTAGGACCGCGGGAAGTGCAGAAACTGGGTGCCGCCATGGCCCAGATCAACGGCTTCGCCAAGGACAAGGTGGAGGCCATCATGGATGAAGTCCTCACCAAGACTTCGGACGGCTCGCCCCTCAATGCAGACGACGCCATGATCCGCGCCATGCTCACCAAGGCTCTGGGTGACGAACGGGCCGCCAACCTCATCGGGCGTATTCTCCAGGGTGGCGGCGACACCGCCGGCATCGAAGGCCTGAAGTGGATGGACGCGGCCACCGTGGCCGACCTCATCAAGAACGAACACCCGCAGATTATCGCCACCATCCTGGTACATCTGGAGGCAGACCACGCGGGTTCGATCCTGAAATCCTTTACGGAACGCCTCCGGAACGACGTGATCCTGCGCATCGCCACCCTGGACGGCGTGCAGCCCGTGGCCCTGCGGGAACTTAACGAGAGCCTCTCCCGGGTCATGGCCGGCGCCAACAACATCAAGAAGACCACGCTGGGCGGACCACGGGCGGCAGCGGAAATCCTCAACTTCGTTGGTGCGGCGACGGAAACCGCCGTGGTGGATTCGGTGCGGGAATACGACCCGGACCTGGCCCAGAAGATCATGGACGAAATGTTCGTCTTCGAGAACTTGCTGGACATCGACGACCGGGGCATCCAGACCCTGCTCAGAGAAATCCAGTCCGAGAGCCTCATCCTGGCCCTCAAGGGCGCCTCGGAGGAAATGCGCAACAAGATCTTCAAGAACATGTCCCAGCGGGCCGCGGAAGGCCTCAAGGAAGACCTGGAAGGCAGGGGGCCAGTGCGCCTCTCGGAAGTGGAAGCAGCCCAGAAGGACATGCTCAAGGAAGCCCGCCGCCTCGCCGAAGAAGGTCAGATCCAGCTCGGCGGCAAGGGCGACGATGCGTTTGTTTAAATTCGCGTCATGACAGAACCCATTCCCAAGGAAAAGATGACCGCCTGGCAACGCTGGGAGTTATCTGATTTCAACGGCCGGCCTATCGCGCCGGAACCCGTGGCGCCGCCCCCGCCCCCGCCCCCGCCCCCGCCAGAGCCTGAACAGGCACCGATACCTGCACCCGCCATGCCGGATTTCAAATACCCGACGCTGGAGGAAATCGAGCAGATTCATACCCAGGCCCAGCAGGATGGTTACACCGCCGGCTACGAGGAAGGCACGGCGCGGGTGCGCATGGAGGCCATGCATCTGAACACCGTGGCGGAAAACCTGGACGCTGCCTTCGGTGCGCTGGACAAGGAAGTGGCGGAGGAGTTGCTGGCCCTGTCCCTGGAAATCGCCCGCCAGCTTGTCCGGCAACAGATCGCCGCCAAGCCTGACGTAATTCTCCAGGTCGTACGAGAGGCTCTGCAGCAACTTCCCCACCAGCATGCGTCGATCTACCTGCACCCGGAGGACGCCTCCCTGGTGCGCACCTACTTGGGCGAACAACTGGGCCATGCCGGCCATCGTTTCTTCGAGGAACCGGAGATGGAGCGCGGTGGTTGCCGCATCGAAGCTGCCGGCAGCCAGATCGATGGCACCGTCGGCATTCGCTGGGCCCGCGTCATCGAATCCATGGGCATGAAGGGTGAGTGGATCGAACGGCCGGACGAACGGGCCTGAGGCAGGTCATCCCGCCATGAATGGATCCAATCGACATACGGAGAACTGGTGTGGCTTCCTGCAGGACTGCCGCAGCATGGCGGCGAACGCGGCGCCCTACCAGATCAGCGGCCGCCTCACCCGCATCAACGGACTCGTCATGGAAGCCGCCGGCCTAAAACTATCCTTGGGGGCCGGCTGCATCATCCTGGCCCCCGGCGGCGCCATCGTGGAGGCCGAGGTGGTCGGCTTCTCCGGCGAAAAGCTCTTCATGATGCCGACGGACGACGTGTATGGCCTGGCGCCCGGTGCCCTGGTGCTGCCCATGGAGGGTGCCCAGCGCCGCCCGGTAGCCGGTGAGCGCATCGAACCCCGCCGCCGTGCCACGGACAAGGCCAAGCACGTGCCGGTAGGCATGGCCCTCCTCGGGCGGGTGGTGGATGGTAATGGCCGCCCCCTCGACGGCCTCGGCGCCCTGGCGACCCACAACACCCGCTCGCTCCACAGCCGGCCCTTCAACCCCCTCCTACGCGCCCCCATCGACCGCACCATGGACGTGGGCATCCGGGCCATCAACAGCCTCCTGACGGTAGGCCGGGGCCAGCGCCTCGGTCTGTTTGCCGGTTCCGGCGTGGGCAAGTCCGTGCTGCTGGGCATGATGGCGCGCTACACGGCGGCAGACGTCATCGTCGTCGGACTCATCGGCGAACGGGGCCGGGAAGTAAAGGAGTTCATCGAGCAGATTCTCGGCGCCGAAGGCATGAAACGCTCGGTGGTGGTGGCGGCACCAGCGGACACCAGCCCCCTCATGCGCCTGCAGGGTGCCGCCTATGCCACCACCGTGGCGGAATACTTCAGAAACGAAGGTCAGCACGTCCTGCTCATCATGGATTCCCTGACGCGTTACGCCATGGCCCAGCGGGAGATCGCCCTGGCTATCGGCGAACCGCCGGTGACCCGCGGCTACCCCCCGTCCGTGTTCGCCCGCCTGCCCCAGCTCGTGGAACGGGCCGGCAATGGCCCGGACGGCGGCGGTTCCATCACCGCCTTTTACACCGTGCTGGCGGAAGGCGACGACCAGCAGGATCCCATCGCGGATTCCGCCCGGGCCATCCTGGACGGCCACGTGGTGCTCAATCGCAACCTGGCGGATGCGGGCCACTATCCCGCCATCGACATCGAGCAGTCCATTTCCCGGGCCATGCACAGCCTGATCAAGCCGACCCATCTGGACCTGGTGCGCCGCTTCAAGCAACTGTATTCCCGCTACCAGCGCTCCCGGGACCTCATCAGCGTCGGCGCCTACACCCGGGGTGGCGACCCGCTGCTGGACCAGGCAGTGGCCATGTACCCCCGGCTGGAAGCGTTTCTTCAGCAAAAAATCCTTGAGCGCTCCACCTATGAAGACAGCGTGATGGCGCTCCACCGCCTTTTCGACCAGACTCCCTAGTCCCTAGCCCCTCTTCCCTAGCCCCTGGCCGTCAGCATGTCCAAAACCAATCCCCTGCAGACCCTCATCGAGCTTTCCCAGACCCGGCTGGATGACGCCACGCGCCAACTCGGCCAATTGCTGGCCTCGGAACGGGCCGATGCGGAAAAACTGGAACTGCTGAACAATTACCGTAAGGAATACCAGACCCGTTTCCTCGCGGCAGCCCAGGAAGGCATGGGTCCGGAGGCCTGGCGCAATTTCCAGTCTTTCCTCGGCAAACTGGACGAAGCGGTGGAACATCAGATGCGTATCTTCACCCAGGCAAAAACGCGCAGTGCCGCCGGCCAGCAGGTCTGGATGGCGGAACGCACCAAGGTCCAGGCCTACGACAAACTGCGTCAGCGCCAGGTGGAGCGAGAAACCAGCCGGGAATCCCGCCAGGAACAGAAAGCCGCGGATGAGCATTCCGTGAAAAACTTCCTCAACCGGGAAGAGGACGACTGAATTGCGCCGCATCAGAATCAGACGTCCAACCCATGAGGAAGACCTCTGGCGTATTTATTGCTAGACGTACCTCAGACTCACTGCTGATCCTTCGAGGATACGGACATGCCCCAAGCCGCAATATCTCCCATTCTGGCCTCCACCCCGGTTACCGCCGTGGCCGGGGCCAATCCGCAAGTCTCGGATAGGAACGCTTCCCGCGACACGGCCTCGGCCGGGATGGGTGGCTTTGCCGACGCCTTGAAGCGTCAGCTGGGCGCACAAACGGACGGCGCCAGTACAGCGGCGGCGCAGGCCGGCGCAGCAAGCACCGCAGACGCAGCCCCCCCGGTGGATGGCGCTTCCGTACAAGCCTACATCCCCACCGACCTGGCCACGCTCTTGGCGAGCCTGGTGGATCGCGCCCCGTTCTCCGGCGCCCGCCAGGATTCGTCCCCCGCCGGAGCCGTGGCCCCACTTGCCACCGATGCCGTGATCCCGCTTGCCATTGATACCGAGCCTCCGCTCGCCACTAACGCGGTAATCCCACTTGCCACTGGGACCGCGTCCCCGCTTGCCGCCGGCATCACGACGCCCCAGGCCGCCTCCATCCCGGACGCCTCGGGCATGGAAGGCGTCGGCGACATGGCCTCATTGCCCGCGTCCGCTGTGGACAAACATGCCGTCCATGGGACAAGGAACAGCCTGGCGCCACTTGCGTCCGCGGCGAACAAGAAAGATGAACTCGCCTCCAGGCCGCTCGTCCAGGCCCGGGAGCCTTTGCCGGTACAGACACCGGCCCCCGCCGACAATGGGGCGGCGGCTGCACAAGCCCAGGTTGCCACGATGAGCGGAACATCCGATACACCTCCATACAAAGGCAGCGCCGACGCCCCGGCTACGCCGGCCACCGAGGCCGCAAGCACCGTCGCTGGGCAACTGCTGGCTGCGGCAACCCTGCCCGTAGCCGGCATAGCCGTCGCCCCCACGCCGCCCACGCCCCTTTCCGGCAGGGCCATTACGCCCGAGCTGGCCCCAGCGAAGACAGTGGCCACGCCAGTCGGGCAGAATGCGCCATCAGTCACTGCCGGCGGCAACAAAGCACCCGCCACGGCAGATTTTGCCGCCGTTGACAAGCCCGTCCCGGGCACTCTGCCGAGTGCAATGGGTAGCCCGACAGACAGCAAGAACATCACCGCCGATGCTCAGACGGACAATTTCCAGACCGCACTCGCAGCCAGCGGCGCACAGCAGGCACTGGACCACGCCCGCATGGCCGATAGCATGGCCAGGGACCAAGTCATCAGCACCAGGGTGGCAACGCCCCTGGGCACCCCGGGCTGGAGTGAAGACGTGGGCAATAAGCTGGTATGGATGGCCGGCGCCGACCACCAACAGGCGGACCTGGTGCTGACGCCTCCCAACATGGGCAGAATCGAAGTTTCGATTACGGTGAAGAACGAGCAGGCCACAGCCAACTTCGTCGCTGCCAACAGCGAAGTCCGTGACGCCCTGGAGCAATCCCTGCCCCGGTTGCGGGAAATGTTCGCCAATGTGGGCATTTCTCTCGGTCAGGCCAATGTCAGTGGAGAATCCTCCGCCGGCCAGCAGTCCGGGCGGGAAAACCGGGGACGCCGCTACGCTGGCGTGGACGGCGTCGCCGCCGCCAGCCCCATGGCACCAGCACCGCGCAGCCGCGTCGGCAATGGCATGGTGGATACCTTTGTCTGATACCGTGGCGACCACGCCGCTCCAACTGCCATGGCTGGTGAAGCCACCCCTGAATATGAAAGCCATGGCAGTTTTCCTCACCCTCAATCCCTCTCCCACGGGGAGAGGGAAGCTTCGTGAGTCGGCTATGCCGAGTTTCACGCTTGGTACCCCCTATTTGGCGCTTCAGAGCCGCCCGCTACTGCCGATAATCAGGCAATAACCCAGGAGCTCATTTATGTCATCAAAAGCAGCAGCACCCGCCCCCGAAGGTGAAAAACCCAAAGGCAAGGGCAAACTGATCATCATCATCGTCGCTGTTGTCGTCCTGCTGGCGGCGGCTGGCGGCGCCTACTTCTTCCTCTTCAAGAAGCCGGCGGGAGATGAGGCCGAGGGCACGAAGGACAAAGCCAAGGTCGAGAAGAAACACAAGGCAGAACCGGGCAAACCGCCCACCTTCATCAACCTGGAACCCTTCACGGTCAACCTGACGCCGGAAAACGGAGAGCAGTTCCTGCAGGTGGTCATCGGGCTCAAGGTGGATGACGCCCATGAGGGTGACAAACTCAAAGCCTATACGCCGAAGATCCGCAACGATATCCTGTTGCTCCTGACGACCAAGAAGCCCTCCGAGATATCCACCCGCGATGGCCGGGAACAACTGGCGGAGGAAATCAAGGACGCCGTGAATTCCATCGTCGGCACACCGGGCCACACGGACAAGAAGGGCAAGACCTCCGCTGCGGAAGGTCCGGTGGACGAGGCGATTTTCACCTCCTTCATCATTCAGTAACCGAGGAGACCAAGCATGTCCCAGGACTTTCTTTCGCAGGAAGAGGTGGACGCCCTGCTGAAGGGTGTCACGGGTGAGTCCGATGAGCCGGAGCAGGGGCAGGATGACGGCAGCGGCGTCCGCCCCTACAACCTGGCGACGCAGGAGCGCATCGTGCGGGGGCGCATGCCCACGCTGGAACTCATCCATGAGCGCTTCGCCCGTTTCCTGCGCATCGGCATGTTCAATTACATGCATCGCAACATCGAGATTTCGGTCGGGCCGATCCGGGTGCAGAAGTACAGCGAGTTCATCCGCAATCTGGTGGTCCCCACCAATCTTAACCTGGTGCAGGCCAAACCCTTGCGGGGTACCGGCCTCTTCGTCTTTGACCCGAACCTGGTGTTCCTGGTGGTGGACAATCTTTTCGGCGGGGACGGACGCTTCCACACTCGGGTGGAGGGGCGGGATTTCACGCCCACGGAACAACGCATCATCCAGGGTCTTTTGAACGTTGTTTTCGCCGAATACGAGAAAGCCTGGAAGCCGGTCTTCGCGCTGAAGTTTGAATACATACGTTCCGAAATGAACTCCCAATTCGCCAACATCGCCACCCCCAGCGAGGTGGTGGTGGCAGCGACTTTCACCCTGGAACTGGGGGGCTCGGCAGCGGACATGCATGTGTGCATACCCTACTCCATGGTGGAGCCTATCCGGGATATGCTCAACTCGGCCATGCAGAGCGACCAGGTCACCAGCGACAAGCGCTGGATCGGCCTGCTCTCCAAGGAATTGCAGGGTGCAGACGTGCAATTGGTGACAAGGTTGGGCAGCACCCAGATTACCCTGCGGGACATCCTCAAGATGAAACCCGGGGATGTCATTCCCATCCAGATCCCCGATATGGTGGTGGCGGAAGTAGACAAGATACCCGTCATGGAATGCCGCTACGGCATCCAGAATGGACAATACGCATTGAAGGTCGAACGTTTCGTCGCCCAGGACCGGGACGAAAAGCAACCGGGCCTCCCCAAACAGGCGGCGTGATACGCTGCACTGTCCGCCGGGCCGCCCGGACCATAACATCAGGAGAACAATATGTCTGAAACCGACGAACTGCTGGCGGATGCCGGTGCTAACCAGATCTCGGAAGATGACTGGGCCGCCGCCATGTCCGAGCAGGCGGATACGGAGGCTAGCCAGAACGCGACGCCCCAACCGGCGGCCATATTCCCGAATTTCGGAGAACCGGCGGCCAAGTCCAATACCCTGCACGATTTCGACATGATTCTGGACATCCCCGTCCAACTCACCGTCGAACTCGGCCGCACCAAGATTTCCATCCGCAACCTGCTGCAACTAGCCCACGGTTCCGTGGTTGAACTGGATGGCCAGGCCGGCGAACCCATGGACGTGTTAGTGAACGGCACCCTCATCGCCCAGGGAGAAGTGGTGGTGGTGAACGAAAAATTCGGTATCCGCCTCACCGACATCATCACGCCGACGGAACGCATGCGGAAACTTCGCTAGTTTTCGCCCCACCCAGGCCACAACGGGGGCCGTTTGTCGAATAAATGGCCTTTCTCCCGCCTAACGGGCATGGTGAAGACCACCGCAATTCATGAAAGTCGCGCCATGCCCGTTTCCCTCACCTTCAGGCCCTCTCCCGAAGGGAGAGGGAAGCTTCGTGACTCGGCTATGTCGACTTTCACGTTAATCAGTTGGCTCATTACGCGCTCAGGCGGTATCCTGCGGGCATCGTCAGCATGCCCCCGCGCCATGAAACCCCGTTTTCTACCCCATTGTCGGCCCCGTTTTCGGTTTCTATGCGCCGCCCTGCCCTCGGTTTGCGCCTTGCCGGCCTGGGCGGATAGCGCAGCTCCGGCGCTGCCAGATGCCGGCAGCGGGATTTTCCAGGTAATCCTGGGACTCGCCTTGGTGCTGGCCCTGTTCTGGGGCAGTTTGCAAATCCTGAAGCGCCTCCAGGTCCCCCGGGGCGGTGCCTGGGCCGGATTGCGGGTGGTCGGTGCCACTGCGGTAGGCCCCCGGGAACGGGTGGTGGTGGTGGAAATCGGCGAAACCTGGCTGGTGGTGGGCGTCGCCCCGGGCCGCGTCAGTTCCCTCGGCAGCGTGCCACGCCAGGAAACGTCTCCCGTCGCAGCCCCTGAGAGCCCGGATTTCAAGGCTTGGCTGAAGCAGGTCATGGAACGGAGGAAAAATGAAATTTGAGCTTCGCCGACTCCTGGGCTTAAGCCTCCTGCTGTTGCCGCTGGCCGCTTCGGCCCAGGCCCTGCCGGCCCTGACCAGCACGCCGGGCGCTGGCGGCGGCACCACCTACAGCCTGTCCATCCAGACGCTGCTACTGCTCACGGCCCTGTCTTTCCTGCCGGCCATCCTGCTCATGATGACAAGCTTCACGCGCATCATCATCGTGCTGTCCCTGCTGCGCAGCGCCCTGGGTTTGCAAACCTCACCGCCAAACAATGTGCTCATCGGACTGGCCCTGTTCCTGACCTTCTTCATCATGGCGCCGGTGGGCGAGAAGATTTACACGGACGCCTATCTACCCCTGTCGGAAAACAAGATCACCTTCCAGCAGGCCGTGGAAAAGGGTTCCATACCCCTGCGGGGCTTCATGCTGCGCCAGACCCGGGACGCGGACGTCAGCGTGTTCATGCGCATCGCGAACCTGCCGAAAGTTGCCACGAAGGAGCAGATCCCCATGCGGGTGCTCATTCCGGCCTTCGTCACCTCGGAACTAAAGACGGCTTTCCAGATCGGCTTCATCGTCTTCATTCCCTTCCTCATCATCGACATGGTGGTGGCCAGCGTGCTCATGTCCATGGGCATGATGATGATGTCGCCAGTCACCGTGGCCATTCCCTTCAAGCTCATGCTCTTCGTGCTGGTGGATGGCTGGACCCTGCTCATTGGCTCCCTGGTACAAAGTTTCGGATAGGCAGGACACCATGACTCCAACCACTGTCATCGACATCGGCCGGCAGGCCATCGAGGTCACGCTGATGCTGGCCGCCCCCCTGTTCCTGGTGGCCCTGGTGACGGGTCTCATCATCAGCATTTTCCAGGCGGCAACCCAGATCAACGAAGCGACCCTATCCTTCGTGCCCAAGCTGGTGGCGGTTTTCGTCACCCTCATCGTGGCCGGTCCCTGGATGCTGGCCGTCATGACGGACTACATGCGCCGCCTGTTCGAGAGCATCCCGAGCCTGATCGGCTGACAGTGCGCCAGCCATGCACGTTTCACTTTTCACTTTTCACTTTTCACGTTTAACGCGAGAAATGCTCTCCGTCACCTCCGCCCAACTCGACACCTGGCTGGCAGCATTCTTTTTTCCGCTGGCCCGGGTTCTGGCGCTCATGGCCGTGGCACCGCCGTTTTCCAACGCAGCCATGCCGAACACCATCCGCCTCGTCCTCGGCCTCGCCATCACCTTCGGCCTGACTGCCGCCCTGCCGCCGGGCGTGGCGCCGCCGGCCGGCTCCTGGCTGGGGCTGTCCATCCTCGCCAAGGAAATGATGATCGGCATTGCCCTGGGCTTCGGCATGCAGCTCACCTTCGCGGTGCTGGACATGACAGGCAACCTGGTTGGCCTGCAGATGGGCCTGGGCTTCGCCACCCTTTACGACCCCCAGAGCCACGGCCAGACGGCAGTCATTAGCCAACTATTTTCCATGGTGGCGGTCCTGATGTTCCTGAGCCTCAACGGCCACCTGGTCATGCTGAACCTTCTGGGGCAAAGTTTTACCCTGCTGCCCGTGGGTCAAATGCCGCCGATGGGAAACCTGAAGGATCTGGTGATGACGGGGGCCATGCTCTTCGGCACCGGCCTGCTGATGGCCCTGCCCATGCTGGCGGCGCTGCTCATCACCACCATCGCCATGGGCATCCTGACCCGGGCGGCGCCCCAGTTGAATCTCTTCGCCGTGGGCTTCCCCGTCAGCATGCTCGTCGGATTCTCCATGCTGGCCCTGGCCATGCCCCACCTGGGCCCCGCCTTCGAACACCTTTTCGAAGATGGCTTCCGGGTAATGCGGGCAGTCATCGGGGCCAGATAGGCTTCCCTCAGCCAGAAACAGCTACGCCGCCCTGGGGCGGCGTCGCTGACCAAAGCCGGAATTCCGCCCCGCTCACACCCCGCTCGTCTCCTCCAGCAAACGCTGATAGACATAGGCAGTGAGCATGACCCGGTCCCCCTGGGGCACATCCTTGAACTCCAGGCCATGCAGAACCGACGGGGGACCGCCACCTTCCGTCACGGCTTCCGGCGCCACATTGCGAATAACGGCCTCCAGCTGGGGAAAGGCCTCGATATCCTGCAGATTCACACGGAATTTGATGGAAATGCGGTCGCCCTTTTCACCCAGAGCTTGCCGAGCCGTCAGCATGGCCCCACCCACGCTGAGATTCACGATATTGCCCGCCGCCTGGGTATTGGCCCGAGGGCCGCAGAGAATATGCACGGCGGAAATGATGCTGGTGTTCACCCGGGCACCCTTGCGCACCACGATGCCGCGCACTTCCCGCGGATAGCTGAGATGCAGATGGGGAAACGGGGCATTGACCACCTTAAAGGTCGAGGCGGGAAAGGCATAGGCATTCTTGCCGGAAAAGCAGCGCACGACGAAACTCTGGCCTTCCCGCATCAGGCAGATCTTGCCATCCACCACCGGTGTGCTGACCAGCACGGACTTGCCAACAGCATAGCCGATAAGTTTGACGTAGTAGCGCACCGCACCCTGGTCCGCCTGGGACTGGAGCTGCAAGGTATCGCCGATCTGCAGTTTGATGTCCTCCAGGCGGGCGAAACTGTCACGCCCGGCCTCTGCGGCAGGCACCTGTAGAGGTGGTGCGGCAGCCGGCGCAGGCGCCATGGCTGGCGAAGGGTTGCCGTCTTCCAGATTGTCAGCGCTCATGGGTAAGCTAAAGGCCGTTGTTCAAAGGGAACTGCCGCCCCGTTCCCGGCGGGAACGCATGTGGCATGCAAGCATTTACGTACGGAAGCCGAAAAACTTGAGGGCAGCATCAGTAGCTGATCTCCACCACCCCTCCGGGGCGGGCGATGCCGGAGAGCACCTGGCCGGAAGCAAGGCGAACCTGCACCACTTGGCCAGCGGCGGCGGCGTTGAGTGCCCGACCTTCCGTGCTGACCTGGAAATTCTTGCCGCCGGAAAGCACCTTGACGCTTTGCCCCTGCAGCACCGCCTGTACCTGGCGCAGCATGTCGCTGCGTAACGGGCGCCCGGCGGACAAGCCAAGGGTCACGGTGCGACCGATGGCTTGCTCCGGCTCGACCAATACGCCGGCCGGTTGTTCGGTCAGGTCGCCATGCTGGCGTCCCAGGTCGGCAGCAGTCAGCACCTGTCCCTGGGCCAGGGCATGGGCCGCGACCAGATAATCCCCCTCCACCTTGACCTGTACTTTCACGAACAGGCTCCAGTTGGCACCAGCCGCACAGCGCACCCCGACCGTGGTACGCCCCCACAGGCGGGCTCCCGCCGGCAGGAATGGCTCGAATGCCTCGCAGGACGGCAGATTGTTCGCCGCATCAATGCTGTTGACGTGGAAACTTGGCGTACCCGGCAGCCCCCGGGTCTGCACCTGCAGGAACTCCTCCACCGCCGCCTTGACCGGAACAGGATCCTGGCGCGCCTGGGCACACAGCGGCAGCAGAGCCAGAAAGCAGGCAATACGCAAGGCAATACGCAAGGCAAGGGGCATGATGACATTCACTCGGGCTGATCGAAGCTGCAAGGATTAAACCATGAACCGGCCTCTTCGGTATCGGGGAATGCAAGCACCGGTTGGCCTCCTGTTCCGCCGCACCACGCCCGGAAAGCACCCGGACTTGCCGGCAACGGCAATTCTTGCCGTGGAACTGCCGGTCCTCCGCAGGAATGAGCCGGGTTTCACCGTCTTTTCAGCACTTCCCTACCGCTTCCTGCGCATTAAGATCGCTGGCACGATTGCTGCAATACGAGCAGCAAGACCAACCCGGTGAGACGACCATGACCAGCCCACTTGACGATTCCCTGCGCTTCCAGCAGACCGCGCTGAATCTGCGCGCCAATCGCCAACAAGTGCTGGCCTCAAACATCGCCAACGCCGACACCCCCGGCTACAAGGCCCGGGATATGGACTTCAAGTCCGCCCTCCAGGACGCCCTGCACGGCAATACCACGGGCGCGCCCCTGCAACTGGCCCGCACCGATACCAGCCACCTGTCAGGCCAGGCCACGGATAGCGCCACCAGCGCCTTGCTCTACCGCACGGAAACCCAATCCGCCGTAGATGGCAACACGGTAAACATGGATATTGAACGGGGCCAGTTCGCGGAAAACACGGTGCAATACGAAGCCAGCCTGAACTTCGTCACGAATTTCCTGAAAACCATGCAGAACGCCCTTTCGAGCTGATCATCATGAGCCTACTCAACGTTCTCAATATCGCCGGATCGGCCCTGTCCGCCCAGTCCCTGCGTCTGAACACCACCGCCAGCAACCTGGCCAACGCCGACAGCGTGGTCAGCAGCAATGGCCAGGCTTACCGCGCCAAACAGGTGGTCTTTCAAGCCGTCCCCATGGGCGGCCCGGAAGCCCAAGGCGTGCAAGTCAGCCGGGTGGTGGAAGACACGTCCCCGCCACGCCTGCAGTACGACCCGAAGAATGCCCTCGCCAACGCCGACGGTTACGTGAGCATGCCAAACGTCAATGTGGTGGAAGAAATGGTGAACATGATTTCTGCCTCCCGTTCCTACCAGAACAGCGTGGAAATGATGAACACCGCCAAGACCCTGATGCAAAAAACCCTGACCATCGGCCAATAAGCCCAAGGACAAAGACCATGAGCTCCGTACAGAGTACCAACAACGTCCTATCCGCCAGCCAGCTGGCCAGCATCAACGGCACAGGGTCGAGCAAAACCACGACGGCAGTAGACAGCGCCCAGAATCGCTTCCTGAACCTGCTGGTCACCCAGTTGAAGAACCAGGATCCGTTGAATCCCATGGACAACGCCCAGATGACTTCCCAACTGGCCCAGATCAGCACGGTGGACGGCATCACTCAACTCAACGAAACCCTCAAGACCTTGCTCTCCAGCAGCACCGACAGCCAGGCCCTGCAGGCTGCCTCTCTGGTAGGAAAGAGCGTCATGGTGGCAGGCTCCGGCCTCACGCTGACGGCGGGCCAGCAGAGCCTGGGCGGCGTGGAACTGGCCGGCGCGGCAGATAACGTCACCATCACCATCAAGGACGGGCAAGGCCTGGCCGTCAAGACCCTGAACCTGGGCAGCATGCCGGCAGGCGACAATGCCTTCGGCTGGGACGGCACGGCGGACAACGGCTCCACCGCCGCCGCTGGCGCTTACACCTTCAGCGTCCTGGCCACCCAGGGCGGCAGCGGCGTCACTGCCAGCGCCCTGCAGACAGGGCAAGTCTCCAGCGTCTCCCGCGGCACCAGCGGCGTCAGCATCAATGTCGGCAGTCTGGGCAGTTTCGCTACCAGCGCCATCAAGCAAATTCTTTAATTCAGGAGCAAACCATGAGCTTCCAACAGGCACTGAGCGGACTCAACGGCGCGTCCGCAGCCCTCGATACCATCAGCAACAACGTCGCCAACTCGAGCACCGTGGGCTTCAAGCAGAGCAAGACTCAATTTGCCGACTTGTTTGCATCCTCCCTGGCAACCGGTGGCACTCAGATCGGCACCGGCACCGCCATCGTGACCGTGGCCCAGCAATTCACCCAGGGATCCCTCACGGCGACCAACAATCCCCTGGACATGGCCATCAATGGCGAGGGGATGTTCCCCATGAAGGCGGCTGACGGCAGCGTGTCCTACACCCGCAACGGTCAGTTCCAGCTGGACAAGAACGGCAGCATCGTCAATGCCTCGGGCCTGCAACTCACCGGCTACCCCGCCGTGGCCGGCAACGTGGCCATCGTCGATCCGCCCCAGGCACTCACCGTCAGTGCCACCCAGGCGGCCCAGACCACCAAGCTCAGCACCATCACGGCCAACTTGAGTTCCCTGAGCAAAACGCCCATCGCCATGACGGCGGGGGGCACCACCGGATTCGCCACTTTCAGCACGTCCGCCCAGACCATCACCATCGGGACGGGCAACAACAAGTTCGGCGTTTCGATCGACGGCAATACCCCCGTCACCGTTACCCTGCCTGCCGGCACCTACACCGGGGGACAAGGCGGCACCCTGCTGCCGGCTATGCAGACCGCCCTCACCGCCAGCCTCGCCGGCATCACCCCCGCTGTCACGGCAAAGACCACCATTAACTCCAGCGGAAATCTGGTTGTCAGTTCCGGCAGCGCCGGTACGCTTGGTAGCTTGGGCAGCGGTTCTTCGGTTGCCATCTCCGGGGTTGGTGGCAATGCCGGCGCGGTGGATCTCTTCGGCACATCCACCACGGGCACGGCCCTGCTCGGCACATCCACTGCCGCAACGACGACCCTGGATTCGACGGCGGCCCCCCCCACGAATCAATTCACGATGATCATCAACGGCGCTGCACCGATCACGGTGACCATCCCGGCAGCGGCGGCGACTAGCTTCACCGGCGGCCCCACCGGAACCCTGCTTCCCGCCGTGCAGAGCGCCCTCAGCACGGCGCTCTCCAATGCTGGACTACCTGCGACAGCGGTGACGGCAAGTCTGGATGCGGCTGGCCACATGGTCCTCTCCGGCTCCGGCACCATTCAGGTCAGCGAAGTGGGCGGGGGCGCCGCGCCCACCACCGCCGGCGCCCTCTCCCTCTTCGGCCTTACCGCCAGCATCACCACCCCGACCCTGACACCAGCAGTGGCCAGCACGGCTACCGGCAGCATCCTGCTCGGCGCCAACAACAGCATCGTGGCGGATGGCACGGGAGCCGCAGACCTGAATTTTTTCATCAGCATTAACGGCGCCACGGCGCTGCCGGTCACCGTTCCGCTCCTGGCCGCAGGCTCTACGCCGCCGGCCAGCTATACCGGCGGCGCCAGCGGCACCCTGCTGCCCGCCGTCCAGGCAGCCATTAGCACGGCCCTCGCCGCCGCCACCCCGGCGC
>JAYTVW010000162.1:0-12822 GCA_043743785.1 Rhodocyclales bacterium | reverse complement strand
GCGCCGGTAATTGGGGATGTGAAGTGGCATCTGGTTCCGGCACGAAGTTTGTGGACACAATCACTACCGCTGCCGATGGCACGGTGACTATCACTGCGGCGGGATCAAGCTCCGGCCTGCCAACAGATGCACAAGGCATGGCGATTACTCTGACCCCCCAGGTTGGAGGCACTGCCGGCGTCGCGTTTGCAGGGCTGACCATTACTAGTTGGAAGTGCGCACCCAAGGCTACTGGTGGCATGCCGAAGAACTATCTGCCGGGTTCTTGCACGGGCTGATAGTTTTTCCCTACTTCTGTCGAAACGGGCCGTGGCTTTCCAGTCGCGGCCCGTTTTGTTTTGGCTTGAGATCGAGGATGTCCCTCATGTTGCTTGTGTTTTTTGGCAATCTGCTGCTGCTGGCTGCGTGGTTGTCTCCCCTGCACCTACCGCCCTGGGCAGCATTCGCCAATGATGCCTTCGCATTTGCCGGGTTGATACTCTTGTTGGGCCAAGGCTTGCAGATCGCACGGAGCCATGGTCTGCGTGTTCCCCGATCCGTACTATGGCTAATCGCCGTCGCCTGTGTGCCCATGCTCCAGGTGGCCTCCGGTTTGATAGTGTTCTCAGGGGATGGATGGGTCGCCGCCTTGTATGTGGTCGCATTGGCCCTGGCCGTCGTCACAGGATGCAACCTCCAGTTTTATTTGAGTGGCAAATTCTCCGAGGCCTTGGCAGTGACCCTGACGACAGGGGCGGTGCTTTCCACTTTGATTGCTATTAGCCAGTGGCTTCATCTGGGCTGGGGAGGCGTTTGGGTTCTCGTCCTTGCGCCCGGCGACCGGCCGTTTGCGAATCTTGCTCAGCCGAATCAAATGGCCTCCCTGCTCATGATGGGCCTGATTGGGTGCCTGCATTTGTATGAACGCAGACGTCTCAACGAACTGAGCCTATCTGCCATGGCCGGCTTGCTGTTGCTGGGCTTGACCCTGTCCCAATCCCGGACAGTGTGGATTGCCATGCCGATACTCGCTGCAGGCTGGGCTTATGCGCGACGAAATACAGTATTCAGGCTTTCGGTCCGAGGCATGGGAAGCCTGCTGGTAGTTTATTTTTCCCTTGTTCTGACATGGCCTTGGTTTGCGGATTTGATGGTTCAAGGTGGGGGCTCGTCTATTCAGAGAGGGTTGCAACCCGGGGTTCGGTTGATCATATGGCGGGAACTGTTGGACGCAGCCCTTCGTTCACCCTGGGTGGGATATGGCTGGAATCAAGTCAGCATGGCGCAAACCCTGGTTGCTGCAGATTTTCCAGCATCCGAGTGGGTGGAACATGCCCATAGCCTTATCTTGGACTTGATGCTTTGGAATGGTATCCCCATCGGGGCCATGTCATTCATCGGTTTGATTTATTGGTTGTGGTCCACTGGTAAGAAGAGTTGCGATCTGGACGTATGGTTTGGACTGGCTGTCATCCTGACGATGTTGGTTCATGCCTCGCTGGAGTACCCGCACGACTATGCCTATTTTCTGATTCCGGTGGGGCTTGCCGCAGGTATTGTCGAATCTCGAACGCTGGATTTAAAAATCATTCATGTTCGATGGTTCTGGGGCGCGCCGTTATTCCTTGGTTTTTCCTGCATATCGGCTGGTGTTTTTATCGAATATCGTCAAATTGAGGCCGACTATCGGCAATTACGCTTTTCCGCTGCCGGTTTGCTTCCCCGTACCCCGGGTGATCCGGCTCCCAATATTGTTGTGCTCACGCAATTGCGGGAATTCATGCGGTTTCGTTTCTCTGTTGAAGATGTCCACGAAGGCATGAAGCCGGAGGATCTGGAGTGGATGGAAAAGGTTGTACATCGGTACCCATATAAGCCGGCCTTGTTCCGCTACGCTCTCGCCTTGGCCCTGAATGGGCAGCCGGACGCGGCTAGCCTCGAACTTCGACGGATCAAAAGTTTGTATGGCGAGAAAGCGGCAAAGGAAGTGGCTGCGAACTGGCGGGCGATTGCGACTGGAAAGTATCCAAAAATTGAAAAAATTGCACTGCCGTGACGAACAAATGAGGCATGGGGTCACCAAGCAGACGATGCGGGACAAGGACGTGTCCGACCGCATTATCCTGGAACGTGCCCTGGAGACGTTCCGGGCACATGCCCGAAAACCAAGGGGCCGGTGAACGCCGGACTTCGTTCATACCGGATTTGCTTCCGCAAGCACTTTGTCACGGAATTTTGGCGGCAGATCGCCAGGTGCCAGCAGATCGACGGAGACGCCAAGCAGTTGCCCCAGCTCGACTTGCAGGCCACCCAGATCGAATAGAGTGGTGCCCGGCAGCGCATCCACCAGCAGATTTCCAGCAAACCCTGTCCCCCGGTTCCCTCATCCCCGGCCCTTCTCCCGGAGGGAGACGGGTGCGGTCATTCCCGGAAATTACCATATATCCCCAAAGGCCCAGGATTCTTAACCCCCTGTCCGAATTTTCGCTACCACCTCAGGTTTAAGCGTGGCTGGCGATATCCGCAAGCGGAGCCAACATAAAGCAAGAGAGCAGGTTTCTCATCTGCTTTGCCGCCGCTCAGGACCTACTGATTCGTAATCATTAGGTCGGATCATCCGTCTGCTCTTGCCTTGGCGCCGGTGCCGGAAGCTCGCCAACCCCGGAACGCTTGGCCGAAATAATGGTGTGAATTCTGATTGCGTCGCGCCGACCTTGTCCGTATAATCCGGCCCTCGGTTTGCTGTTGTAGCTCAGTTGGTAGAGCAACTGATTCGTAATCAGTAGGTCGGAGGTTCGATTCCTCTCAACAGCACCAAAGAATCAAGTAGTTAGATGAGGCGCGGCATGATCGCTTACAAGATCGATTCAAGCCGCGCCTTTTTTCTTGCCAACGGGTTGGACCTTCTGACCACGCCGACGTCGGTATATTTCTGCCGTGGTGGCCTCGCTGGCATGGCACAGCAGCTCCTGGGCCGCCCGTACGTCGTCCATGTCGGTAGCTGCTTTCGGGCGGAGATCCCGGAATTGCCATGTTTGGCCGCTCGCCGTCCGGGCATCATCGAAGCGGTTTCGGAGCATGGCGTAGGTCATGCGCTGGCCGGCGTTGGTTTGCACCAGGTACAACCCGGTGGCCGTGCGCTGGCGACCGAGAATCCGGGTAATGATCTGGGACAGTTCCCCGATGATCTCGATACCGATGCGTGTTCCAGTGGAGCGGGAGACTTTCATCGGCTTCACCCATAAGTGCCCGTCGCGGATATCGGCGCGGCGCCACGCCAGGATGTCCTGTTCGCGCTGTCCGGTGAGCCTGGCCAGATCCAGCGCGTCCTGTAGTTCAGGCGGCGCAGTCACCCAGAGGATGCGGAACTCTTCATCTGTCACGTACACCTCCCGCCGTTCCTCCCGGTTGCGCCGCACGCCGGCACAGGGATTCGGCGCGGCGGTGATGCCGCGTTCCCGTGCCCAGTTGAACACGGCGGACAACAGGGCGATTTCACGGTTGCCGGCAACCTTAGCACTGCGGCGGTCCAGATACTGACGGATGTGCTGGGGCTGTATCTGCGGCAGGCGAGCCTTGCCGAACGCTTCGTCCAGCTTGGCAAGCTGCAACTCGTATTCGTGCTGGGTCTTGGGGGCCTTGCCCGGGAGAGCATCCTTTTTGTAGGCCTTGGATACCTCCAGCCAACCATCGGCTGGCGCCACGCTGCCCCTGGCTTCCAGGTCGGCCCATTTGCGCAGCGCTTCGGCGCGGTCGCTTCCCAGGGGAAGGGCGCCGCCCGTGGTGGTCCGGTAGTAGTACCAGACCTGGCCACCCTTCATCTTGCGCGCCGTCAGGCGGGGAATCTTCTGTTCTGCCACGTCAGGCCACCTTCCCAAGCTGGAACCCACCATCATTCTCTGCTATCCGCTGCCCGTCAATCGCTGAGCGTGGCACAACAGGCCGCCCGGTGCAGGCGACCCAGTGCCGGACCCCATTGGCAAGCAACCAACGTATCTGCGCCTTGGGGCGCTGATAGCCGGTAAGTTCCAGGAGATCGGACGGAGAAAGGAACATGGATGGCTTACTTGGCCTTCTTCGCCGGATGCTTCGCCCTGGGCTGGCAGGCCTCTGTAGCCTCCCGCCGCACCCGCTCCGGATCAATGCCGTTACGCGTGGCCAGGCGCATCAGGGTTTCGGGATCGCGGTTGCCGCCGTAGTAGCTGCCAATGGGCATGGTTTCCCGCACGATGGCAGCATCCATGAGGAAACGGTATAGGTCGGATGGCACCATGGTCGGCAACGCGGCCTGGACGCGCTTGGTAGCTGCGTACACGTCTTCGGCGGGGTACCACCAGCGCATCAGGGCCTTGGTGGATTCGTGGTCCAGGCGGTCAATCAGGGTCTTGGCGATAATGCGCAGATCGTCTAGGTCCAGGATCAGCAGGAATTGCGCCCGTACCTCGGTACCCAGCCGGCGCCGGTACTCGGTATCGATCTTGTCTTGAAGCTTGTCTTCGGCATCCTTCTCGCTGCTGCTCTTGACGCCGGCAGATTGGAGCGCGGCCTTCAGGGTGGCGGTGATGCCTTCGGTGCGTTCCACGCACTCGACAAAACCACCCTCCTGCTTTTCGATGAGGACGATGTTCGCCGCTTTCTCCCCAAGCATGTCTCGGTAGGTGAGCCGGCCTTTATCGGTCGGGGGCATGTCATAGCATGTGGCGTCCAGCCGGACCATGCCCTTGATGCGGTCGAAAGAGTCATACGGCAACAGGGCGCGGGCGGCATCACCGACAATGACTTTTTTACCCTCTGCCGCAGCCTCCCGCTGACGCTGTTCCGCCGCATTCTGTTTCTTCACGGCGAAGCAGGCGGGGTCGGTGCAGACGTTTGCAGGGGTGTCCGGGAAATCGTCCGGGGCATTGCCGGCGCGCTTGGGGCAAATGCTGCACTTGCCTGCATGTATCCACAAAAAGGAGTCGTCGGGGTCGAAGGGGGCATTGTCCAGCTTGAGCTGGTAGTTATGGCGGATGTATTCCTTGGCCCGGCGGAAGGACATCGTGTCGCCGTTGTAACGGTCCGGCGTGGTGATTTCCTTGGCGGCCTGGACCTGGAGGGCGGGCACGGGGATACGGGCGATGAGGAGCGCGGTGGAGGCGTCCAGCTTGCCCTCGGTGAATAGCTGGCGGGCTTCCTTGCCCAGGGCGGTGAGCTTGAGAGCGGCGTAGACGTAGCCCTTGGACTTGTCCAATTTGGCTGCCAGGGCTTCGACGGTGTAGCCCGCGCTTTCCATGAGGGTTTTGAAGCCTTCCGCCTCCTCCAGTTCATTGAGGCCCTTGCGTTGCAGGTTCTCCAGTATCTGCAGTTCCAGGGTTTCGATGTCGGACAGATCCCGCACCAGGGCGGGAATGTCCGTGAGGCCCGCAGCCCGGGCAGCCTGAAAACGTCGCTCTCCCGCGACCAGCTCAAACAGCCCGCCCGGGTGCCTGACCGCCAGCGCTGCCGGAATAGGGCGTAGGAGGATGGGCTGAATGACGCCGTGTTTCTGCACGGACCGGGTCATTTCGGTCATGTCCGTTTCGTCGAAGGTCTTGCGCGGGTTTGTGGGGCTGGGCACGATGACGCCGATGGCCACGAGCTGGGAGGGCGTGTGGTCGTGGGGCGTGGGCGCTTCTTCCGCGACCGCCTGTCCCGTTTCTTCGGGCGCTTCGGCGACCTTTATGTCTTCCAGCGTGCCGCCGTTTTCCAGATGCATGGCAACCCACGTGGGTTTCCGGCCGCGACCACTCCAGGTCGCGCCAGTATCGGCGTCACGGTAAGCCACGGGGGCCGGTGTGCGAATGGCGTTCATGCTTCTTTCCTCCGATAGGTCTTGGTGATGTCGCCGGCAATGCAGTGCCCACGGCGGCGCAGGATGTTGGCCAACTGGGTGCGGTCGTGGTGGCTGTGGCTGGCTTGGCGCAGAAGCCCGAAGTAACTGTTGGCGGTCTTGAACAGATCCACGGCATCGATGCCGCGTACCCGTTCCAGGGCCACGTTGAAGGTCTTGCGCCGGATCGTCCGGCGGCCTGGCTTGATGACCTGGCCGACGAAATCCACGCCCCGGCTGAGGGGCTGCAGGATGGTCTTCGCGGGATTGACCTGGGCATGCAGGACGCGGGGCAGGAAGGCCTCGATCTCCACCCGGGCGGCGTTGAGCCACTGTGCAGACGTATGCAACAGGATGAAGTCGTCCACATAGCGGATGTAGTGCCGGGCTTTGATCTGGTGCTTAGCGAACTGGTCCAGGGCGTCCAGGTAGATGTTGGCGAAAAACTGGGACGACAGATTGCCGATGGGCAGCCCCAGGTGCGCCGGCTGGCTGGTGAGGCGTTTGTGCGGCGGTACCATATCCAACATGGCCACTTTGCCGCGATACTCAAAATCCTGGCGCGGGTCGTGGAAGAGAATCACTTCCGCCAGCCACAGCCACCACGGTTCGGTGATGCGCTCCGCAAGCTGTGCATGCAGGACGTTCTTGTCGATACTGACGAAGAAGTTGGCCAGATCCAGTTTCAGGTAATAGGCCGGTACGCTCCAGTTCTGGGTAATGCTGCGGATCTTCGCTTCCAGGCGCTGACCGGCGTAAAGCGTGCCCCGTCCCGGAATGCAGGCGCAGGAATCGTGAATGAAAGCGGCGTAGAACCTGGGGGATATCCGGTTGTAGAACAGGTGGTGGACGATGCGGTCCCGGAACTCAGCGGCCCAGACCTCCCGGGGCTTGGGCCGGGTGATGACGAAGCAGATGGAGCGGCCTGGCAGGTAGGTGCCGGCCCTGAGTTCGTCGCAAAGGGCAGCAAGGTTGCGCTCCATATCCTGCTCAAAAGCCAGGGCGCTGGCCGTATTGCGTTTGTTCTGGCGACAGTCCAGGTAGGCCTGCACCAGGTCCTGAAAGGTGAAATCAGCATGGTGGCGCACGGGATAATCTGCGGACGGCACGGGCGCGGAGCTGGGCTGACTTGTTGTTGTTGTTCTGGTTGCCGTTGTTGAAATTCTGATACCAGGCATAGTCGGAGTCCTCGGCGTGCTGCGTCGAATCGTGCGGGGTAAGTCGCTCCACCGAAGGCTCGTACTGCCACAGCCGATCAGCGGAGAAACGGCGCCAGACCAGGCCCGGCAACGGCCGGCGGTATCTGTGATGCGCAGGGCGGTGGCCTCGTGGGCCAGCGGCACAACCAGATTAAGAAATCGCACAGGCATGGTGGCCATGGCCGTCATGCAGCGGGCGATGCGGCGGAACGGCGCCAGCCATTCGTTTGCTTGCCGATGCTGGTGGTCAGCGCGATAGCTGACGCGTACTGCCCAGTGGAGATCAGGCGCTTATCGCGGGAGAGGCGGATCAACAGTTCCGTCACCTGCAAGCACTCGGTCAAGGCTTCAAGATGCGGCCCCTTCACCCGTGCGCAGTTGGCCCGGAAAATGAGCACCACGATCTCAATGCATTCCGCGCTGATCTTTCCGCCGATAGAGGTTTTGAAGCCCCTCGGCATGTTGGCAACCAGGTCGGTAACGACGTCCAGAAGGTCATATGCGGCCTTGTGGATCGGCAAGTCTGAATGGAGCGCCATGCTGATAAATTACTAAAGGGTTAAATGGCTAATCTGCGGACGGCACGGGCGCGGAGCTGGGCTGACTTGTAGTAGTCGTGCTGGTCGCCGTCGCCGAAACCCTGAAACCAGGCACAGTCGGAGTCCTCGGCGTGCTGCTCTCCGGACCAGAACCAGTCGCGCTCGAATTCAGCGTCGGCATTGACCCGCAACAGGCCCAGTTCGCGCCGGGTGGGTAGTTCACCACCGGCTTCTTTCGCCCACTTCTTGGCCTTCGACCAGGTGAGTTTTTCGCCCTGACCGGGCAGGAGGATCAGGTGGTGTGCCGGTGTGCCATCGGCATTGAGGATCAGGCCGGCGTAGTGTTCGTCCGGGGCCAGGTCGATCTGGACGCCGAGAACGGTGATGGTGCGGGGGGTGTTCATGGGCAGGTCCTTTCGGGGGGGGGGGATCAGAGGGGGTTAACAACAGCGCCACGGGTGGCGCGGGCGATGGGGACCAGCACCAGGGCTTCGGGATAGCTCTTCACTAGGCTGGCGGCGCGGGCTTCAGCGGATTCGCGCTTGGCGTGGCGCTTCACTTGCGCTAGGGAATCGCCGGGGACGGCGGAGACGTAGAAACGCGGGGGTAGGGCGGCGCGAGTCAAGCGGCCAAGCCGCATAATTTCCTCCTGAGCCACATCGTTCTGGCGTTCGGACCCGCGCAACTGTTCGCGCAGAAGGGCAATCTCAGAATCTTTATCCTCTATCACCTGCTGCAGCATCTGGCCAGCGGCTTCGGCACCGGCGAGGGTGTGGCGCAATCCTGCCAACTGTTCATCCTTCTGCGCCACCGTCGCCGCCGTGAAGCCCGGCATGGCCTCTTCCAGCACGTCCAGGGCCACGGCCTCGGATTCCTGGCGGGCAGCTTCCTGAATGTCCGTCTGTCCACCTGGTGTAATGGCGGTCGGGTCTTCCGCCTGGGCCGCTTCCAGGGCTTCGCCAGTGGCTTCCGCCGCGGCTTCCTTTTCAGCCGATGTTGCCGTCTCGGTGGGCTTGACGGCCAGGGTCGTTGCGACTGAGGAATAGGGTTGCTTCTTCAGCCACTCCTTGCCCTGGGTGGTGATCTTGTATTCGGGGGTGCCGTCCAGGCCGGCCTGACGCTTGCACAGGGCTTCCTTGACGCAGGAGTCCACGTTGAACTTGAGCTTCTTGGCGTCCTGCTGGCCCGTGGGGATCTGCAGTTCGGCGATGCTGGCCGGTCCTGCCACCAGGGCGGTCAGGATCTTCAGGCGGATGGATTTGACGGGGGGATTCATTCAGTAGTGCTCCTCGGTTGCAGGCGCCAGGCCGATCACGGCCGTGATACCACGTTCAAAAATCAGGTCCACCAGCTGCGGGTCCGTCGCCTTGGGGTTAGCCAGGCGAAGGCGGTTCATGGCCTCGGCGAAGCGGGGCAGCAGTTGGGGCGTCAGGGTGACAAAGGTGTGCAGGCAGGTGCCGGGCATGCTCAGAATCTCCATAGGGTTTCGATGGAGGCCGGCAAGAGCAGCCAGACCGCGATCCAGAAAACGGCGACCATCAGGCAGCGCATGCGCGCATCCTCGGGAAGAAGGTGGTGGCCTGTTCCGGTGGCGTCAGCATGGGGAACTTGCGCCAATCGCTGGTCACCACTGGGGTGATGCACATGCGGCCGGAACGACGGTGCTGCACCAGGTGCATGCCATGGGCGCAGGCCAGAAGATAGGCCTCGATCACGGTCAGCTCGCCGGCAACCAGAAGCGCATCCGCCCGGGCCAGTTCTGCAGACGCCTGCACTTCCGCCATGCTGTTGTCCGCCTGGGCGGCGGAAAGGGGGTAGGCGGTCATGCCTGGGCCTCCCATGCGGCCAGAGCCTGCGCGGCGGTGAGGATGGGCGCGGCCATGGGTGGCGGGAGTTCGTCATCGGCGGTCGTCGGGCCGGTGGCCAGGTCGCCCATGCGCCACATGACGTCGGCGCGATGCAGGCCGAATTCGTAGGCATCGTCATGGGCGTATCCGGTTTGCCGGCGGGGCATTTGGGTGACCGGCTGGCCGGTAAACTTAGCGATCAGGCCGTCATGCACGCCTTCCCGAAAGGCAAAGCTGCGGACTTCCTTGCCCGGGCCGAACGCGGCCTGCAAGATCGCATCGATCTGGGCGGATTGTTGAGCGGTGAGTTTCACGTCTGGCTCCGGGGCTGAATTGATAAAGGGTTAAATGGGCAATCTGCGGACGGCACGGGCGCGGAGCTGGGCTGACTCGTTGAGGCTAAGCTGGTAGCCGCCGTAGAAACCCTGAGACCAGGCATAGTCGGAGTCCTCGGCGTGCTGCGTGTTGGACCAGTACCAGTCGGCCTTGAACTGGGCCTTGCAGTTGGCGTAGAGCAGGGCCTGTTCGGGACGGGTGGGCAGGTCGCCGCCGAGGGATTCAGCCCAGGCGGTTTGCGCGGCCCAGGAGGCGCCGTCGTTGTCGCCGGGGAGCAGCACCAGGTGGTGCATGGGCGTGCCATCGGCGTTGAGGATCAGGCCGGCGTAGTGCTCGCCTTTGGCCAGTTGGAGGGTGATACCGAGAACGGTGATGGTGCGGGGGGTGGTGCGGTCTGCCATGGCGCTGCCTCCTGAGTAGGTCGGTCAGCGCGGCGGGATGAAGCCCAGGGGGATTGGCCCCCCGGGGCGAGTGAGTGAAACAAGGGGCCTTTGTATCGCCGCCCCGGCCGGCTAGCCGCGCTGACCTGAGATGCATCTTAGCAAACTAAGAATACAAGTCAACAAAATTAGATAACTAAGATTTGTGGCAAAATAAAACCCGCTCGACGTGGGCGGGTTTGAGGAGCGGGTGATGGCGGGGGATCGATGGGTAGATCGGGAGATCAGTGAAGAAGAGCGGGAGGCCATGCGCAACGGCTTCCCGACAGGGGCCTACCGCAAGGCGGCGTGGTATTGGACCGCTACTTTCTGGCTGGCGGTCGTTACCGTTTTGGTGCAATTGGTGGTGGTGGGCTGCCAAGTGGTGCTGGCGCAGGATCGTGCGGCGCTGCAGCAGCGACTGGAGGTGCTGGAAAGACGCGTGCTTGAATTGGAGGCAGCGTCAGTGCCCCGAGAATCACCGCAATAACGCTCGCTATCGCCGCGATAGCGCCAAACCAGAAAGCCGGCCGCACCGTCCAGTGTGGCTTGCTGGCCCTGGTCAGGGCGCGGGCGGTGAGTTCGGCGGAGACGAGCTGGTGGAGCGACAAGGGCACGATGTTGCCGCCCAGGTCGTTTTCGCCGCTGAGGATGCGCAAGAGATCATCGTCCGGCAGCGCCCGCACCTGGGCCAGCGTCAGGGAGGCGGTGCGCAGCGCCTGGGTCGGCGGCATCAACGCGCTGATGTCGGGCATCTGGTACATGAAGTCAGGCGGGCCTATCCGTTTACGATCAGTTTCCCGGGCATGATAGGGCTGGTCAGTTGCCATTGATTGAGCACCTGGGGCAAACCGTACCAGAAGAATCCGTTTCGTACGGTAAAGATGACCGGCTTCTGGCGTTTCTGCGAAGTGACGGTAATCTGCGTCAAGGCATTTTCAATGGTGATGATGTCGGCCAAGGCCGCCGTAAAGCTCTTTTGCGTTCCGACGAACATCAAGCGCTTGTTGGTCAGCATCAGGGTTCCTGCACAGATTTCCTTGAGCACATCGACTGAACTAGATGTGCTCCCGCCGAGGTAGATCGGCATGTTGCCAACTTTGACGCGGGTTCCGCCACCTGTGGTGCGTCGTTCAGCCTTGTATTCGTATAGGGTTGATGACTCGCGTAGGACAATAAATTCATTTTTCTGAAGGTTGATGCCGCCGCCGGCTTCCTGTGGAAGCGTTCCCGTCGCGTTGGCTGCGTCTGCGTACGATAGGAACTCGTCTGCTGCGCGTTGGATTTTTGCTTGGGTTTTGGCTTTGGCGCGTTTTCCGTTCCAGATCAAGAACCAAATTCCTAGCCCCAACAGGATGATGGGGAAAAAACCAAGAAACCCACTACTTTCATTGTTCATCAAATCCTCCGGCAAATGCGCTCAGTATGTGCGCAATAACATTCATAGCCGATAGTCCGAAAGTAGTATGACTTTGGTATTAGCCCGAAGTGCCCGCAGCCGGGCCTGGACTAACTGTTCCCTTCGCGCTTGCTGAAATCCTCGTTGGCCTGTCGGGCCACGAGCAGCATCATGTTTCGCCCCCGGTCATCAGTGTGGCGAAATCCCAGCACGATCTCTTTTTCCACCGCGGTTAGCGCCTGGTAGTCCGTAGATACTTGGTAGATGGCGTAATGCGGGGCTTCATCCGGTAGAGCCTTAGTGGATGGCTTGGTGCCGTCGAATAGATATCCGGGATCTATTTTGAGGAGCGGGGCTACCTTTATGCAGGTGTCCATATCCATTCCGTTTGATCCGCCAAACCAGTGGCTTGCCGCACCAGATGACTTTCCCGCCACTTTCCAGACGTCTGTCTTCGTCAGGCGCGGCTCTCCGTCACGCTCACGGCGCTTATTTTCAGCGTTAAACGCTTTGGTTAGACGGTCCTGAAAGGTCATCTTAGCATCCTAAACAAAATTAGTCTTAGTTGGCTTGCCTATAAGGTCTTAGTCGGCTAAGATGCAAGGCATGTCCGATGCAAATTTCATCATTGATACATTTGGCGGCACCTCGAAGGTCGCTGAAATGTTCACCATCACCACTGGCGCGGTATCTCAGTGGCGGAGTTCGGGTATCCCCGATGCTCGCCTCATGTACCTGCGCCTGCTGCGCCCCGATGTCTTCGCCGATGCCCCGGCCGTCATTGCTGAAAAGGTCGCCTGACATGTCACTGCCCCCCTCTACGACTCCGGCCGATCTGTCAGTGCTTGACTGCTGCGTCTCTGCTGTCTTGCTGGAGTTTTGCGATGAACGCGGCGTAGAGCATTCGTGCCTTGGCATCGACATTCAAGCCTTTCGCCCGGCACCAGTCGGTAAACGATTCGGGGTCGATCAAGACGCGCACCACGGTCTTTCCCTCGCGCTGCATCGCTTCCTCGTATCCAGTGGCTTTGAGCCGCCATTCGACAAATGTGTCGGGGAGATTGTCCCCGTCGGCCATGACCCTGCGAATGGCGTCGTAATGTTCCGGGGCGTACCAGGCGAGTCCAATGATCTCGGTGTCTTGTGTCACAGGGGGATCCTTTCGTGAGCGTGATGATGATGTGGAAATTTGATTCTACTCGCATGACTGGAGCCTCCTCCCGTACCGCCGTTCCCCCTACCCAAGAGGTTGCCTG
>JAYTVW010000161.1:0-100123 GCA_043743785.1 Rhodocyclales bacterium | reverse complement strand
ACGCTTGTGTGGCCAGCCACATGGCGCGTTTTGCGCCTTGCCTGGCATCTCGTCTGCAAGCGGCCATCTGTCCAAGTTATTCTTTCTCGCCTCCTTAGCCCCGAATCAGCGCGATCAAATCTTCAGAAGACGGCAATGCGGTGGCTTCTCCTTCTGCCAGGATGCCTTCCGCCAGGGCGCGCTTTTCGCTGTGGAGATTGACGATGCGCTCCTCCAGGCTGCCCTTGCTGACCAGCCGATACACCGTCACCGGCCGCAGCTGGCCGATGCGGTGAGCCCGGCCCATGGCCTGGTCTTCCGCCGCCGGATTCCACCAGGGGTCGGCGATGACCACGTAGTCGGCGGCGGTGAGGTTGAGGCCGAAGCCACCGGCCTTGAGACTGATGAGGAACAGGTCCCCCTCGCCCGCTTGGAAGGCATTCACCCGGCGGGTGCGTTCTGCCGCCGGGGTGGAACCATCCAGGTACTGATAGGGAATGCCGGCCTCATCCAGGGGCGCCTTGAGCAAGGTCAGGAAGTCCACGAACTGGCTGAAGACCAGGGTCTTGTGACCGTTGGCGGTGAGTTCCGTGGCCAGCTGGGCGAAGGCCTGGACCTTGGCGCCGACGATACCCAGGTCAGGGCTGGTCAGGCGCGGGTCGCAGGCGGCCCGGCGCAATTTGGTGAGCTGGGCCAGGATGTTGAAGTGGGCCTGGCCCGGATTGTCGGAGGCCACGGCGCTGAGTGCTTCCGAGACGGCGATGCGCCGCAGGGCTTCGTAGTGGGCGGCCTCCGCCGCTTCCGGCTCCACCATGAGAGTGAGTTCGGTGCGGGGCGGCAGTTCCTGCAGCACCTGGCCCTTGGTGCGCCTGAGGACGAAGGGTGCAATGAGGCGCCGCAGCAGATGCTGGGCCTCCCGATTGCGGTCCCGCTCGATGGGTCCGGCGAAGCGTTCGTTGAAGCGGCGCAGGGTGCCCAGGAGGCCCGGGTTGCAGAAGCGCAGGATGGACCAGAGTTCAGACAGACGGTTTTCCACCGGGGTGCCGGACAGCGCCAGGCGGAAGTCGGCCTTGAGTTCGAAGAGGGCCTGGGAGCGCTTCGCCGCGGCGTTCTTGATGGCCTGGGCTTCATCCACCACCAAGGTGTGCCAGGTGCGGGCGCCGAAGGCCTCTGCCGACTGCTGCATGAGGGTATAGGAAACCAGGATGACGTCGCCGGGGCCTGCGGCCTCGATCATGCCGGCCCGCTCCCCTTCGCCGTAGATCTGCACGGACAGGGAAGGGGCGAAGCGGCCCGCTTCCGCCAGCCAGTTGCCGCAGACAGAGGTAGGGGCCACCACCAGGGTGGGGCCACCTGCGGCCCGGCTCAGCATCACCGCCAGGGCCTGCAGGGTCTTGCCCAGGCCCATGTCGTCCGCCAGGCAGGCGCCAAAACCGGCCCCCGCCAGGCGCATGGCCCAGGCGTAGCCGTCTTCCTGGTAGGGGCGCAATTCCGCCTGCAGGCTGCGGGGCAGGCGTGGCTGCTGATCCTGGGCCGCCCGCAGGCGTTCCAGGCGCTCCCGGAAGGCCTTGTCCAGTTTGACATCCGTGCCCTGAATGGCTTCCTCCAACCAGGCCGCCGCCAGTTGGGGGATGCGCGGATCTCCGTCACCCATTTCCGCCACCGCCGCCAGGTCCGCCAGCTGGGCGCGCAGGCGATCCGTCAGGGCCGCATACACACCGGCCCCCATGGGCAGGAAGCGCCCGCGGCCGCTGCCGGACCATTCCAGCAGATTTTCCAATTCAATTACCAGGCCTTCGTCCACCCGGGCCTGGCCGGAGAGGCGCAGCCAGTCGTGTTCGCTCGCGACCTTCAGGCCCAGTTGCTTCGAGTCCACCGTGATGACCCGCACCGGCTTGCCCTTGGGCCAGTCCACCGCCTCCACCCCCGGGATTTGGGGCAGAAGCTCCACCAGGCCCAGGGCTTGTTCCGGTTCTTCCAGGGTCCATTCGGCCACCATGTCACCCCGGGCTGGCGGATCCAGGAAGGGCAGGGCGTCCAGCACGGCGTTCAGGTGACGGCGTTCTGCCTTCAGGTCGCGTCGGGTGCCCACCGCCTCGCCCTTCACGGCGGCCATGACCTGTTCCCGGCCGGCCCCGGGCATGAGGCGCGGCCCCTCTTCGCCCAAGGGCGCCACCACCAGGCGTAGCACCAGGCCGTCACCGGCCGGCGCCAACTCGGCCCGCAGGCGGGAGACCGACGCCACTTCCCGGGCCGCAGCGGCGTGGTCGGACTGGATCTGGAAGTGGCCGGTGAGAGCCTGCAGGGTTTTCTGCAATTCCGCCTCGGCATTGGCGGGAATCTTCAGCTTGTCTGCCACCAGCACGGAGGCCCGCCGCTGGGCCGGGGTGAAGCGGATCACGCGGATGCGCTGGTGGCTGTCCTGCAGCACGGTGATAAGGTTGAGGGCTTCGATTTCCCGCCGTTGCTCGGCTTCGAGGATGTAGGGGTCCGCCGGCAGCGGTTCCCGCAGGGCCGGCGTGATGCGCATCACGTAGCCGTCGCCCTGGCGTATCACCTCCATCTCGGGAGAGCCTTCCACCACGTCCACCAGTTGATCTTCTGCACCCTCCAGCACCACAGCCGGGTGGCCCACCAGGGCCATGATGGCCACGGCCTTGTCCAGGAGGTAACGGCTGGCATGGAAGCGATCTCCCCGCACGGCCCGGGCCACCCGGGCGTCCCAAGGCTCCAGTTTCTCGTTGCCGTGAAGTTTGGACAGGCTTAAGGCTTTGGGCTTGCTCCAGCCGCGCACGCCCCGTTTCTGCTCCAGGGGATGAATATCCGCTACGCCGCCATCACTGCCCAGGGTGAGGCACCACAGGATGCGGCTGGCCTCGGCTTTTTCACTGGCGACCAGGTCCCCCGCCAGGGATTGCAGGGAAGTGAGGACGCTGCGCCAGCTGTCTCTGCTGCCGGGGGCGAAGAAATTGGGAGGGGCTTCTCCACCCTGATAGACGGTTTCGGCGGCGGCCATCTGGGCATCCAGCCAGGCGAAACCGCAGGCTTGCAGGCGTTCACGCAACAGAGCCAGGGCTGCCGCCTCCACTTCCCGGGCGGCCTGGGTCGCCGGAGGTTTCACCACGGAAGCCCCCAGCCAGGCCCGCACGAGACAGCGCCACAGGTCATCCTTGTAGATGCCGTACTTGCCGGTGGAGCGCAGGGTGAAGGGATGTTCAAGGGGGGTATTGCCCAGGCGCACGTCCGCAGCGTGCACCCACAGGCCCCAGCCGTCTGCGGGGGAGGGTTTGCGGGAGCCGGACTCGGCAAGACAGAATTTTCGTGCCGTCTCGATGCACTTGGGCGTCTGCTGGGCCAGCAGGGCCAGTACGTAGTACATGGCCAGGTTGGGGGGAAGCAGTTCTTTTTTTGCGCCGAATTCCTTCTTGAGGGCCTTCAGGGCGGCCTCGAAACCGGCCTGGGCCTCCTGCCAGCGCCCCTGCTGGACCATGCTGGCTGCCCGCAGGGCCTGGGCGTCCGCTGTGTCCACGCCTTCCAGCAGCTGCGCCACACCTTCCCGGTCGCCCCCGTGCAACAGGACTTCCGCCGTCTGGTAGCGGACTTCCAGGGGCAAATTCGCGCCAGGTCTGTGCAATTCCGTCTTCACCCAGGCCAGGATGGGCAGGTTCCTGGCGGCCCAATGGGTGCTGAGCCCGGCCAGTCGGCCCAGGACCATTTCCCAGCGCACCCGGGGCGGCAAGCGTTTCAGGGTGGCGTCGTCCAGATCCCCATCGAAGGCGCTGGCCAGGATGTTGTCCGGTGCGTACCTGCGGGCCAGCAGGTACTGCAGGGTCGTCAATTCAGCTTCGGGTGTGTCGGTCAGCAGGGCAACGCGCAGCACCGCAGCGGACGCCGCCTCGTCCGCCACCGGCCAGTAGCGAATGTTCGCGCCCGTTTGATAGTGCGCGACGCCAAAGACCACCCGGCGCAGTTGGTCGCCCGGCAGCCTTTCCAGCAAGGCCAGATAGGCGGCGCTGCGCTCCGGTTCCCGTACCCGCCAGTAGCCCTGTCGCTGAGGGTGCTGCTCCAGTAGCTCGCGCTTGATCAAGGCGTTGCTGCTGGTTTTGATGCTGTCGTGGGAAAAAGCCCGGCCTTCGGCGTTCCAGGTAAACAGCGGGCGCAAGAGCTCCAGCAGCGTGCTGCGGGTGGCGTAAGCCCAGAACAGGGCGTGAGCGTCCAGGATTTGGCGCTCGTCGGGGGGCAGGGAATCGATTTGGGCGGAAAGGGGCACGGCGAGCGAAATCAGGAGTGGCGGTTTTTCGTCAGGATGGCGCGCCACAGGCGGGTGAGAAAGCCCGAGCCCTGGCGGGCACGCCAGGCGCGGAAGGCCTCGCGCCAGGCCCGCATGCGGGCTTTGGCGGCGACCCAGGCGGGGATGCTGTCCATCCAGGCGTGCAGGCGCAGGCTCCAGCCCAGCAGCCAGTCATGGAAACGGCGGAAACGGGGTACGGTCAGCAGCGTGGGTTTGCACAGCACGAAAATGCGGGAAAAGAGCGCCATGCCGACCACCTTGGCGCCCAGAATCAACAGGATGCCCTGGACGGCGTGGCCGTGGCCAATGAGCCACAGGGCGCCCAACTTCACCGGCAGCAGCAGGGTGGCGGGGGCCAGGAACACCGCCAGGGCCGGCCCCGGCGACAGACCGGCAATGCGGGCCTCCAGGCCCCGCACCAGGGGTAGCTGTCCGAAGGCCGCCATCAGGGCCTTCAGCCGCTCCCACAGCCACTCCTCGAAGAACATGAAGAGGGCCGCCAGCAGCATGAGCGGCGGAGTCAGGATGCGGCGCAGCAAGCGTTTCATGTGCGGTTCGTCTTCATGGCGAGGCCGGCAGCATGCCGTAAACCCCGGCGAGGGTGTGTAAGAAACTGTGGGGCTAGAAGGAATATCGGGCTTGCAGCCACAGGCGCAGACCTTCCGCCCGGTTGCGGTTATCGAACTCCTGCTGCAGCTTGCCCACCAGGCTGGCCTGCCGCGAAGCACTCCAGGCCACATAAGGCCCCAGGGCGTTGGCAGCCCCCCGGTTGCCGTTGCCATTGACGACGGTGCCGTGCTGCACATCATTGCTGAGCTGGCGATACAGGTAGCCATTGATGCCCGCGAACCAGCCCGGTGCCAGTTTTCGGCCCGCGCTGAACTCCAGGCTCAATTCGTCGCCGGAATGGTAATCGGTGGCGGTATTGGGGCTGTTGTGACCCATGCGCAAGCGGGCCGAGGCTTCCCAGGTGCCCGGCAGCCAGCTTACGCCGTAGAGCAGCGCCGTTTGCCAGGTGTTGCGGCCCGCGTTGACCGGACGCTCCACCCGGTAGTCGCCGCTGGGCGCGATGATCTCCACGCCGGCAAGCTGGTGCCAGTTTTCCCCGTGCCAGCCGAGCAGCACCGGCGCCAGGGTGGTATCCCCCAGGGCCTGGGCGGAGCCGCTGCGATCCAAGGGGGGGAGGGGGGCTGTCCGGCTCAGCCCCGCATGCAGGTCCAGGGTCGGCAGGGTCAGCACCAGCCGGCTCTCCACTTGGGCTCCGGCAAACCGGATCTCCGGCCATATTTTGGAGAAGCGCAGGGCCAGTACGTCTGCCTGACTCTTGAAATAGGCAAAGCGGGGATTGTCGTGTCCGCTGTTGTCCCGATTTCGCTCCGCCGTGTAGTGCTGGTAATACACCAGGCCATGGATACCTTCCGGCAGCATGGCCCCGCTGAAATTCGTCTCCACGCCCACGGGATAGGAACTTCCTCCCCCCTCGGTGGCTGTTGCAGTCAGGGGCAGGCAAAGGCTCGGCACGAGCAGTGCTAAACGGGCGAGGTGCGAGGCGGAGCGCGGCATGATCGGGACCAGGGAGAAAGGCGCCCGATTGTGCCGGCCCGCGTCGGCTTGCGCCGCGATACAGATCAAGAATCCACCCCCGGCCGCACGTCGCGGAGGCGACGGCACCTGCCCATGGAATCGGCAGCGGAATGGTGGGCGCAAGGTCGGCGTCAGATCAGTCTTCCGCCCTTGACCCGGAAGCCGGCGGTGGCCAGCGCCCCCAGGCCCTGACCACCGTGGGCGTGGCAGATGGCGCAGGCCAGGGCGTCGGCAGCGTCAGCCCCCGGGGCGCCCGCCAGGGCCAAGAGGCGCGTCACCATGTGCTGCACCTGTTCCTTGTCGGCGTGGCCATTGCCCACCACCGCCTGTTTCACCTGCAGGGCCGTGTATTCCGCCACCGGCAGACCTGCGGCTACAGCGGCGCAGATGGCGGCGCCCCGGGCCTGGCCCAGCAGCAAGGTGGACTGGGGATTCACGTTCACGAAGACTTTTTCCACCGCCACCTGGTCCGGCCGGTGCAGGGCCAGGAGTTCCGTCAAGCCGGCGAAGATCACCCCCAGGCGCGCTGGCAGGTCGGTCGCCGCATCGCTCTTGATGCAGCCGCTACTGACGTAGGACAGCTTGCTGCCAATCTTGTCGATCACCCCGAAGCCGGTGATGCGCAAGCCCGGGTCGATGCCCAGGATGCGGATGGGGGCTGCTTGCGGCTTCATACGAAAACGCCCGCGTCAGCGGGCGTTGCAAAAAAGCGGGGTATGCCGCTCATTCCTCAATGACGGCGTTGGTGTAGACCTCTTGCACGTCGTCCAGGTTCTCCAGGGCGTCCAGCAGTTTCTGCATTTTCAGCGCGTCGTCGCCGGTGAACTCGGTTTCGGTGGCGGCCTTCATGGTGACTTCACCGAACTCGGCCTTGAAACCGGCCTTTTCCAGGGTCTCCTTGATGCCCACGAATTCGTAGGGCGGCGTCACCACTTCCAGGCTGCCGTCATCGTTCGTCAGCACGTCGTCGGCGCCGGCTTCCAGGGCCGCCTCCATGAGGGCGTCCTCGTCCGTACCGGGGGCGAACACCAGTTGACCACAATGCTTGAAGAGAAAGCCCACGGAACCGTCGGTGCCCATGTTGCCGCCGTACTTGTTGAAGGCGTGGCGCACTTCCGCCACCGTGCGGGTGCGGTTGTCGGTCATGGTGTCCACCATGATGGCCGCGCCGCCAATGCCGTAGCCTTCGTAGCGGATTTCCTCGTAATTCGCGCCTTCCAGCTCACCGGCACCGCGCTGGGCCGCGCGCATCACCGTGTCCTTGGGCAGGTTGTTGCCGGAGGCCTTGTCCATGGCTAGGCGCAGGCGCGGGTTCATGCTCGGGTCGCCGCCGCCCAGGCGGGCCGCCACGGTGATTTCCTTGATGATCCGGGTGAAAATCTTGCCCCGCTTGGCGTCGGTGGCAGCTTTCTTGTGCTTGATGTTCGCCCATTTGGAATGGCCGGCCATAGTTACCTCGAGAATACGGTTGATGAAAAGAGCTGAATTAACCGCACATTATACCCAAGCCCTTGTGGGAGGGCGCCGTTGATCCGACGATTTGCTGCACCCTGCAGTTGTAGGGTGGGCAGGCTTCATCTGCCCACGGGAAGTTCCGGGGAAACGTGGGCACGCTACGCTTTGCCCACCCTACAGGCGATGGCCCCGCCATTGTGCTGCCGCGCCGCCTGTGGCGTAATGCGGGGCCATTTCGTTATTACCCGCCATGTCCGCTCCCGCCCCTGTTGCCACACTAGCGCCTGACGTCGCCGCAGAGCGCAAGGCGGTGTATCGCCGGGGCTTCTGGCTGGCGGTGGGGGCGGCCTTTGGCTTTTCGTTCAAGGCCATCCTGGTGAAGCTGGCCTACCGGGTGCCGGGGGGCGTGCCGGTGGATGCAGTGACCCTGCTGGCCCTGCGCATGGCCTTTGCCGCACCGGTCTTCGGCATCGCGGCGCTACGCACCCGGAGCGGCGCCAGCCTCACGCCCCGGCAGTGGCTGGCCCTGGTGGTGGTGGGCCTGGCGGGCTACTACGGCGCCAGCATCCTGGATTTTTGGGGGCTGCAGTACATCACGGCGGGCCTGGAGCGCCTGATCCTGTTTACCTACCCGACCCTGACGGTACTCATGGGGGTGCTGTTCTTCGGCAAGACCCTGCACCGGAAGGAGGTGCTGGCCATTCTGCTCACCTACCTGGGGGTGGCGGCGGCCTTCGCCCACGACCTGCAGCAGGCGGCGGATGCGGTCGCCGTGTGGACGGGGGCCGGCCTGGTGTTCGCCTCCAGTCTGTCCTACGCCGTGTATCTGTCGGGCGGCGGCCAGTTCATCGCTCGCTTGGGCAGCGCCCGCTTCACGGCCCTGGCCATGGCGGTGGCGACACTCGGTACCCTGCTGCATTACCTGCTGGCCCGGCCTCTGGGGGACATCCTGCACCAGAGCTGGCCCGTGTACGCCCTGGCCTTCGCCATGGCGGCGGTGTCTACCGTGCTGCCGGTGTTCATGCAGTCGGCGGCCATCAAGGCCTTGGGGGCGGGGCGGGCGTCCCTGGTGGGCATGGTAGGTCCCTTGGCCACCATTCTCTTTGGCTGGCTGCTGCTGGGGGAAAGCCTGTCCCTGTGGCAGTTGCTGGGTGCCGTGCTGGTGATTGGCGGGATATTGATCATCAGCCGAAAGTAGGGCGCAATAAGCGCAGCGCATTGCGCCTGTTATGCTTTGCCACGAAATCGGCGCAATGCGGCTTCGCCTTATTGCGCCCTACGATCTTGCGAATTTGTAAGGCCGGTTCAGATCAGCGGCACGCCGATCTTCTTTTCGCCCCGCTCGTACACCACGTTGGCGCGGCCCACGATCATGGGGTCCAGGTCGCCGATGCGGTCCGTGTCCTTCTTTTCGTAGGGCAGGCGGTGCAGGATGTAGCGCAGGGCGTTGAGGCGCGCCCGCTTCTTGCAGTCGGATTTGATGACCGTCCAGGGGGAATCCGCCGTGTCCGTGTAAAAGAACATGGCTTCCTTGGCCGTGGTGTAGTCGTCCCACTTGTCCAGGGAGGCCAGGTCAATGGGACTCAACTTCCATTGCTTGAGCGGATGCACCTTGCGTTCCTTGAAGCGCTGGCGCTGGGCGTCCTGGCTCACCGAGAACCAGAACTTGATGAGGTGGATGTTGTTTCGCACCATCATGCGTTCGAATTCCGGCGCCTGGCGCATGAACTCCTGGTATTCCTGGTCGGTACAGAAGCCCATGACCCGTTCGACGCCGGCCCGATTGTACCAGGAGCGGTCGAACAGTACGATCTCCCCGGCGGTGGGCAGGTGCTGCACGTAGCGCTGAAAATACCACTGGCCCCGCTCGATCTCGCTGGGCTTTTCCAGGGCCACCACCCGGGCGCCCCGGGGGTTCAGGTGTTCCATGAAGCGCTTGATGGTGCCCCCCTTGCCCGCCGCGTCCCGCCCTTCAAAGAGGATCACCACCTTCTGGCCGGTCTCCTTGACCCAGGCCTGCAACTTGAGCAACTCTACTTGCAGGCGGTATTTCTGCCGCTCGTAGTTGCTGCGGGACATGAGGTTTTTGTAGGGGTAGCCACCCTTGCGCCAGTCCGGCGAGAGCTCATCGTCTGGGGTCTGGGGCGGCTTGATGCGGGGTTGCTGCTGCTTGAGGAGAGCCTTCAGCAGGGTGGTGGCTTCTTCGGAGCTGACGCCGGTCAGCACGTCTTTCATGGCGCTGAGGCGGGTGGCCCGGGCCGCATCGATGGCTTCTTCAATGGCGAAGCTTTCAACATGCTCCGGACTGTCGATGGGGCCAATGTCGCCGGCGGCAGTGGCTCGTGCCCGGGGGGCGCGTTTCCTGGTCGGCGTGGATTTCTTGGCCGGCGTGGCGGCAGGCTCGGTGGCTTCCTGAATTTTTGTTTCCATGGTGTATCCCCTGTTTTTATTGTTGCGGCGGTGTCTCTAAACCGTTTGCCTGAAGCAAGGGGATGATAGCCCCTTTGCGGCTGGCCTTGAATGCATGGCGCTGGCGACGACGTGCGGTAGCCTTTCTTCTACGTCCCGTATCGCGGTGAACTTGAGGAGGGAGGTGTGGAGCGTTTCGAAAGATGACGCGCATCCCGGCTTCGGCTATAGTTCCGGGCTGTCGTTATTCATAATTACGGAGCAAGCATGAGCCAGCGTCCTTTCAAGATTCTTGGTGTTCAACAGATCGCCATCGGCGGCCCCAGCAAGGACCGTTTGCGTACCCTGTGGGTGGATATGTTCGGCCTGGAAGTGACGGGCAATTTCGTCAGCGAACGGGAGAATGTGGACGAGGACATCACCGCCATGGGCAAGGGCCCGTTCAAGGTGGAAGTGGACCTCATGCAGCCGGTGGACCCGGACAAGAAGCCCGCCGTGCATACCACGCCCCTCAACCACGTGGGCCTGTGGGTGGACGACCTGCCGGTGGCCGTGGAATGGCTCACCGCCCAGGGCGTGCGCTTCGCCCCCGGAGGTATCAGGAAGGGTGCGGCGGGTTACGACATCACCTTCCTGCATCCCAAGTCCAATGAGCAGTTCCCCATCTCCGGGGAAGGCGTGCTCATCGAACTGGTGCAGGCGCCGCCGGAAGTGGTGGAAGCCTTCGCCAAATTCGCCAGCTGATTTTTCGGCAGCGGGGCAAGAAAGAACGGGGCGCCTGGTGCCCCGTTTTGTTTGTGTCTTGATTGGCTGCCGAAGGGCTAGAATGGACGGCTTAATTCCAAGGGGGTGAGCACATGTTGATCATTTTCAAATCCAGGGCATCCGGCGACGTCATCACCTTTGCCCACGTGGGCAAGAAGCTCTTGAAAATTGCCGGCAAGGATCCGGAAGAGCCCAAGGGTATTTTCACGGTGGCACAACTGCCGGAGGCCATTGCCCTTCTCAAGGCGGAAGCGGCAGAGGATCTGGCGGAAGCCCGCGCCCGCCGCGAAGCCCTGGACCGGGACGCGGACAAGGCCAAGCTGAAGGCGGATATCGACAACGTCAGCCTCTTCCAGCGGGCCATTCCCCTCATCGAGCTGATGGAATATTCCCTGAAGGACGACACCCCGGTGACCTGGGGCGTTTGATGTTGTAGGGTGGGCAAAGCGCAGCGTGCCCAGCATTCCCTGCGCATCCTGCGCGCTCAATTGTGGGTCGGGCTGAAGCCCGACCTACGGGTGGAACACGAATTTTCCGAAAATCCCTATGAAGATCACCGTTTCTTCCGACTCAAATCCGGATCTGCGATTTACCTTCGAGGTGTTCTCAAGGGAGGAGGCGCTGGACGCTTTCCAAACCTATGTTCCCCTGCTGCTGGAGTCGCCCTATGGCGCAACGGCCAAAGGTGCTCACGGCGGAATTGTCAGCATGCTCGAGGGCAGAACGGCCCTTCCTCACGGCGCGGGGCCAATAGCGCCTGCTGCGGGGAAAGAAGGGGGGGACACGGCGCCTGACCGGGCCATGCCCACGGCGCTTGCCGAGACCAGACCCGAGGAACATGCGGACCTCTACGACGCCGTGACCGACCTGCCCAGCCCCTTGCTGCTCTCCATTCGCCTGAACCATACCCTGGCGCGGGTGCGTCGCAATGGCGAGCTTGGTGCCGTGCTATATATCGGACCGGATGGGCAACGGGGTTTCGGCGCCCAGGAGGAGGTGTTGCAGGGGGTGGCCCAACGCCTGAAACAGCGCTGGCGGGAACTGGATACCCTGGCGCGGATTGACAGCGATCACTTTGTTCTGGTGCTGGAAAACCTGGCCGCCTCCCTGGATGCAGAGTCCCTGGCGCTGGAAATGATTCGCTTGCTTCAGACGCCCCTCACGCTGGCGGACGGAAGCGCCGTCCATGTGGGCGCCGCCATCGGCATCAGCCTGTTTCCCGAGCATGGGGTGGAGGCCGAATTGCTCCTGCAGTCAGCCAGGAGTGCTTACAAACTCGCCAGCGCCCAGGGCTCCGGCAGCTACCGCATCTATGAGCTGACCTTCCCCACCACCCTGAACTTCCCGCGCTGAACTGTTTGAAACGCCGAGGCGCAGAGGCGCCGAGAAAACAAAGATATGGCAACAATCGTGGGCTCACCAAATGGGTGAGGCTGATTGGTTTCTCAAGTATTCCTCGGCGTCTCGGCGTTTAGTCAATTGCCTTTTCTCAGCGGCGTCAGCAGGTGCCCGAGGCCGTTGTGGTCCAACTCCTGCATGAGGGCCAGCAAGCGCCCCAGTTCCCCCGACGGAAAACCTTCCCGGGCGAACCAGTTCAAATAGTTCCCCGGCAGATCCGCGATCAGGCGGCCCTTGTACTTGCCGTAGGGCATGGTTCTCGTGACGAGCAGTTCGAGGCTGGCGGGGTCCATGGAGGTTCCAATGTGGGGCGAAGGCACTACGCCTTGCGTTTGCGCCAGACGGCGTAGCCCAGCATCCCCAGGCAGGCCAGGATGGCCGGCCAGTTGCCCCAGCGGGCGTAGGGGGTGAGGCCCTCATAGCCGTGCACCGTTACTTTCAGGGCGCCGACGGTGAAGGGGGGCAGGACACCCAGGACGGTGCCATCAGGGGCGATTGCTGCCGTCATGCCGGTGTTGGTGGCGCGCAGCATGGGGCGGCCGGTTTCCAGGGCGCGCATGCGGGAAATCTGCAGGTGTTGGGGCTGGGCGAAGGAGTCCCCGAACCAGGCGGTGTTGGAGAGGTTCAGCAGGATGGTCGCCTCCGGCAGGGCGCGTATGATTTCCTCGCCGAAGACATCCTCGTAGCAGATATTCACGGCGATCTTTTCCCCGGCCAGGGCCAGGGGCGGCTGGTTCAGGGTGCCCCGGGACAGGTCCGACATGGGGATGGACAGCAAGTCCAGGGTCCATTTGAAGAGGGGCGGCGTGAATTCGCCGAAGGCCACCAGGTGGGACTTGGCGTAGCGCTGGCTGGGGGCGGCGCCGAAACTCACGGCGGCGTTATACGGGTTGCCCGCCTGGTCGAAAGTGATGGCGCCGATGATCACGTCCCGTTCTACGAAAGTCGCGGAGCGACTCACGACGCTCCCCTCGCCCTTCAGGGGAGAGGGGCGGGGGGGGGAGGGAGAACGGGCACGACTTTCATGCTCAGGGGCGTCTTGTAAAGTCGAGCCCGCTCCCTTGCCGCCCCGCAGGGTCTCCAGATAGGACAGGGGCAGGCGTTCCAGGGCGATGGGCAGGGCGGTTTCCGGCAGCACCAGGATACGCGCCGGATTCTCCCGGGCCAGTTTCTGGTAAGTGTTGAGGGATAGATCCAGGAGTTCCGGGCGCCATTTCAGGCTTTGCTCGATGTTGCCCTGCAGCAGACTCACTTCAATCGCCGTGGGCCGGGGTGTGGTCCAGGCAATGGGCAGCAGCAGGGCGCCCGCCAGCAGCAATAAGCCGAGGAAGCCGCCGCTGGTGCGCAGATGGGCTCGTTCGCCCCACGCGAAGGCGATGAGCGCTGCGGCAAGCGTCAGCGCCAGGGTGATGCCGTACACGCCGAAGAGGGGGGCGAAGCCGGCCAGGGGGCTGGGGGGCGTCTGGGAATAGCCGGCCACCAGCCAGGGAAAGCCGGTGAACATCCAGCCCCGCACCCACTCCATCAGGGTCCAGCAGGCTGCGGCCAACAGGGCGTCCGTCAGCCAGCTTGTGCCCTGGAAGCGGCGGAACAGCCAGCCCGCAATTAGAGGGTAGAGGGCCATGACGGCGGCGAACAGTGCCACGGCTAGCAGCGACAGGGGCGCCGCCATGCCGCCGAACTGGTGCAGGCTCACATAGATCCAGGAAACGCCGGCCAGGAACAGGCCGAAGCCGTAGCTCCATCCCGCCAGGGGCGCTTTTTCCGGGTGCCTGCGCCAGAGGAAAAACACGCCGGCCAGGGCCAGGGGCGTGAGGGGAATAAGCCCGAAAGGGGCAAACCCGCCCACCGACAGAACTCCCAGGCCGAAGGCCCGGGCGAAATGGGCCGAGGACTTCATGCTTGAAAAGCCGGATTGAAACGCAGAGGCGCAGAGGCGCAGAGAAGAACGGTAGGTCCGGCTTCAGCCCGACAAGTCCATGCCCGCGTGCCTGTCGGGTTGAAACCCGACCTACGACAGCTTTGGCTTTCCTCTGCGCCTCTGCGTCTCTGCGGTGAAAATGCTTTTGAAACCGGGCTCAATCCGACCCCGCCGGGACAGGGGGGCGCGGCTCCACCAGCAAGGTATGCACCCGCCGGCTGTCGGCGCGGAGGACCTGGAAGCGCATGTTGTCCAGGATTACGATTTCGCCGCGCTTGGGCAGGCGCCCGAGTTTGCGGATGATGAGGCCGCCCACGGTGTCGTATTCCTCGTCGTCGAAGGTGGTCGAAAAGGCTTCGTTGAAGTCCTCGATCTCCGTGGTGGCCTTCACGCGGAAGCGCCCGTTCTGGTCCGGCCGGATGTTGTCGCTGTCCTCGTCCCAGTCGTACTCGTCCTCGATGTCGCCGACGATCTGCTCCAGTACATCCTCGATGGTCACCAGGCCTGCCACGCCGCCGTACTCGTCCACCACCATGGCCATGTGGTTGCGGCTGATGCGGAATTCCCGCAGCAATACGTTCAGGCGCTTGGATTCGGGGATGAACACCGCCGGCCGCAGCATGTCCCGCAGGCTCAGATCCTCGCCAGCGAACAGTTTCAGCATGTCCTTGGCCAGCAGGATGCCGATCACGTCGTCCTTGTTGTCGCCAATGACGGGGAAGCGTGAGTGGGTGGTGTCCACCACCCGCTTGACGATGGCGTCCAGGGGCGAGTCCACGTCCAGGGTGTCCATCTGGGCTCGGGGCACCATGATGTCCCGCACCGACATGTCGGAAACCTGCATGGCCCCCTCGATGATGGAGAGGGCGTCGGCGTCGAGGAGATTGCGTTCGAAGGCGGAGTGAAGCAACTCGACAAGTTGCTCCCGGTCTTCAGGCTCCCGGGTCAACAGGGAGGAGAGGCGTTCAAGAAGGGAAGGTCGACTACTGGGTAGGTCCATATTTGTAATGCGTGAGGGGTGAGGGGTGAGGAGTGAGGGGGGAACGACCCCGGACTCCTCATTCCTAACACCTCACAATTTACCGTTCTGCCGCATAGGGGTCCGCAAAGCCCATCTTCGCCAGGAGTTCCTTTTCGGCGGCTTCCATGACTTCGGCCTGTTCATCTTCGAGATGGTCGAAACCTTGGAGGTGGAGAATACCATGCACCACCAGATGGGCGAAATGGGCTTCCGGCGTCTTGCCCTGCTCCGCCGCTTCCTTCAAAACCACCGGCAGGCACAAGGCCAGATCGCCGGCCAGCTCTGGACCTGGCAGGTAGGCGAAGGTCAGCACGTTGGTGGCGTAGTCCTTCTCCCGGTAATCCCGGTTGAGTTGCTGGCCTTCCTCCGCATCGACGAAGCGCACCGTCACCAGGGCCGTGGCGGGTTCCGCAGCCTTCAGCGCCCGGGTCACCCAGCGCCGAACCTGGGGTCGGGAGGGTAAGGCATCATCGTTACAGGCGTATTGCACGGAGAGGGAGAGTTTGGTGGGCATCAGTTGTCAATTGTCAGTTGTCAGGCCGGATTCAAGCCGGCCTTGGGTTGCGGGCTGCTTCTTCCTTCTCGTAGGCCGACACGATGCGGGCCACCAGGGGGTGGCGCACCACGTCGGCGGCGTCGAAGTCGGTGAAGGCGATGCCGCGAACTTCCGCCAGGATGCGCCGGGCCTCGATGAGGCCGCTCTTCTGGTTCTTCGGTAGGTCGATCTGGGTGACGTCGCCGGTCACGACGGCCTTGGCGCCGATGCCGATGCGGGTCAGGAACATTTTCATCTGCTCCGGCGTGGTGTTCTGGGCCTCGTCCAGGATGATGAAGGCGTGGTTCAGGGTGCGTCCGCGCATGTAGGCCAGGGGTGCCACCTCGATGGCCTGGCGCTCGAACATCTTCGCCACCTTGTCGAAACCCATCAGGTCGTAGAGGGCGTCGTAGAGGGGCCGCAGGTAGGGATCCACCTTTTGCGACAGGTCGCCGGGCAAAAAGCCCAGGCGTTCGCCAGCTTCGACGGCCGGCCGGGTCAGCACGATGCGGCTCACCTGGTCCCGCTCGAAGGCGTCCACCGCCGAGGCCACCGCCAGGTAGGTCTTGCCGGTGCCCGCCGGGCCGATGCCGAAGGTAATGTCATGGGCCTGGATCTGGCGCAGATACTGAGTCTGGTTGGGCGTGCGGCCGTGCAGGTCCGACTTGCGGGTGAGGAGCACGGGGGCCGGCGCCGCCGCTTGGCGGGTGGATAGCAGTTCCACCAGCCCCAGCTGGATATCCTCAATGGACAGGCCGCTTTGCGCCTTGGCGTAGAAGTGCTCCAGGGCATTGGCGGCGCCCCGGGCCTGGTTCAGGGTGCCATGGACGCTGAAGTTCTCTCCCCGGCGGGCGATTTCCACGTCGAAGGCCATCTCGATCTGCCGCAGGTTTTCGTCCAGGGGCCCGCACAGGGTGGCCAGCTGGGCATTGTCCAGAGGGGTGAGGGTGAGTTGGAGGAATTGGGGGTTCATTGCGCCTGCGACGGGAGTGAGTTCTGTTGAAAAGCTGTTCTCAAACGCCGAGGCGCAGAGGCGCAGAGGAAAGACAAGGGCTGCCCCGTATGCGCGGACTCGGGATGCGGGGATGCCAGCACCGGCATTGTTCTCGGGTTTCTCGGCGCCTCGGCGCCTCGGCGTTTCAAAGTCATTCCTTTACCAGGATCTCGCCGCGCAGGGAGTGGGGCAGGGAGGAGGTGATGCGTACGTCCACGAACTGGTGCAGCAGGCGCGCATTCCCTGCGAAATTCACGATGCGGTTGTTGTCGGTGCGGCCCGCCAGTTCCAGGGCATCCTTCTTGGCGTGGCCTTCCACCAGCACCCGCTGGATGCTGCCCACCATGGACTGGTTCACTTCCTGGGCCAGTTCCTCGATGCGCGTCTGCAGGCGCTTGAGGCGGGCGGATTTCACTTCCGCTGGCGTGTCGTCCGCCATGTCCGCCGCCGGAGTGCCCGGGCGGGGGCTGAAAATGAAGCTGAAGGAGGCGTCGAACCTCACATCCTCGATGAGCTTCATGGTGGCCTCGAAGTCGGCCTCGGTCTCGCCGGGGAAGCCGACGATGAAGTCGGAGGACAGGCAGATGTCGGGCCGGGCGGCGCGGATTTTCCGCACGAGGCTCTTGTATTCCAGCACGGTGTAGCCGCGCTTCATGGCCGCCAGCACCCGGTCAGAGCCTGACTGCACCGGCAGGTGCAGGTGGCTCACCAGCTTGGGCACCCGGGTATACACGTCCACCAGCCGGGCGTTGAATTCCCGTGGGTGGGAAGTGGTGAAGCGCAGGCGCTCGATCCCCGGCACGTCGGCCGCGATTTCCAGCAAGAAGGCCAGGTCGGCGGTACTGCCGTCGTCCATGAGACCGCGCCAGGCATTCACGTTCTGGCCCAAGAGGGTGATTTCCTTGACGCCCTGCTGGGCTAGTCCGGCGATTTCGGTGAGGATGTCCGCCAGGGGGCGGGAGACTTCGTCACCTCGGGTGAAGGGCACGATGCAGTAAGTGCAGAACTTGGAACAGCCTTCCATGATGGAAACGAAGGCCGTGGCCCCCTCCACCTTGGCTGGCGGCATGTTGTCGAACTTCTCGATTTCCGGGAAGGACACATCTACCTGGGCCTTGCCCGTGGCCCGCCGCTGCTGGATGAGTTCCGGCAGCCGGTGCAGGGTTTGCGGCCCGAAGACCACGTCCACATAGGGCGCCCGGCCAATGATGGCGGCCCCTTCCTGGCTGGCCACGCAGCCGCCGACGCCGATGATCAGGCTTGGCTTGGCGAGTTTCAGGGTGCGTACCCGGCCCAGGTCGTGGAAGACCTTTTCCTGGGCTTTTTCCCGGATGGAACAGGTGTTGAACAGGATGATGTCCGCGTCTTCGGGGCGGTCCGTCTTTTCCAGGCCGTCGGCTCCGGCTTGCTGGACGAGAACGTCCACCATCTTGTCCGAGTCGTACTCGTTCATCTGGCAGCCGAAGGTGCGGATATAGACTTTCTTGGTCATGTGTTCGCCGGTGTTGCGCGCGGGCCTTGCTGCCCCGCGCGGGGTTGCATCAAGGCCGAGATTATAACGGCCTTAGGGCCGGCCGATGCTGAAGTAGAACGTCGCGCCCTCGCCCGGGGAGGCTTCGGCGCGGATCCGGCCCCGGTGGCGTTCGATGATCTGCTTGACGATGGACAGGCCCACGCCGGTACCCGGAAAGGCCTGGGCGCCGTGCATGCGCTGGAACACGCCGAAGAGCTGGCCCGCATAGCGCATGTCGAAGCCGGCGCCGTTGTCTCGGATGAAGTATTCGTCCTGCCCGGTCTGTGGATTGCGGGCAAAACCGATGTCCACCACGGGCGCCGTCCGGCCCTCGGAGAACTTCAGGGCGTTGTCGATCAAGTTGCTCCATAGCTGGCGCAGCATGGCGGCGTCGCCCCGGCAGGGCGGCAAGGGACCGATGCTTATCCTGGCTGCGGGGTGTTGTTCGCCCAGTTCCTTGGCCACGGCGCTGGCCAGGCCAGCCATGGAAACATCCGTCAGACGCAGTTCCGCCCGGGTGACGCGGGAGTAGGCCAGGACGTCGTCGATGAGTTCCCCCATGCGGTCGGCGTTCTTCATGATGCGCTCCAAGAGGCCGGCGCCTTCCGGGCTGAGCTGGCTGGCTTCTGTTTCCTGCAGAATATGGGAGAAGCCGTTGATGGCTCTGAGGGGCGCCCGCAGATCATGGGATATGGAATAGGAGAAGGATTCCAGCTGCCGCATGGCCTGTTCCAGCTTGAGCGTGCGGTCTTCGACGCGCTTTTCCAGTTGTTCGTTGAGACTGCGGATGGCCTGATCGGCTTTTTCCTGGTCCGTGCGGTCCCGCAAAATGGCGGTGAAATAGCTGCGGCCCGCCAGCTTCATGTGGGAAACAGAGACATCCAGGGGAAACGCTTCGCCGTTCTTGCGCAGGCCCTGGACCTGGCCGGGACGGAAGAGCCGGTGGGCCGGTTCGCTGGTGTCGCCGAAATGGTCCATCAGATGGTCGTGGCCGTGGCGGCCCGTCTGGGGGATCAGCTCGTTCAGGGGCTTGCCGAGCAGTTCCCCGGCCTTCCAGCCAAAGATGTGCTCCGCCGCTGGATTCAAGAGGCTGATGCGATGATTGCCGTCGATCATGACGATGCCGTCCAGGGCGGTACTGATGAAACCGGAGAGACGGGCTTCGCTTTCCCGGATGCGCTTTTCCGCCTGGCGCCGCGCCGTAATGTCAATCGCCAGGCCATCCACCCGTTCGATGCTGCCGTCCGGTCCCCGGACCGGGCGGGCCCGGTCATGCACCCAGTGCTCCGTGCCGTCCGCCAGCAGGGTCCGGTACTCCATGTCGTAGCTGACGTTGGTCAGCAAGGCCTGAAGCCCCGCTTTGACGCGGGCCTTGTCCTCCGGATGTACTGCCGCCATCCAGAGGGTCGGGTCGGCGTGGACTTGCGCCACGGTGATGCCGTAGAGGCGTTCCACCGACTGGCTGACGAAATGTACCTTGTGCTCCCGGGGCGACCAGGAATAGATGACTTCCTCCACCGCCGCCAGCACGCTTTCCAGTTGGTGGCGGGACACCTCGATGGCGTGGCGCTGGCGTTGCAGGGCATCCAGCATGAGGTTGAAGCCCCGCCCTACCTCAGCGAATTCCGGCACCCGGGTGGACTCCGCCCGCACGTCCGTGTCGCCTTCGGCCACGGCCCGGGTGGTGGCCAGCAGCCGGGAGATGGGGCGCTCGATGCGCCGGTTCAGGTAGGAGAGCAGCGCCACTGCCGTGCCCAGCAGCAACAGCCCGATGCCGGCATGCAGCAGCCGGTTGTCCCGCACCTGGCGATCAATGTCTTCCGCCGGGGCACCTGCGGCCACCATCCAGTTAGAGCCTTCCACCGGCGTGAAACTGAACAGGCGTTCCACTCCGTCGAGGCCCCGGCTGCGGGCCGAGCCTTCCTGGTGCCGTGCCAGCCAGGTGCCCAAGGGAACCCCGGCGTGGTCCCGGCCGACGAAGCGCTCCATGCCGCCGGAACCCGTGAGCATGTAGCCCCGGCCATCCACCAGGGCGATGGCGTAGCGGGCGCCGGGCTGGGGGCCAGCGGCCAGGGCGCTGAAACGTTTCAGATCCACGGTCAGATTGAGCATGCCCTTCAGCGTGCCCCGTTCGTCCAGAATGGGGCGGGACAGGGGCACGATCCAGTTGCCAGTGAGAATGCCCCGTTTCAAGTGGCCGAGTACGAAGCCTGGGTGCGCCTGCATTTGCGCCAGGCGTCCGCGGATTTCGGCCCCCGGGTCTGCCGGCTGCCGGGCCAGGGGGACGCTGTGGCAGATGAAATGGCCGTTCAGGTCCATGGTGGACGGCACTTCATAGCGTTGGAACAGTGTCGGGATATCCTGCAGGAGCGGGTCGCAGTGGTCTGGATCGAGGGCTTGGACCCGGGGGCGCCGGGCCAGGCTGTCCATGAGTGTGTCGGACTGCTTGAGGAAGCGGGTGACATCGGCACTGGCCACCTTGGCCATCTGCAAAGCCGCATCGTTTGCCCGTTCATAGCCTTCCGATTCCTCCACCCAGGTTTCGTAGAAGAAATCAAAACCCAGGGGCAGGATGACCAGGGCGGCGAGGATCGTCAGCAGGGTCCGGATGGACAGGCCCGGGGGAAGGGGGGCTGGTGCCGGTGGCAGTGAGGGGGGCATGGTGTGGGTGGGATGGTGGATGAATGAACATCCCTCAAGAAGAGCGCCCACGGTAGCGCGGGAAACCATGCGTTACAAGTATCCGGGGCGTGATAATCATCAAGAAAGTGTAAATGATCCTGAAGCCCCAGCCGGTGCCAGGCGTCGCCGGAGGCCGGCAAGGGCTGGTTTGTGCACTGCGGGGTACATTGGGATACAAAAATCGCCCCTGGCGCCGCCGGGATTTTCATTATCATTGCCCGCTCTTTTACGTCGCTGCGTACACGATTCCCCATGGACAAGATACCTGTTAAGCACGCTGGGGTTTCCCGCATCCCGCCGCTGATGCGCCGCCCCTCGGTCTGGCTGGCCGTGGCGGCCGTGATTGGCGCGGGCTACTGGTTTGTGGCCGGACGGGGGGGCGCTACCGATGAGGCCGCCGCCGGCAAGAAGGGCGGCGGGCGGCCCACGCCGGTGCTGGCGGCCACGGCGAAGAAGGGCGACATGCCGGTCTTCCTCAATGGCCTGGGCAACGTGACGCCCTTGTCCAGTGTCACCGTGAAATACCGGGTGGACGGCCAGTTGATGAAAGTGCATTTCAAGGAGGGCCAGGTGGTGAAGGCCGGCGATTTGCTGGCGGAGATCGATGCGCGGCCCTTCCAGGTCTTGCTGACCCAGGCAGAAGGCCAGTTCGCCCGGGACCAGGCCTTGCTGAAGAACGCGAAACTGGATCAGGAACGCTACCGCAACCTGGTGGCCCAGGATTCCATCCCCAAACAACAGCTGGATACCCAGGAGGCCCTGGTGCGCCAGTACGAGGGCACCGTCAAGGTGGACCAGGGCCAGGTGGACAATGCCCGCCTGCAGCTTTCCTATGCGCGCGTCACGGCACCGGCTGCCGGCCGGGCGGGCCTGCGCCAGGTGGACGCCGGTAACATTGTGCATGCCTCGGACGCCAACGGTCTGGTGGTCATCGCCCAGACCCAGCCCATCGCCGCCCTGTTCAGCCTGGCGGAGGACAGCATTCCGGCCGTCATGAAGAAACTTGCCGCCGGGGAGAAACTGGCGGTGACGGCCTGGGATCGGGAGCAGAAAGTGAAGCTGGCCGAGGGTAGCCTGCTGGCGGTGGACAGCCAGATCGATGCGGCTACCGGCACGGTCAAGCTCAAGGCCAAGTTCGCCAACGACGATGCCGCCCTCTTTCCCAACCAGTTCGTGAACCTGCGCCTGGCCCTGGACGTGAAGAGGGATGTGGTACTGGTGCCGACCTCCGCCATCCAGCGTGGCAAACAGAACAATGTCTTCGTCTACGTCATCAAGGACGACAAGAGCGTGACGGTGCGGCCGGTAAAGCTGGGCCCGGCGGAGGGGGAAACCACCGCCGTGGAAGAAGGCCTGGCCCCGGGCGAATCCGTAGTGGCCGACGGCGCCGACAAGCTGCGGGAAGGTGCCAAGGTGGAACCCCAGATGCCGGGCGCCGGCAAGGCCGCAGGCGGCGGTGAACGCAGGAAGGGCGGCAAGCCGGGAGAGGGTAAGCCTGCGGAGGGCAAGCCTGCAGGCCCAAGGCCGGCTGAAGCCGGCCCCACGAATGCAGCCCCCGCGAATGCTGCCTCCGCTGATGGCAAACCCGCCGAATGGAAAAAGCGCCGGGGCGGGGAATGAAGCCGGAAAAACTGATTGAAACGCCGAGGCGCCGAGGCGCCGAGGAAAATCGTAGGTCTGGTTTTAACCCGACAGCGAGATTGAATGTCGGGTTAAAACCCGACCTACGAAGGGCTCCCGCGGATGTTTCTTTGGTGTTCTCGGCGCCTCTGCGCCTCGGCGTTTCAAATAGCTTTTTGCAAAGAGGGATCGTCTGGTGAACCCCTCCCGCCTGTTCATCCTGCGGCCGGTGGCGACGACGTTGCTGATGCTGGCCATCCTGCTGTCCGGGCTGGTGGCCTATCGGCTCTTACCCATCTCGGCCCTGCCCCAGGTGGATTACCCCACCATTCAGGTCACCACCCTCTATCCCGGTGCCAGCCCGGACGTGGTTACGTCCAGCATTACCGCGCCCCTGGAGCGCCAGTTCGGCCAGATGCCCGGGCTGTCCCAGATGTCGTCCACCAGTTCTGGCGGGGCTTCCGTCATCACCCTGCAGTTCTCCCTGGCTCTGAGCCTGGACGTGGCGGAGCAGCAGGTGCAGGCGGCCATCAATGCTTCCGGCACCTATCTGCCCACGGATCTGCCCATGCCGCCGATCTACAGCAAGGTGAATCCGGCGGACGCCCCCATCATGGCCCTGGCCCTCACTTCGAAGACCCTGCCCCTGTCCAAGGTGGAGGACTTCGCCGACACGCGCCTGGCCCAGAAGATTTCCCAACTGCCCGGCGTCGGGCTGGTCAGCATCAGCGGCGGCCAGCGTCCCGCCGTGCGGGTGCAGGCCAATCCCAAGGCTCTGTCGGCCTACGGCATGAGCCTGGAGGATCTGCGCACGGCTTTGGGCAACGCCAACGTCAATCTTGCCAAGGGCAGTTTCGACGGCCCGACCCGGGCTTCCACCCTGGACGCCAATGACCAGATCCGCTCTGCCGAGGACTACCGCAAAGTCATCATCGCCTATAAAAACGGCGCCCCCATTCGCCTTCTCGACGTGGCCGATGTCATCGAGGACGCGGAGAACGTGCGCCTCGCCGCCTGGGCCAACGAGTCCGCCGCCGTCATCCTCAACATCCAGCGCCAGCCCGGCGCCAATGTCATCGAGGTGGTAGACCGCATCCAGAAGCTCCTGCCCCAGTTGCGTACCACCCTGCCGGGTTCCATTGAGGTGACGCCCCTGACCGACCGCACCGTGACCATCCGGGCCTCGGTGAACGACGTGCAGGTGGAACTTTTCCTCGCCGTGGTGCTGGTGGTGATGGTGATCTTCCTGTTCCTCCGGAACCTGCCGGCCACGCTTATTCCCAGCGTGGCGGTGCCGCTTTCGCTGGTGGGCACCTTTGGCGTCATGTATCTGGCGGGTTTCTCCATCAATAACCTGACCCTGATGGCCATGACCATTGCCACCGGTTTCGTGGTGGACGACGCCATCGTGATGATCGAGAACATCGCTCGCTACCTGGAGGCCGGTGATCCACCCATGCAGGCGGCCCTCAAGGGGGCCAAGCAGATCGGCTTCACCATCATTTCCCTGACCATTTCCCTGATCGCCGTGCTGATTCCCCTGTTGTTCATGGGGGACGTGGTGGGGCGGCTGTTCCGGGAATTCGCCATCACCCTGGCGGTGGCCATCCTGATTTCCGCCGTGGTGTCCCTGACCCTCACGCCCATGCTCTGCGCGCGCCTGCTCACCCATGTGCCGGAAGAAAAGCAGGGCCGCTTCTACCACGCCAGCGGTGCCTTCATCGAGCGCGTCATTGCCGGCTACGACCGCCTGCTGATTCGCGTGCTGAATCACCAGACCGCCACCTTGATGGTGGCCGTCGGCACGCTTTTGCTGACGGTGCTGCTCTACGTCTATGTGCCCAAGGGCTTCTTCCCGCTGCAGGACACGGGGGTGATCCAGGGCATCACCGAGGCGCCCCAGTCCATATCCTTTGCCGCCATGTCGGAACGCCAGCAGGCCGTGGCGGCGGTGGTCTTGAAAGATCCGGGGGTGGACAGCCTGTCGTCCTTCATCGGCGTGGATGGGGTGAACACCACCTTGAACAGCGGGCGCCTGCTCATCAACCTGAAGCCCAGGGAAGAGCGGGGCAGCGTGCAGGTGGTCATGGCGCGGCTGCAGGATAAATTGGCAGCCACCCCGGGTGTGACCCTGTTCATGCAGCCTATCCAGGATCTGACCATTGAGGACCGGGTCAGCCGCACCCAGTACCAGTTCTCGGTGGAAGACGCGAATCCCGTGGAACTGGCCCTGTGGGTGCCGAAACTGGTGGAGCGGCTGGCCAAAGTGCCGGAACTGCGGGAAGTGGCCAGCGACTTGATGGACCAGGGCCTGCAGGCCTATATCTCCATTGACCGGGATACCGCCGGGCGCTTAGGCGTCACCCCGGCGGCCATTTCCAACGCCCTCTACGACGCCTTCGGCCAGCGCCTGGTGTCCACCATCTTCACCCAGTCCAACCAGTACCGGGTGGTGCTGGAAGTGAAGCCGGAATTCAGGAAAGGCCTGTCTGCCATTGACAACCTGCGCCTCACCACCGCCAGCGGCGGCCAGGTGCCTCTGTCGGCCCTGGTGCATGTGGAAGAGCGGCCGGCAGCCCTGGTGGTGAATCACCAGGGCCAGTTCCCTTCGGCGACCCTGTCTTTCAACCTGGCCCCGGGGGCCTCCCTGGGGGCGGCGGTCAAGGCCATTGAGGCGGCGGAAGCGGAAATCGGCATGCCCGCCAGCCTGCAGACCCGCTTCCAGGGCGCAGCCGCCGCCTTCCGGGCCTCCCTCGACAACCAGTTACTGCTGATTCTGGCGGCGGTGGTGAGCATGTACATCGTGCTGGGGGTGCTCTACGAGAGCTACATCCATCCCATCACCATCCTGTCCACCCTGCCCTCCGCCGGCGTGGGGGCGCTGCTGGCCCTGATGGTTTCCGGCAACGACCTGGGCATCATCGGCATCATCGGCATCATTCTCCTGATCGGCATCGTCAAGAAGAACGCCATCATGATGATCGACTTCGCCCTGGACGCGGAGAGGAACCTGGGGATGTCGCCCCGGGAAGCCATCCACCAGGCCTGCCTCCTGCGTTTCCGCCCCATCATGATGACGACCCTGGCGGCCCTGCTGGGCGCCCTGCCGCTGATGCTGGGCAACGGCGTGGGTTCCGAACTGCGTCACCCCCTGGGCATCACCATGGTGGGCGGCCTCCTGGTGTCCCAGGCCCTGACCCTGTTCACCACCCCCGTCATCTACCTGGCCTTCGACCGCCTGGCCCGGCGCTTTCGGGGGGGGAAGGAAGAATGAAGGCCGAAAAACCTCACTGCAAAGGCGCAAAGGCGCAAAGGGCCGCGAAGAACTGCAAGAGCAAGGCTTTTCCTGGCCTTGTTTTGGTTTTCCTTTGCGAGACTTTGCGTCCTCTGCGCCTTTGCGGTGAAGCCTTTTGTTTTTCGGGTTCAAGGATGGCTGCGGCATGAACCTCTCCGCGCCCTTCATCCACCGGCCGGTGGCGACGACCTTGCTGACGCTGGCGATTTTTCTGGCGGGCTTGTTGGGCTTTCAGTTGCTGCCCGTGTCACCCCTGCCCCAGGTGGATTTCCCCACCATCTCGGTGCAGGCGTCGCTCCCCGGCGCCAGTCCGGAGACCATGGCGGCCACGGTGGCCACGCCCCTGGAGCGATCCCTGGGGCGCATTGCCGGCATCACGGAGATCACGTCCTCCAGCTCCCTGGGCAACACTCGCATTACCCTGCAATTCGACCTGGACCGGGACATTAACGGTGCGGCCCGGGATGTGCAGGGCGCCATCGCCGCCGCCAGGAGTCTCCTGCCCACCGGCATGCCGGGCAATCCCACCTACCGCAAGGTGAATCCAGCGGATGCACCGGTGATGATCCTGGCCTTGACCTCGCCGACGCTCAGCCAGGGGCGCATCTATGACGCCGCCTCCACCATCCTGGCCCAGAAGCTGGCCCAGATCGAAGGCGTGGGCCAGGTGTCCGTGGGGGGCAGTTCCCTGCCCGCCGTGCGGGTGGAATTGAATCCCCTGGCCCTGCACAAGTACGGCATCGGCCTGGAGGACGTGCGCACGGCCCTGGCCGCTGCCAATGCCAACCGCCCCAAGGGCGACCTGGAGGAGGGTGACAAGCACTGGCAGATCACCGCCAATGACCAGGCCCGCACCGCCGCCGAATACCTGCCCCTGATTATTTCCTACAGGAACGGCGCCGCCGTGCGCCTCGCGGATGTCTCCGAGGAAGTGGTGGATTCGGTGGAGGACCTGCGTAACGCCGGCCTCTCCAACGCCCAGCCCTCCGTGTTGGTCATCATCAACCGCCAGCCCGGCGCCAACATCATCGAAACCGTGGAGCGGGTGAAGGCGCTGCTGCCGGCCCTCAAGGCCTCCATTCCGGGTTCCATCGACGTGAACGTGGCCGTGGAGCGTACCACCACCATTCGGGCGTCCCTGCGGGAAGTGGAACGCAGTCTGATGATTTCCTTCGGCCTGGTGATCCTGGTGGTGTTCCTGTTTCTCGGCAACGGGCCCGCCACCCTGATTCCCGCCGTGGCGGTGCCCGTGTCCCTGGGGGGCACCTTCGCCGTCATGTACCTGTGCGGCTACAGCCTGGACAACCTGTCCCTCATGGCCTTGACCGTGGCCACCGGCTTCGTGGTGGACGACGCCATCGTGGTGCTGGAAAACATCATGCGGCACATCGAAGCAGGGGAAACGCCCCTCGACGCTGCCCTCAAGGGGGCGCGGGAAGTGGGCTTCACCGTGCTGTCCATGAGCGTGTCCCTGGTGGCGGTGTTCATTCCCATCCTGTTCATGGGGGGCATCCTGGGGCGGCTGTTCCGGGAATTCGCCGTGGTGCTGTCCTCGGCCATCCTGATTTCCCTGGTGGTGTCCCTCACCGCCACGCCCATGCTCTGTGCCCGCTGGCTGAAACCGATTCGGAAGTCAGATCCCTCACCCCCCGCCCCTCTCCCGGGGGGAGAGGGGAGCGTCGAGCGTCGCGATGCTCCGCGTAATCGATGGGGGGGCTTTTCCCGGTGGACCGAAAAGGGCTTTGCCCGCTTGCAGGCCGGCTATGGCAGGAGCCTGGGCTGGGCTCTGGATCACCGGCCCCTCATCATGCTGATTCTGCTCTTCACCGTGGGACTCAACTTCTATCTCTACGCCGTGGTGCCCAAGGGCTTTTTCCCCCAGCAGGACACAGGGCGGCTTACCGGCAACATCCAGGCGGACCAGGGCATTTCCTTCCAGGCCATGCGCGGCAAACTCACCTCTTTCATGGAAATCGTGCGCCAGGATCCGGCGGTGGATAACGTGGTGGGCTTCACCGGCGGCGGTCAGAAGAATACCGGCATGATGTTCATCGCCCTGAAGCCCCTGCGCGAACGCCAGGTGTCGGCGGACCAGGTCATCAACCGCCTGCGCGGCAAGCTCTCGAAGGAGCCGGGGGCCAACCTGTTCCTGCAGCCGGTCCAGGATATCCGCATGGGCGGGCGGGCCAGCAATGCCCAGTGGCAATTCACCCTGCAGGCGGACGACCTGACGGAACTGCGCACTTGGGAGCCGAAGGTGCGAAAGGCTCTTTCCGACCTGCCCCAACTGGCGGACGTGAATACGGACCAGCAGGACAAGGGCCAGTCCACCTTTGTGACCATTGACCGGGACACCGCCGCCCGCCTGAGGGTGTCGCCCCGGCTGGTGGATGCCACCTTGAATGACGCCTACGGCCAGCGCCAGGCCTCCACCATTTACGCGGCCCTCAACCAGTACCACGTGGTCATGGAGGCGGCGCCCCGCTACTGGCAGAACGCGGATTCCCTGTCCAAGCTGTGGCTGAGCGTGCCCGGTGCCGCCGGCACGCTGCCGACCCAGGTGCCCCTGTCGGCGGTGGCGAGCTTCGGCCCGGCCAGCCAGTCCCTGTCGGTGAATCACCAGGGCCAGTTCGCCGCCTCGACGATTTCCTTCAACCTGGTGCCTGGCACCTCCCTCTCGGACGCTACCCGCCTCATCCAGGGCGCCATGGCCCAGGTGGGGGCGCCGTCTACCGTGCAGGGCAGCTTCCAGGGCACGGCCAAGGCCTTCCAGCAGTCCCTTGCCAGCCAGCCCATCCTGATCCTGACGGCTCTGGTGACGCTCTACCTGGTGCTGGGCGTGCTCTACGAGAGCACCATCCACCCCATCACTATCTTGTCCACCCTGCCCTCGGCGGGGGTGGGGGCGCTCTTGGCCCTGATGGCCTTCGGCAGTGAGTTCTCCGTCATGGCCATGATCGGCGTGCTGCTCCTCATCGGTATCGTCAAGAAAAACGCCATCATGATGATCGACTTCGCCCTGGAGGCGGAGCGCAGCCAGGGCCTGCCCCCCCGGGAGGCCATCCGCCAGGCCTGTCTGCTGCGTTTCCGGCCCATCATGATGACCACCCTGGCGGCCATGCTGGGCGCCCTGCCCCTGGCTCTGGGGGGTGGCGAAGGCTCGGAGCTGCGCCAACCCTTGGGCATTTCCATCGTCGGTGGCCTGGCGGTGAGCCAGCTCCTGACCCTCTACACCACCCCGGTGGTTTATCTCTACATGGACCGCTTCCGCCTGTGGCTTGCCCGCGGCAAGAAGGCTGGCCCCGTGCAGGAACCGGTGGAGAACGGAATATGAAAGTCTGTATTGAAACGCCGAGGCGCCGAGGCGCGGAGAAAACCTCGATGGACAACATATCTGCGGTCGTGGACGATTGCCAAGATTCGTCGTTCTCATGCCTTCCTCGGCGCCTCGGCGCCTCGGCGTTTAATTTGGCTTTATTGCTTTCGCTGGCCGGCTGCACCGTCGGCCCCGATTACGTGAAGCCGACGAGCGAGGTGCCGGCGGCGTTCAAGGAAGCGGTCGGCTGGAAGCCGGCGGTACCGGCGGATGCCTTGCCCCGGGGCAAGTGGTGGCAAGTTTTCGGTGACGAGGGCCTGAATGCCCTGGAAGAGCGGGTGGCGGTGTCGAACCAGAACCTGCGTCTCGCGGAAGCCCAGTACCGGGCTTCGGTGGCCCTCTCAGCCCAGGCAAGGGCCGGCCAGTTCCCCAGCGTGGGCGCCAACGCCTCGTCGATACGTTCCGAGGCGTCCAGCCGTACGTCGTCGTCCAGCGGCGTGGCCACCAGCCACAGCCTGTCCCTGCAAGCCAGTTGGGAAACGGACCTGTGGGGCGGCGTGCGCCGTGCTGTCGAGGCGGCGGCGGCGGGGGTGGAGGCCAGCGCGGCGGACCTGGCGGCGACAAAGCTGTCCCTCCAGGCGACCCTGGCCCAGGACTGGTACGCCTTGCGCGCCCTGGATGCCCAACAGAAGTTGCTGGACGACACGGTGGCGGGCTACGCCAAATCCCTGGAGCTGACGCAGAACCGCTACCGGGCCGGCGTCGCCGCTGCCGCCGACGTGGCCCAGGCCCAAACCCAGTTGAAGAGCACCCAGGCCCAGGCTCTCGATGTAGGCGTGCAACGTGCCCAGATGGAACACGCCATCGCCCTCTTGGTGGGGCAAGCCCCGTCCACCTTTGCTCTTGCGCCCATGCCCCTGCTCACGGCGCCGCCGCCGGCCATCCCCGTCGGCCTGCCCTCGACGCTGCTGGAACGGCGCCCGGATGTGGCTGCGGCGGAACGGCGGGTAGCGGCGGCCAACGCCCAGATCGGCGTGGCCAAGGCGGCCTTCTTTCCGGACCTGAGCCTCTCCGCCAACGGCGGCTGGCAGTCCTCGGCGCTGGTGGGTTGGATCTCGGCCCCCAGCCGCTTCTGGTCCTTCGGTCCGGCCCTGGCCCAGACGGTTTTCGACGGCGGCTTGAGGAGCGCGAAGCAGGACCAGGCCATGGCGGCCTGGGCAGGCACGGTGGCCAGCTACCGGCAGACGGTGCTGGCCGCACTCTCGGACGTGGAAGACAACCTGGCGGCCTTGCGTATCCTGGAGCGGGAAGCGTCAGTGCAGGACGAGGCCTTGCAGGCAGCGAAGAAATCCCTGGAACTGGCCACCAACCAGTACAAGGCCGGCGTCGTCAGCTATCTCAATGTGGTGACGGCCCAGGCCGCCGCCCTGGGGGCGGAAAGCACCGCCAGCGCCCTGCGCGCCCGCCGCATGGCGGCAAGCGTGGGGTTGATCAAGGCGTTGGGGGGGGGCTGGGAGTAGGGCGCAATAAGGCGAAGCCGCATTGCGCCGATGCCGTGGCGAAACCAGCGGCGCAATGCGCTGCGCTTATTGCGCCCTACGTTCGGCATCTGCAACGGTGCCCCGGGGTGGCCCGCCGTTTGAAAATTCCGCCCGTAGCGCTTACCCTTGCGCTCCCTTTGCCGCCGTACCGCCCCATGTCCAAGCCCGCCCCCGAACTTCTCGCCCCCGCCGGCTCCCTCGCCATGCTGCGCACCGCCCTGGCCTTCGGCGCCAATGCCGTGTACGCCGGCCAGCCCCGCTACAGCCTGCGGGTTAGGAACAACGACTTCGGCGACCTGGAAAGTCTGGCGGAAGGTATCGCTGCCGCCCACGCCGTCGGCTCGAAACTCTACGTGGTGAGCAACATCTATCCCCACAACAGCAAGATCAAGAACTACCTGGCGGACATGGCGCCGGTGATCGCGCTGAAACCTGACGCCCTCATCATGGCGGACCCGGGCCTCATCGACATGGTGCGGGAACGCTGGCCCGAGGTGCCGATCCACTTGTCGGTGCAGTCCAACACCATGAATTACGCAGCGGTGCGCTTCTGGAAGAAGCTGGGTGTGAGTCGCGTCATCCTCTCCCGGGAACTGTCCCTGAACGAAGTGGCCGAGATCCGCCAGGAATGCCCGGACATGGAACTGGAGGTGTTTGTGCACGGTGCCCTGTGCATCGCCTACTCAGGGAGATGCCTGCTTTCCGGCTATTTCAACCACCGGGACGCCAACCAGGGTTCCTGTACCAATGCCTGCCGCTGGGGCTACCAGTTGCACGACACGGTGGACACGCCGGACGGCGACGTGGTGCCTGCCGTCGAGGCCAATCACAAGGCCTGGCTGCTGGAAGAGGGCCAGCGCAGCGGCGAACTCATGCCGGTGGAGGAAGACGAGCACGGCACCTACGTGCTCAACTCCAAGGACCTGCGGGCTATCGAGCACGTCCAGCGTTTGGTGGACATCGGCGTGGATTCCCTGAAGATCGAAGGCCGCACCAAGTCCCCCTATTACGCCGCCCGCACCACCCAGAGCTACCGCCGCGCCATTGACGACGCCGTGGCCGGTCGGCCCTTCGACAAGCGCCTCATCGAGGAACTGGACGGCCTGGCCAACCGGGGCTACACGGACGGTTTCTTCATGCGCAACAAGGATAGGGACTGGGCGGCGGAGGGCGACGCCATCCTGCAGAACTACACAAGGGGCAATTCGGTGTCAGGCCGCAGCCTCTACGTCGGCGACGTGCTGGGCTGGGCGGACGGCTGGGCCGAGATCGATGTGAAGAACCGCTTTGCCGTGGGGGATCGCATCGAGGTGCTGCACCCGGCGGGCAATACCGAGATGGTCATCGAGTCCATGCTGAACAAGGATGGCGCGGCCATTTCCGTGGCGCCGGGCAACGGCCACAAGGTGAGGATTCCGCTGCTGGCGGGCTGCGAAGGGGCGTTTTTGGCGAGGTTTGTGTGAGGAAGGAAAGATAAAACGCTTATTCCGCTAGGTCGGTGAGCTGGGCTAAGAAACTAGCTAAAGGAAAAGGCCAACACCGCTGGCCTTTTTCGTACGATCAACGAGCCTCAGCTCTTACCAACTTAGTCGTGTTGCTTCACGAAGCAGGCGATCCAAAACAGGGTCACGGCTGGATGAAGGAGGCAATTTAGAGCGAACGTAAGAGGCGAAACAAACCACCGATGATTCCTTCTGTTCTAAGCACACTGCAGGCGTGGGGGCGCTTACGGCTTCAAAATCCAGTGGCAGTTGGCGGTCTTTGCGCTCGTTTTTCCGTGACATTCTAAAATCCTCCTTGGGCCGAACTGTAGCGGACTAGCCTTTTTTCGGCAACCCCTTTTCTTTTAACTCGTTGATTACATTCAACAAGTGAGCGACGACTTTTAGCTCATACTCTCTGTAGTCGTCGAGGTACTCGGGAATTTTCTTCTCTGCGGTGCGAACATTGGTCTTCACTGCCTTGCCGTTACCGTCTTTCCGCTCTCCTGATGGAGTAAACATGTTGAGGTATTGCCTTGGCGCAACGCCTTCAAAGTGTAAAAACTCCACCTGTTCTCTCGATTCAAGTTCATCGCCCAAGCCCCCTCGTTGGCCATCTACATTGATTGCATCTCCGTGTAACTCAACGGCTAGACTTTTTTCATATGGTTCTAAGTAATAGACTTGTCTAATTCCTGCTGCAACAATATGTCTGGCGCAGTTATGGCAAGGAAATGTGTAGGTAAAGAGCGTAGTACCTTTCGTGCCGCCTCCTCCCTTTGATGCGAGGGAGACAATTGCATCCATCTCTGCATGAATTGACCTGGAAAACTCTATAAGTCCGCCAAGGCGAGTGTCATCATACGCAGAGCAAGCGATTTTATTAGATAATTCATCAATATGTATTTGTTGAAGGAAAGCCTTCTGATCTTCCGTAGCATTCCCACAGATGTCTGTGATGGCACTGTTTAGCGTGGTTCTTATTATTTCTTCTATGTTGTTGACTAGTTTTTGTTTGTGGAAATCATTGTGGCATTGAGCATTCTCCAGTTTGACACAGCGAGCATCGCCTATGCCGTCTTCTGGGCCATATAAACCACCTCCGCCTTTTGGTACGTCATTTCGCCCTGTAGCTATGATTATACCGTCGTTGTTCATGATAGATGCTCCTACTTGCCTAGATAAACAAGCAGAACGCAAGCCTGATGCGTAGGCGGAATACATTCCGTACTCCTCCTTTGTTGGGGAAATGCCATTTGCTCCGTGGATCAAGTGTACCGACCGAATAATCTGGTTTTCAATTGCTTCTGCATTCGCATGGTCATTGCGGATAAAAAAATCCGCCAACTGTAAAGCTTTGTCCAACTGCTGACCATTTTTTTCCCGTTGTTTTCGATCGCGTTCAACCAATTCAGGGATTCTGTCCGGTGGGATGCCGTCAGTCTTTAGACGAGTAGAGCGGCGAGTAGATGTGCTTAATACACCGAAAAGATAAAATAGATTTCCATATACAGCCCTAAGTAAACTTACCTCGTCTTGATGTTTTAATTGGTCAATTATATAGGCGGTGCGAATGGGGATGTAATCCGTCACGCTTTCTGTTTCGTCTTTTATTTCTTTTGTTCTTGTCTCCGCGATTCTCTTTATTGCATACTCTGCAAGAATGTCACTTTGAGATATTCTTAAGGAGTTGCCGGCATCTTGCAATTGAATATATCTGTCAGCCTTGTTGGTTTGTTTGATAGCTTCCGTGTTGGGGATAAGCCCTTGGATGACGCACTCTTCCAAATATTCACTTATCTTTATTTCCTTAACTGAGTAACCAGACGCCTTCAGTTGTTCAATTAAGCGCTCTTTGACTGCTTTAATGCCACAGCCAATAGGTCCAGCAAATGCAATTACAAGTTCTTTAGATTTTCTTTCCGAAATGGCTTCACTTGGGCGCTTAATGTGGGGTTGCTTGGTCCTTATTGCAGGGTATAAAGTTATTTGAGTCGCAGACATATTTCGCCTAGCTTTCTTTTTCAAGTGTTAACAGTTGTCTAATCTGGACTGTTCTGGACTATTGTTTTGCAAAATGTTGTAATCATACCGCGTTGGGCGAAGAGGTGGGCGTTGTGCTGCGCTGTCGCATAAACCTGTGGATAGGCGTGGCCGGTCGCCAAGACGAGTTATCACGGCAACTTGCTCAAATTCGTGTGTAAGGTGTGTATAGTCCGCCCATGAACAGCGCGGACTTGATCAGAAGGCTTGAGCAGGCGGGGTGGGTGCTGCGGGGTGTGAAGGGGCCGCATCACATCTACACGCACCCAGCGCACGGCGGCCACATCAGCGTGCCCCATCCGAAGAAGGACATGGGCGTTGGCCTGGTGCACAAGCTTCTGAAACAGGCCGGTTTGAAATGAAAGGAAGGCGGTCATGAGGTATCCGATTGCGCTTGAGCCGGGCAACGCACAACAGGCCTGGGGGGTGGCGGTGCCGGACCTGCCGGGGTGCTTTTCGGCGGGCGATACGCTCGACGAGGCGCTGGACAATGCCCGGGAGTCCATTGAGTTGTGGCTGGAAACGGTCATTGATGATGGCGGCCCGGTGCCGGAGGCCGGCACCCTGGCCGAACATCAGGCCAATGCGGAATTCGCCGGCTGGGTGTGGGCCGTGGTGGAAGTGGATCTGGCGCAACTCTCGGACAAGGCCGAGCGGGTGAACATCACCCTGCCGGCCCGGGTCCTGCGCCGCATCGATGCCGCCGCCAAGGCGGCCAATGAATCCCGTTCAGGCTATATCGCGCACTTGGCCTTGCGAGGGTAGTGGGTAGGGCGCAATAACCGAAGGGCATTGCGCCGCTGGGCGGCCCGCACCCGGGGAAATCGGCGCAATGCGCTGCGCTTATTGACGCCCTACGCGGTTCACGCCGTCCAATCCTCAACCTGTAGTCCATTAACTTGCCGGAAGGCCTGGTCGTTGGTGACGAGGGTGGCACCGACTGAGAGGGCGTGGGCGGCGATGAGGAGATCAAGTGGGGTGAGGGTCTTGCCGTGGCGGGACAGGTCGGCGCGCAGGGGGCCGTAGGTCTGGGCCACGTCGCTGCTCCAGGGCAGGACGTCCACACGGCGGAGGAACTCCGCCACGGCGAGATGCAGGCGTTTCGCCTCCGGGCGTTTGGCGAGGCCGAAGCGCAGTTCGCCTTCGGTGACGGCGGAAATGCACAGGGCCGCCATGGGGGCGGCCTGCACGTGCTGGGCGACAGCCGGATGGCCCTTGAGCAGATGGCTGACGGTGTTAGTGTCCAGCAGGATGGGTTTCATTCGCCGCAGCCTTCGAAAGGATCCCGCTCCTTGCTGTCTTGTTGGCGTTCTTTTTCATCCAGGAAATCCGCTGGTATCCCGGCCGTCTTCAGGTTGGCGAAGAACCCATCCCAGTTGTCTGGTTTGCGCGACAGGATCACGTCGCCGGTTGCCGGATCCTGGCGGATGAAAACTTCCGTGGTGTCAAAACGATAGGCGGCCGGCAGGCGCACCGCCTGGCTGCGGCCATTGGTGAATAATTTGGCGACCTGGCTCATGACGGCATTCTTTGGGAAAGGTGATGCCAAAGTCTAGGTCAGAGCGTGGCATATATCAAGATATATCCCTGGTGGCGACCGAGGCTTTGTGCTTTACTCGGCATCTTTTCCCCCTATGGGTTTCCGGTGGCGGATTTCGTTGTGAGGGCGGGCATGAATGAGCGGGTGAAACAATGAAAACTGACAGGATGCTGGAGGTCGGTACGGACATGGAGGCGCGGGCGTTGGCGGCCCTGGCCTTGGCCCGGGACGTGGACCGGCAGCGGGAAGCGGCGGTGGCGGATCTGGCTGGGGTCATTCTGCGCGCTCTGACGGTGCTGCTGCCGGCGGGGCAGATCGTCGACCTGAGCGCCTGGGCGAAGGCCACTCTGCCGCCTTGGCTGGGTGCCGTGCGGGCTATTCCGGGGCAGGATCGCTGGACCAAGATGTTCCGCATCGACCGGCTGGTGGAAGTGGAGCCGAACCTGGTGCACCCCATGCTGTCCCGCTGGTTCGCGGAGGCGACGCCGGTCAGCATGCTGGATGGGGGCGACGGCAGCGGCTACGCGGGGGCGGTGAAGGAGAGTGAGCAAGGCTCGGTGCGCCTGGTGGGCTGCATCGGCGAACGGGTGCCCGGCGAGGACAGCAGCCTGGCCCTGGTGCGTCTGGTACAGGCTGCTGCCCGCATGGGGGCCAGTTTTCCGCTACCGGAGGCGCCGCCGCGTCCGGTGCGGGCCGTGGCGCCCCTGGCCAGCCTGCCGGGGCCTGCCAGTGTGCCGGCGGTGCGGCAGAGGCCGACAGCGGAGCCGGTGGCGGCAGCGCCTGCTCTCCTGCGTCCCCCTGTTTTCGCGCCTCCTCGTCCCCCCGTCGTGACGCCGCCCGCAGCGCGTCTCCAGCCTGCCGCCGTGGCTCCGGTGCCGGCGGCGTCCCCTGTGCTACCGGCGGCTGTTGCCGTTCCGGTCGAAGTGCCCCGGCCTGCCGCTGCGGTGCCGACTGTGCCGCTCCCGGTCGCTGCCGTGCCGCGCCCTGCTTCAGCCAAGGTGCCGGCCCGCCAGGACGAGGCGGCGGATAGCCTGAACGCCTGTATCAGCTTCTGCAACACGGCAGCCTGCGAGCAGTATTCCTATTCGAAGACAGAGGAGGGCGATAACCAGTGGCGCGGGGTGATCGAGTTCGTCGCCGCGCAGCACGTGGTCCAGGCCCTGGGCCAGCGGCGCTACGTGATTCACGACAAGGTGGACGCGGGCGAGGTGCGGCAGGGGGACCGGGCCAAGGTCCAGCGCCTGTCCGGTATCTTCACCTCCGCAGTGGCCTACCGGCCGAAGTGAATTAGCCGGTTTGCCGGCCGCGATTCAGGCAGGTCTGGTAACGGGTATCCACCTTTTTGGCGAACCATTCGGTGGTGAGGTGGCGGGTGATCTTGGGGCTTTTCAGCACGATGCGGGGCAGAGTTTCCCGTGGCGTCCGGCCGGCCCCGTCCGCCAGGGCGAAAACCTGGCGGTAGAGCGGGGTGTCGGCAAAGCCGGCGGTCTTTTCCAGCAGCAGGTCCCGGCGTATTTCGTTTCTGCCCAGGCCCAGCCGTGGGGCCAGGGGCTTGAGGGCGTTCAGGGTGGCGGATGGCTCCGGGCTGGCCTCACCCTTCTCGTAGATCAAGAGGTCACCGTCCAGGTCGAGCTGCTTCTTGCTGAGTTTGGTCACGGCGGCCTGGAAGGCGGCGTTGCGGCTGGAGTAGCGGCCAGCATTGAAGTCGGCGAAGCGGTACACCGGCTGGGTGTAGGGAGCCGGGTAATCCAGCAGGATGGCGACGCCGAAAAACACCCCGCCGCGGCGGGTGAACACTTCATTGCGGATGCTGCCGCCCACGGCATAGGGATAGCCCTTCAGCCGGGTGTGGCCCTCGGCAAAATCCACGCTGACCTGCATGGGGCCGCCGGTGCGGATGGGGTTGTAGCCCGCCAGCAGGGTGCGGCCATAGGGCAACTCGGCCATCATGTCCTGGAAGAGCAGGTTCATCTGCCGTTCCGTGCGCAGGGCGTCCACCCTGGCCTTATAGCTCTTGCCGTCCGGCGAACGCTTGAGGAAGGCGGCATCCAGCAGGAGCTTCGGGATGAGGTACTTCTGGCGGCGCTTCTCGATCTCGCTCCAGACGATGCGGGGCAGGCCCGGCACCACCGGGTCCGCCTGGAAACTGGATTCCTGCTCGATGACGGCAATGGCGGAACACAGGTTTTCCGTTGTCAGCGGCAAGTGCAGAGTGGCGAAGGCGCTGAAAATATCCGCCGCCCAGCCGGCCCGGTCGGGGGCGTTGGCGGGCAGGAGCCGCATGATCTTGCCGCGCCCTTCGGTCTCGGCGGGGTAGGCGGGCGGGATCGGCGCCGGTCCGGCCCGGGGCGTTGCTGGCGGCGGGGGCAGCGGAGTGGGCAGCGCTGGTGCGGACTGGCCGGTCGGTGGCGCCGGGACTGCGGGCTGGGCAGGCTGGGGCCGCTGGGTGACCAGTGGGCCGGTACTGACGCAGCCTGTCAGCAGGCTGGCGAGCAGGGCGGTAAAAGCAATAATTCTCATGGCCGGGGCAAGATAAGCCATTCCGGCAGGTGAGGCAATGCGGGATCGCAAACCCTAGCCTGGCAAGGGCATGTGAATTTTGAGTGCGCTGGCCTGCCACAAGCGTGCCTTCGGCATGGGCGCCGATGGCTTGGGGGGGGCCGCAAACATTTGGTCGTGGGCCTAAATTGATTACGACAGAGTCGAATGAACGGCCTTCCTGCGGAATCATTCTCGCTATAATGCCGCTCCCCTGTCGGGAGATTTCCCCCATGCACCGCTGGATCGACTACAACAACGGCGTTTACGCCTTTTGCGCCAACTACGTGCGCCCCCTGTTGGCTGCCATTCACCTGGTGGTGGAAAACGGCCGGGTGGCTCTGGTGGATACCGGCAGCAACGATGCGCTGCCCCATCTGCTGGATGCCCTGGGGCGCATCGGCCTGGGGCCGGAGGCGGTGGATTACGTCATCCTGACCCACATCCACCTGGATCATGCGGGCGGTGCCGGCAGCATCATGCAGGCTTGCCCGAATGCGCGTCTGGTGGTGCATCCCCGTGGTTCGCGCCACATGGCTTCGCCGGCCCGGTTGGTGGACGGCGTCACGGCGGTGTATGGCGCCGAATATGTGCAGCGGGTGTATGGCGAGATCGTGCCCGTGCCGGCGGCGCGCATCATCGACGCGGTGGATGGCCTGAGGCTGGATCTGGCGGGGCGGGAACTGTTGTGCGTGGATGCGCCGGGCCACGCCCGCCATCACATCGCCATCGTGGACCGGAAGAGCCGGGGCATTTTCACCGGCGACGTGTTTGGACTTTCCTACCGGGAGATGGATACGGATAGCCGGAAGTTCATATTTCCGAGCACCACGCCCACCCAGTTCGAGCCGGACGCCATGGTGGCCACCATCAAGCGCCTGCTCGACTTCGCACCTGAATTTCTCTACCTGACCCATTTCAGCCGGGTCGGTGAAGTGCCAGCCCTGGCGGCGGAGATGCAGCGTTTCATTGCCTCCCATTGCGACATCGCCCTGGCGCAGAGGGGGGCGGGTACGGCGCGCCACGCCAACATTGTGGCTGGCCTGCAGGAACTCTTGCTGGTGGAATCCCGTGCCTTCGGTTGCACCCTGCCGGATGCCGATCTGCTGGCCCTGTGGGATACGGACCTGGAGCTGAACGCCCAGGGCCTGGAAGTCTGGCTGGACCTGGAAGCCAGAGGCTACCCTTTTCCCGTGTAGAGTGGGCAAAGCGTAGCGTGTCCACCGCCTGCGTGGACAGATGAAACCTGCCCACCCTACGGTAGTTTCAATCCCCCAGCCCCGCCGGGTCGAGTTTCAGATAGCGATCCGCCAGGGGCGCCCAGGGGAGCCAATCCTCCGTGGGACCATCCCGCAGCAGCCGGCCAAAGGCGATGAGCGTGGCCAGGGTGCCGGCCTCTTCCGGCAGGCGGCCGGCGGTGGCCGCGTCGTGATGGCAGCGGATGGCTTCCGAAATCTCCACTGGCAGCTTCCAGTTGCGCGCCACCATGGCGCCGACGGCAGCGTGGTCCGCCTGGGTTATTTCATCCAGTTTCCGGGAGGATTCTTCCAGCCCACGCTTGGGGTCCTGAAACAGAAACAGGTAGATGGGGTAGCGCTTGAGCAGGATGGGAATACCCACTTCGTGTAACAGGGCCGCCAGGTAGGCTTGGTCCGCCAGTCGCCGTGCCGGGCTGGCCTGGGCGCAGCGCCAGGCGCCTTCGGCCACCTTCTGGCTGCCGCCCCATACCGCTTCCAGCGTACGGGTGTCCACGCCTTCCGCCTGGCTGCGCAGGGCGGTGCTGATGCAGACCGCCAGGGTGCGGGTACGGCCAAGGAGGGTGATGGCGTCCTGCACGGAGCGGGGCTTGCTGCGGCAGCCGAAGACGGGGGAATTGGCCACCCGCATGAGGGCGCCGGTGAGGGCCGGATCCTTGCCCACCACGTCCGCCATTTCCCTTGGACCGGCCCGCTCACTCACCGACAGGGCCTGCAGACGGGCAAAGGCGATGCTGGGCGTCGGCAGGGTGACGCCGGTCTTGAGGACGGCTTCCAGCAGGGGATCGGAGGACATGGTGAGCGGTGAGCGGTGAGCGATGAGCGATGAGCGATGAGCGATGAGCGATGAGCGATGATTTTCTCACCTCTCACCGCTTACTGCTTACCCTCTTCTTCCACCAGCTTGCCGAGTTTCCAGGTAAAAAAGCCGGCATAGGCGATGGCCGCCAGGGTGAGCAGGGCGACGCCCAGCAGGGGACCCTTCAGGGGCGCGCCGGCCAGCCAGTTGGAAAACGTGGAATAGCCCAGCACCACGGCTGCGCTCAGGCCGCCGACCACCCGGATGGTGGTGAAGGTTTTTTGCTGTTTCAGGTTGGATTGAGGCATGCAGGTCTCCGGGAAAACGGTGAGCGGTAATGGGTGAGCGGTGAGCGATGTGCGGTGATGGGTGAGCGGTGAGCAGCGCGCTTACCCGTCACCGCTTACTGCTTGCCTGCTCTCAGCAGCGGTTCCCGGAGCTTGGCGAAGCCGGCGGGGGCCACGTATTGCAGGACCGCCTTGCCCTCCCTGGAGAGGGCCAGGTCCAGGCCCTTGTCCGGGTAAAGGAAGTGCTCCATATCGCCGACGGCCAGTCTTTCGCCGGGACGGCCGAAGCGATCCTGTACGACCTGGGCATCCAGCTTGCCTGCGGGCACGAAGGTGAGGGTCCGTACCAAGGCCAGGCCGGCCGCCTGCCGGTCTTCCGCAGCGAGGCTGAAGCGGCGATTGCCGCTCTCCAGGGGTTCGGTTTTGTCGGCGCGTTTCTGGATGTCCAGCAAGCGGGCATCGGGCATGTTCACCACCACGATGATCTTGCCCGTGAGGGGGCCCAGGGCCACCCGTTCGAAATAGGCTTCCATACTGCCGGCCTGGCCGGAGCTGGCCACCACCGCCAGTTGCGGGGCGTCGCCAAAAGCCGCCGTGGCCTCGTTCAGCACGCTGCTGCCCAGGGTGAGGCCGAAGACCCGGGATTTTCCTTCCGGCAGAACCTCGATTTGCCAAGGCATGCCAGGGGTCTGGGTAACGGCCGGCTTATCGCCCGGGTGAAAGAGGAAAGGCGCGGCCACGATGGCGGCACTCATGAGCAGGACAGCGATGAGGAGTTTATTCATTGTGGGCGGCAAGGGGGGAAGGGAGCCTGAATCTCAGGCGCCGGCCAGATGGCCGATGATTTCCAGGGTGCGGGCCGTGGCGCCCCGGTGGCGTCCGGCGAAATCATGGCCGGCGCTCCCCATGGCCTGGCGGGCGTTGGCATTGGAGAAGAGCACCCGGGTGAGGGAAATCAGCTGGTCCGCGCTGTCCACCCGCAGGGCGGCGCCGACGGCGATGGCCTCTTCCGTGGCTTCGAGGAAGTTGAAGGTGTGCTGGCCCACCAGCACCGGCTTGGCAACAGAACAGGCTTCGATGAGGTTCTGCCCGCCCAGGGGCAGGAGGCTGCCGCCAACGAAGGCCACGTCACAAGCCGTGTAATAGGCGAACATCTCGCCCATGCTGTCGCCCAGCAGGATCTGGGTGCCGGCTTCCACGGGCTTCTCCAGGCTGCGCCGCTGAACCTTGAAGCCGCGGGAGATGGCCAGGGTTTCCACTTCGTCGAAGCGTTCCGGGTGGCGCGGCACGATGAGCAGCAGGGCGCCTTCCAGTGGCGTCCGCGCCAGGGCGTCCAAGAGCTCCCGTTCTTCGCCGTCCCGGGTGCTGGCCGCCAGCAGCACCATGCGCGGGCCGATGAGGCGGCGCAGGAAGGCACCGGTGGATAAGAGGTCCGGTGGCGGCACGGCGTCGAATTTGATGTTGCCCGCTACTTGCACGTTGAGGGCACCCAGGGCGGCCAGGCGGTCCGCATCGGCATCGGTCTGGGCGATGACGGCGGAGAGCCGGCCAAGCATTTGTCGGGTCAGGGCCGGGAAGCGGGCATAGCGGGCGGCGGAACGTTCGGACAGGCGGGCGTTGGCCAGCACCAGGGGAATGCGTCGTGCGTAACAGGCGGCCACCAGGTTGGGCCACAGTTCCGTTTCCATGACGATGCCCATGGCCGGGCGGAAATACTTGAGGAAGCGGGCCACGGCAAAGGGGTAGTCGTAAGGCAGGTAGGCCCGCAACACCTTGTTGCCGAAAAGCTGCTCGGCGGTGGCGCGGCCGGTGGGTGTCATGTTGGTGATGAGGATGCGGGCCTGGGGGTAACGGTCCGCCAGGGCCTTGACCAGGGGCTGGGCGGCCCGGGTCTCGCCGACGGAGACCGCGTGGATCCAGATCACCGGGGCGTCCACGGCGTGCCCGTAGCTGCCAAAGCGTTCCCCGATGTTTTTCTTGTAGGCGGCCTGGCGCCGCCCTTTCTTCCACAGGCGCAGGAGAATCAGGGGCAGCAGCAGGTAGCACAGCAGGGTGTAGACAAGACGCGACATCAGGCGTGGACCTTGAACAGGGTTTCCAGGGCGGCAATGGCTTCTGCCACGCTGGGAGAATAGCCGCGATGGCCAATGCTCAGGCCCTTTTCGCCCGCATAGGCGCCGGCATGGCCCGGATCGGAATCCGTGAAAATGGCCAGGGTCAGGCGGTCCAGGGCGGCGGCGATGTGGGTCAGGCCGGTATCCAGGCCGACGACGACGGCGGAACCCTTGATGACGGCGGCCAGGTCGGTCAGTTTCATGGGGGGCACGGTCACCGCATCCGCCATGGCGCCCGCCAGGCGGGCGGCCCGCTCCCGTTCCACCGGGGAGCCGGCGGGCAGTACGCAGGCATAGCCCCGGTCGTGCAGCCAGGCGGCCAGCGCCAGCCATTTTTCTTCCTGCCACAGTTTGGGGTCCCGGCTGGTGGCGGTGCACAGCACGGCGTAGGGGCGCTTCGGCAACCAGTCGGCCTTGAGGGGCGTGACGGCGAGGCCGTATTCCAGGGGCAGATCCTGCTTGTAACCCAGGGCGGCGGCGGCCAGGGCGCGGTAGCGCTCCACGGTATGTAGCCCCCGGGGCAGTGATACAGTGTGGTCGTAGAAGCGGGAGGCCAGGGGGTCCCGGGCCGTGTCGGCGGCGAAGCCCCAGCTTTCGCCCCGGGCCAGCTTGCAGATGGCTGCGGTCTTCAGGAGGGCCTGGGTGTCCAGGATGACGTCGTAATGGCGGGACTGCAGGCGCTTTTTGAAGGCACGCATTTCCTGCCAGGTGGATTGATCGAACAAGTGGTGGCGCCAGCGCCGCAGGGCGAAGGGAATCACTTCGGTGACGCCCGGGTGCAGGCGCGGGAAATCCGTGAAGGCTTCTTCCACCACCCAGTCGATACGGGCCTCCGGGAAACGTCGGCGCAGGTCGCTGACGACCGTCAGGTTATGGATGACATCGCCCAGGGACGAGACTTTGACCAGCAGGATGGATGTCATCGGAAAGCGGTGGTTCGACACGGGGTTTCAGGCGAGCCGGGATTATAAGCCAGGGGTAAGAGAGGCGGTAAGCGGTGAGCGGTGAGCGACATGATTTGCTCACCGCTCACCGCTCACCGCTCACCGCTCACTGGCGCGCCAGGCGTCAATTTTGGCCTGCAGGCGCAGGCGGTTGGGCTCGGTCTTTTCCCGGCTCGCCATGGGGTGCCACAGGTGCAGCACTTCCGTGGCCCAGGCGCCGGACTTGCGCCCCACGCCGTGCTGGTGCAGGCGGAAGACGAAATCCGCGTCCTCGTGGCCCCAGCCCCCGTCCATATCCGCGCTGAAGCCACCGATGGCGGCCGCGTCCGTCTTCCAGCAGGCCAGGTTGCAGCTCTTGATGCGGCGCCAGACAAAATCCCGGTAGTGGCGCAGGCGGTTGTCCGGCACCTTGAGCAAGAGGGGCAGCAGCTTGTTCATCTGGCCTCCCAGGCGGTAGCGCCAGGCCTGACGGCGGAAGGTGGTTTCGTCCCAGTGCCGGGTGTGGAGCAGGGATTGGGTAAGTGCCTGTTCCAGCAGGATGCGGCTACCGGTGACCGTCCGGCCCGGTTCGGCCAAGGCCCGGTGGCGGGCGACGAAATCCGCCTGGGCGAGGCAGTCCCCATCCAGGTAAATGAGATAGTCGCCGCTGGCGGCCTGGCTGGCCAGGTTGCGGATGCGCCCGGCGCGAAAGCCTAAATCCGTTTGCCAGATATGGCGCACCGGCACGGGGCAGCGGCGGGAGAAGTTCTGCACGAAGGTGCCGGTTTCAGCCTTGGAGCCATCGTCGGCGACGATGACCTCGAAGTTGCGGTCGGTCTGGGCAGACAGGGATTGCAGCACCAGGTCCAGCGCGTCCACCCGGTTGTAGGTGGTAACGATGACGCTGATTCTCACTTGGACTGGCCTTGCTGCATGAGCCAGATCTTCAGGTAGCGGTAATAGCTGCCCTCGGCATTGGAAATGGCCAGGGCCAGACCCTGGCTACCGTCCAGGAAGCCGGCCTTGAAGACGTAGGTGCGGATGAAGGCCCACAGGCCGTGGCCCAGGGCGCCCCACACGGAGCTGCGCTTGCCGCGGGCATAGGCTACTTCCGCCGAGGCCGTGGAGTAGGCGTCCACTTTCTTCAGCACGCTGGAGAAATCCCGGAAGCTGTAATGCAGCAGGTACTTGGTGAGCCGCGCCGTAGGGCCGTCCGGCAGCAGGCGCTCATGTATTTTGTCATCCGAAAAGCGCGCACTGCCTCGGCGGAACAGGCGGTCCACATAGTCCGGGCACCAGCCGGAATGGCGCATGAAGCGCCCGCAGTACCAGGAGAGCCGGGGCAAGGCGAAACAGCTGGTTTGGCCAGGGGCGGCCAGAACTTGGCGAATTTCTTCGGCCAGTTCCGGCGTAAGGCGCTCGTCCGCGTCCAGGCTGAGAACCCATTCCCTGCTTGCCGCATCCAGGGCGCGATTCTTCTGGGGGCCGAAGCCGGGCCAGTCGGCGGTCTCGACAAGCATGGCGCCGTGGCTGCGGGCGATATCCCGGGTGGCATCCGTGCTGCCCGAGTCCACCACCACGATTTCGCCCGCCAGCTCTGCCACGGAGTCCAGGCAGGCGCCGAGGTTCTGGGCCTCGTTCTTGGTGATGATGATGACGGAAAGCATGGCCGATTGTAGCGCATAACCTTGTTTGCCCGATTTGGCACCCAACCGAAGGTGATATTCAGGATCCATGGATTTTCAGGTATGGTGCGGACTTCAAAATATTTCTGCAACGGTGTCCCCGCCGAAGGCCTCCTCATGAAAATCAAACCCGTCATTCTTTCCGGCGGCTCCGGCACGCGCCTGTGGCCCCTCTCCCGCGAACAATATCCCAAGCAACTGCTGGCCCTGGTGGGGGAGCGGACCATGCTGCAGGCCACGGCCCTGCGTATGACCCACGCGGCTTGGCCCGACGGCTGGACGCTGTCGGACACGCTGGTGGTGGGCAATGAGGAATACCGATTCATCTCCGCCGAGCAATTGCGCCAGGCCGGCGTTCTCGACGCGGGCATTCTCCTGGAGCCCGTCGGGCGCAACACGGCCCCGGCCCTGACCCTGGCCGCTCTGGAGGCCATGGTGGAAGGCGAGGATCCGGTACTGGTGGTCATGCCGGCGGATCATGTCATCACCGACGAGGCGGCTTTCCGGGATGGTGTCGTGCAGGCGGCAAAGCTGGCGGCAGGCGGGCGGGTCGTGACCTTCGGCATCGTGCCGACGGCGCCGGAAACCGGCTATGGCTACATCCAGGGCGGCGCGGCCATCGGCGACGGTCCGGCCCTGGCCCTTTCCCGCTTTGTCGAGAAACCTGACGTGGACAAGGCCCGCGAGTACCTTGAGTGCGGCGGCTATTTCTGGAACAGCGGCATCTTCGTCCTGAAGGCTGGCGTCTGGCTGGACCATATCGGCCGCTTCCGGCCGGATATTCTGGCGGCCTGCCGCCAGGCCATGGCCGGGGCGAGCCGTGACCGGGATTTCCTGCGGGTGGACCGGGAGGCCTTCGCGGCTTGTCCCGCCGATTCCATCGACTACGCGGTCATGGAGCGGCTTTCCGGGGAAGCGGGTGCCAGCGCGGTCCTGCCCTTGTCCGCGGGTTGGTCGGACGTGGGGGCCTGGAGCGCCTTGCTGGAGATCGGACCTCGGGACGGGGCTGGCAATGTCTTCTCCGGCGATGTGATCGGGCTGGAAAACACCAACACCCTGGTGCGGGCCGACAGCCGCCTGGTGGCCTGCATCGGCCTTTCCGATACCATTATCGTGGAAACGCCGGACGCGGTGCTGGTGGCCCACAAGGACCAGATCCAGAAGGTCAAGGAAGTGGTTGCGGCCCTCAAGGCCGCCGGGCGCTCCGAAAGTGATGCCCACCGCAAGATCTACCGGCCCTGGGGCTATTACGACAGCATCGATCTGGGCGCCCGCTTCCAGGTCAAGCGCATCGTCGTCAATCCGGGCGCGACCCTGTCCCTGCAGATGCACCATCACCGGGCCGAGCACTGGATCGTCGTCAGCGGCACCGCCCGGGTCACCCGTGGCGAGGAAGTGTTCTTCCTCGGGGAGAATCAATCCACCTACATTCCCCTCGGCACCACTCACCGACTGGAGAATCCGGGCCGGATTCCCCTGGAGATGATCGAAGTCCAGTCGGGGGCTTACCTGGGTGAGGACGACATCGTGCGTTTCGACGATACCTACGGCAGGGGCTGAGCCAGTCCTTCTGGGGATCATGCGTAGGTCGGGTTTCAGCCCGACAGCACCATGACTGCCGGGTTGAAACCCGACCTACGCTGCCCCTCCAGGTCGATCAGAACGGCAGTGCAATGCCGGGCCGTGCGGTGGTGAATACGCGCCGGAAGTCCGCCTGGATGCGCTCCAGAGCCTCCGGCGTGTCGGCTTCGAAGCGCAGCACCACCACCGGCGTGGTGTTGGATGGCCGCGCCAGGCCAAAGCCGTCCGCGTATTCCACCCGCAGGCCGTCGATGGTGATGATTTCCCGGGCGCCCTCGAAGGTGGCAGTTTCCCTGAGTTCGGCGACGAGGGTGTGGGGTTCGCCTTCCTGCATTTTCAGGTTCAGTTCCGGCGTGCTCGCCGAATCCGGCAGGCCGTTCAGGACCGCGCTCGGGTCGGCAAAGCGGGTGAGGATTTCCAGCAGTCGGGCTGCGGCATAGAGACCGTCGTCAAAGCCGTACCAGCGCTCCTTGAAAAACACGTGGCCGCTCATTTCCCCCGCCAGCGGCGCGTCGGTTTCCTTCAGTTTGGCCTTTACCAGGGCATGGCCGGTGTTCCACATGACGGGCACGCCGCCCCGCTCCCGGATCCAGGGGGCCAGCTTGCGGGTGCATTTCACGTCATAGATGATCTGGCCACCGGGGACCCGGGAGAGCACGTCGGCAGCAAACAGCATGAGTTGCCGATCCGGGTAGATGATGCTGCCGTCCTTGGTGACGACGCCAAGGCGGTCGCCGTCGCCGTCGAAGGCCAGGCCGAGTTCCGCGTCGGTTTCCTTGAGGGCTCGGATTACGTCCTGCAGGTTTTCCGGTTTGGAGGGGTCCGGGTGGTGGTTGGGGAAATTGCCGTCCACTTCGCAGAAGAGCTCTACCACTTCGCAGCCCAGGGTGCGGAACAAGCGGCTCGCCACGTCGCCGGCCACGCCATTGCCGCAATCCACCACGATTTTCATGGGGCGGGCCAGTTTTACGTCGGCGGCGATGCGCTCGATATAGGCGTCCCGCACATCGGCGCTCTTCTTTTGACCCTGGCCAGTTGCGAGGTCGTCCTCCGTCACCCTTCGGCGCAGATCCTGGATCATGTCGCCGTAGAGCGTCTGTCCGCCCAGTACCATTTTCAGGCCGTTGTAGTCCGGCGGATTGTGGCTGCCGGTGACGCTCACGGCGCTGTCCGTGCCCAGGTGGAAAGCGGCGAAGTAGGACAGGGGCGTGGCCACGCAGCCAATATCAATGGCATCCACGCCGGAGGCGCAGATGCCGGCCATCAGCGCCTCCGCCAGGGAGGAACCCGAGAGTCGTCCATCCCGCCCGACAGCGATGGCTTTCTGGCCGCGCTGGATCGCTTCGGAACCCAGGGCCTGGCCGATGGCGCGTACGGCATCCGGCGTCAACACGGTATCCACGATGCCGCGGATGTCGTAGGCCTTGAAAATTTCGGGAGCGAGGGTTCGTGACATGGCTGTAAATCTGGGTTCGAGAAAGGGAAATTATCCCAGAAAATTGATGTGATCCGGAGCCTTGCTTGCAGGGATTGGGCGGCGCCATTGCTTGCGCTACGCCGTGACTTCGGGGCGTCGCATGTATGACCTTTGGCCGTGTAGCCGGATACAGGGGCTTATGAGATAATGCGCGGCTAGGATTTTCTGTGTTTTGTCATTAAAACAATAAGTAAGGCTCGGGTGGCAGCCCTTTCAGGATGCCTTGTGATGTAGCAGGTGGGTTCCGGCGGTGCGCCTGTCGTGCCTCTGGGCCGGATGGTTAGGGCTTATGACAATTCTTGTAACGGGCGGCGCCGGCTTCATCGGCGCGAATTTTGTCCTGGACTGGCTGGCACTCGATGGCGAGCCCGTGGTGAATCTGGATGTATTGACCTACGCCGGTAATCTGGAAAATCTTGCCAGCTTGGACGGCGACAAGCGACACATCTTCGCAAAGGGCGATATTGGCGACCAGGCCTGCGTGGCTGCGCTCCTGGCGGAACATCGGCCCCGGGCCATCGTTAATTTTGCCGCGGAGTCCCACGTGGATCGCTCCATTCACGGCCCGGAAGACTTCATCCAGACGAACATCGTCGGCACGTTCCGGCTGCTGGAGGCGGTGCGCGCCTACTGGAGCGGCCTGGCGGCAGAGGAGAAGGCGGCCTTCCGCTTCCTGCATGTGTCCACCGATGAGGTGTACGGTTCCCTGGGGGCGCATGACCCGGCCTTTACGGAAACCCATCGCTACGAGCCTAACAGCCCCTATTCGGCCTCGAAGGCGGCCTCGGACCATCTGGTGCGGGCCTATCACCACACCTACGGGCTGCCGGTACTGACCACCAATTGTTCCAACAATTACGGCCCCTATCACTTCCCGGAAAAGCTCATTCCGCTGTTGATCGTCAATTCATTGGCGGGCAAGCCCCTGCCCGTGTATGGCGACGGACAGCAGATCCGGGACTGGTTGTATGTGAAGGATCATTGCAGCGCCATCCGTCGTGTGCTCGAAGCCGGTAAAGTTGGCGAGGTTTATAACGTGGGCGGCTGGAATGAAAAACCCAACCTGGACATCGTGCATACAGTGTGTTCCCTGCTGGACGAGTTCCAAGCCCGCGCGGACGGCAAGAGCTATCGGGAGCAGATTGCCTATGTGACGGACCGTCCCGGCCACGACCGCCGCTACGCCATCGACGCCAGCAAGCTGGAGCGGGAGCTGGGCTGGAAGCCGGCGGAAACCTTCGAGACCGGTATTCGCAAGACCGTCCGGTGGTACCTGGAAAACCAGCCCTGGGTGGCGAATGTGCTGAGTGGCGGGTATCGGGATTGGGTGGCGCGGAATTACGACGAGCGTGGTGCATGAAAATTCTTTTGCTGGGAAAAGGCGGTCAGGTTGGCTGGGAGTTGCAGCGCAGCCTGGCCCCCCTGGGGGAAGTGGTGGCGCTGGATTCGGACAGCCGGGAGCTGTGCGCTGATTTCACCAAGCTGGATGGCTTGGCTCAAACCGTACGTAGCGTGGCGCCCGATATCATTGTCAATGCGGCGGCCCATACCGCCGTGGACAAGGCTGAGAGCGAACCTGAACTCGCTCGCACCATTAACGCCCTGGCCCCGGCGGTTCTGGCCCGGGAAGCCGCTCGCAGCGGCGCCTGGCTCATGCATTACTCCACGGATTATGTGTTTGACGGCAGTGGCGACAGTCCCTGGCGGGAAACCGATGCCACCGGCCCCTTGAGTGTGTATGGCAAGACCAAGCTGGAAGGTGAACAAGCCATCCGGGCGGCGGGGTGCCGGCATCTCATCTTTCGGACAAGCTGGGTGTATGCCGCCCGGGGTGGCAACTTCGCCAAGACCATGCTGCGGCTGGCCCGGGAGCGAGATGTCCTCACCGTCATCGACGATCAGATCGGCGCGCCCACCGGGGCGGATCTCCTCGCGGACGTGACGGCCCATGCCGTCAGAACGGCCCTGCAGCGTCCGGAAGTCGGGGGTCTGTATCACCTGGTGGCCGGGGGGCATACCTCCTGGTACGACTACGCCCGGTTTGTCATCGAGTTTGCGCGCCAGTCCGGCCTCGACATCAAGGTGGCACCGGAGGCGATCCGGCCCGTGCCTACCAGTGCGTTTCCCTTGCCCGCCCCGCGTCCGGGAAACTCGCGGCTGGATACCGGCAAGCTTCGCAACACCTTCGGCCTGGAATTGCCCCAGTGGCAAGCCGGGGTTGTCCGCATGCTTACAGAAACTATCGGGAAATAGTCATGACTCAGCGTAAAGGCATCATCCTCGCGGGAGGTTCCGGCACCCGTCTGCATCCGGTCACCATGGTGGTGTCCAAGCAACTGCTGCCGATCTACGACAAGCCCATGATCTATTACCCGCTCAGCACTCTCATGCTGGCGGGCATCCGGGACATCCTGATTATTTCCACCCCCCAGGACACGCCGCGTTTCCAGCAGTTGCTCGGTGATGGCAGCGCCTGGGGGCTCAATCTTCAATACGCGGTTCAGCCATCCCCGGATGGCCTGGCCCAGGCCTTCATTATCGGCAAGGACTTCGTTGGCAAGGATCCCTGCGCCCTGGTGCTTGGCGATAATATTTTCTACGGCAATGATCTGCACGCCAAGCTGGCTCAGGCCATGGCGCGGGAGCAGGGCGCGACGGTATTTGCCTATCGGGTGCAGGATCCGGAGCGCTACGGCGTGGTGGCCTTTGATGCCACGGGCGGCGCCACCAGTCTGGAAGAAAAGCCAACGCAGCCGAAGAGCAACTATGCGGTCACGGGCTTGTATTTTTACGATAACCAGGTTGTGGACATTGCTGCCGATCTCAAGCCTTCGCTGCGGGGGGAACTGGAGATCACCGACCTGAACCGGGTTTACCTTGAACGGGCGCAACTCAGCGTGGAGATCATGGGCCGTGGCTATGCCTGGCTCGATACGGGTACCCACGAATCCCTCATCGAGGCGTCCACCTTCATCCAGACCATTGAAAAGCGCCAGGGCCTGAAAGTGTCCTGTCCGGAAGAAATCGCTTGGCGACAAGGCTGGATTGACGCCGAACAAGTCCTGCGCCTCGCCGCGCCCCTGGCGAAGAATGGCTATGGCCAATATTTGCAAGCCATGATTCAGGAAAGGTTGTTTTGATGCGAGCCATTCCAACTTTCATTCCGGATGTGCTCATCCTTGAACCCCGGGTCTTTGGCGACGAACGGGGTTTCTTCTTCGAAAGCTACAGCCGCAAGATGTTCCGGGAGGACACCGGGCTGGATGTGGAGTTCGTCCAGGACAACCACTCGAGAAGCGCACGGGATGTCCTGCGTGGCCTGCATTACCAGATACAGCATCCCCAGGGAAAACTTGTGCGGGTGACTCAGGGGGCGGTGTGGGACGTGGCGGTGGACATCCGCAAGTCCTCCCCGACGTTTGGCCAGCATGTGGGCGTGGAACTTTCCGCCGACAATAAGCGCCAATTGTGGATTCCGCCGGGTTTCGCCCATGGCTTCCTGGTGCTTTCCGATACCGCGGAATTCCTCTACAAGACCACCGATTACTGGTATCCGGAGCATGAGCGCTGCATTGCCTGGAACGATGCAAGTCTGGCTATTGCGTGGCCGCAGGGGGTGGGGAATGTGCCTCTTGTTTCCGCCAAGGACGCCAAGGGCGCCGTGCTGGCCGATGCTGCGTGTTTCGCGTGACCCGGGGCGAATACCTTCCATCCGGGCTGGCTTTCTCCGGCCGCCACGTAGAAAGAGCGGTTTTCTTCCGCGGGGAGCGGACAGCGCTGATGTTGTCTGCATCCCCGGGCTGCGTTCCTGCTAGCGGGTGTGCACAACTGAAACTACGAAAGTGCCGGCTCCATGGAGGTGGGCGGTGAGCTTTAGAACTTTGTTGATATTGATTCACGATGGGCTCGCCACAATTCTGGCTTGGTGGTTCGCCTATCTGCTGCGTTTCAATTTCGAAATACCCGGTGAATTCAGCCATTCCTTGTGGGAATCCGTGGCGCTGGTGTTGCCAGTGAATGTCCTGATCTTCTGGCTCTTCGGCCTGTATCGGGGCATGTGGCGTTTTGCCAGTCTGCCGGACCTGAAGCGCATCCTCATGGCCATCGGTGTGGCGGCAATGGCGGGGCCGGAAGTCTTGTACATTGTCAGGCACTTGTTATTGGTGCCGCGTTCCGTCCTGGTGCTGAATCCCATGCTCTTGCTTCTGCTGATGGGGGGCAGCCGTTTCTTCTACCGGGCGCTGAAAGATGGGCACATATTTTCATGGGGTGAGACGGGTAAATCCAACGTCCTGGTGATGGGAGCGGGCGCTGCAGCGGCGCTGCTCCTGCGGGATCTGTCTCCTCATCCGGACTGGTGTGTCAAGGGACTGCTGGATGATGCCCGGAGTAAAAAGGGGCAGCTGCTGCATGGTTTGCCGGTCCTGGGCAGCCTGGATCAGGTTGGCAAGCTCGCGAAGGAATTGGGTGTTGAAAAGATTATTGTTGCCATGCCTTCTGCCTCTCCTACTGTACGGCGACGGGCCGTGGAACTGGCTGCAGCAGCGGGGCTATCCGTAATGACGGTACCTGGTTTCGACGATCTTCTTTCCGGCAAGGTGTCCATTTCCCAGGTGCGCAAGGTGGAGCTGGATGACCTCCTCGGACGGGAACCCGTGTCCCTGGACAGTGCCAGCCTGCATGCCTTGCTTGCGGATAAAGTCGTGATGGTGACCGGGGCGGGTGGCTCCATCGGTTCCGAACTCTGCCGACAGATGGCGGCTTACAAGCCTGCCCTGCTGGTGTTTTTCGAAGCCAACGAATTTGCCATGTATAGCTTGGAGCAGGAGTTCCGTGAGAGCTTTCCGGGGCAGGAGATCGTTTGTGTCATCGGGGACGTAAAGAATGGCACACGCATCGCCCAGATTCTGGCGCGTTATCGCCCTGCGCTTGTTTTTCACGCGGCAGCCTACAAGCACGTGCCGATGATGGAAGACGTAAACACCTGGGAGGCCGTGCAGAACAATGTGTTGGGTACCTGGACGGTAGCTCAGGCGGCTTCGGTTCATGGTGTGGAAAAGTTTGTCCTGATATCCACGGACAAGGCGGTGAATCCAACCAACGTCATGGGGGCCAGCAAACGCCTGGCCGAGATGATCTGCCAAGCGCTGCAGCAGGGATCGCCAACCCGCTTCGAGATGGTCCGGTTTGGCAATGTGCTGGGCAGCACCGGCAGTGTGATTCCCACCTTCCGCGAACAGATAGCCAGGGGTGGTCCGGTCACGGTTACTCATCCGGACATCATTCGCTATTTCATGTCCATTCCGGAGGCCGCCCAATTGGTGTTACAGGCAGGCGGCATGGGGCAGGGAGGCGAGATTTTTGTGCTGGATATGGGGGAGCCCATGAAGATCGTAGATCTGGCGCGGAACATGATTCGGCTTTCCGGTTTCTCGGAAGAGGACATCCGTATCGAATTTTCGGGCCTTCGCCCCGGAGAGAAGCTTTACGAGGAATTGCTGGCTGACAACGAAGAGACCCGACCCACGCACCACCCGAAGCTTCGCATCGCGCGGGCCAGGGAGGTGGCCCCGGGCTGGCTGGACGATTTGTTGGCTTGGTTGCATCAGCAGCATATGCCGGATGATGCCGAAGTCAGGTGTGATTTGCGACGCTGGGTGCCGGAGTATGCCCCGCGTCAAGCCTGCCTGCTGGAGGGGGCCACCCCGTCTACCTTAAGTGCCTGCCCGTCCAAAACGAGGGTCGGCCCGTGTGCCGCTTCGATAACCAACATGGCTTTGGAATCCACCCCCAAAGTATGAAAGCCATGTCGGCTTCCCTCACCCTCAATCCCTCTCCCGGGGGGAGAGGGAAGCGTCGTGAGTCGGCTGTGCCGACTTTCACGGTAAGAAGAGCGCATTGAAGCGAAGCTGTGGCGCCGCAGCAGAAACGAGAGATGGCCGGGCTTGCCCTACGTAAGCTGATGTAATCCGTATTCAGTGAAGCTCCCTCGTGCTGATTGTTCGAGGGGGTGATAAAAAAGTTTATTTCGGCGTTTGCCGTCATGCCAGGAAGGTTTTCAGATGCAAAAAGTTGCACTTATTACCGGGGTGACCGGTCAGGATGGCTCGTATTTGGCCAAGTTTTTGTTGGGCAAAGGCTATGCGGTGCACGGCATCAAGCGTCGCAGTTCCTTGTTCAATACCGCGCGGATTGATCATCTGTTTCATGATGTTCACGAAAAAGGCTGGCCATTCTTTCTGCATCACGGCGATATGACAGACTCGTCCAGTCTGACGCGCATCATCCAGAAAGTGCAGCCGGACGAAATTTATAACCTGGCGGCCCAGAGCCACGTTGCCGTTTCATTCGAAGAGCCTGAATACACGGCCAATTCGGACGCATTGGGGGCGCTGCGCATCCTGGAAGCCATTCGTATTCTCGGTTTGGAGAAGAAGACGCGCTTCTATCAGGCGTCCACTTCCGAACTGTATGGCTTGGTGCAGGAAACTCCCCAAAAAGAAACCACCCCCTTTTATCCGCGCAGTCCTTATGCGGTCGCCAAGCTGTATGCTTATTGGATTACCGTGAATTATCGGGAAGCATACGGCATGTATGCTTGCAACGGCATACTGTTCAATCACGAAAGCCCTGTGCGCGGCGAAACATTCGTGACCCGCAAGATTACCCGCGCACTGGCACGCATCAAACTTCACCTGCAAGACTGCCTCTATCTGGGCAACATGGACGCCCTGCGGGACTGGGGGCATGCCAAGGATTATGTCGAAATGCAGTGGCTGATGTTGCAACAAGACCAGCCGGAAGACTTTGTGATTGCCACCGGTGTGCAATACAGCGTGCGGGATTTTGTCAATGCCGCAGCCCGGGAACTGGGCATTGCCATTACCTGGCAGGGCGCGGGTGTGGAAGAAAAGGGTCTTGATGCAGAGGGGAAATGCATCGTTGCGGTCGATCCGCGCTACTTTCGGCCAACGGAAGTGGAAACCCTGCTTGGGGACGCCAGCAAGGCAAAAACGAAGCTTGGCTGGACACCCCAGATCAGCTTTGAGGCCTTGGTGAGTGAGATGGTGCGGGAAGACCTCAAGACGGCGGAGCGTGATGAGCTGGTGAAGAAGCACGGCTACACGACTTTCAACTACAACGAATAGTTCCGTCAGGGCATGAATAAAATTCGACTCTTGGTGACGGGTGGTGGCGGCATGGTGGGGCGCAATGTGCTTGAACATGCCGCCATTGCCGAATTTGATGTTCTGGCGCCTCGCAGCAGTGAACTGGACCTGCGGAATTTCGATGCTGTAGCGGCCTATTTGCGCGAACACCGGCCGGATATGGTGATCCACGCCGCCGGCAAAGTGGGGGGGATTCAAGCCAATATGCGCGAACCCGTGGGTTTCCTCATGGATAACCTGGACATGGGCCGCAATATTGTCTGGGCCGCACGCCAGGCGGGTGTCAAGCGACTGATCAACCTGGGCAGCTCCTGCATGTACCCGCGCAACCATTCCGAGCCTCTGCGGGAAGAAATGGTGCTCAAGGGCGAACTGGAGCCGACCAACGAAGGCTATGCGCTCGCCAAGGTGGTGACCGCGCGGCTTTGCCAATACATCATGCAGGAGAATCCCGCGTATCAGTACAAGACCCTGATTCCCTGCAATATCTTTGGCCGCCACGACAAGTTTGATCCTGCCCATTCGCACCTTGTACCGGCGATTATTCATAAAGTGCACCAGGCCAGGCAAAGTGGGCAACAGAATGTTGAAATATGGGGTGACGGCACGGCCCGTCGGGAGTTCATGTACGCAGGGGATCTGGCAGACGCCATCCTGCGGGCGGTGAAAGTGTTCGATGCCCTGCCCACTTACCTGAATGTGGGACTGGGCCATGATTACACCATCAACGAGTACTACCAGGCGGCAGCCACGGTGATGGGCTACACAGGGGGCTTCACACACGATCTTGGCAAGCCCGTCGGCATGGCACGCAAATTGGTCAGTGTGGAGCGTCTGCACGCCTGGGGCTGGAAGGCGCAGCACAGCCTGCGCGAGGGCATCGAAAAAACCTATGACTTTTACTTGAAGGGAGCTCCGCAGTGAGCGTCAAATTTCCATTGGCCACGGCTTCCTGGGGACCGGAAGAAATCGCCGCCATGCAGCGGGTGATTGCTTCCGGCATGTTCACCATGGGGGCGAACGTGCTCGCCTTCGAAGGCGACTTTGCCCGGTTCGTGGGTAGCCGGCATTGCGTGATGGTGAATTCCGGTTCGTCAGCCAACCTGTTGATGGTGGCGGCCTTGTTTTATACCCAGAATGCCGCCTTGAAGCTGGAGCGTGGGGACGAGGTCATTGTGCCGGCGGTTTCCTGGAGCACCACTTACTATCCCCTCTACCAGTACGGGCTGAAGATCAAGTTCGTCGACATCGATCTGAACACCCTGAACTACGATCTGGATGCATTGGCAGACGCGGTAACGGACAAGACCCGCGCCATCATGGCCGTGAATTTGCTGGGAAATCCAAATGATTTCGGTCGTATCCAGGAAATCATCGGGCGACGCAATATTGTTCTGATCGAAGACAATTGCGAGTCCATGGGCGCGACCTATGAGGGCAAGCAAGCCGGCACCTTCGGTGTAATGGGCAGCTTCAGTACTTTCTTCAGCCACCATATTTCCACCATGGAGGGGGGCCTTATCGTCACCGATGATGAGGAGCTGTACCAGATACTGTTGTCGCTGCGTGCCCACGGTTGGACGAGAAATCTGCCCAAGCACAACCGGGTGTGCGGCGAGAAGAGCGATGATCCCTTCGAGGAGTCATTCCGCTTCGTGCTGCCCGGCTACAACGTCCGTCCCCTGGAAATGGAAGGCGCATTGGGTATCGAGCAGGTCAAGCGTTTGCCCTCCTTGATCGAAGAGCGCCGCAAGAATGGCAAGTTGCTGCAGGCGACCCTGGCCAATCACCCGGAGGTGATCATCCAGCAGGAGATTGGCGAAAGCAGCTGGTTTGGATTCAGCCTGGTGATCCGCCCTGGCAGCCAACTGACGCGCAAGGCGCTGGTAACCAGACTTGAAGTCTTGGGCTTTGAATGCCGCCCCATTGTGGCGGGCAACTTCGCCAAAAATGAAGTGGTGAAATATTTCGACTCCGAGGTCCACGGCTCGCTGAAGAATGCCGAACATGTGGACCAGAACGGACTGTTTGTCGGAAATCATCATTTTCCAATTCCGGGCGCTTTTGCCGCGCTTGCAGAACTGTAAGGAGAAATCCAGTGAAAGCCGTCATTCTCGCAGGAGGTCTGGGGACGCGCATCAGCGAAGAAACGTCTGCCCGGCCAAAGCCCATGGTGGACATTGGTGGCAAGCCCATTTTGTGGCACATCATGAAGACCTACTCAGCCCATGGCATCAACGAATTCGTGGTGTGCTGCGGGTACAAGGGTTATGTCATCAAGGAGTATTTCGCCAATTATTTCCTGCATATGTCGGATGTCACTTTCGATATGCAGGAAAACAGGATGGAAGTGCATCAGCGCCACGCCGAGCCATGGCGCGTTACCCTGGTTGATACGGGAGAGGGCACCATGACCGGTGGTCGCCTGAAGCGGGTGGCCAATTACGTCAAGGATGAGGCGGCGTTCTGCCTTACGTACGGTGACGGCGTGGCTGATGTAAATATCACCGAGTTGATCGCATTCCATCGGGCGCAGAACGTCAAGGCAACCCTGACCGCCACCGTTCCGCCCGGGCGCTTCGGTGCCCTGGAGCTGAAAGATGGCAGGGTCAACAGCTTTCGCGAGAAGCCCCAGGGCGATGGCGCCATGATCAACGGCGGCTATTTCGTTCTGTCGCCGCAGGTCATCGACTACATAACAGACGACCAAACCATCTGGGAGCGTGAGCCTCTGGAGCGGTTGGCGGAGGAGGGGCAACTGGCGGCCTATCAACACGAAGGCTTCTGGCAACCCATGGATACCTTGCGGGACAAGATGTATCTCGAGGAGCTTTGGCAATCGGGCGAGGCGCCCTGGAAGGTGTGGCCTTGAACCCGGCATTCTGGAAGGGTAAGCGCGTTTTCCTGACCGGGCACACCGGCTTCAAGGGGGGCTGGATGTCCCTGTGGCTGCAGCGCATGGGGGCTGAAGTCACCGGCTATGCCCTCAATCCGCCGACCCAGCCTGGTCTATTCGAGGAGGCGCAAATAGAGGGCGGCATGCGGTCCATCATCGGTGACATTCGGGACGGCGAAACCCTTGCCCGGGCGATGAAGGAGGCCAGGCCCGACGTCGTCATCCACATGGCAGCCCAGGCGCTGGTGCGTTATTCGTACAAAGCCCCTGTGGAAACTTACGCCACCAACGTCATGGGGACAGTCAACCTGCTGGAAGCCGTGCGGCAAACCGACAGTGTACGCGCGGTGGTCAATGTCACCAGCGACAAGTGTTATGAAAACAAGGAATGGCCCTGGGGTTACCGTGAAAACGAACCCATGGGGGGCTATGACCCCTACAGCAACAGCAAAGGCTGCGCCGAACTGGTCAGCGCAGCCTACCGGAGTTCTTTTTTCAATCCCCTGACCCACGGCGATCACGGTGTGACCCTGGCGACAGCTCGGGCCGGAAATGTCATTGGTGGCGGCGACTGGGCCCAGGATCGGTTGATTCCGGATATATTGCGGGCCATTGAAGCAGGCGAGGCCGTTCGGATTCGCAGCCCCCACGCCATCCGCCCCTGGCAGCATGTGTTGGAACCCCTGAGTGGCTATCTTGCCCTGGCGGAAAAAGCCTGTACCGAAGGCCCTGCCTTTGCCGAGGCCTGGAACTTCGGTCCTGCGGACGAGGATGCGCGGCCTGTTCAATGGATAGTGGAGCAATTGACCGAGCGGTGGGGTGACGGCGCCACCTGGTGCCTGGATCAAGACATCCAGCCCCACGAAGCTCACTATCTGAAGTTGGACTGTTCCAAGGCCAGGGCAAAGCTGGGATGGCACCCTCGATGGGCGCTTCCGGATACCTTGGCCAGTATTGTGGCGTGGCACAAGGCGTATCTTAAGCACGCCGACATGTGCGCCTTCACGCTTGCGCAAATTGCCATGTACGAAACAACGAACGCCTGAATATTATGGAAAAAACTGAACAACTCCGCCTGCAGATCGCCGCACTGGTCGATGAATATGCAGCACTCGCTTTTGCCCCCAAGGCTTTCACCCCGGGTGTTTCCGTGGTGCCGCCCTCCGGCAAGGTGATTGGCGCCAGCGAACTCAAGAACATGGTGGAGGCTTCCCTTGACGGATGGCTGACCACCGGGCGTTTCAACGACGAGTTTGAAAAACGCCTGGCGGCGTTCCTCGGCGTAAAGCACCTGATGACGGTGAATTCCGGCTCATCCGCCAATCTGCTGGCCTTCTCCGCGCTGACATCCCACAAACTGGGCGAGCGGGCCATCAAGCCGGGCGACGAAGTCATTGGCGTGGCCGCCGGTTTCCCCACCACGGTCAATCCGATCCTGCAGTTCGGCGCCGTACCCGTGTTCGTGGACGTGGAACTGGGCACCTATAACATCGATGCCAGCAAGCTCGAGGCGGCGATCAGTCCCAAGACCAAGGCCATCATGCTGGCCCACACCCTGGGCAATCCTTACAATCTGGACACCATCGTCGCCCTGTGCCGGAAGCACAATCTGTGGTTGATCGAGGATTGTTGTGATGCTCTCGGCTCCACCTACGGCGGCAGGATGGTGGGCAGCTTTGGCGACATCGGAACCCTGAGTTTCTACCCGGCCCACCACATCACCATGGGAGAGGGCGGCGCCGTGTTCACCAATAACGCCAAACTCAGGCAGATTGCCGAAAGCTTTCGGGACTGGGGCCGCGACTGCTATTGCCCACCGGGCAAGGACAACACCTGCGGCAAGCGCTTCTGCCAGAAACTGGGGGAGTTGCCTCAGGGTTATGACCACAAGTACACCTACAGCCACCTGGGATATAACCTCAAGATCAGTGACATGCAGGCAGCCTGTGGCCTGGCGCAATTGGAGAAGGCCCCGGCTTTCATCCAACAGCGCAAGGACAACTTTGCATTTCTGAAGGCGCGCCTCAAGTCCTGCGAGGAGTTCCTCATCCTGCCGGAAGCCACGGAAAATTCGGAGCCGTCCTGGTTCGGTTTCCCCATTACCCTGCGCGATGACGCACCGGTTACGCGGGTGGATCTGCTGCAGTACCTGGACCAGAACAAGATTGGCACGCGATTGTTGTTCGCCGGAAATTTGACGCGTCAGCCGTACATGATCGGCCGGGGGTTCCGGGTGAGCGGCGAATTGACCAATACCGACATCGTCATGAACAACACTTTCTGGATCGGCGTGCAACCGGCCCTGACCGAGGAGATGATGGAATTCTCGGTTAGCAAGATCGAGGAATTTTTGGGTGTGAACTTTTAGGTGAACAGAGAATGAGCTTCCTGATCAGCCGTTTCGATACGAAAACCTTGCGTAAGACCGTGCTGGACATGGCTTACGCTGGTTCGACGGTGCACATCGGATGTGCGTTTTCGATCATAGAGCTTCTGGCCGTCTTGTATCGCCATCATCTGCGGTATCCCGGAAATGATCCGCTTGCGGTAGGCCGGGACTATTTGGTGCTCAGCAAGGGCCACGGCGTCATGGCCCAGTATGCCTGTATGCGTGAACTGGGATGGCTGAGCGATGCTGCCTTTTCGGGATATTTCTCCGACGGCAGCGATCTGAAAGGCCTGTCGGATTCGCGCGTACCGGGCCTGGAAGTGACGTCGGGGTCCCTGGGGCACGGCTTCTCGGTCGGTGTCGGCATGGCAATGGGTGTAAAGCTCCGCGGCACGGATCAAAAAACCTATGCTCTGGTTGGCGATGGTGAGATCAATGAAGGCCCTATCTGGGAGGGCGCTCTTTTTGCGGCGCACCATGAGCTCCGAAATTTCATGGTGATTGTCGACGAAAATGGATACCAGGCCATGGGAAGCACCCAGGAAGTGCTGAAGCTCGGATCGATCCAGTCAAAATTCGAGAGCTTTGGTTTTGAAGCCGTGACCATAGATGGCCACGACGAAGGCGCGATTGACAGCGCCATTCGACGCCTCTGGCAAAGCGAATCGAAATCCCCGAGGGCGCTTATTGCCAAGACCGTCAAGGGGAAAGGCGTTCCGTTCATGGAAAACAACAACATCTGGCATTACACGCGGCTGGATGTGGGCACCTATGCTCAGGCATTGTCCGCCATCGGGGGGAACTCCAAATGAGAGATGCCTTCTCGAGTGCTCTGGTTCGACTTGCCCAGGCCGACCCCAATGTGCTGCTTCTGACCGGGGACCATGGCTATGCGCTATTCGATGAATTCCGCAAGGAGTGCCCTCGGCAATACATAAATGCCGGAATTGCGGAACAGAACATGGTCGGCATGGCTGCGGGTCTTGCGAGGCTGGGCTTCCGGCCTTTTGTATATGGATTGAGTGCATTCATTCCGGTACGAGTCATCGAGCAGATAAAACTGGATGTCGCACACGACAAGCTCCCGGTTGTGTTCATCGGCGATGGTGCCGGATTTGTCTACAGCCACCTCGGTACCAGTCATCAATCCACGGAAGATATCGCCTGCACCAGAGCGATACCGAATTTATCCATCTATTCTCCTGCAGACCATTTTGAGGTGGCCGCGTGCATGGAAATGGCATACCAGGCACAAGGTGCCGTCTATTTTCGGATGGGGAAATCCGACCGGGGTGACGTTCATGCCGCTTTGCCAAGTCCGGAGGCTGGGCGCTTGCTGGAGGTCAGGCCGGGCAGGGCAGGAGACATCGCCTTTCTCGCCACCGGATCCATGGTACGTACGGCCGTAGATGTCGCGAAAGCCGCGTATCCCGACGCGGCCGTGTGGAGTGTCCCTTGCATCAAGCCAATCAATGCCCGCCAGGTGGAAGATATATGCAAACAAAGCCGGGCGCTCATTGTTCTCGAAGAACATTCTGTTCTGGGGGGATTGGGCGCTGCCATCGCCGAAATAGCATCGGAACGCGCTCCCGTACGAATTTTGAGATTAGGCGTCCGAGATAGATTTTCGCAGCATTGCGGAACATACGACTATTTGCTCAGCGAACACGGCCTGGACAGAGCTTCTATCGAGAAACGAACGGCGGAATTTCTCGCCACAAGCTGAGTCATGCGCATAGCCATACTTGGAGCGACGAGCCAGATCGCGAAGGATCTGATCCTGTCATTCACTGTGCAACGGGAGCACGAACTGGTTCTGTTCGCGCGCAGACCGACCGCTGTGCAGCAATGGCTGGCCGGCCTTGATCTCGACGGACGGCATTCCATTTGCGATTTTGAGGCGTTTGGGCACACGACTCACTTTGATGCCATTCTGAACTTTGTGGGTGTTGGAGATCCCGCGCGGGCGGTTGCGATGGGGGCATCGATATTTGATGTGACACTGACCTACGATCAACTGGCCCTGAACTACCTGCAACAGCATCCGCAGTGCCGCTATATATTTCTGAGCAGTGGCGCAGCCTATGGTTCAGGATTCGACAAACCAGCCGACAGAGATACCCGGGCGGTCATCGCCCTGAACGATCTGCACCCGCAGGACTGGTACGGCATTGCAAAACTTCACGCTGAATGCCGTCACAGGTCCTTGTCCCATCTGCCGATTGTTGATGTCCGTGTATTCAGTTACATCAGTCACACGCAAGACATCAAGGCACGATTTCTGATAACCGATATTCTTCGGGCCATACGGGACCGGACGCTGTTAATCACTTCATACGAAAATATTGTTCGCGATTATATCCATCCGCTGGATTTTTACAGCATGGTCTGCGCCTTGCTGAAAGCACCCGTCTGCAATGACGTCGTTGATACTTATAGTAGAGCCCCCGTCGGAAAGATGGAACTCCTCGGCGTTATGCAAGAGAAATTCGGATTGTACTATGAAGTGGCAGAAACGCCAGTTGCCATTGACGCGACGGGTAGCAAGAGAAATTATTTCTCACGAAACACCCACGCCTCTGGTTTTGGATATGTACCCTCTCTGACTTCTCTGGAAGGAATATTGAAGGAGTCGGCTGAGATGTTGAAACGACACCCGGGTATTCAGTAGGTGATAACAATAATATTGGGCAGATTGGCGCAGTTTCTTATAGCGTTTGCGATGATGCGTGTGGCGACGACGATGCTGTCGCCGGCAGAAATGGGGCGGATATCCCTGGTTATGACCACGGTGTCGTTCTTCGCCATGTTCCTGATAAATCCAGTTGGGATGTTCATTAATCGGCGACTGCATGCCTGGAAGCAAAGCGGTGTTGCCGCCTGTTATCTGAAGAACTACATCGGATATTTGCTGATGACCTCGATGATTGCGAGCGTCGGTGTTGTGGCTATTTGCATCTCTGGCGCGGTTGACTTTGGGCTGTCGCTTACATGGCTGATTGTTATTGTGTGCGGTTCTCTGCTTTTTAATACGCTAAACCAGACTGCGATTCCTTCATTGAATTTACTGGGAAACAGTTTGACCTTTGTTCTACTGTCGCTTGCTACAATGACGGCTAGTTTTGCCGGCGCGTTAGCGCTTGCTAAAATTGTTCAGCCTGCAGCGCAATACTGGATGCTTGGGCTGATAATTGGACAGGCGGTAATTGGTGTTGTGGGGGCAGAAATCCTGTTTCGGAATATCCAGCCCAAGGCGCAGGTATATAAAAACCCGAAAATACAGGTCGGGCATTTGCAGGTATTGTTCAACTTCGCATGGCCCATCGCCATTTCTGCAGGATTGGGGTGGGTTCAGGGGCAGGGTTATCGCTTTGTGATTCATGGGCATTTAGGATTGGCCCAGTTGGGGTTGTTTGCAGCTGGATACGGGATAAGTGCCGGAATGATTTCCGCATTCGAGTCTGTGGTGACGACGTATTTTCAGCCCAGACTATATCGGGATGTGTGTATTCAGGATGCGGATGGCCATGCACGCGCCTGGCACCGCTACGCGGCGGCAGTTATCCCTTCATTGATTTTGACAGTCGCCTTGGTAATCATACTGGCACCTGAATTGACCCATGTGTTGGTTGGGGAAAAGTTTCAGTCGGCGTCCGAATACGTATTGTGGGGTGCGCTCGCGGAGGCTGCCCGGGTCTTGATGGGCATCTATTCCCTGATTGCTCACGTATTGATGCGGACACGCTGGCTCGTGGTGCCCAGCATTGTCGGCGCCGCATTGTCGATCACCCTGGTCATCATCTTTGTACCGACGCTTGGCGCCGCGGGCGCGGGCCTGGGGTTGGTGTTGGCGGGTTTTGCGGTGGTCGCAACCATGCATGGGTCGCTCGCAAGACATGTGGGAGGCGGGCCGTCGATGCGCCCGGTGGCCCTGGCATCCGCTGCGGCAGCTCTGATGTGGGGCATGACCATCGGTACGCGTGCTGTTTTTGGAACTTGGGGATGGTATTACATCGGGGGAGTGATGGCTTTGGTGGGTAGTACCTACTTGATATTTCAATATCTGTTTTTGCGGCAACACTTCACGGACGGGGGGCGTACGTGAAAATACTGTTGGCGTGCATGCGTCACTCCTATGGAGATCCGAAACGGGAGCTCTCCTATGAGTATTTCAATTTTTTCCTCGTTCTGCAGGAGATGGGACATGAGGTGGATTTGTTCGACTATATGGCGGAGATCGCCGATGTAGGCAAGTCTGCCATGAACCAGAAACTTTTGTCCAAGGCATGTGAATGGCAGCCGGATGTTGCAATATTTTCACTATATACCGACCAGTTTGATGCGGAAATTATTTTATCGCTGAGAAAACATACCAGAACGTTCTGTTTCTTTCACGATGATACTTGGCGTGTAGAGTATTCAAAATACTGGGCTGAACGCTTTGACTATTTCTCCACCCCGGATCTGCGTGGAGAAGTAAAGTATCGCGAAATTGGCTTGCTCAATGCCATCTATTTTCCTTTTGGTTGTAATGAAAATATTTTCCGCAAGCTGGATGTCGAGAAGCAACATGATGTGTCATTTGTCGGCGCCTGGCATCCCCATCGGGAATGGGTTCTAAAGCGATTGAAGAAAGCGGGGATTTCTGTCGGGGTCTTTGGCTATCGCTGGCCGCAAGGCGAGATTAGTCAGGAACAAATGGTACGGTGTTTCAATGAAAGTCGTATTAACTTGAACCTTTCCAATTCCGCCTCCTGGGATATCCGCTATCTTGCCTCCTCTCCCAGAGCATGTGTCAATCGTTTGCGGAGCAGAAAAAACGTCGAACAAATGAAGGCAAGAGTATTCGAAGTCGCAGGGTGTGGCGCCTTCCAGCTTTCGTATTTTGTGGAAGGTTTGTCGAATTGCTATGAAATAGACCGTGAACTCGCGGTTTATGCAGATGCGGACGACCTGATTGACAAGGTAAAGTTCTATCTGGCGCATGACGCGCTACGTGAATCCATGGCTTTATCGGCCTATGCTCGAACCATTGAGCAGCACACCTTCCGGCAACGATTCATGTCAGTCTTTGCAAGGATGGGATTGTTGCATGAAGTCTGATTTGCCGCTGGTAAGCATATGCGTCCCCACATACAATTGCGCCGGTACAGTTCGGGAAACGCTTGAATCCATTCTCGCCCAGAGCTATGTCAATATCCGTGTGCATATCTCCGACAATGCGTCGACTGACGAGACCATGAGTGTCATTGAGTCGGTGCGCGACGCCAGGATGATTGTGCACCGGCATGATGAGAATATCGGAGGGGAAGGTAATTTCAACAGGTGCATAAATTATGCAGAGGGAGACTACACCGCCATATATCATGCGGACGATATTTACGAACCGCAGATGGTGGCTGAACAGGTTGCCTTTCTGGAGGCGAATGCATCTGCTGCCGCCGTGTTTACAGAAGCTACCCTGATTGATGAAAAGGGCCGGAAAACAGGCCGGATCCGCTTCCCTGGGGAACTCAATGCCGGAGGCGATTTGTATGATTTTCAGACAGTATTGAAGGCGGTGCTGAAGCACTCTAATTTTCTCATTTGTCCGAGCGTTATGGCGCGCACCCGAGTCTATAAGGAAGAGATCGGTTGCTGGAGGGGGGGGCTATTCAAGTCAAGCGCGGACCTCGACCTGTGGTTGCGTATGCTGGAAAAGCATAACGTCGGATTTCTCAGATGCCCCCTGATGTCTTATCGCATCAGCAGTACTCAATGGTCAGCGCGGGTACGAAAAGGCACCGAACGCGCCGATTTTTTCCTCGTGACAGAACACTATCTGGCGAGGGAGTCGGTTCGTGCGCTGCTGTCTCCAACAGATTTAAAAAATTACAGGTGGCTGGAGCGCAGGGACAGGGTCATGCAAGCGTTGAATCTGTTTCTAATCGAAGAAAATCAGAGAGTGAAACCATTGTTGTCTGATCTTGTTTCTCTGGACGCGGTTGAGGCGGGCCTCAAGACGAAGCGAGGCTTTTTTGTGCTTGTTGTTGGTCTGTACATGAAGATGGTGCTGGCATTAGGTTGTGCGCGCATGGGGAAAATGCCCTTGCGGATGTTGAAGCAGGTGACTGGAAAATGAAACCGGATCAAGTTCGACATATCTTCCTGGATCCGCCTTCCAAGGCGTATTACGAGGACAAACTATTTGATCATTCGAATCCCGTTCTCAATCGAGACGATACGCTGGCACCATTCATTCGGCTTAGAGATGCGCTGGCGAGTAGCAATGTAGAGATGCACACAGCGGATCGACTTCTGGAACTGGATAGCGCACCCGGATTTTCCGAGTATTATTCGTTCGGTATTTTAGATAATTACGCTCGTCTCCAGGCGATGGGAAAAGTCCGATTGTGCGCGTTCGTGGTTTTCGAGCCCCCCGTCGTGGATCCCCGTTTGTATAAGGCCTTGCCTGAACTAACCGCCGCTTTTGAGCGGGTGTATGTGCACAACATACATGGGGATGGTTATTCTTTAGACGGCGTGGATCAGTCAAGGCTGAGGAAATTGTACTGGCCCCAACCTCGGCGGGACGTCCTTGCTTCCTATTGGGAAAACGAGAATCGCCTGCACCGGATGGTGATGATCAACGGGAATCACAAACCTGCCTCGAAAAACCAGGAGTTATACGGCATGCGTATTGAGGCGCTTGTCGAGTTGGCGGAAACGGGAGTGGTGGACCTGTACGGACGGGGGTGGGAGCGCTGGTGGTCACGGTCTTCCATGTGGTTGCCCTATTGGCGGAACAGACGCACGTTGATGTCAATCTACCAAGGGGCCTGTTCCTCGAAATATGAAGTGTTGTCGCGTTATGAGTTTGCGCTGTGTTTCGAAAATATGGCCATGGATGGCTACGTGACGGAGAAAATATTCGATTGCTTTTACGCCGGAGCGGTGCCGTTGTATTTAGGGGCAAGGGATATTGCGGACTTGATCCCGGCATCCGCATATATCGATTGCAGAAAATACGGCAACTGGCAGGAAATGTGGCGAGATATAGACGGCATGTCGCATGTTCAGATAAAGGAAATGAAAGAGGCCGGGCGTGAGTTTTTGCAAGGCGAATTATTTTCAGATTACTATCACGCGTTGCATTCCATAGTTGTCTAGCAATTCTGTCCATAAGTTTCCGGGTTGAGTTTGGTAAATACGAGGTCGGTCATGGATCTAGCCTGTTCCGAACGACCAAGTTAGCCTTTGACTTCTGATAATTATTCCGGTAAGCATGTCAGGATAGAAAAGACAAGTGCATAACATTAAGCCGGGCCATAATAAAGTTCTTGTAACAGGTGCGACAGGTTTTACTGGATCCCATGTCGTCAGGGCATTTTTGCATGCAGGATGGAAGATTGACGTTCTCGTACGGCCTGGTTCATCCGATGGCTTGATTCAAGATCTGCGTTCACAAATTGCAGTTCATGTTCATGATGGCACAACTAGGGACGCCCTGCGCATCGTGACGTTGTCCAGTCCGACCGTCGTTGTGCACATCGCATCTAAAGTCGTTGGGGATCATGTTCCTGATGACGTTAATTGTGTGATTGACAGTAATGTTCTGTTCGGGACTCAGATGCTTGAGGCCATGAGCAAATCTGGAGTTAAGTGTTTTATTAACACAGGTACATATTTGGAACATTGCCGGGGGCGTGACTATAACCCGGTGGGGCTTTAGGAAGCTTCAAAATATTATTCAATATTACGTGGAAGCCAAAGGTGTCGTTGCTGTAACTTTAAAATTATTTGATGCCTATGGACCAAACGACCCTCGTACTAAGTTGATGAATTTGTTATTTCAAGCGAGTCAAGCGGATGAGTTCGTGCCTATGATTGAAGGACAACAGAAGATTGATTTGATACATGTTAATGATGTTTCTTCTGCCTATCTTGCCGCGTCGGAAAGGCTGATCTCGGGTTCTGTTAATGAGAGTGAAGTCTTTGGCGTCGGTAGTAGTGTTCGATTTTCGTTGAAAGAAATGGTAGATATGTTTGAGCGGGTATCGGGGAAGCATTTAAATATTGGATGGGGACTACGAGCGTATCGGGAAAGGGAAGTTATGGATCCTTGTCGATTGACTATGCTTTCGGGATGGTTGCCTTTCATGGATTTGGAGCAAGGAATCGCCTCTATACGGTGAATAAAACGGGATATTCTACAATGACGGAATACACGAGCGCGGTTGTTAGATTTGGAACGGATGTCCCTGCTGAAAAAATTTCGGATGTTGAAAGCAAGTGTTGTCTTGAATTTGGAGTCATCACTGGAGTCGCACCTATTCTGACAATCGGAATCCCTGTATACAACGGCGGTAATTCAATTGTAAGGACGTTGTCAAGTGTGTATGAAAGTTTGGAGGATCTCGGAGATCCGGGGAAAGTGGAGGTGATTGTTTGTGACAATGCGTCGTCTGATGGGACTGGCGACGCTATTTGTGATTTCTTTTCTATAAGAGTAGCCAGGGGCGCTTATTATAGGCATGGTTTGAATGTGGGGTTTGATTCAAATCTGGATTCTATCATGCGTCTAGGCAAAGGAAGTTACGTCTGGTTTGTTGGATGCGGCGACGAAATAAAGAAGGATTCTGTTGCAAGGCTTCTGGGTAAACTCGAAGGGAAGAAGATTTGTAATGTCCTTCTTGATTTCGATAGATACGGCGAGGCTGATGGCTCGATTATTCAAGATCGAGAGCATGGTAGCAAGAGGGATGTTTTAGTTAAGAGCAGGGATGATTTCAGCGTGCCTAGGTATGCCCCGGCGTTGTCTGCTAATGTTGTTAATCGCCTGAAATGGCTAGATTGTCTGCGTTACGGGTTTGTTTCAAGCGGGTGGGGCCATGTGGAAAGAATTCTCAGGGTTGTCGGCGCAGATTCTGCAAGTGAGACCGCCATATTGGTGCAGCCATTTTTTACGTTATTTGTTGATAAAAGTGGTTGGTGGACAAAGCCGGACGGCTACAAATTGCACTTGGAACATATAAAGATAATTCGTCGAATGCAGGAGTTTGGCTTTGGTCCGAATGCTGTGCAAACTCGGCTTCGGGAGTTAAACGGGGTGGTTCTGATTCGCTCTGTAATTGGAGCAAAGAAATATGGACATGTGTTTGATTGGGGCGGGCTTGAAGAGATTCGGGTGTGTTGTTCCCCGGTGGTGTTTATGATAATTCGTATTGGTCTTAAATTGCCATTGCGCTTGGCCAGTTTTTTGTTTTCAGAGAGTCAGGGTAAAGCCATAAGATTGGGTTCCCGTAAGATATACAAAAGGATTTTTGGTGACAGCTAAATTAAAATATGCGCTGATTGCGATGTTCGCGCTTCTCTTCGTAGTGATGCTGTCTTTTTCCATTTTTGCTGCGGCATTTTACCCCGGGAGCCGAATTCTTTTCATTTCCTATTGCTTGGTATTCATCTCGTTCTGGGGTTTGGCTTGGGTGGGGTATAAGTCATATTTCTACATGTTTTTTTCGACGTTTACACTTTTGGGTTTCTGGATGAAAAGCTGTGCCCACCTGATATCTGGGCGGGAGTTTATTGAACCTGTGGGCTCATTTGTTTGGTCTGGTCCCGCGTGGGATAAGGCTATTGTGGTTTCAATTGTAGTGGGTTTGGCTATCCTGCTGTTTCGTATTGCTCAGATGTATGTAATGCGACGTGATAAAGGCGTGTGGGAGGTTACACCGGAGCGGTCTTATGTGCCTATTTGGTATGAGCGTTATCGCATGCCTGTGTGGCTGTTCTCATTCGCGCTGATTGCCTTTGTTGTCGTTGTTAATTTTATGCTTGGAATAAACCAGGCGGGCATGTTGCCAAAGGTCCATCTTCCGTTCAAGATAAATGCTATAGTGAATTGGTGTTTGTACTCTGCGTTCGCTTTCTGGGTGTCAGTTTTGGTTTGGTGGGATGTCTGTCTTGGTTTTGGGTTTAGGTTCGAAGCGCTGATCGCTGAGGGCATCCTGTGCTCAATTACTATTTTTAGCCGGAGTTTGTATGTCACCCATGTGTTCAATCACCTTTTTAGTTCCTTGTTTAACTGGAAAAATCTAAGGCTTGGTGTCTTTAGATATTTATCAATGGGTGTCCTGTTTGTCGCAGGTTTTGGGATTGTGCTTGTATCCGTTGCTGAGTTGCGAAAAGATCGATTTTACGGTGAGGTGAGTCGGAGTCAGGTTTCCACTTCAGGTGCTCAAACTGGAAGAGCATCGACCCAATTCTTCCTGTTGCTATCCGAAAGATGGATTGGTCTTGAAGGAGTTATGTCGACATCCTCCCATTCAGGTTTGGGGGGGGATTTGTTCAAGCAGGGTTGGCTTGATATGCCCTCCTATGAGCGCAAACCAATTTATGAGTATGTTTCTAATTCTATTTATATCTCTCCTGACTACCCGGATGCAAAAAAATATAATTTTCTCTCTATACCTGGGCTTGCCGCGATGCTTCATCTATCCGGATCCTTGATGGTTGTCTGGGGAGGGGTATTTGTGTTGATGATAGTATTTTCGGCCAGCGAGTATTTTGTTTTTCGTGTTTTGCACAATCCGTTTGTTCTTAGTTTGTACGGGATGATTGCTGCGATGATGTTGCACCAGTTTGGAGGCTTGTACGTCAATCTTATTCAACTGTTCGAATTGACATGCATGTTTTTCTTCCTGTGGTTAATAACGGATGGCCGGGATGGTATCCGGATGGTCAGGCATGCGTAGAATATTGTCGTGGCCGAAGCTGTATAAGTTAGGCGGGATATTGGCCGTTGTCGCGGTTCTTCCTGTGTTGGGTAATTATCCGGGGTCGAAATTTCTTTATCTAGCCTTCTCTGCGACATTTTGGGGTATGTTGTTTTCCGGCGGGTGGGCACGTTTTCAGTATGGCTATTGTTTTCTGGTTGTAGCCTTATGGCTGGGATTCTGGGGAAAAGTAACAGTCCATTTGTTGCTTAATTATCCTTATGTAGAACCCGTCGGGTTTTTCGATGGATCGAGTGCTGCGTGGGATGAGGTTCTTCTGGTAGCAACTCTCGCGGGGTTGGGTGTAGTTGCGGGACGTCTGGTTTTTGCTGGCTTCAATCGGCTTTTCCTATGCTCGTATACTGGAAGTCAGGAGCGCCCTCCTGTATGGTATGCAGGCATTTCGAAGTGGGCTGTACCTTTATGTTTGCTATGGGCGATAGGTTTGGCGGGAATTAATCTTGTTTTTGGTATTCACCAAATTGGATTGGTGCCTAAGACAATCTTTCCGTGGCCGCTCAATGCGCTTGTTGCGTGGCAGGTCAGCATAGGAAGTGCTTTGTTATTGGCAATGGTTTTGTGGTGGGAAATGCTGTTGAACAAGCGTATTTCGGTTGGTATTTATGCGCTGCTGATTGAGGGGCTGGTGTCGACGACAAGTCTGCTCAGCAGGGGGATTTATATTTTTCATACTTTTCCGCAGTTGGTCGCGATATTCAGGAGTCGTCAGTTTCTTTCGCCCGTTTCCCGTTTCAGATTTGTTCTGATTGGGGCTGCGTTTGTCGCTTGTTTTCTGATCTCGATTGCCGGCGTGACGACTATTCGGGCGCTTTTGTATCCTCACGCGGGAGGCTTTACAACGGCGGATCAGCAAAGGCTGACGCGATTAGAGGTTCTTCAGGGTGGGATTGCTCGTGTGAAAGTATTGATTCTGCGTGGGGAATCACAGGAAGTGCATCTTCGAGAGTTACTTCGGGAAAAAGCCTTGTTGGAACAACAGCAACTTGTGTCTCACCGGGAATTGGTTCAGCAGGGAGTTTCGGTTCTCATGAAGTCAGGTAGCGAGGGGAGAGTCCAAAATCCCCAGTTACGTGAACTTCAAATCGAAAAAGAGAGGTTGGATAAACTTGTCGAAAAAGCGGATCCGCAAGGGGTGGCTGATCGAGAGTTTTTTACAATAAAGGCCGCTCTCGAAAAGCAGAAAAATCAAGAGAACACTGCCGCTACAGCAGGCGCTGGCATTTCTGAGGTTGTTACGGATTTAAAAATGGGCAAGGCACCTGCGGTGCGGGATCGTAGAACTGGACTTGAGTCGAATGCTCCTGCTCCTTCAGAAAAGGCTTCGTCTGGGAAAGGCATGAATGCCGGGTTGGTGACGGCAGCCAACGGAGTTTCTGATTCTGATGTCCTCAAGACGCTTCCCCCAGGCGTCTACAGTTTGCTCAGCAATGGAAGCAAGCTCTTGGCTGAAGTTTATTATCAACTCAGTTCCGGGGTCGGTCCTCGTATACTTTCACTTTCCGTGGATCGCTGGGTTGGAGTTGAAGGTGTGATGGCCGTTAGTGCATACCCGGAGAAGGGCATGGCATTGCTTTATGATGCTGCTACCGAGAAGCGGGAGATCGGGCGGACGACGAAATTTCAGGAAATCTGCAAGTCTCATTATCGGTGGGTGGATTCTAATAGCTGGCAGTTTGCTAGTTTGCCCGGGGCAGCGGCATTTTTTTATTTTGGAGGTTCTCTTTGGGTCGTTTTTTTTGGCATGTTATTGTTTTCGTTTGCTATTCAGTTGCTTGAGAAGTGTGTCGAGTATCTGACTTCAAATCCACTTATGTGCTCTCTGATTGGATTGACGCTTGCAAATACGGTTGTGCAATTCGGCATTACTCCCAGGCAGGATGTACAATTTTATGTAATGATTGCGGTGTTTGTATTCGTTGTGTTTCTTATTCAATCAGAATGGGGCTGCAGAGTTCTTTCTAGGCTAGCCAATAATTTTCGCAGTCGGAGCTCTGTGTGACTGAAAGAGTAAATGCAAATATCGTTTTTCATGCCACCAACGTCCATCAAGGTGGCGGAAAGGCATTGATCTCAGCCTTGCTTTCAGGTATTCCGCGGGGGGTGACGGTGCTTGCCCAGTTTGATCGGCGGATTGAGTTGACTGCAGGTTTATTGCGCAGGGTAATGGCCAGGTACGTTTCCCCTTCAGTTATTCAGCGATTGATGGCGGAAGTGTGGCTTTCGCGGAATTGCGATTCTCAAGACACTGTGTTGTGTTTTGGGAATTTGCCGCCCCTTTTCCCGAATTGTGCCCGGGTTGTCGTGTTCGTGCAGAATCGCTATCTGGTTGATAATGCCGGGTTGACGGGTTTTTCACTGCAAACCAGAGTTCGAATTTGGGTGGAAAGATTCTGGCTGTTCGGCCGGGCCTCTGCGGTTCAGGAGTTTGTCGTTCAGACACCGTCGATGAAGGGACTTCTTGAGAAGAGGATCAAGGGTAGGGTGCCGGTGCGTGTCCTGCCGTTTGTTGCGGATCCGCATGGTTATGACAGAAAGCTCCGATGTGACAAACCGGCCAAAATCGGGCAGTTGGATTTTCTTTATGTTGCATCAGGGGAGCCGCACAAGAATCATCTGCGCTTGATTTCCGCCTGGTGCTTGCTGGCCGAGGAGGGGTTGTTTCCGTCGCTGGGGGTGACCATCGATCGGAAGAATTTTCCAGACCTATGTTTATGGCTAGATTCAAGAATAGAGCAGTCAGGTCTGAGAGTGACAAACATGGGTAGCATTCCCCAGGAAGACATCGCCGGGTGCTATGCGGCGGCAGGCGCGTTCATATACCCTTCGGTTTTTGAGTCATTTGGATTGCCTTTGGTTGAAGCCCGGCAAGCGGGGTTGCCCGTGATTGCATCTGAACTCGACTATGTACGGGATGTCATCGATCCGGAACAGACATTTGACCCGACGTCCGAGGTGTCGATCAGCAGGGCCGTAAAGCGTCACCTGGGATTGGCGGAAAGCTCTTTGGCTCTTCTTGACGGTGCGGGTTTTTTTAAAAGTGTGTTCGGGGAGGCGGCATAAGGTGCGCGTGCTTGTTGTCAGTCAATATTTCTGGCCTGAAGGTTTTCGCATCAATGCGATTGTCGAGAGCTTGGTTGAGCGTGGGGTCGAGGTCGAGGTTCTGACGGGCAAGCCCAATTATCCTCAGGGCGAGGTATTCGCCGGGTATCGTGTCCTGGGGTGTCAGCGAGAGCAGTGGAGGGGGGCGACCCTGCATCGCGTGCCATTGTTTCCCCGTGGGCGAAACAGTCGGCTTGGCTTGATGGCAAACTATTTGTCATTTATTTTCTTCGGGTTGTTCGCCGGGGCGTGGATGGTTCGCAAGAAAAAGTATGATTTGGTCTTTGTGTACGGCCTTTCTCCCATCCTTTTGGCGATCCCTGCCTTGGTCATTGGTTGGCTCAAGGGCATCAAGGTGGTCATCTGGATTCAGGATCTCTGGCCGGAGAGCTTGTCCGCGACCGGGTATGTCAAGAGCAATGCCGTGATCGAGGCTGTCAGAAAGGTAGTTCGATTTATCTATCGGCATGCGGATTTGCTGCTTGTGCAGTCCAGGGCATTTGAGGCGCCGGTTCGCGCCATGGCCTCGGATACGCCGATTCGTTACTATCCGAATTCAGTCGATGACAGTTTCGTGGCCGCAGTTACGGAGGATCCTCCACGGGTGCAGGGACTCGGGGACGGATTTTCCGTGATGTTCGCGGGTAACGTCGGGGTCGCCCAGGCAGTGGCGGTAATCGTGGAAGCTGCCGCGCTGCTGCGGGATTTTACGGATATTCATTTTGTGGTGCTGGGTGATGGCAGTTCCCGTGAATGGATGGTGGGCGAAGGCCGGCGCCTGGGGCTTTCCAATCTGCATTCGCCGGGTCGGTTTCCTGTGGAAACCATGCCCGGGTTTATGCAGAAGGCGGATGCCCTGCTTGTGACGCTTACCGATCAAGCTATCTTTGCCGCTACCGTCCCCAACAAGATACAAGCGTACATGGCGGCAGGACGTCCTATCGTGGCCTGTCTGAACGGGGAAGGGGCTCGACTGGTTCTTGAGGCCCAAGCCGGATTTGCGGCGCCAGCGGAGGATGCCCGCGCCCTGGCAGATGCCATATTGAAACTTTATCGGCTCGAGCCCGGGGAACGCGAACGGCTGGGGCGGAATGGCAGGCAATATTATCTCGAGCATTTCGATCACGGATGCCTGGTGGATCAGTTGATCGGGCACTTCCAGACAGTAGCGCTCGTCGAGAGGAAAGAGCAATGAAGGTATTGGTTATAGGCGCCAGCGGCATGATTGGCAGCACGGTACTCCGGGTTCTCGGTGAGCATCCCGGCTTGGAAGTGTACGGCTCGGTTCGTGACATAAGTGTTCGTCGATTCTTTTCTGCCCGGATCGGTGAGCGTTTGTCGGCGGGCGTGGATGTGGAGAATCATGATTGCCTAGTACGTGTTATCGACCAGGTGCGTCCGGATGTGGTGATAAATTGTGCCGGTTTGACGAAGCACAAGCCGGCGGCGGACGACCCCCTTGTTTCCATTCCCATCAACACCCTGATGCCACACCGTCTCGCCGGTGTCTGTAAATTGGCCGGCGCGCGATTGATCCACGTCAGCACGGATTGCGTGTTTTCTGGCGAGAAGGGCGGGTATGTAGAAGACGATTTCCCGGATGCGCGGGATGTGTACGGGAAATCGAAGGCCTTGGGCGAGGTGGTGTATCCTCACGCTGTCACATTGCGTACGTCCACCATCGGGCATGAGTTACAAAGCCAGTACGGCTTGCTCGATTGGTTCCTGTCTCAGGGCGAACGTTGCAAAGGCTACACCCGTGCCATCTTTTCCGGATTGCCAACGGTAGTTTTCGCTCAAATAATTCGTGATTATGTGATCCCGAATCAGACGATGTGCGGGCTGTATCATGTCGCGGCCGCTCCCATTGCCAAGTTCGATTTGTTGGAGATGATTGCCCGGGTGTACGGGAAGAAGATCGATATCGTTCCGGAGAGCGATTTCGTTATAGATCGGTCGCTGGATGGTAGCCGCTTTCAGAAAGAGACGGGCTATGTGGTGCCTGAGTGGACTAGATTGGTTGAAATCATGCATGCATATAAATGAGCAAAGGTCGTGACATGTTCAACGGAAAAGTATTGATGATCACAGGGGGGACCGGTTCCTTTGGGAACACGGTTCTCCGGCGCTTCCTGACCACTGATGTCAAGGAAATACGGATATTTAGCCGTGATGAAAAGAAACAGGAGGAGATGCGTATTGCCCTGAATCACCCGAAGCTCAAGTTCTATATCGGTGACGTCAGGGAGTACGACAGCATTCACCAGGCCATGAAGGGCGTGGATTATGTTTTTCATGCGGCCGCGTTGAAACAGGTGCCCTCCTGCGAGTTTTACCCCCTGGAGGCCGTGCGGACCAACGTTCTGGGTTCGCAGAATGTCATGGAGGCAGCGATTGCGCGTGGCGTTTCCCGGGTGGTGATGCTGAGTACGGACAAGGCCGTGTACCCGATCAATGCTATGGGGATATCCAAGGCCATGATGGAAAAGTTCATGGTGGCCAAGGCGCGCATGCAAAATTCCGGGGAAACCGTGTTGTGCGCGACGCGGTACGGCAACGTTATGGCGTCCCGGGGTTCCGTTATTCCCTTGTTCGTGTCGCAATTGAAGGACGGGAAGCCCCTTACGGTCACTGATCCGAACATGACGCGTTTCCTGATGTCCCTGGAGGACTCTGTGGACCTTGTTTTGTATGCCTTCCAGAACGGAAAACAAGGCGATATCTTTGTCCAGAAGGCGCCGGCGTCCACCGTGGCGGATCTGGCTCAGGCCCTGATTGAGCTATTCGACAAGAAGAGTGCCGTTCAGGTAATTGGTACCCGGCATGGCGAGAAACTTTACGAGTCCCTGATTTCCCGGGAAGAAATGGCCAAGGCCGTGGATATGGGAGGGTATTACCGTATTCCTGCGGATAACCGGGATTTGAATTATGCGCAGTACTTCAGTGAAGGCGAAGAGAAAATTTCCCATCAGGAAGACTATACATCCCATAACACGGAACGCCTGAATGTCGGGCAGGTAAGGGCGTTGCTTATGAAGCTGGATTTCATCAAGGAAGAGTTAAATGCTTAAAGTCATGACCATTGTCGGGACCCGTCCCGAGTTGATCAAGATGTCGCGAGTGATTGCCGAGTTTGATAAGCATACACAGCATATTCTCGTGCATACCGGGCAAAATTACGATTATGAGCTGAATCAGTTGTTTTTCGATGATTTGGGTATTCGCAAACCGGATCATTTTCTTGAAGCCGTTGGTGAGAACGCTGCCCAGACAATCGCACGGGTAATCGAGAAGGCTGATGAAGTCTTCGAGAAAGAACAGCCTGATGCGGTAATGTTGTACGGCGATACTAATTCCTGCCTGGCAGTCATTGCCGCCAAGCGTCGCAAGATTCCGGTTTTTCACATGGAAGCCGGAAACCGTTGTTTTGATCAGCGCGTGCCGGAGGAACTGAATCGCAAGGTACTGGATCATCTCAGTGACATCAACATGGTGTTGACCGAGCATGCCCGCCGCTACCTGATAGCCGAAGGCATTCGGCCAGAAACCATCATCAAGACCGGCTCTCATATGCGCGAGGTGCTGGACCATTACATGCCCAAGATTCTGAAATCGGACGTTCTTGAGCGCATGGGGCTGGTTACTGACAAGTTTTTCATCGTTAGCGCCCATCGCGAAGAGAACGTGGATTCCCCCCAGAATCTGCTGGACATGGTCGAAACCCTTAATGCGCTCGCGGAGAGCTACGACTGCCCGGTCATCGTTTCCACCCACCCCCGTACGCGCAAGCGCCTGGATGCCCTGGAGCTGGGCAAACTGAGCCCGCACATCCAGTTTCTCAAGCCTTTTGGTTTCTGCGATTACATCAAGTTGCAGATGGAAGCGCTATGCGTTGTGTCCGATAGCGGTACGATCACCGAAGAAGGCTCGCTTCTCAACCTTCCCGCCATTACCATCCGCAATGCCCATGAACGTCCCGAGGGCATGGATGTGGGCACACTCATCATGGCGGGTCTGAAGCAAGACCGGGTGCTTGATGCAGTACGCGTTGTCGTTGAGCAATATGACAGAGCTGTTCGTTCCACGCCTCCTGTTCCGGATTATGAGGTCGCCTCGGTTTCCAGACAGGTGCTGAGGGTGGTAATGAGCTATGTGGATTACATCAATCGCACCGTTTGGTCCAGGGATGTTTGACGCCGCGTGCCTGCTCGATTTTGTAGGCCACACCCCATATAGATTTTTGGTAATTTTCGGGATGTCATCATGACTCAAGACGAACTCAAGCAGGCAGCGGCGAAGGCGGCTGTTCAATACGTCGTGCCGGGCGCCATCATTGGCGTGGGCACCGGCTCTACTGTCAATTTCTTCATCGATGAATTGGCGCTCATCAAGGACCAGCTTTTGGGGGCTGTGTCTTCTTCCGAGGCGTCCACGAAGAAATTGCTGGCCCACGGCATCAAGGTGCTGGACCTGAACGATGTGGACGACATTCCCGTGTATGTGGATGGGGCGGATGAACTGGACGCCGGCCTTGCCATGATCAAGGGCGGCGGCGGTGCCCTGACCCGGGAGAAGATCATCGCCGCAGTGGCGAAGAAATTCATCTGCGTGGCGGACGCCTCCAAGAAGGTGCCGGTCATGGGGCATTTCCCGCTGCCGGTGGAAGTAATTCCCATGGCGACCGCCTATGTGGCGCGGGAACTGGTGAAGCTGGGGGGGGCGCCGAAACTGAGGGCCGGCTTTCTCACCGACAACGGCAATGTGATTCTGGATGTGCATGGCCTGGCCATCGTCGATCCGGTGGCAACGGAAAATCACATCAATCAGATCGTCGGCGTGGTTACCAATGGTCTGTTCGCCGCTCGGGGTGCCGACGTGGTGCTGTTGGCGTCTTCCGGAGGGATTGAGGTGCTTTGCCGATGATCTGCTCGTCTTGTGGCATTTTGTCCAGTTTCGTCGGTAAGCCGCGCAGCATCTGGGAAGACGGCTTTCTGTCCGCCCTCCTCTTTAGCAGCGTGATCGGTTATCTGTCGCTGCGCGGCTGGACCAATATCACCTTGTTTTTGGCGCTCATTCTGGTTGCTTTTCGCTGGCAATCCGTTTGGCCTGAGGCTCGAGCGTATGTGCCGGAGCTGAGGGGGGTGATGTTGGTCTTGTTTCTGCCGATTGCGGTGCTTTTGATCAGCCAGGCCGCGCGGCAGGACTGGATTGTCAAAGCCTACGATGGTCCGGCCCGCATGCTCATTTGCATACCGTTGATGCTTTATCTGTGCACCAAGCGCATGGACTTTGCCCGGTTGCTTGGGGTGGCCGCCCCCTTGGCCCTGTTTGTGCTAGTGGCGGAGGTGAAGTTGAATCCCTCGGCGAGTGCTTTCTGGGGCGGGCGTTTTGCCACCTATTTTGTGGATACCGACACTTTTGGTGTCTATGCATTGATTTTTGCCACTTTTTGTTTGTTCAGCATCGATCGAGCAACGGCGGCGTGCGGGAAGTGGCTTCTGGCTTTACAGCTTGCTGGTGTGGTGGCGGGGGGGTACCTGTTGATCGGTTCCCAGACCAGGGGCGCCTGGGTGGCGCTGCCAATAGTTTTTGCGCTTTGGTTCATCCTGCGAGGAAGAACCATGGATCGGCGCTATCTGCTGACGCTATCAGGGGGGCTGCTTCTTGGACTCATGCTGGCTCTCGTGCTCTTTCCAGGAGCCGCAGCCAGATTGTCCAGCGTATTTAATGAAGTCTCCATGTGGCGGAGCGGGGCCCACCGCGACTCCTCTGCCGGACTGCGCCTGACCATGTGGCATATGTCCTGGGAACTCTTTAAGCACAGCCCACTGTTTGGCTACGGAGATACTGGATTCCGGGTCTATCTGAACGAGCCCTGGATTACCTCGTTCGCCAGCCTAGACGCTCGCTCCACCATCTTGAATGGGCCTCACAACGAGTTTTTGGCGAATATTCTGCGCTCTGGCGTGCTGGGGGGCGTTGCGGTTATCGGCTTGTTTCTGGCGCCATTCCGCGTCTTCTGGCGGCAGCGTAGCTGTCAGGATGCTCAAGTCGCCAAGGCCAGCCACATTGGTATGGCCTATTTGGTGTGCCTGATGGTGTCGAGCATCAGTTTCGAGGTGTTCAACCTCAAGTACACGTCCACGTTTTATGGAATAGTCATCTCCTGCCTGGTGGCCCAGGTGGTCTCCGGGCAGCGTCTCGCTGGACGAAGCCAAGACTCCATTTGATGGTGAGGTGCAGAAAATCCGTGTGAGCGCGGGCAAGCCCGCGCCTACGGAACTTTGCTTGCGGCAAAAGGCCGCGCTATGCTTGGCCTTCTGGATTCGAGGAGCATGATGATGTCCCTGTCGTTGAGAGTTGAATGCTTTGATGCCGTCCGATATCTGGAGTGGGAAGCTGCGCAGGAAGATCGGCACGAGTTCATTGCCGGGGAAACCTTCGCCATGACCGGTGCGCGGGATGGGCACAACACGATTGCCGGGAATATTTTCGCTAACCTGCACCATCAGTTACGTGGGACTCCCTGCCGCGCGTTTATCGCCGACATGAAGCTGCGGGTGGAGGCGGTGGATGCTTTCTTCTATCCCGATGTGTTCGTGACCTGTGACGGGCGGGACAAGCTGCCGGAGGCAGATCTGGCCAAGCGCCATCCCTGCCTGGTGATTGAAGTGCTCTCGGAGAGTACGGCCGCCTATGATCGCGGGCTGAAGTTCGAGCATTACCAGAAACTCGACTCCTTGCAGGAATATCTGTTGCTGGAGCAGGACCGTCGGCATGCGGACCTGTTTCGGCGTAATGCCGAGGGTCTGTGGGTGCTGCATCCGACCAGCGGGCAGGGCCGTATCGTGCTGGCGAGCGTTGGGGCCGAGATTGACATGGATGCGCTCTACGAAGATGTAAGCTTCGTGGCTGCGGTCTCTCCGTCCAACCCTTGCCCTGGGGGCGAGTTGTAGGTCGGGTTTTACCGTGAAAGTCGGTATGGCCGACTCACGACGCTTCCCTCTCCCTTCGGGAGAGGGATTGAGGGCGAGGGAAACGGGCATGGCGCTGACTTTCATGAATTAGGGTGACTTTTGCCATGCCCGTTAACCCGACAAGTGCGTCTAATCAAGATCGCGCTAGGCTTTGCAACCGTTTTGTCACATTTCCCTGTTATCTTCTCCGCTTTGAATGCCCCCTCGCGCAAGGAACGCTCATGAAACAACACCTCATCAAGCAGTACGACGCCGAACTGGAGGCGATCCGCTCCCGTGTGCTGCAGATGGGCGGGCTGGTGGAACAGCAGATCGTCAAGGCCATGGAAGGGCTGGAAAACGGCGATCCGGTGCTCATCGAGCAAGTCATCAAGGGCGATGCCCTGGTCAATGCGGCTGAAGTCGAAATTGACGAAGCCTGCAACCACGTCATTGCGCGCCGCCAGCCAGCCGCTTCCGACCTACGCATGGTCATGACGGTGGTGAAGACCATCACCGACCTGGAGCGCATCGGGGACGAAGCCAAGAACATTGCCAAGAAAGCCCGGTTGCTGCAGGAATCCGACAAGCGCTTTCAGCCCCGGGTGCGGCTGCGTTCGGCGGCGGACCTGGCGGTGGATATGCTCAGAAAGTCCCTGGACTCCTTCGCCCGGGTAGACATCAGCGGTGCTGGTGAAGTGGTGCGCCAGGATGCTTTGGTGGATGCGGAATTCAAGGGGGTGATGCGTCAGCTCATCACCTTCATGATGGAAGATCCCCGCACCATCTCCCACGCCCTGGACTTGATTTTCATCGCCAAGGCCATTGAGCGCATCGGCGACCACGCCAAGAACATTTCCGAGTTGGTCGTCTACATGGTCAAGGGGCGCGATGTGCGCCACGTGGGCGTCGAGGAACTGGAACGGGAAATCAACGGCGGCAACGAGTAAGCGCAGCTGGTCCAATGAAAAAGGCCCGCAAACCGGTTATCCGGTTTGCGGGCCTTTTCGCTGTGGGGCGGGCTTGTAGGTCGGGTTTTAACCCGACACGGAGCGCTTGTCGGGTTGCTTACCCGACCTACAAGATCAGGCCGCAGGTGGCACGTAGCCGCCGATCTGGTCCGCGCCGACGCCGAAGAAGTATTTTTCCATCTGTTCGGCCAGGTACTTGCGTGCCCGGGCGTCCGCCAGGTTGAGGCGATTTTCGTTCACCAGCATGGTCTGGTGGCGAATCCATTGCTGCCAGGCTTCCTTGGAGACGTTCTCGAAAATCCGCTTGCCCAGCTCACCGGGGTAGGGCGGGAGATCCAGTCCATCGGCCTCGCGGCCGAGCTTGATGCAATTGACGGTGCGTGCCATGTCTGTGTTCCTTTGATTGGTGATGCCGCGCATTTTAGCGTGAATCAGTCGCGAGATTGCAGGTCCACAATCGCCGCGTATCCTGACCTTGGTTCATGCCGCCCTGTACACCTGCCAGGCATTGCGCCCGCTGCTCTTCGCCCGGTACATGGCGCTGTCCGCATGGGCGATCAACTCCTCGCTGCTGGAGGCATCCAACGGGTAGGTGGCGATACCCAGGCTGGCGGTAATGCCAACAAAGCTGCCGCCGAATTGCCAATGCTGCTCAATGATGACGCTGCTGACCCGGCGGGCCAGGCCTACCATTTCCGTTTCGCCGCTGTCCGGCGCCAGGATGGCGAATTCGTCGCCCCCCAGGCGGAAAAAGATTTCATTCTTGCGGACCGTGTTGCCCACGACTTCCGCCAGGGTGGTGAGCACGTCATCGCCGGCCTGGTGGCCGAAGCAGTCGTTGATGTTCTTGAAGCCGTCCAGGTCGATGGCCAGCAGGCCGAAGGGTGCCTGGCGTCGGTCCGCCTCCGCCTGCATGCGCAGCAATTCCTCATGGAAACGCCGCCGGTTGAGCAGGTTGGTCAGCGGATCCCGATCCGCCAACTGGGTCAGGCGCTCCGCAGCGCGGCGCTGCTCCGTCACGTCCTCAAAAATCCATAGGCGGCCGGACGGGCTGTCGGGGGCCGGCCCGGGTACCGGGACCGTGAGCTCATTGATGACGCGCCCATCGGTCAGGGTGAATTCAAAGCAGGCGGGCCCGGTTTCTGCCAGCAAGGTCTCCAGGTGTTGCTGGTAAAGGGCTGCGTCAGTCATGAGGCCGCAACAATTCCTCAGGACGACCTCCAGGCGTACACCGCTCAAATTTTCGTCCGGCGGGTAGCCCAGGAGGGTCAGAAAGGCCCGGTTGCGATGGAGGACGCGGCGGTCATTGTCGATGAAGAGCACGCCAACCTGCATGGCGTCAAGCAAGGCTTCCAGGCGCTTGCGGTCTTCAACGCTATGGCGCAAGTAAGCTTGTTGCAGGGACTGGGCGCGGCGCACTTCCGCCACGGTTTCCAGGAGCTTCATCTCCGCCTGCTTGCGCCGTTCCACATCGCTGACGGAAATACGCAGGCCGCCGCTATTCCCTTGAGCGTCCGTCATGAGTTGCCAGTTCAGCGCTACCCACAGCAGGCTGCCATCCTTCTTCTGCAGGCGTATCTCCTCGCCATCGCTGGCCTGGCCCCCCAGCGCTTTCCGCAGCAGTTCCCGGGCGTAGCCCTGGTCTTTTGGATAAACCAGCAGCTCCACCACGTCCTGGGCCTGGAGGCACTCCGCACTGCTGTAGCCCGTGGCCCGTGCCACGGAGGGGTTGGCCCACAACAGTTGTCCCTGCGCATCGAACCAGGCTTCCATGCCGAAGGCCGACTCGGCCAGCGCGTGGAAACAGTCTTCGTTTTGCGCGCGCGCGGCGAGCCTGCGTGCCGCAGCGAACATCTGGGGCAGCAGCAGCAAGGCCATGGCCAGGGCGCCCAGGGCAGCGGCGGACCCCGCAATCAGGCCGACTCCCGCCACCAGGGCCAGGGCGGCGAGGGGAGGGAGCAGGCGGTTGGGCGGCATCTTGCGGGAAGGGCTTACTTGCGTCCGACGGGGCGCATCAGCACTTTGGAGCGGCGCTGGAAGTTGTAGAGTTCCCGTTTTTCCGGCGGCAGATCGTCCACGCTGGCCTCTTTGAAACCCCGTTCGGCGAACCAGTAGGCGGTGCGGGTGGTGAGGACGAATAGCCGCTTCAATTTGGCCTGACGGGCGCGCTGATCAATGTGGCGCAGCAACTGGTCGCCAAAGCCGCCGCTGCGGTAATCCGGGTGCACGGCGAGGCAGGCCAGTTCGGCGGATTTCTCGTCCGAATAGGGGTAAACGGCGGCGCAACCAACGATCACGCCGTCGTGGTCCAGCAGGGAGAAACGGTCGATTTCCATTTCCAGGCGTTCCCGGCCCCGCTTCACCAGGGTGCCGTCCGCCTCCAGGGGGGCGATGAGGGCCAGCAGGGCGCCCACGTCCTCGATGGTCGCCTGGCGCAGGCGCGCCAAGGGCGCCCGGGTGATGACCGTGCCCATGCCGGCGCGGGTGAAAAACTCGATGAGCATGGCACCGTCGGCATTCCGGTCGATGAAATGTACCCGACCCACGCCGGCCCGGCAGGCGCGCAGTGCGCCGGGCAGCACCCTTGCAACTTCCGGCGCCTGGGGCACATCCTCCAGTTCGCCGGTTTCGTCGGCGGTGAGGGCCTCCAGCAGCTCGCCGTGGCGTCCCAGGATGCCCGGGGCGTCCACCAGGTAGATGAGCTTGTCCGCCTGAAGTGCCACGGCCACGCTTTCGGCCACTTTTTCCCAAGCCAGGTTGAAGATTTCCCCGGTGGGCGAGAGGCCGATGGGGGTGATGAGCACCACGTTTTCCTGGTCCAGGTCGTCCTTGATTTCCGCCGCGTTGATCTTGCGGATTTCCCCGGTGTACTGGTAATCCACGCCTTCCTCAATACCAACTGGCTTGGCGGTGATGAAGTTGCCGCCGGTGACCCGGATGTAGGCACCGGCCATGGGGGTGTTGGGCATGCCCTGGGAGAGCAGGGCCTCCAGGTCCATGCGCGTGACGCCCATGGCGCTCTTCACGCATTCCAGGGCGTCGGCGTCCGTGATGCGCACGCCCTGGTGGAATCGGGGCGTGAGGCCCCGGCGTAGCATTTCCGCGTCGATCTGGGGGCGAGCGCCGTGCACCAGCACCAGGCGGATGCCCAGGCTTTCCAGCAGGTTCAGGTCCTGGGCCAGGGCCTGGGAGCGCCGTTCCGCGTCTTCCCCTTCCAGCACCTCACCGCCGAAGGCGATGACGAAGGTGCGGCCCTGGAAGGCGTGGAAATAGGGCGCCGCATGCCGAATCCAGGCGACGAACTGACTGGCGGAATCCTTTTGTTTCTTCTTTGTCATGGTGGCGGTTTCAGGATTTGCGCGTAAAAGCCAGCGGACTTGCGCTATGCGGTTCGATTGGGGCACGGCGCAGCGAAGTAACACAAAGCGCCGAGTATAGCGCGGCTATCGCTACTTACGCAGGAACGGATGGTGCATCGCAGCCTGGGCGGCGCGGCCCATAAGGGTGTGTCGAAATATTTTACATAAGGAGGCCCGTGCGGCGCTTGGTGTTTGGGCAGTTGTTTGATAAATATCATATTCAATAGCCTGGAATGTAATTTGCTATGGTTCTCGTGTCGTCATGAAACCAAGGAACCTGCCATGAAGCTGTCCCCTGTTCGTAGCTTGCTGCTTGCGGTACTGATCTGGCCGGCGCTGGCCTTTGCCAACCTGCTGAGTAACGCGGGATTTGACACCCCGGAGGCTGGTTTGTTGGCACCAAATTATGCCACTGCCAACAGCGGGGTCGGCGCGGGCTCCTATCAGTCGTCTTCCGCGGCGGCCTGGTTCCTGTACAACAACCAGGCCAGCGCCACCGCCACGGAGTTATTGGCCAGCACGGCCCCTGGCGGCAACGGTTACATGCTGCACCTGACCACCAATGGCCAGTATTCCGGCATGGGCCAGGCATTTGTCACCCAGTCCTTGGCAACACTCTCCGTTCAGGTGTTTGTGCTGAGTGGCCAGGCCTGGCTGGCGGCCTACGCCGACAGCGGCAACACCTTGCTGTCGGCCACCACGTCCAGCCATACCAATCAGTGGGAAACCTTGTCGCTGAGCGTGGGAGGGGGCAACCCCAACATGTTCATCCTGTATTCGGCGCCGGGGTCGGCGGTGGATTTCTATGCTGACAACGCCTGGGCCGATACGACGCCGCCGCCAGCCGTGCCTGAGCCGGCTTCTGTTCTGCTGCTGGCGGCTGGCTTGGCAGCGGTGGTTGGCGTCCGCCGTGCCGGCCGCGACAAGAGGTCTGCCTGACATGGGGCTGTCCATTACTTCCCGTACGGGCCTCGTGGCCGTGCTGTTCGTGACGGCGCTGCTGGCCGGCCCGGCCCGTGCCAACCTCTTGCAGAACGGCAGCTTCGAGGCGGACGCCTTTGCCGGACTCTACCTGACCGGAATTCCGACCGGCTGGCAGCCACTGGGTAACGGCAGCACGGTGGATATCCTGATCAGCGGGTACGGGGGCGGCATGGCGGCGGAGGGCAGCCGCTACGTGGATTTGATCGGTGGCGGGATTGGCAACTTCCCGTCGGGGCTGCGCCAGACGGTTCATCTGCTGGCAGGTGAGTCCTATCGGCTGTCCTTCGATTACAACGGCGGCCGCTATACGGACGGCAGTCCCACTGTCGGGGCCGTGCTGGAGTACTCCCTTGGAGCGCTGTTGGTCGGCAGCGTCAATGTGGATGGGCTGAACAATTTTTTTGACTACTATCCGGTGACATCCCCCTGGGGGCATTTCGCGGTGGATGTCCAGGCGACAAGCAGCGGGGACTACGAGCTTCGTTTCCAGACGCAGTCCGGTGCCTGGGGCAGTCCGTTTTTGGATAACGTGGTGCTGGAGGGTAACCCGGTGGCCGAGCCGGGGTCGTTTTTGCTTGCCCTCGCTGGTCTGACACTGTTGGCCCGGCGCTTCCGCCGGGCCGTTTGCATCAGGCGTTGAGCGCCGCTTCCATCTGCTTGCACAGGGACTTCAGCACCTTGATGCGGGCGAAGTACTTGTCCTCCGCTTCCACCAGGGTCCAGGGCGCCCGGTCGGTGCTGGTGCGGTCGATCATGTCACAGACGGCGTGCTCGTAGGCGGGCCATTTTTCCCGGTTGCGCCAGTCTTCCGGTGTGATCTTGAAGCGCTTGAAGCGGGTTTCCTCCCGTTCCTTGAAGCGGCGCAACTGCTCTTCCTGGCTGATGTGCAGCCAGAATTTCGCCACCACCACGCCGTGGGCGGCCATCTGGTCTTCGAAATCGTTGATCTCGCTGTAGGCACGCATCCATTCCGCCTCGGCGCAAAACTCCTCGACCCGTTCCACCAGCACCCGGCCATACCAGGAGCGGTCGAAGATGGACATGTGGCCCTGCCGCGGTAGGTGGCGCCAGAAGCGCCACAGGTAGGGCTGGGCCCGTTCTTCTTCGGTGGGGGCGGCGATGGGAATGAGGCGGTACTGGCGGGCGTCCAGGGCGCCGGTGACGCGGCGGATGGCGCTGCCCTTGCCGGCGGCATCCACGCCTTCGAAGACGGCCACCAGGGAACGGCCGGCGAAGCGCGGATCCTGAGTGAGCAGGTTCAGCCGGCCCTGCCATTTTTCCAGTTCCGCCGCGTACTCCTTCTTGCCGAGCTTCTGCGTCAGGTCCAGGGAATTCAGCAGATTCTTCTGGTCCGTGACCGGGGGCAGGGGGGCGGAGGCGGAGCGGGGACGATAACCCTTGCTTTCCAGTTCGAGCCGGGCGCGCATGGTCTTGAGCAGGATGCGGCCCACGCTGACAGCGCGGAAGCGCTCGTCGCTGCCGTCCACCACGATCCAGGGCGCATGGGCGGTACTGGTACGGCGCATGATGTGCTCCGCCACGCCCCGGTAGCTGTCGTAAGCCTCGTGCTGTACCCAGTGTTCCGGCTGGACGCGCCAGCGGGTGGTGGGATTCTTTTCCAGGGACTTGAGGCGCTGTTTCTGGGCGTCCCCGGTGAGGTGGAACCAGAACTTCAGGATGAGGGCGCCTTCTTCCGCCAGCATGCGCTCGAAGCGGTTGATTTCCGCCAGGCGCTGGTCCAGGCGGGCCGGCTTCTTCTTGCCGGAGAGGCCGCTCTCCAGGGACGAGGCGTACCAGTTGTGGAACAGGATGCCGATCTTGCCCTTGGCCGGTAGGGCGCGCCAGTAGCGCCACATGAAGGGCCGCTCCAGTTCCTCTGTGGTGGGCTGGTCGAAGCCGTGGGTAAGGATATGGCGCGGATCCATCCAGGCGTTGAGCAGGTTCACCGTTTCACTCTTGCCCGCCCCCTCGATGCCATCCACCAGGATGATCACCGGGAATTTGTGCAAGGCGCCCATGTCGTATTGCGTGTCCAGCATGTCCGCCCGTAACAGCGGCACTTCCTTGTCGTATTCAGCCTTGGAGAGGCTGTGGCCCAATTCTGCGGATTCGAACATGATGGTTTTCCCCCAAATGAAGCGTGCAATGCTGTCCTGCCTGAATCCTGAATCCTGAATCCTGAATCCTGAATCCTGAATCCTGAATCCTGCTTAAAAATCTCCCCACTGCAACTGCAGGGCCGCCAGGGCAGCGAGGCCGGCGGTTTCGGTGCGCAGGACCCGCGGGCCCAGGCGTACGGGTTGGTAGCCCACGACGCGGGCGCATTCTTCTTCAGCGTCGGTGAAACCGCCCTCCGGACCTACCAGCAATTCCACGGCGGCCGGCCGGGGCAGGTCGGACAGACGCGCCGGGGCGGTGGGTGACAGGAACAGGCGCAGGGTGCCGGCGGGGGCGGGGGCCGCCAGATGACGGCTTAGGGTCTGCAGGTCCGCAACAGAGGGCAGCACATTGCGGCCACATTGTTCGCAGGCGGCGGCGACGATATGGCGCCAGTGCTCCACACGTTTCTCGGCCCGGTCGCCGACGAGCTTCACCACGCTCCTGGTGCTGGACACCGGCTTGAAGCCGGCAACGCCCAGTTCCACTGCCTTTTGCAGCACCCAGTCCATCTTGTCGGCGGCGGCCAGGGATTGCACCAGGGTCAGCTTGAGGGGGGACTCCCGTGCCGGTTCCAGTCGCGGACCCAGTTCGGCCCGGGCCGACTTGCCCAGGGACAGCAGGACGGAGGGAAACTCGCTACCGTCGCCGTTGAACAGGGTGATGGCGTCGCCGGCCTTCAGGCGCAGCACCCGGTCGGCGTGGTGGGCCACTTCCGGCGGCAAGTCGATGTTGCTGCCGGCGGCCAGAGGAACGGAGCAAAAGAAGCGCGGATTCATCATGCTATTATCGAAGACCAATTCTGCGGGATTATAGGCCCGCCAAACTGTTGTAGGGCCGGATTCATCCGGCCATGGCGGGCTAAAGCCCGCCCTACAATAGCGAATTCGATTGGACGTGGCTGCTCTTGAAATACCAGATGAAGATTGGCGCTGATCAAGAATGGAAATGAGTGAACGTATCTCCGAAGGAATGAGCGCCCAGGCTCATGGCGTCTCGCCCCTGTGCGGGCAGATGGTTGCGGCGGTGCGCGACGTGGCGCAGCGAGTCATCGTCTCCCGCCATTTGACGGCGGTGCGTCACCGCAAGGCGGACGGCAGCTTTCTCACGGAAGTGGACCTGGCGGCCCAGGAGGCCCTGACCACGGCGCTCAGAAGCATCATCGACCGCCCGGTGCTGGGAGAGGAGATGGAGGAAGCCGAACAGCGGCGCCTATGGGCCGAGGGGGGCGCTGGCCTGTGGTGTATTGATCCCATCGACGGCACGACGAATTTCTCCAACGGGATTCCCTTCTACGCCGTCTCTGTGGCCTGGATGGTGGCCGGTCGCACCCAGTTCGGCGTGGTGTACAACCCGGCGGCGGACGAAGCCTTCTACGCCGAGCGGGGCCGCGGTGCGTTCATGAATGGCCTGCGCCTGCCTTTGCGGGAACTGCCGACCCACCTCAAGGATTGCGTGGCGGGGGTGGATTTCAAGCGCATTCCCCGGCAGCTCGGCGACAACCTGGCCACCCATCCGCCCTACTATTCCCAGCGCAACTTCGGCAGCAGCGCCATCGAGTGGGCCTACCTGGCAGCCGGCCGCCTGGACGTGAACCTGCATGGCGGTCAGATGTTGTGGGACTACGCCGCGGGCCAGCTCATTCTGCGGGAGGCCGGGGGCGCCATGTGCTCCCTCAATAACGACGATTTTGACGCGGACGATGTCTGGAAGCGCTCCGTCATCGCCGCCGCCAGCGGTACTCTCCTGGCCGAGTGGAAAGCCTGGATTCGGGCGCACCGCTGAAGGTCTGTAGGTCGGGTGTTAAGCCGACAAACACCGCCCTGTGGCCCATGTCGGGTTAAAACCCGACCTACAGCCCCACGCCTTCTTCAATGAGGCGGGCGCCTTCTGCCAGCAGGAACTCATGGAAGGCGGCGGCCGGGGGCAGCAGGTGTTTTTCCGGGCGCCGCACTACGTGCCACTGGCGCATCACCGGGGTGCCTTCCACCGCCAGGCAGGCCAGGCGGCCCACGGCCAGTTCCAGGCCGATGGTGTGGAGCGAAATGAAGGAAATGCCCATGCCCGCCATCACCGCCTGCTTGATGGTCTCATTACTGCCCATTTCGAATGAGTGGTGGAGGTGCACGCCAACGCCGTTGAAGAAGCGCTCCATGGCGATGCGGGTGCCTGAGCCCGGCTCCCGGATGAGGAAGCACTCCTCCGCCAGTTCCAGCGCCGCCACCGTGTCCCGCCCCGCCAGGGGGTGCCCCGGGGACGCGATGACGACCAGGGGGTGGGGCGCGAAGGCTTCCGATACCGTCACCAGTTCGGCCGGAGGCGTACCCATGATGGCCATGTCGATAGCGTTGTCCGCGAGCTGGCGCACGATGGTTTCCCGATTCCTCACCTCCAGCCGTAGCTCCACCCCCGGGTAGCGCTGGCGGAAATTCGCCAGGAGGCGCGGGGCGAAATACTTGGCGGTGCTGACCACGCCGATGGATAGCCGGCCTCCTTTGATACCCTTGATGGCCGCGATGGCGTCTCCGGCGTCCCGCAGGGCCTGGGCGATGAGCCGCGCATGCCGCGCCACCTCCTCCCCGGCCGCCGTCAGGAACACCTTCTTGCCCATCTGCTCCGTGAGGGGCAGGCCTGCTTCCTCCTCCAGGCTTCTCACCTGCATGGACACGGCGGGCTGGGTCAGGTGCAGTTCCTCGGCGGCCCGGGAAAATGAGCAGTGCCGCGCCACGGCTTCAAAGACCTTCAACTGGCGCAGGGTGGCGTTCTTCATGTCCGTTTATGGTTCCCATAAGAATTTGTGAATATACCTTATGCGCGTCAGGCCATACCATACCGTCATGGAACTTTCAGCACTCATTTTCGATGTGGATGGCACTCTGGCGGAAACGGAGCGGGACGGCCACCGGCCGGCCTTCAACGCCGCCTTTGCCGAGGCGGGGCTGGGCTGGTTCTGGGGGGAAACCCTCTACGGCGAGCTGCTGACGGTGACAGGCGGCAAGGAGCGCATGCTGCATTACGCCCGTCGCTTCGACCCGGGCTTTCTCGAGTGTGCCGATGTACGGGGGCGCATCGCGGCCCTGCATGGGGCCAAGACGCGCCACTACCTGGCCCTGCTGGCATCCGGCGCCATTCCCCTGCGGCCCGGGGTGGCGGCTCTGCTCATGGAAGCCCGCACTGCCGGCCTGCGCTTGGCCATCGCCACCACCACCACGCCGGAGAATGTCACTCCCTTGCTGGCGCTCACCCTGGGAGCGGAGGCGCCGGGCTGGTTCGAGGTGATCGGCGCCGGAGACATCGTGGCCGCGAAAAAGCCGGCGCCCGACATCTATCTGTGGGTGCTGGAGCGGTTCGGCCTGCCGGCCGGGGCCTGTCTTGCCATTGAGGACTCCGCCGCCGGTCTGGCCTCCGCCCGCGCCGCCGGCCTGCCGACCTTGGTGACGCCCTGTGACACTACCCGGGAGCAGGATTTTTCCGGCGCCCTGGCCGTGCTGCCCGACCTGAGCGCCACGGACCTGGCGGGTCTTCGGCGCCTGCATGCCACAGCGGCTTCGGGGTTTCCTTATGATCTCGATAAATAACTGTGAATGTTATTTATGATCGAAGACCTTTAATATCCAATCACACCTTGCAGCACATGCCCACAGAGACACAAAGGAGACATTCATGGACCAGTCGAACCGCTACGCCAATCTTGAACTGAAGGAAGCCGACCTGATCAGCGGGGGGCGTCACGTGCTGTGCGCCTACATCATGAAGCCCAAGGGCGACCACGACTACCTGTCAACCGCCGCCCACTTCGCCGCCGAGTCCTCCACGGGGACCAATGTGGAGGTGTGCACCACCGACGACTTCACCAAGGGCGTGGATGCGCTGGTGTATGAAATCGACCCGGCCCGGGAACTCATGAAGATCGCCTACCCGGTGGAACTCTTCGACCGCAACATCATCGATGGCCGGGCCATGATGGCTTCCTTCCTGACGCTCACCATCGGCAACAACCAGGGCATGGGCGACGTGGAATACGCCAAGATGCATGACTTCTGGGTGCCGCCCTGCTACCTGCGCCTGTTCGACGGCCCGGCCATGAACATCGTGGACATGTGGCGTGTCCTGGGGCGCCCCATCGTCAATGGCGGCATGGTGGTGGGCACCATCATCAAGCCCAAGCTGGGCCTGCGTCCCCAGCCCTTCGCCGATGCCTGCCACCAGTTCTGGCTGGGGGGCGACTTCATCAAGAACGACGAACCCCAGGGCAACCAGATCTTCGCGCCGCTGAAGGAAACCATGCGCCTGGTGGCGGATGCCATGCGGCGGGCCCAGGACACCACCGGCGAGGCCAAGCTGTTCTCCGCCAATATCACCGCCGACGATCCCTTCGAGATGATCGCCCGGGGCGAATTCATTCTGGAGACCTTCGCCGAGAACGCCGATCACGTGGCCTTCCTGGTGGACGGCTATGTGGCCGGGGCTACCGCCGTCACCACCTGCCGCCGCCAGTTCCCCAGCCAGTTCCTGCATTACCACCGGGCTGGTCACGGCGCCGTCACCAGCCCCCAGTCCATGCGCGGCTATACGGCCTTCGTGCATTGCAAGATGAGCCGCCTCCTGGGCGCCTCCGGCATCCACACCGGCACCATGGGCTACGGCAAGATGGAAGGCGAGGGCAAGGACAAGAACATCGCCTACATGCTGGAGCAGGACGCGGCCGACGGCCCCTACTACCACCAGGAATGGCTGGGCATGAAGCCCACCACTCCCATCATCTCCGGTGGCATGAACGCCCTGCGCCTGCCGGGCTTCTTCGACAACCTGGGCCACTCCAACGTGATCCAGACTTCCGGCGGCGGCGCTTTCGGCCACAAGGACGGCGGCACGGCCGGGGCCATTTCCCTGCGCCAGGCCCAGGATGCCTGGCAAAAGGGTGTCAATCTCGTCGAATACGCCAGGGACCATCAGGAGTTGGCGGGCGCATTCGCCTCCTTCCAGGCCGATGCGGACACGCTCTACCCTGGCTGGCGCGAGGTTCTGCTGTAACACGTTTGCGATAACAAGCTCCCTTGCTCCCCGGCAAGACCGTTGTGGGGCCGGCTTCAGCCGGCCATGGCGGACTGAAGTCCGCCCCACGGGGAATTGCCGGGGCCCTTTTTGGGGTGGGGACAAGATAATAATGATATTCGGGAGACAGGCATGCACGACGCAAGGAAGACACTGACGCGTTACACCATCGAGGAAGAGCACAAGCATGCGGGGGCCACGGGGGAGTTTTCCGGCCTGCTCAACTCATTGGCCACGGCCATCAAGATCATTTCCAACCAGGTGAATCGGGGCGCGCTGCTGGGCAACCACGGCAACCACGGCGACGGCAGCGGGGAAGTGAATGTCCAGGGCGAAGTTCAGAAGAAACTGGATGTCATCAGCAATGATGTCATGCTGCAGGGCAACGAGTGGACCGGCCATCTGGCGGGCATGGCTTCTGAAGAGATGGAAGCCCACTACACCCTGCCGGCCCAGTTCAAGCGCGGCAAGTATCTGCTGGTCTTCGATCCCCTGGACGGCAGCTCCAACATTGACGTGAACCTCACCGTGGGCACCATTTTCTCCATCCTGAAGAGCCCCAAGCCGGGCCAGGACGCGACCCTGGAAGATTTCCTGCAGCCGGGCACCGAGCAAGTGGGGGCGGGCTTTGCCCTGTATGGCCCCTCCACCATGCTGGTGCTGACCACCGGCAACGGCGTGGACGGCTTCACCCTGGACCGGGATATCGGCGCCTTCATCCTTACGCATCCGAAGATGCGCATTCCGGAGGAGACGAAGGAATTTGCCATCAACGCCTCCAATGAGCGTTTCTGGGAAGCGCCGGTGAAGCGCTACGTGTCCGAGTGCCTGGCGGGCAAGCCCGGTACCCGGGACAAGGATTTCAACATGCGCTGGATCGCCTCCCTGGTGGCGGAAACCTTCCGCATCCTGACTCGGGGCGGGATTTTCATGTACCCGAAGGACAACCGGGATCCGAAGAAGCCCGGCCGCCTGCGCCTGATGTACGAAGCCAATCCCATCGCCTTCATCATCGAGCAGGCCGGCGGCCTGGCCAGTACGGGCCGCGAAGCCATCCAGCAGGTCAAGCCAACGGACCTGCACCAGCGCGTGCCCCTCATCTTCGGTTCGAAGAACGAAGTGGAGCGGGTCGTGCGCTACCACCAGGATTTCGACCAGGGAACGGACAAAACCTTCAGCTCGCCCCTCTTCGGCGAGCGCTCACTCTTCATGAATTCTTGAAACAGGGGAAAACACCATGTCCGCAAAACACCCGGTCGTCGCCATCACCGGTTCCTCCGGTGCCGGCACCTCGTCGGTCACCAAGACCTTCCAGCACATTTTTCGCCGCGAGCACATCAAGGCCGCCATTATCGAGGGGGATTCCTTCCATCGCTTCGACCGCAAGGACATGAAGCTGGCCATGGCGGAGGCGGCCAAGGCCGGCAACCACAACTTCAGCCACTTCGGCCCCGAAGCCAATGTACTGGAGGATCTGGAAGCCCTGTTCCGTGGTTACGGCGAAACCGGTACCGGCAAGGCGCGCAAGTATCTGCACAACGATGAAGAGGCCGCGCCCTATGGCCAGCCCTCCGGCACCTTCACACCCTGGGAAGACGTGCCCAGCGGCACGGACCTGCTGTTCTACGAGGGCCTGCACGGCGCGGTAAAGAGCGACACCCTGGACGTGGGCAAGCACGCGGATCTGCTCGTTGGCGTGGTGCCCATCATCAACCTGGAGTGGGTGCAGAAGCTGCATCGGGACAAGAAACACCGGGGCTATTCTACCGAGGCGGTGATGGACACCATCCTGCGGCGCATGCCGGACTACGTGAATTACATCACGCCCCAGTTTTCCCGCACCCACGTGAACTTCCAGCGGGTGCCGACGGTGGATACGTCCAATCCCTTCGTGGCCCGGGATATCCCCACGGCGGATGAGAGTTTCGTGGTGATCCGTTTTGCCAACCCGCGGGGTATCGATTTCCAGTACCTGCTGAACATGATCCACGACTCCTTCATGTCCCGGGCCAACATCATCGTGGTGCCCGGCGGCAAGATGGAACTGGCCATGCAGCTGATTTTCACGCCCCATATCCTGCGACTGGTGGAGATCAGCCGCAGGGGGTGAGTGTAGGTCGGGTTTCAACCCGACAGGTCTGCGGCAGCCTGTCGGGATAAATCCCGACCTACAAAAACGGATTGAACGCTGCGTTCTTCTTCAGCTTCGGCAGGTAGCCGGTAGTCATGCTGTGGTCGGCCAGGGCATCGAGTTTCATGTCCAGCAGGTCCGGCACGGCTGCCTCGATGCAGTCGAGGAAACGGTACCAGGAGGCCATGTCGTCCGTGATCTCGCCCTTGGCGTTCAGGTACAGATAGGTGCCCACATGGCTGTAACTCATGAGGCGCATGGGCACCCGGGTGACGATGTCCTCCTGGTTTACGATGCGAAAAGCCCGGCTCTGGAAATCGGCGTTGAAGCGGTTGGCGAAATCCCGGTCCCCGGTGCGCGGCTGGCCGTAGGTGTAAAGGCCATACACGGGCTTGTCCTCCTGGCGCAGCTTGGCCACCGCCAGGGTCGCCAAGGCCGCCCCCAGGCTGTGGCCGGTGACCCACAGGGACTGGCCCTTGTTCTGGAAGGCCGGCAAGGCCGTCAGGACGTCACGCCAGATGTAGGTGAGGGCACGGCTGAAACCGTCATGGACCTGGCCCCAGGGATCGGGCACCAGGTCAACGTCCGCGTCGGTCATCCAGTCGTGCAGATCCTTGGGTTCGGTACCGCGAAAGGCCAGAATCACCGCCTTGTCGTTGCCCGCCAGGAAGGCCTGGGTGTCCTTGCGGTTGAAATACTGGCTTTTCGGGAAACCCCAGGCCGTGGTGACGGCGGCCACCTTGCCGGCATTCTCGTAGGCCAGGTCCGCCGCCCGGCCCAGGGCATAGGCGTTCTCCGGACGGTACTTGGTGGTGTCGTCGATGAATTTGAATTCGTCCATGCTGCACTCCCTGAAAGATGTGACCCGTCGCCGGGCAGTGGCAAATTGACGGCGCGGGCACTGCCACGCCGTGCCGGAAAGATAAACGCCTCCCATGTCATATGCAATGGGCAAGGTGGGCGAAAGCGAGGGTTTTTTTTCGCGCGCGCCCCCAGCAACGGGAAGTTTTTAGAGTTTTTTTGATGCTTGCATGAGTCCCGGCGGCCGCGAATCTGTTCAAAAGCCCCGGATTGGAAGATAATTTCGTGCTTTCCGGCATGACCATGCCGGACGCAAAGGAAACCCAGATGTCCACATTCAGCGATTTCGAAGCCCCCGTGTTCAATAACCTCACCAGCGCCATCCGGGCACTTGCCATGGATGCGGTGCAAAAAGCCAATTCCGGCCACCCTGGCGCCCCCATGGGCATGGCGGAAATTGCCGAAGTGCTGTGGAACCATCACCTCAAGCACAACCCCTCGAACCCCAAGTGGGCCGACCGGGACCGTTTCGTGCTGTCCAACGGCCACGGCTCCATGCTCATCTACGCCCTCTTGCACCTGACGGGCTACGAGCTGTCCATTGAGGATCTGAAGGCTTTCCGCCAACTGCATTCCAAGACCCCGGGCCACCCGGAGTACGGCTACGCCCCCGGCGTGGAAACCACGACCGGCCCCCTGGGCCAGGGCATCACCAACGCCGTCGGCTTTGCCATGGCGGAAAAGCTGCTGGCCAATGAATTCAACCGCCCCGAACACGCCATCGTGGATCACCGCACCTGGGTGTTCCTGGGAGACGGCTGCCTCATGGAGGGCATTTCCCATGAAGCCTGTGCCCTGGCCGGCACCTGGGGCCTGGGCAAGCTGACGGCCTTCTGGGACGACAACGGTATTTCCATCGACGGCCATGTCGAAGGCTGGTTTACCGACGATACGCCCAAGCGTTTCGAAGCCTACGGCTGGCACGTGGTGCCAAACGTGAATGGTCACGATCCGGAAGCGCTGCACGCCGCCATCGAGGCCGCCAAGGCCGTCACCGACAAGCCCACCCTGATCTGCTGCAAGACGGTGATCGGCGCCGGTTCCCCCAACAAGCAGGGCACCCACGACGTGCATGGCGCGCCACTGGGCGATATCGAAATCGCCCTGGTGCGGCCCAACATCGGCTGGAACTTCGGCCCCTTTGAAATTCCCCAGGAAGTCTATGAAGCCTGGGACGGCCGCCCGAAGGGCGCTGCCGCCGAGTCCGCCTGGGACCAGAAGTTCGAACACTACGCCCGGGCCTTCCCGGAACTGGCCGCCGAGTTCCTGCGCCGTACCGCCAATGAACTGCCGGCCAACTGGGCCGAGTTCGCGGCCAAGGCCATCGCGGCCATCAACGAGAAGGGCGAGACCGTGGCCACCCGCAAGGCCTCACAGATCGCCATCAACGCCCTGGCACCAGCTCTACCCGAGTTCCTCGGCGGCTCCGCCGACCTGACCGGCTCCAATCTGACCAACTGGGTCGGCTGCAAGCATGTGTCCGGCAAGGAACCCGGCAACTACATTTCCTACGGCGTGCGCGAGTTTGGCATGGCCCACATCATGAACGGCATGGCCCTGCACGGCGGCCTGCTGCCCTTCGGTGGTACCTTCCTGATGTTCTCCGAATATGCCCGGAACGCCCTGCGCATGTCGGCCCTGATGAAGCAGCGGGTGATCTACGTGTTCACCCACGACTCCATCGGTCTGGGCGAGGATGGTCCGACCCACCAGCCGGTGGAGCAGATCGCCACCCTGCGCCTGATCCCCAACATGGACCTGTGGCGTCCCTGCGACACCCTGGAAACCATGGTGGCCTGGACGAACGCCGTGGAACGCCGGGGCGGCCCCACGTCCCTGGCCCTGTCCCGTCAGAACTTGCCCTTCGTCAAGCGTGATGCAGCCCAGATCGCCGCTGTGGCCAGGGGCGGCTACGTGCTATCCGAAGCTGCGGGCGAACCCAAGGCCGTCATCATCGCCACCGGCTCCGAAGTGGAACTGGCCCTCAAGGCCCAGGCCAAGTTGGCGGAAGAAGGCGTTGCGGTGCGCGTGGTGTCCATGCCCTCCACCAATGTTTTCGAGCGTCAGGACGCGGCCTACAAGTCCGCTGTGCTGGGCAAGGGCATCCCCAGGGTCGCGGTGGAAGCCGGCGTTACCGACGCCTGGTACAAGTACGTGGGCCTGGAAGGCAAGGTTATCGGCATCGACCGCTTCGGCGAATCCGCCCCGGCCGGTCAGTTGTTCAAGGAATTCGGCTTCACGGTGGACAATGTGGTCGCCACCGTGAAATCAGTTTTGTGATTTTTACTGGAGAACGAAACATGGCAATCAAGGTTGGTATCAATGGTTTTGGCCGTATCGGCCGCATGGTCTTCCGCGCTGCATTCAAGGACTTCGCTGACGACATCGAAATTGTCGGCATCAATGACCTGCTGGAGCCCGATTACCTGGCCTACATGCTGAAGTTCGACTCTGTGCACGGCCGCTTCAAGGGCGACGTGGCCGTGGTTGACGGCAACCTGGTGGTGAACGGCAAGACCATCCGCCTGACGGCGGTGAAGGATCCGGCGGAACTGAAGTGGGGCGAAATCGGTGCCGACGTGGTGGTGGAAGCCACGGGCCTGTTCCTGTCCAAGGACACCGCTGCCAAGCACATCGCTGCCGGTGCGAAGAAGGTCATCATGTCGGCCCCCTCCAAGGACGACACCCCCATGTTCGTCTTCGGCGTGAACGACAAGACCTATGCCGGCCAGGACATCATTTCCAACGCCTCCTGCACCACCAACTGCCTGGCCCCCGTGGCCAAGGTACTGAACGACAACTGGGGCATCAAGCGCGGCCTGATGACCACGGTGCATGCCGCCACCGCCACCCAGAAGACGGTGGATGGCCCGTCTAACAAGGACTGGCGCGGCGGTCGCGGCATCCTGGAAAACATCATTCCCTCCTCCACCGGTGCCGCCAAGGCCGTGGGCGTGGTCATCCCCGAGCTGAACAAGAAGCTCACCGGCATGTCCTTCCGCGTCCCGACCTCCGACGTGTCCGTGGTGGACCTGGTGGTGGAACTGAACAAGGAAGCCACCTACGCCGAAATCTGCGCCGCCATGAAGGCCGCCTCTGAAGGTTCCATGAAGGGCGTGCTGGGCTTCACCACGGAAAAAGTGGTTGCCACCGACTTCCGCGGCGAATCCTGCACCTCTGTGTTCGACTCCGACGCCGGCATCGCCCTGGACACCACCTTCGTCAAGGTCGTGGCCTGGTACGACAACGAGTGGGGCTACTCCTGCAAGGTCCTGGAA
>JAYTVW010000160.1:0-22012 GCA_043743785.1 Rhodocyclales bacterium | reverse complement strand
AAAGATCACTCTTTCCGTCCTCCTCGCCCTCGCCGCCGGCAGCACCTTCGCCGCCACCGACGCCGACGTGGACCATACGTTCTCGCCTTACAAGGCGGGTGTGCCCGCCGTTGCCGGGCTGACCGCTGGCACGGTCATCAGCAAGGCCAACGCGGACCAGTTCAAGGATGCCATGCCGGCCGGTGTGTACAAGCTCATCAAGGAAGGCCAGTTCCAGATCAAGGTAGGTCCCACCACCAGCTTCGATCTGTCCAAGCCCTATGTGGATGCCACCCGCAAGAACTTGAACAAGGCCAAGCTCGGCCCCAAGAACGGCGACATTGAAGGCTACGTGGCGGGGCGCCCGTTCCCGGAAGAGCCTAGTTCTTCCGACCCGCGGGCCGGCGAAAAACTGGCCTGGAACTACAAGTACGGCGTGAACTGGGGTGACAACGCAGCCATCTATCCCTTCTACTGGAAGTATCGCAACATGGCCACCGGGCAGGTGGAGCGCACCCTGAAGCTCAATATGCACTTTCTGAACTTCAAGCATCGGGTAAAGGATGCGCCAGTGCCGGAAGTCACGCCCAATCCGTCGAATCTGTACCGCGCCATCTACATGAAGGTGAATGAGCCTCAGGATCTGAAGAACACTCAGCTCCTGATCCAGCGCTACGACGATGACCAGAAGATCGACGATGCCTACTTGTACCTGGGCTTCCAGCGTCGGGTGCGCCGTCTCGCCACCGGCCAGGCCACGGACGCCTTCCTGGGTTCCGACCTGATGATCGAGGACTTCGAAGGCTACAACGGTCGCGTCTCCGACATGAAGTGGACCTACAAGGGGACGAAGAACGTGGTGCTGCCCATGTGGAACCACGACGAGTTGAAGCTGGCGACGGACATGCCGGCTGAATCCGATGGCTACAAGTACGTGAATTTCGGCGGCCAGGGCGGTTGCTACCACGAAGGTTCCTGGCAGTTGCGCAAGGTGTATGTACTGGAAGCCGCACCGGTGAATTCCAACCACCCGGTTTCCAAGCGCGTGTTCTACATGGATGCCCAACTCGGCAACCTGAACGGCGCCAACGAAATCTACGACCGCAAGGGCGAACTGTGGAAGGTCTTCATGGTGGGCAAGTCCCACGCCGACCACCACCTGCCCATTAACAAGGGCTCCGGTATCGGTGTGGACGACGCTTTCTCCATGGTGGATGTCCAGTCCAAGCATTGCACCACGGGCCAGTTCAAGGGCATCGTGGGTTCCCAACTCAACCCGCCCAGCCTGTTCCAGGTCCAGAACATGCGCGGCGGCGACTAGGCTTCAAGAACAGCTTGCATCACCTCTCCTCAACGGGCCTTCGGGCCCGTCTTTTTTTCTATGGAGGCAAAACTCGCCGTGTGGCATGCGTAGGTCGGGTTTCAACCCGACGAAAGGGGGCCAGGGGCGTTGTTGTCGGGTTGAAACCCGAGCTACGGGGCAACCGGGGGCAGGTTCCGGCCAAATTTGCCAACATCGCTTTTGTCTCTGCGCGAAGGGTCTGTTCAGGCAGACCCTAGCTGAGGGCCGACAAAGCGGATTCGACCCAGCCGAAACCGATTTTCTCCTGTTCCAGGCGCAGGTTCTTGCCCAGGCGCTTATCGCGCAGATCGTCGTAGAGGGCTTGTTCCGTTGAATTCAGGTGCGGCAGGTTCCGGGTCGTGGGCTTGTCCTCCGTCCCCCATTGGCCTTCGAAGGCCAGCAGGGTGGCCCGGTCCATGAGGAAGGACTCGACGTGGGGGAAGTGGCCGCGCAGTTCATCCAGGATGGCGAAGCCGTGGGTGTCGATATCGCCCCAGTAATGGATGCGGCAGTCGGTAAGCCAGCGGGCCTGGGCCAGGGCCGCGAAGCCGTAGCCTGCGCCGAAAATGGCCAGGCTGTCCGGCAGATGGGGCAAGGCCAAAAAGTTGATTTCGTTTTCGGTAATGAATACCCGGGTCACCGGCCAGTTCAGGCGCGCAAAACTCTCCGCATCCAGGCTCACGTCCCGACCCACTCCATACGGCAGTAAAGCCCGCTCCGGGTCCAGCAGGCGCAAGCGGATGCGCTCCGGCTTGTCGCGGAAACCGTAACGCCGGGCAAACTGGCTGGTGCCCGTGGCGGATTGCTCAATGGCGGAGGGCGGCAGGGCCAGATCGAACAGTTCCCCCAATACGCCCCGCTGGGCCTCGATGAATTTGCTGTGTACGCCCGGGAGGTCCACCTGGCGCAGGTAGATGCCGGGGCGCGGGTGGCTTTGCAGCCAGGCCACGATGTCCAGCAGTTTGGGCCACTCTGCGGCCAACTCCAGGGCCTTGAGGGGCCGCTTGGCGAGCCAGCCCAGCAAGTCCGGCTGGTGCTGGCGGGTCATGTCCACCAGGGTGCTGAAGCGAGCCGCCTCCCGCTGTTTGCCGATGAGAGCCTGGGCCGCGCCGATGCTGTCCACCCATGCCGAATCGGGAATGGCGTTGTTGCCGAACACCCGGTGGCTGAACTCCCGCATGTCCACCCGCACATGGGGCATGCCGCGCAGGTCGGCGATCCAGTTGCGCACGGCCTCGAACTGGCCGGCAATTTCGCCGGAGGTGGGCACCTTGAGCGCCAGGCGGCGGGGAAACAGGGACTCGCCCGTGGCCAGGCTGGACAGGATGTCACCCTTGTCCCAGAGTTTTTGCACCTGGGAACGTAGATCGGCGGGGCGGGTCCAGTTCATCGCGGCGATCTCATGCCGGGTTTGTGGGGGCGAATTTATTCGCCCGATGCCATGTCACGGGCGAACAAGTTCGCCCCCACAAAGTCATGACGTCACCTTTGCTTTCTCCTCCCGGTACTCCTGGATGGAGAGGTTGCGCAGTTTGGAGGCGCGGCCGGCGTCGTTTTGCACGAAGCCGACGCTGGAAACGAAGGGTTCGATGATGTGGATTTTCTGCAGGGGCGTGACGATGAGCAGTTGCAGGTTGAGTTGTTCGAAGAGTTTCAAACCGTATTGGGCCGATTCGTCGGAACCCCGGCCAAAGGCCTCGTCGATGACCACGAAACGGAAGGAGCGGGAGCGCACCGCCCCCCATTCCAGACCGAACTGGTAAGCCAGGCTGGCGGCCAGGATGGTGTAGGCGAGTTTTTCCTTCTGCCCGCCGGATTTGCCGCCGGAATCCGAGTAATGCTCGTGCTCGCTGTCGTCCTCGCGCCAGCGCTCGGAGGCGGCGAAGACGAACCAGTTGCGCACGTCCGTGACCTTGGCGCTCCAGCGCCGGTCCTGCTCGGTCTGGCCTTCCCGGCCGCGAAAACGCTCGATGATGCGCCGCACCTGCAGGAACTTGGCCTCGGAATACTGGGCGTCGTCGGAGCCGGTGAGGCTGCCTTCGGTGCAGGCGCGCAGTTCCGACTGGAAATCACGCACATCCGCGTCCGGCGTGGGCTGGGCTTCCAGCACGATGTAGCGCCCCGGGTTGTAGTCGATCTGGGTGAGGGATTCGTTGATGCGGGTAATGCGCTCCTTGATGGTTTCCCGTTCCCGCGCCAGTTGGGACTGGAAGTTGGCTACTTCACGGATGGTGTTTTCGTTGAGCAATTCCTTGAAGCGGGCCTCGAAGCGGGGCAGATCGTCCGCCTGGAGCTTGAGCAGCATCATGCGGTACTCGGCGGCAGCGTCCACGGACACGTCCACTTCCTGGGTTTCCAGGGGGAAGGCGGCGCAGTAGTCGCGCATGGCCTCGATGATCTTGTCCCGCAGGCGCTTGAGCTTGCCGTCCTCAGCATCAATGCGGGCCTGCAGCCAGCCCCGGAAATCTTGTTCCCGGTTGTCGCAGGATTCCAGGGTGAGTTGATGCTGGCCCAGGGCCTCTGGTCGCAGGCTTTCCAGGCGCGGGAAGCTGGCGGTGGCGGTGGCATCCGCAGAATCCAGCACCAGCCGGGTCTGGGCCTGCAGGGCTTCGAAGCCTTCCCTTTTTGCCAGGATGCCACCCAGTTCCTTGTGCTTGGCGCTGAGTTTGCCTTCCGTCTCGGTGATCTCGGCCTGCAGCAGTTTGAGGCGCCGGCTCAGATCCTGCAGCAGGTCGGAAGTCGCCTCCAGTTGGCGCATTTCTTCCTGCAGGCGGCCCAGTTCCAGGGCCAGGGATTGCCAGTCCAGTTCCCGGAAATCCGTGTATTCGTCCAGTCGGGAGAGGGCGGTAAGGCGCTCCTTGAGGCCGTTCTTTTCCGTCTGCAGCCTGGCAATGCGGCCACCCAGGTTTGCCAGGTCGGTTTCCAGGCGGCGGCGCGTGCTTTCCAGGGCGGCAATTTTCTCGGCGTTGGTCCAGCCCAGCACGAAACGGCTGCGGTCATCCAGGCGATGCCGGTCATCCTTTTCGTGACGTTCGCCGGGGGCCTTGATCTGGCCAGCCCGGGTGATGGCCTTGATTTCCCGGCGGAACTGCTCTTGCGTCGCGCAGCAGGCCACGTCGAAGCGGTGGGCCAACTCCCGTTCCAGCCAGTCGTAAAAGGGTGAGTCGGGCTTGATGGAAAGCTTCCTGGCCAGGGAATCCCGGTGCAGGTCGGGCAAGTCGCCGCGCTGGCCCTTCCTGATGCGGAAATACACCAGACGGCCCCGCAGATTGGTCTTGTCCACCCACTCCGTCACGGCGGCATAGTGCTCGTCCGGCACCAGGAGCGACAGGCCGAAGTTGCGCAGCAGGCGTTCCGCCGCGCCCTCCCACTCCCGCTCGTCCTCCCGCACCTGCAACAGTTCGCCGGCAAAGGGCATGGCCTCTTCGGGCAGCGACAAGGCTTGGCACAGGCGGTCCCGCACGGCCACCTGATCCGCCGGAATATTGCTGCGACGGGCCTTCAGGCTGGCAATTTCGGCGGAGAGTTCGTCATGCTCCAACTTGCCCTGGCGCAGGCTGACACCTTGTTCCGTCAAGTCATTCTGCAGGCGCTCGTCTTGCTCAAGGGCCGTTTCCGCCAGCGCTGCGAAGCGTTTGCGTTGATCGAGAAAGCCCGCCTCGTCCGTCGCCGGGGTGTCACCCGCCGCTAGTACCAGCTCACCGTAGCGCCGGGACTTCCTTTCCCGCCCCTGGCGTGCCTCTTCCTTCTTGCGGATTTCCGCTCCCAGGCGCTCCAGCCGGTCGCCGCCGTTGTCGGCGATGCTCTGTTTCAATTCCCCTTCCCGCAGCCGCTGGCCGTCCCGCTCTTCTCCCAGACGGCGGATGTGGGTGTCCAGGCGCGCCCCGTCTTCCGCCAGGCTGGCGAGTCGTTTTTCCAGCAGGCCGAGTTTCAGGCCGGCGAACCAGGGCCGCAGGGCTTCGCGGCAGGCGCGTAGTTCCTCGGCCTGGGCGCTGATGTCCCCGTGTTTCTGGCAATCCGCCACCAGGGGCTTGAGTAGGCCTTCCTGCTTCTTGGCTTTCAATACCGCTTCGTGAGCGCGGTTCAGGTCATCGAAATGGCCCAGCAGGGCGCTGATGCGTGGCGCCACTTCGAAGGGCTCCAGCATGTGGCTGCGTACGAAATCTGTCAGGTTGCCCACGGATTTCATGGACACGGTCTGGTGGAACAGGTCCAGGGCCTGTTCGTTGTCGATGCCGAAGCGGCGGCGGAACCAGGCACCGTAGGGTGGGAACGTGTCGTTCACGTCGGCGCCCCGGGCCTTGAGGCGCTTCTTCAAAAGCGTGAAGTCGGAAGTGAATTTGGTGAAATCTGCGGCGATGGACCAATCCTGGTCCACGCCGACGAAGAAACGGGCTGGCTGCCCCTGAGGATCTTTCATCCAGAAAACCTGGGCCAGGGTCACGGTCTGGTCGAAGCCGGCGTTGTGGAAGACCCCCAGGATCACGGAATAATTGTTGTGGTCCCGCAGGGCCACGGGCTTGGCGCTGCCGCTGATTTCGTTGCGTTCGGATTTGTAGTGGCCGAGTACGTAAGAGCGGAGGCTGCGCTCCTTGCTGTCGGCGCCGGCCGCCTTGTTGTAGGCGATGCGATGGGCGGGCACCAAGAGGGTGGTCACCGCATCCACCAGGGTGGATTTGCCCGAGCCGATGTCGCCGGTGAGCAGGGCGTTCCTGCCCTCCGGATGCAGCACCCATACCCGTTCATCGAAGGTGCCCCAGTTGAAGACTTCCAGGCGTTGCAGGCGAAAACCCGACAGGCGGTCGTCGGCGACAAAATCCAGACTCAGACTGTCACTCATCCCGATCTCCTTTGCCGCCAACCAGCAACTGGGTCTGGTAAGCCGTGAGCCGATTGTCGAATTCCGCCAACCACTGGGCGTCCACGAAAGCCTTGAGGATGCGCCGCACCTCGAAGCCCGCCGGGCCGGATTGGCCGCTGCCTGCCTTCAGCTTGCGCAGGAAACCCAGGTCCACGATCTTGTTGATATGCGTTTCCACCTGGTCCATGAGCTTCACCTCGTTCGTGCCTTCGGGCAGGAACAAACGGATCAGGTCCACGATCTCGTCCCGGGACAGTACCAGCCGGGTGTCGCCGCCACCCGCGTCGAATTCCGCCAGCTTCTTGCGCAGCAGGGCCAGCAAGAGGCTCACCGGGAAAGACAAGGGGCGCCGGGCCATCAGGCGCGGTAGCGGCGTCTTGGATTCGTCCTCGCTCTCTGCCTTGGGTCGCAGAAAGGCGTAGCCCTCCGCTTCATCCAGCACCAGTTCCAGGCCCAGCACCGCCAGGTAGTCCCGTACCCGGGCTTGTAGATTGAGCAGGCTTTGCCACAGAACGTTCTCCTGATAGATCACACCCTTGAGCAGGGTGATGGCCAGGACGGAAAGTTCCTGACCGGTGTCGGATGGTTCTGCCATGTTCATCTCACGAATATCACCCGGGGCAAACGGGCTTGCCGGGTAGTTTGCGGGCCGTCGCTGGCGGTCCAGGTGATGCTTTCGGTGGCGGCTTCATCCACCACGGACTTGAAGCCCTCCCCCGCCAGTTGCAAATAGGCCACCAGTTCCGCCAGGCCATGTTCCAGGGGGCGGCTGCGGCACAATTCTCCCAAAGTGACTTGGGTGCGGTCCTGCAGGGCGTGGCGGATGTGCCGCGTCAGGGCCGCCTTGTCGATGACCACCTGGGAAAACAGGGCTGCCGTATCCAGGCTTGTATCGCCGGATTCCAGGTCCTGGTCGGCAATGACGGGTTTCACCGTGGGGGAGAACAGGGGGCGCTCCATGGGTAGTTCGATGTCGGCGGTGGTGTCGGCAATGGACATCACTTCCCCCGGGGGCTGGGCCGCCCGCAGGGCCAGGGCCTTGGCCTCGATACCGTGCAGTATGTCCATGATGCGGCGGTTCTCCAGCCAGGCCTGGTCATCCAGAAAACGCCTTAACTGCTGGGAAAGCTGGGCCACGGTGCGCTGGGTATGCTCGCCGGCCTCCAGCCAGTCGTAATGCACCCGCCGGGTGCGGGCATCCGGTTTGAGTTCCGCCACCGGCGCCAGGGCCAGCACCCGCTCCAGCAGGGCGGAGAGTTCGTCCTGGCGGCGGCTGGACATGAGGAAATCCCAGAAGGCGCGAAAGCTCTTGCCCTGGTCCGAGTCACTGATGGCGTCCCGCTCCCCCATGATGTCTTCCAGCAGCGCCCCCTTGGAACCCTCCCACAGGGCGATGCGCTCCCGCACCCGCCGGTCCAGGCCGCGAAAGTTGTGCTCCACTTCCCGGAAGTCGGCCAGCAGTTCCCGCGCCAGCTGGGTAAATTGCTGGAAACGGTCCTTGAGGGCCGTGTCGTCCAGCATGGGCATGTCGCCGGACAGCACCCGGGCGATTTCGGCATCGATATCATCCCGACGCTTGTGCAGTTCCTTGATGCGCGCCTGGGGGTCGGTTTCGGAACCCTCGCTCATTTGCTTGAGCAGTTCGAACAGGGTCAGCAGGCGGGATTCGGTGCCGACGAAGGCCCGCTCCGTGAGGGTGCCCAGCCAGGCGATGGCTTTTTCTGTGGCGGGCGTCAGGTCGAAATGGGGCTCGTCCGAGCCTTGGGCGTAGTACTTGCGCAGCCAGCCCTTGTCGCTGGCGGCCCAGTCGTTCAGGTAATCCAGGGCCGACTTGGGAAAGGCCTCCTTTCCCTGGCGTTCCCGCAGGGCAAACAACTCGTCTTCCAGGGCCTCCGCCAGATCCGCCTGGGCCATCACCCGTACGTTTGGTGCCACGAACACCCGCTGCAGAAAACTCGCCACCAGAGCCCCGTGATCCGAGCGCAACAGTCGCCAGGCCGGATGGTTCTGGCGCAGCAGATCGAGGGTGGCGTAGTCGAGGTTCATCCGGGGTGGCGGTATGCGGGCGTCACGATATCGAGCTGGCGATTGTAGTCGAATGGTGTCGAGTACCGAAGCGCTTTGCTGCGGGGACGTTCCGTTCAGTTTGGGACGCTTGTCTGGAGGAAATTCCAAGACCGTGCCGCCAGGCGTCTTGCAGGCAATAAAAAAAGCCCGACGCATCGGGCTTTTTTTATTGCTTTTCGTTTGGTGGAGAGGAGGAGGATCGAACTCCCGACCTCCGCATTGCGAACGCGGCGCTCTCCCAGCTGAGCTACCCCCCCAACGAAGCGGGAATTATATCGGGTCCGGGGCCGATGTCAAAAATAAGCAGTGCCGTTGCTCCCTGGGGCCGGGGCGGCGGGGGGCAGGGGCCGGAATGTGCGGATTTCCATCCGGAAGCGGGGCTTCCATGGTAGTGTCAGCCGCTGCTTGCGGGACCGTAAAGTTTGCGCCGGGCGGGCCGTTAAACCTGTTCATTCCCGCTGCCGCCATATTGTGTTGGCGACCAGGAAGGCCGGCCGTGGTCGGTGAGATGGAGTTTTCCTGATGAACGTCGTGATAGTGGATGATCAACAGATCAACGTTACCCTGATGCAGGCCCTGATCGGCAAGGTGGGCGGCTGTACGCCGTTTTGCTTTACCGATTCACAGAAGGGACTCGACTGGTGCCTCGGCAACGGGCCGGATCTGGTGATCGTGGATTACATGATGCCTGAGTTGAATGGCATCGATTTCATTCGCCGCTTCCGGGCGGCGGCGGGAACGGCGGAAGTGCCGGTGCTGATGGTGACCGCCGACCATGAGCGGGAGGTGCGCTACAACGCGCTGGAGTCCGGCGCCACTGACTTCTTGACGAAGCCGGTGGATCGGATGGAATTCCTTTCCCGCGTGAAGAACATGCTGGTGCTGCGCAAGAGCCATCTGGCCCTTGCCGACCGGGCGGCGACCCTGGCGGTGGAAGTGAAGAAGGCGACGGCGGAGATCCAGGCGCGGGAGAAGGAAACCGTCATGCGCCTGGCCAAGGCGGCGGAATATCGGGACCCGGAGACCGGGGCGCACATCCTGCGCATGGCGAATTACTCCCAGGTTATTGCGCGCCGCCTGGGTCTGCCGGAAGAGGTCCACGAAATGATCCTGCAGGCGGCGCCCATGCACGACCTGGGCAAGCTGGGGACGCCGGATCACATTCTGCTGAAGCCCGGCCGGCTCACGCCGGAGGAAATGGACATCATGAAGCGCCACGCCCGGGATGGCTTTGAAATCCTGCGTGACAGTTCCTCCCCCATGCTGCAGATGGCTGCGCGCATCGCCCTGACCCACCACGAGAAATTCGACGGCAGTGGCTATCCGGATAGTCTGGCCGGCGAGGCTATTCCGCTGGAAGGGCGCATCGTTGCCGTGGCGGACGTGTTCGATGCCCTGACCTCCGAGCGGCCTTACAAGAAGGCCTGGGAAGTGTCGGCGGCGGTGGACCTTCTCAAGGAAGGCCGGGGCGCGCATTTCGATCCTGCCTGCGTGGATGCCTTTCTCGCTGACTGGGACGCCGTGATGGCTATCAAGACGCATTTCCAGGACGAAGATTGAGCCTGCGCCAAAGGTGGCGAGCAGGTCGTCCATAAACTCTACACAGAGCATCCGGTCACAGAAATGCATCTTCCCGCCTGGGCCGACCGGCTGATGCCGCGGCGTCTTCACTATCAGTTCGGCGCCCTGTTCGCCCTGCTGTTCATTCCCGCCATCATTCTCCACGGTGTCTATACCGTGCGGGAGCAGACCTGCTTCACCGAGGAACTGCTGCAGCGCCAGGCGGCGTCACTGGCCGCCCATGTGGCGTTTATGGGGGCGGCGGACTTCGCCAAGGGGGGCCCACGCACCCTGGAGGCTCTGGTTTTGCGCACTCGGGATTTCCAGGATCTGGTGTCCGTGAGTCTGGTTGATGGCGAAGGCAAACTGCTGGTGCGCGCCTTGCGCCAGGCCGACGGCCGCTTCGTCCTGGATGGGCAGGCCAGCGGGCAGAGATTTCCCCCGGGGGTGACGACGGCGGGTATTCCCGTGGGGTGGGCCAAGCTGGCCGGGTCGACCGGCTGGGTGCGTGTCGAGCTGGATGACGAGCCCATGGACGCCATTCGTGCGCGCATCCTGCAGGACGAGTTGTTTGTTGGCCTGATGGCCGTCCTGCTGGCCGTGGTGGGTGTGGGCGTCTTTCTGCGTCGGCCCATGGGCGCTCTGCAGGGCGCCACGGCGTTCGCGGTGAAACTGGACCGGAATTTTGGCGACATCCTGCCCATCAGCGGTGCGGCCACCGAACTCGACGCCCTGGCAGAGGCCCTCAACTGGACGTCCATCCGCCTTTTCGACCAGCATTCCGCCCTCACCGAAAGTGAGATGCGCAAGCGGGCCATCATGGAAGCGGCCCTGGATTGCATACTCACCATCGACACGGAAGGCCGCATCACCGAATTCAATCCGGCAGCGGAACAGACCTTTGGCTATACCCGGGCGGAAGCCCTTGGCCAGAGCATGGATAGCCTGATCGTGCCGGCGGACCAGCGTGCCGCCCATCGTCATGGCATGGCTCACTACCTGGAGACCGGTGTCGGACCGATTCTCGGCCAGCGCCGGGAGGTGGAGGCTTTGCGCAAGAGTGGTGAAGTGTTTCCGGTGGAACTGGCCGTCATCCCGGTGGACCTGGGGGGGCGCAAGCTATTTACAGCCTATCTGCGGGACATCAGTGAGCGCCGCCGCGCCAGTGCGGCTCTGGCGGACAGCGAGCAGCGCTACCGCCAGGTGGTGGAAAACCTCTCCGAAGTGGTGTTTCAGATGGATGGGGCGCGCAAGTGGACCTATCTGAATGGGGCTTGGGAGGAATTCACCCATTTCCTGGTGAGTGAGACCCTGGGGCGTCCCGCCGTGGATTTCATTCCGGAGGAGGATCAAGCCCGCTTTGTTGAACTTTTCCGTACCCTCATGGATGGGGAGGCGGAATTCGCCCGTAGCGAGGTGCGCTATCTGACCCGTTCCGGCCAGCCGCGTTGGGCCGAGCTGGTGGTGCGGGTGCTGAAAGACCCGGCCGGCCAGGTGATCGGCTTCGCCGGTTCTGCCGCCGATGTGCACGACCGGCGCCAGGCAGAAGTGCAGTTACGGGATCAGTTGCGCTTCGTCCAGGATCTCATCGAGGTCATTCCCAATCCCATTTACTTCAAGGATCCGGAAGGCAAGTACATCGGCTTCAACAAGGCGTTCGGCACCTTCTTTGGCATCAAGCGCCAGGCCTGGATCGGCAGGAGCCTGTTCGATCTGCTGCCGCCGGAAGAGGCTGTCTGGCACCAGGAGCAGGACGACAAGCTGCTGCGGGAAGGCGGCGTGCAGATCTACGAAGCGGAATTGCACGACAGGAACGGCCAGTCCCACGACGCCCTGTACCACAAGACGATTTTCAACAAGTCGGACGGCAGCCCGGCGGGTGTCCTGGGCATCATTACCGACATTACGGAGCGCAAGCATTTCGAAGCCGAGTTGCTCAGGGCCAAGGTGACGGCGGAGATGGCCAACCGGGCCAAGAGCGAGTTCCTGGCCAACATGAGCCACGAGATCAGGACGCCCATGAATGCTATCATTGGCATGACGGATCTGGTGCTGGACACGGATCTGGGCAAGGAACAGGCGGAATATCTGAAGATGGTGAAATCTTCCGCCGACGCGCTGCTGACCATCATTAACGAAATTCTCGACTTCTCGAAGATCGAGGCCGGCAAGCTGGATCTGGAAAAGATCCCCTTCAGCCTGCGGGACGGCGTCGGTCTGTCCGTGCGCACCCTGTCCCAGCGCGCCCTGGAAAAGGGCCTGGACCTGCGCTACGAGGTGCATTGCGGCGTGCCGGACAGCCTGTCCGGCGATCCCCACCGCCTGCGCCAGGTGCTCATCAACCTCATCAGCAACGCCCTCAAGTTCACCGCCAAGGGCGAGGTGGTGGTCAGCGTGCACCCCATCGAGGTGCGCGCCGACACCGTCACCCTGGCCTTCGCCGTACGGGACACGGGCATCGGCATCGATGCGGAAAAACAGAAGCTCATTTTCGACGCCTTTTCCCAGGCGGATTCCTCCACCACGCGCCGTTACGGCGGCACGGGCCTGGGCCTGGCGATTTCTACCCGCCTGGTGCACTACATGGGGGGCGAACTGACCGTGGCCAGCGCGCCGGGGCAGGGCAGCACCTTCAGCTTCACGGCCCGCTTTGCCCTGGCGCCCATTTGCGCCGCCCACAAAGCCCAACTGGAAACCCTGGATGCCCTGCCGGTACTGGTGGTGGACGACAATCCCGCCAACCGCCAGTTGCTCTGCGACATGCTCAAGAACTGGCGCATGAAGCCCTTGGCGGTGGACAGCGCCGCCGAGGCCTACGAGGTGCTGGCGGATTCCGTCAAACGGGGCCGCCCTTTCCGCGTCGTGCTGCTGGACAGCCGCATGCCGGACATGGACGGCTTTTCCGCCGCGCCCCTGTTGCGGGACAGCGAGGGGCCGCTCCTGCCCACCCTGTTGATGCTGACTTCTGCCGGCGAGCGGGGCGATGCGGCGCGCTGCCGGGAGCTGGGTATCGCCGGCTACCTCATGAAGCCCATTGTCCAGTCCGAACTGCTGGACGCCATCATGACGGCCCTGGGGGAAACCGCCGTCACCGGCGACCACGCCCTCATTACCCGCCACTCCCTGCGGGAGAACAAGCGCCGGCTGAACATCCTGCTGGCGGAGGACAACCCGGTAAACCGGACCCTGGCGGTGCGGGTGTTGGAGAAATTGGGCCACACGGTTGCTGTCGCCACGGACGGCACGGAGGCGGTGGACAAGATCAAGTCTTCCGCGACGGGCTTCGACGCGGTGCTCATGGACGTGCAGATGCCCATGATGGGCGGCTTCGAGGCTACCCAGGCCATCCGGGATTGGGAACTGGCTGCGGGCGGCACGCGCCATACGCCCATCATTGCCATGACCGCCCACGCCATGAGTGGCGATCGGGAACGCTGCCTGGAGGCAGGTATGGACGACTACGTATCCAAGCCCATCCAGACTTCCGCCCTGGTGGAAGCCTTGGCCCGGGTTGAGAAAGACAGCCCTGAGGCCCCAACGCCCCAGCCCCCCCCGCCGCCGCCCACGGTGGCAGGGGTGTATGACCGGGAACGGGTACTGGACAACGTGGGGGGGGATGTGGACCTGTTGCGCCAGATCGCTGGCATGTTCCTGGACGACTATCACGGCGCCCTGGCGGACCTGGACCGGGCCGTGGCCGGCGGTGTGGCGGACAAGCTCTACAGCGTGGCCCACAGCATCAAGGGCACGGTGGGCAATTTCGGCGCCGACAAGGCTGTGGCTGCCAGCATCGCCCTGGAGAAGTGTTGCAAGAGCGGCGATCTGACGGCTGTTCCCGCCCTGGCCGAGACCATCAAGGCCGCCGTGGAAGAACTCGCGCTGGCCCTGCGCCCGGAAGTGGAGGCGGGGGCGTAGATCGGTGGTCCGCGCTCAGAAGCTCACCCGCAGGCTGAGGCGCAGGCTGCGGGGTTCCGCCGGGTGGGTGTGGATGTCGTTGGTCGCGGCAGTTTCGCCCTTGAGTTGGGAGGCGTACCAGTAGTCGATGTCGCTGACCCTGCTGTCAAAGACATTCAGCACATCCAGGCTGAGCTTCGTGTGCCGATCCAGCCGGTAGCCCAGTTGCAGGTTCACCAGGGTGGCGGCGGGCGAGCGTACCGAATTGTCTTCCACCAGGGGGCGCGGGCCGAAGTAGCGCAGGCGCAGGCCGCCGCTCCAGGGGCCGCCGGGGGTTAAGCTCACGCCTACCGATGCTGCTTGTTCGATGGTGCCCGGAATGTGCGCCCCCACGGCGGGGTCGAACGGGACATAGCGGGCACGGGACAGGGCCAGGTCCGCGTCCACCGTGACGGCCGGCACGGGTGCCCAGTAATTGGCCCACTCGATGCCCGTGCGGCGGCTGGGAAAGCCGGCTGCCGTGGTGCCCGCATCGCCGACAAACACCAGTTCCGAAGCCAGATCCAGACGCCACAGGGCGAGGGTGGTTTGCAGGCCGGGCAGCCAGGCGCTGCGCAGTCCCAGTTCATAGCCCTTGGCCCGCACCAGGGGGGTCACTGATTCCACCGGATTCAGATAGCCCGGATCGCGGAAATCCGGATTGACCTTGGTGGTAGCGCCCCGGGCGTCGTTGCTGTGAAAGCCGTAGCCGGCATTGGCGTAAATCTCGGTGTCCGCCCAGGGGCCGAAAATGAGCGCCAGCTTGGGGCTGGCGATGTGCTCCGAAAGTGTGCCGGAGTTGGCCGCCAGCTTGCTGGCGACGTCGAAGCGGTAAAAATCTGCCCGCAAGCCAAGAATGCTGCGAAATTTCTCCAGCCATTGCACCTGGTTTTCGCCATATACGGCGACACTGCCCTCTTTCACCTTGTCTTCCCGCACCCTGCCCCAGAATTGGCGAGCGGTGGTGGTGTACAGGCCGACTTTGCCGATGTCGTCCAGGCGGGATTGCAGGCCCAGGGTGAATTCCGCAGCCTTGCCGGCGATGGTGGAAAACCAGCTGTGGGCGCCGGCAAGGCCATAAACCTGGCGCCGGTCAGACTGCAGAAACTGGTCGCCGGGCTGCCCCGTGCCGCAGCCCAGGCTGCAGAAGGTAAAGTTGGACCATAGCTCCAGGCTGTAGTCGATGACGTAGGCGTTGAAGCGGCTGCGGCCGCTCTGGTCCGAACGTGCCCATTCGGCGGACAGGCTGTAGCGCCGGGTCTGGCCGCCGTCCGTGGGGTCCAGGTTGCCGAAGCGGCCGATGAGGCCGCTATCCATGGCGCGCTGGGGTACTTGGTCGGTGGAGTTCCAGTGGGCCTGGTAGGCCATGGCGGCGACAGACCAGCCGTTGTTGCGGCTGCCCTCGCTGTAACGCAGCAGGCCGTTCAGCTTGCCCAGGTTTCCGCCCTGGTCCCAGGGGCCGTCGTTGCCGGAAAGTTCCAGGGCGTACAGCAGCTTGCCGTCAGCGGGCGAGCCGGCCAACAGGGCCCGGCGGTAATTGCCCTGGCCTAGGGTTCCTTGGGCGAAGCCGCCGTCCAGGTGGCGGGCATAGTCGATGGCGGCCGAGCCGGCGCTGGCGAAATCTCCCGTGTCGGCAGCGTAAGGCCCCTTGCGGTATTGCATGCGCTCCACCAGTTCCGGGATGAGGAACTGCAGATCCGCGTAACCCTGGCCGTGCGCGTGGGTGGGCAGATTCACCGGCATGCCCATGAGGCTGGTGGCGAAGTCGGTACCGTGGTCCAGGTTGAGGCCCCGCATGTAATACTGATTGGCCTTGCCGTCGCCGGAATGCTGGGAAATGATCAGTCCGGGTACCGCTTCCAGCACTTCCGCCGGGCGTAGCAGGGGGCGGTTTTCCAGTTGCCTGGCCGTAACCGTGCCTTCCGTGGCGCTGGCGGCCGCGCCGATGAGGCCATTGTCGGATGCCGTGACCACCACGTCCGCCAAGGTCGGAATGCCGGCGCCGTGGGCCGCCAGGGGCGTGGCCAGCAAGGCCAGGCAGGAAATACATTTGCGCATGGGTGAGCCGGGCGGCAATCAATCGGCACCGGCCAGGCGGGCGGGGCGGGCCAGGCGCAGGGCCAGCAGGAAGCTGCCGGCCATGATGGCCAGCACGGCGGCGCCGAAGGCCAGTTCCTTGCCTTCACTCCAGGCGGCTACCCGGGGCAAGCTCCAGCGGGCGATGGCCAGGGCGGCCACCAAGAGGCTCACGCTGCCCACCACCAGGCTCATGACCCGGGAGGCGATGATGGCGGTCTGGTCGGCACGCCGGATGAGGCGGGAAATCCATAGGCCGTTCATGCCGTCCACCAGCAGCATGCCCAGGAGGAAGAGCAAGCCTATGCTAAAGGCGTGCTCCCAGCCGCCGAAGCGGCTCGCCACCAAGGCGAACAGGGCCGCCTGGCTCAAGGTGTCGAAGGACAGGGCAAAGAGGGCGCCCACCAGGGCGATGAGCCAGGGCGACGAGGCGCGGCCCAGGCCACCGAGGAGGCGCCCCTTGAAGCCCACCGGCCGCACCACTTCACCGGGGGCGGCGGTGAGTAGCGCATGCAGGTTGCCCAGGCCCAGGGCGAGGAGAAAAACCACGGATACCAGGGTGCCGAATCCGTCCAGCCATTCCGGTACTTGCCAGTGGCGGGCGGCCAGGCTGACGGATAGGGCGATGAGTAGCACCACGGCGCCGTGGCCAAGGGAAAACAGCGTGCCGCAATAGCGCGCCAGGCGCGGGCGGTTGCGGCCGTTGTAGCGGGTGAGTCCATCGATGGTGGCCAGGTGGTCCGCGTCCAGGCCATGCTTCATGCCCAGCAAGAGGGCCAGGACGCACAGGGAACTCCAGTTGGTGGTGGCAGAAATGTCCATGGCGGCGCGTTGGCAGTGGCAAATGGTATGAAGAATAGCCTAATTCGTCTTACCGATGTGGCGGCATGGCCGGCGGCGCTGCGAGGTTGTCCGTTCAGACGAATTCCACAAGTCACCAACCCTCGGCACCTGTCAGGTTGCTGCGCAACCTGACCTACCAGTGGTGTTCTTATTTTCCGGAATTCGCCTCAGAGGTTGTGAAAAAATCAAATTCGTGACGAGATCGTCGCCAAACCCGGCTGGCAAGGCGCGAAACGTGAAAAATTCTGGCGCATAGCGGGCTATGTAAGCGGATTTTTCGCGTTTCGTAACGCAGCCAGGCGGGAATTGGCGGCGTTCGCAGTAGGATTTGTTTTTTTCACAGCCTCTCAGGTTTTGGGCTTCAGGTGCAGGTGACTGTGAGCTTTGCTGCGGGGAGCGTAGCCGTGGCTGTGGCTACCCTGGCGGGCTTCCACGGAAATGAGGTTGAGCATGCCGTGGCGCACCCCCCGCTCCGCCATGAGGGCTTCCGAAAAGGCCCGCACGGCCACGGTGGGACCCCGCAGGATGCTGCTTTCCAGGCAGTTGTCGTGATCCAGGTGGGAATGCAGCGTGGCCACTGACAGGTCGTGGTGATTGTGGGACAGATTCATCAGGCGTTCCGCCAGGTCCCGCTCGTGGTGGTTGTAGACGTAGGAGAGATTGGCGATGCAGTCCGTGCTTTCCGCCCGGGCCTGGCGACCTTGTTCCAGGAAGCTGCGGATCAGGTCCCGTACCGCCTCCGAGCGATTCTGGTAGCCCCGTTCCGCGATGAGTCGGTCGAATTCCCCCGCGAGATCCTCGTCGAGGGAGATGGTGAAGCGTTCCATGGCAGATTTCCCCTGTGGTGTAGCCTTGTTCCGGGCGCCGGGCGCCGTTGCCGGATGTCGGCGAACGGACGTGGCGGCAGGTTCCGATGATATTGGATTGACCGATATTTAGTGTGAAAGTCGCGTCAGCGACTCACTGCGTTTCCCTCTCCCGGGGGAGAGGGGAACTTCGTGAGTCGCTGGCGCGACTTTTACGTTAAAGTTCCGCGGCCCGGTGTCGTATAAGAGAGGGCGAAGCCGGGGCGATAGCGTCGCATTCGTGACCCTGTCACCGGTGCCCTCCGAGAACATAGTGAATAATTCGACCCTCCCGATTGCCCGCCCTCAGGGGGCAACCATCCTGGCGGTGGATGACACGCCGGAAAACCTGGTGTTGCTGGGCGACATTCTCGGTCCCCTGTTTCGTGTGCGCGTAGCCAACAGCGGTGAGCGCGCCCTGCGCGTCGCTGGCACGGAGCCTCGGCCAGATCTCATCCTGCTGGACGTCATGATGCCGGAGATGGATGGCTACATGGTGCTGGCGCGGCTGCGGGAGGACCCGGCCACCCGCGACATTCCGGTGATTTTCGTTACCGCCCTGGATTCCACCGAGAGCGAGGAGAAGGGGCTGGAACTGGGGGCTGTGGATTACATCACCAAGCCCTTGCGGCCCTCCATTGTCTTGGCCCGGGTGCGCACCCACCTGGAACTCAAGCTGGCCCGGGACTGGTTGCGGGACCAGAATCACCTGCTGGAGGCGGAAGTGGCGCGCCGCATGGGCGAGAACCAGCTGGTGCAGGATGTCAGCATACATGCCCTGGCCCACCTGGCGGAAATGCGCGACCCGGAAACCGGCAACCACATCCGGCGCACCCGGGAATATGTGCGCATGTTGGCCCTTCTCCTGCAGGATGTGCCGAGATTCGCGGATTTCCTCACCCCGCGCAACATCGAATTGCTGGCGAAATCCGCGCCCTTGCACGATATCGGCAAGGTCGGTATTCCCGACCACATTCTTCTCAAGCCGGGCAAGCTGACGGCGGAGGAGTGGGTGATCATGCAGACCCATGCGGCCCTGGGGGCCGAGTCCATTGCCCAAGCGGAGCGGGATGCGGAGCGGCCTGTGGAGTTTCTCCGCCTGGCCAAGGAAATCGCCCGCCACCATCACGAAAAGTGGGATGGCTCCGGCTATCCGGACGGACTGGCGGGGGGCGCGATCCCTATTTCTGCCCGCTTGATGGCCCTGGCGGACGTCTTCGATGCTTTGGTCAATCGTCGGGTCTATAAGCCCCCGATGCCCTTTGACGAGGCCCGTGCCATTATCGCAGCGGGCAGCGGCTCCCACTTCGACCCGGAGGTGGTGGATGCCTTCCTCGGCGGCTTCGAGGATTTCTGCGCCATCGCCCGGCATTACCGGGAACCCGAAGAGCTGGCCGACAATCAGCCCGGCGAACCGGGGGTGTGAGCGCACTGCTGGCGCTTTCAAACAGGATGTAGATAGCTTTTCGCGAACAGTGATGACCTTCTCCCGCGAGCCTGCAAAACTGACCCGACCCGCCGCCGCCACGATCAGCGTATTGCTGCCCTACGCCGCCTTCGCCTCCCTGTGGATACTCTTCAGCGATGGGGTGGTGGGGACGCTGGTGCAGGATCGGGGTCTATTTACTGTCATCAGTACCCTCAAGGGCTGGGCGTTCGTGGGGGTGACAACCCTGCTGCTCGGGGTGCTCATCCGGCACTTTACTGCGGACACCCTGCGCCGGGAGGCGGACCTGCGGGCGGTGATGGAGCAGGCGGGCGACGCTATCTGGTTTGCGGCGGCGGACGGGCAGTTTCTGTATGCCAACCCGGCGGCTTGCCGCCTGTTGGGTTATTCGGCGCTGGAAATGCTCCGCCTGCACCTTCCGGATGTCTTGTCCGAGCTAAGCCAGGCCCAGTTGCCGGCCCATCTTGTTGCTCTTGATGAAGTTCATTCCCGGCGTGTCATGTGGGAAATGAAGTGCGCTGACGGCCGCCTGTTGGACGTGGAACTCACCACCCAGCGCTTGTCCGACGGTCGCTACATGGCCACCGGCCGGGATATGTCGGAACGCCTGCGCATGGAGGCGCACCTGCAGGAAAGCGAAGAGCAATTGCGCAAGATCATGCTGGGGGTGGAACAGAGCCCGAACAGTATCCTTATCACCGACCTGGAAGGGCGCATCGAGTATGTGAACAGGGCGTTTGTGGACACCACCGGGTACACCGTCGAGGAGGCCATTGGCCGCACGCCGGCCATGCTGGGTTCCGGCAACACGCCGAAGGCTACCTACGCGGACTTGTGGGCCGCATTGACCGCCGGATTATCCTGGCGGGGTGAATTCATCAATCGTCGCAAGAACGGCGAAATCGAGATTGACCGGGCCCGCGTCTCCCCTGTCCGCCAGGCCGATGGCCGCATCACCCATTACCTGGGCATTCAGGAGGACATTACCGAGCAGAAACGCACGGGTGCGGAACTGGAACTTCATCGCCACCATCTGGAGACCCTGGTGGCGGAGCGCACGGCCCAGGTGGAAAGCTTGAACGCCGAGCTGGCCCGCCGTGTCGGCGAGGCGGAAGCTGCTAATCGGGCCAAGAGCGCCTTTCTGGCCAACATGAGCCACGAAATCCGCACCCCCATGAATGCCATCGTGGGGCTCACGCACCTGGCTCGGCGCAGTAGCCAGGACCCGCGGCAGCAGGAACAATTGCGCAAGGTGGCGGATGCTGCGCGGCACCTGCTGTCGGTCATCAACGACATCCTGGATCTCTCCAAAATCGAGGCCGGCAAACTGAGCCTGGAGCAGGGCGAGTTTTCCCTGGTGCGGGCGCTGGATCACGTGGCCAGCATGATCGGCGACCGGGCCGAGGCCAAGGGTCTTTCCGTCACGCGCAGCGTGGACCCGGCCCTGCCGCCCCTGGTGCGGGGCGACGCCCTGCGTCTGGGACAGGTATTGCTGAATTACGCGGGCAACGCCGTGAAATTCACGGACAAGGGTGCCGTGGCTTTGTCTGCAAGCTTGGTCCGGGAGGAGGACGAGGCCTTGTTGGTGCGTTTCGCCGTGACAGATACCGGCATCGGCGTGGCGCCCGACATACTGCCCCGCCTGTTCCAGGCTTTCGAACAGGCGGACAACTCCACCACCCGGCGCTATGGCGGCACCGGACTCGGCCTGGCCATCTGCAAGCGTCTGGCGGAAATGATGGGCGGCGAGGTCGGTGTGGACAGCCAGGAAGGCGCCGGCAGCACCTTCTGGCTCACGGCGCGTCTGGGCCGAGGTTCTGAAGCGCCCGCTGTCCAGCGGGCCGCGACACTGGATAGCGTCTGTGTCGATGAGGGCGATCTGGCGCTGCGCTACGCGGATCAGCGCGTACTCCTGGCTGAAGACAATCTAGTGAACCAGGAAGTGGCGCGGGAGCTGCTGGCGAGCGTCGGCTTGCGCGTGGACGTGGTAGACGATGGTTTGGAGGCCTTGGCCCAGGCTGCGGCCAACGACTACGCGCTCATTTTCATGGATGTGCAGATGCCCCGGATGGATGGCCTGGAAGCGACCCGGGCGATTCGCGCCTTGCCGGGCAAAGGGCAGGTGCCCATCGTGGCCATGACCGCAAACGCCTTCGGCGAAGACCGGCGTCGTTGTCTGGACGCAGGCATGAACGACCATGTGGCCAAGCCGGTGGAGCCGGAAAACCTGTACCGTATCCTGCAGGAATGGCTGCCCTCAGTCGGGCCCGCGCGGGAGGCCATGCCGGAACCTGTAGTGCCGAAAGATGACTTGTTGCGGCAACGCTTGTTCGCGATTCCACAACTGGATGTAGAGAGTGGCTTGCGGCGTCTGCGGGGGAGGGTGCCCAGCTACGTGCGCTTGCTGCGCCAATTCATCGCGGGCCACAGCGACGACATGGCTACCCTGCAGGACAGGCTTGCCGCGGGTGATTTGCAGGAAGCCCGGCGACTCTGTCACTCCCTCAAGGGGGTTGCTGCAACTCTCGGTATGGAGTCGGTGCGGGCATCTGCAGCCACGCTGGAGGCGGCCCTCGCAGAAGGGCATGTGGAGGCCTTGGCGGCGGGCATTTCCAGCATTACCGCCGAGCTTGCGGCCCTGTCTGCCGAGGTACAAGCGTTGCCAGACGATGACGCCAAGCCCATCACCTTGGCGCTAGACCCGCTGGCTGTGAGTCAGGCCCTGGCGCCCATTGCGGCTTGGCTGGCGGAGGACGACATTCGCGCGGACGCAGCGGTGAGGGCGGCCAAGCCCATACTGCAGGCTGTCCTCGGAAATGATGCCGCAGAGTTCTTGCGCATGATCGAGCGCTTCGATTACCCCGCTGCCCTGACCTTATTGCAGCGGGCGCAACGAGCCTGAATTTTGCTGCGCCGCAAAACTAATTCTTCAAATCCCTTGACTATGGGGCTGAGGTGTATAGAATGCGCCCCTCTCGCTGCTGAGGCAGCAAGACACCGGGGAAACCGGGTGAGGCTGGAAAGGTGGTGAAGCAGGGCGGTTGGGTGGTTTGGAAACA
>JAYTVW010000159.1:0-28271 GCA_043743785.1 Rhodocyclales bacterium | reverse complement strand
ACCCGTGAGAAAGTAGGTCATCGTCAGACTCCCATCCGCAAAGCCCCTCAACCAATCGGTTCAGGGGCTTTGCATCGTCTACCAGGCATGCGGACAAATCCTCCAGGCCATTTTTCAGGCCAGGGGACTTGCTTGCTGCGTTCGGTGGCGGGGCGCAGGTTTGTACTTCCCTCACGCCCTGTGTCTGGGCCGGCCCTTTGCTTTGTGGGAGTGCTTCGTCGGCTTGTAGCCCTTGGTATCCCCCTTGCGCAATTTCTCCCCCAGTTGATACACGGACATGGCGTAGAAGCTGCTGCGGTTGTAGCGGGTGAGGGTGTAGAAGTTGGCAAAACCCAGCCAGTATTCCGTGGGCTTGCCCGGCGTGGCCAGGTCGACGAGGGCCAACTTGGTATCGGTGGCCAGGGGCTGGGCGGCTTTGATGCCGTGGGCTTTCAGGTCGGACGGGGTGAATTGGGGATCGACACGGCCGTCCGCCAGCTCCGTGTAGCGCGTGCCTGTGACGCGGGTGGCCAAGGCGACGCTGCCCCCTTTTTGCCAGCCATGCTGGGAGAGAAAGCTGGCCACGCTGCCGATGGCATCCTGCGCATCGCCCGTCAGGTCGATGACACCATCGCCGTCAAAATCCACGGCGTAGTGGCGCAGGCTGCTGGGCAGGAACTGGGGCAGTCCCAGGGCACCGGCGAAGGAGCCGGTGTAAGTCAGGGGGTCGAGCTTGCGTTCCCGTGCCAGCAGCAGCAGTTCTTCCAGTTCCCGGCGGAACAGGTCGGCCCGGGGTGGGTAATTGAAGGCCAGGGTGGAGAGGGCCGAGAAGGTTTGGTAATGGCCGGTGTTGCCGCCATAGAAGGTTTCAATGCCGATGATGGCGACGATGATTTCCGCTGGCACGCCGTAGGTTTGGGTGGCCCGGCGCAGGGCGGCGTCGTGGGCCTTCCAGAACGCCAGCCCCTTTTTGATGCGCCGGGTTTCGATGAAGCGAGCCCGGTAGGCCTGCCAGGAACGGGCCGCCGGGGTGGGGGGCGGCAGGATGGCCTTCAGCACCTCCGGCTCGAAGCGGGCCTGGCGGAACAGGCCCAGCAAAGCCGCCTTGTCGAAGCCGTGCTTCTCCACCAGGGTGTCTACGAAGCGCTGCACTTCCAGCCGCTCGGCGAAGTTGGTAGGCACAGCGGGGGGAAAGGGGGCGTCAGCAGGGGACGCCTGGGGCGCGGCGAGGGCGTCCGGCAGTGCTTGGGCAGCTGCGGCGGGCACGCCTAGAGACAGAGGCAGGGCCAGCAGGGCAGCGAGCAAGGTATGGCGGTGTAACTTGAAGGTCATCGGATTCTCAATGCGGCCACGGCCCGGGTGAGGCAGTGGCATTGTTTGGGTTTGTCGCCGTAACGGCAGGCGATATATAAAGCGGTGATGGTAGCCATGTCCGCCCTCAACTCGGGTCGGGCCTGGACCACCCGCCGGCAGTAGTCCAGGGGGCCTTCCTGGGCTTGTCGCTGCAGGCCATGCCGGGCCAACTTCCTGGACAAGTGTTGCCAGGCCCGCTGGGCCGGGTCCGTCGTTTCAGTCTTCCGCAAGGCCCAGACCAGCAGGGCCAGCATGAGCAGGCTGCTTCCCGCCGTCAGCAGGGCCGTGAGGCTGCGCCAGTCCGCATTCGGCAGACCCAGACGTTCCAAAAGTTGATGCTGGCGGACGGGATTGTAGCCGAGGATCCACTGATTCCAGCCATTGCCGACCGCGTCCCAGCGCCAGCGCCAGGTGCGCAACCAGCCCGGCCGCAAAGCCAAGGGCAAGGCCTCTCCCTGCGGCACGGCAGAGGCCAGACCCGTCGTCACCCTGGCAGGGTTTGCGGCCGCCGTCGGATCCACCCGGTGCCAGCCCCGCCCGGCGATCCAGACCTCCGCCCAGGCATGGGCGTCGGCCTGGCGCACCTCCAGGAAGCCATCCACTGGGTTGATTCCCCCGCCTTGGTAGCCGGTGACGACTCTTGCAGGCACGCCCGCAGCGCGCATGAGAAAGACGAAGGCGCCAGAAAAATGTTCGCAGAAGCCGCGGCGACTGCCGAAGATGAACTCGTCTACCGCGTCCTGACCCAAGAGCGGCGGTTCCAGAGTGTAGATAAATCCATTGCCACGGAAAAAAGTCAGTGCTTGCCGCAAAGCAGTTGCCGCGTCGGGCGAGCGCCAGGCCTTAGCCAAGGCCCGGGTCCGGGGGTTGAAGCCTTCGGGCAAGGCCAGGGACTCCCTCAGCACCTGGCCGGACTCCTGTCCGCCGACGGGCATCCCCGGGCGGGAACTCAGGGCGTAGCGCAGACGCGTTTGCACCACCTGCCGTGCCAGTAAGCGGAAATCGCTGCTCATCAGGCTGGCGGTGGGCAGCCGGTCGGGAAATTCCAGGGCGAACAGCCAGGGTTGATTGTGGGGTTCCAGGGTGACCGTGTAGGCGTAGCGGTCGGCAGGCACGAGGGGGTAGGCCAACTCGGGGGCGGCACTGCTGATCGCCGGGTGCCAGGTGCGACCGTCATAATGGCTGAGCACGGGGCCGCGCCAATAGAGCCGGTCCTGGGGTGGCGCTGCGGTGTCGAACTTGACGCGAAAGGCGATGGCGTCCGACAGGGTGAGTCGGGCGATGGAGCCGGGGGCCATGCTGTCGGAGAGGCCGCTGGCGGCGCTGAAGGCGTCCAGGGGCAGACCCCACAGGGGCCCCTGGACCCGGGGGAAGAGCAGGAACAGCACCAGCATGAGGGGGATGGCCTGCAGCAGCATGCGGCCCGACAGGGCGAGAATAAAGAAGGGCGGACGCTTGCCGTGGCAGAGGACCCCCAGGGTGGTAACGGACAGCAGCAGGTTAGCGGTGGACAGGGCCGCCGTGGCCATGCTCTGGCTGTAGAAGAACAGGCCCAGTTGCAGGAACCAGGCGAGAAAGACCAGGGTCAGGCCGTCCCGGCGGCGTTTGCTCTCGAACAGCTTGAGGCAGGTGAGGCACAACAGCAGGGCGATGCCGGGATCCCGGCCGAGCAGGCGCTGGAAACTCAGGAACACCGTAAGGCCCGCGGCAAGCACCAGCAGGGTGAGCAGCCAAGTGGGCGGCAACGGACGGCGTTGCCACCACAGTAGGCCCCGTCCGCCCAGCAGGCTCAGGGCGCAAACCGCAAGCCAGGTGGGCGCAAAGGCCAGGTGGGGCAGGACGGCGCCGAGGGCGAGGGCCTGCAGCCAGGCTTCCTGGCCCCGATCCAGTGCGTCAGGCTTTGCCATACAGGGCCAAGGCCTTCAGGCAGTCCTGGAAATGAGTCGCGGAGCCCCCGGGTTCCCGCTGGAAGCCGGGCAGGCTGAGGCCGCAGGGCAGGCCCAGGCGCCGTGCTTCCAGTAGCCAGGCCGTGAGGCGGGACAGGCGGGCTTCCGTGTCCATGCCGGGGGGCAAAGTCTCCCAGTCCAGCGTCAAGAGGCTACCGCCTTCTCCGTCGAACTGCTTGGTGAGCAGGGGGCCGCCGCCGGCCAGGGCTTTCCAGGCGATGTGGCGCAGGGAGTCGGCTGTTCGGTAAGGGCGCAGACCGGCAAAATCCTCTCTTCCCGCATCCGCGGATCTGCTTCCGCCCTGGCCTCCCGTGCCCCAGGGCAGAGGGGGGGCGGGGTGCTCCGGAGCCGGATAGACCAGGCAGGCCAGGTCCGGCACCACATAACTCCAGGCACGGATGAGGCCGAGGGGGTAGGTAGTGACCAGGGTCACCCGGCCCGGCCGCAGCCAGCCCCGCTGGATCGCCGGTAGTGCCAGGGGCAACACGGCCTGTCCGTCGGCGGGAATGTCCGCAGCACTCATCTCGCCACCCGCAAGACGCCCATGGATGCCGTAGCGGGCTTCTTTCCGCTCGTTCCCGAGGACGAGTCCGAAGCGGGCGGTCTGGCCGATATGGACGTCTTCCGTACGGCCCAGCGAGATGGAGAGGCCCAACAGGTTGCGGAAACTGTGCAGGAGGGCCACCAGTCCCAGGCTACCCAGCAGGAAACACAGGGCGTAGCCCAGGCTCAAGTTGTAATTGATGGAGCCGGTCAGGATGAGTAGCAGCGCCCCGCCGAAGGCCAGCCCGCCCCCCGTCGGCAGCACAAAAATCCGGCGCTGCACCAGCACGATGGGGGCGGCTTCCCGGGCTGGGACGCGGAACAGCCAGCGGTCCAGGGCAGCGCGCACGGCCATGTCAGGGGACGGGAACCGCATTGAGCAGGATGTCTGCCGGGGCCTGGCCGCTGAGCCGATGGCCGACCACTGCGGGCAGCACGGCCTGCACATCCTCCGGTAGTACCAGGCTGCGGCCGGACACCAGTGCCCAGGCACGGGCGGCCTTGAGCAGGGCCAGCCCGCAGCGGGGGCTGAGGCCAGTCTGGAAGTCGGGGGCGTTCCGGCTGTATTCCAGCAGCCCATGGACATAGTCGATGAGGGCGTCGGAGGTATGCACCGCAGCGGCGGCGTCTTGCAAAGTCTGCAGGTCCGTTGGTGTCAGGCAGGGTTTCAGGGCGGCCAGCAGTTGCCGCCGATCCGCGCCCCTGAGTAGGGCACGCTCGGCGGCCCGGTCTGGATAGCCCAAGCGCAGGCACATCAGGAAACGGTCCAGTTGAGATTCGGGCAGGGGGAAAGTGCCGATCTGGTGGGACGGGTTCTGGGTGGCGATGACGAAGAAGGGATCGGGCAGCGGGCGCGTCTTGCCCTCCGCCGTCACCTGCCCTTCCTCCATGGCTTCCAGCAGGGCGCTCTGGGTCTTGGGCGTGGCCCGGTTGATCTCGTCCGCCAGGATGAATTGGCAAAAGATGGGGCCCGGGTGGAAATGGAAGGCGCTACTCTCCCGGTCGAATACCGAGATACCGACGATGTCCGCCGGCAAGAGATCGCTGGTGAACTGAATGCGCTGGAATTCCAGGCCCAAAAGGCGCGCCAGCACGTGGGCCAGTGTGGTCTTGCCCACGCCCGGCAAGTCCTCGATGAGCAGATGGCCCCGGGCCAGCAGGCAGGCCAGCGCCAGCCGAATCTGGCGCTCCTTGCCGAGTATGACTTCGCCGGCTTGCCGGATGACGGTTTCGATGAGGGATGAAGGCATGACTTTCCACCCCGAAGGTAGGATAATGGCAAAAAAATTCAGGATCGGGCGAACTTCGTGACCGACCTTTGCATTGTATGTGAATCGTTCCGGTCCGGTATTCGGGACCGCATTTGCCAGCATCGCACCACAACAACAGGAGAACATCGGGGAGATGACGACTACTGCCTTTATTACCCACCGTGATTGCATGTTGCACGACATGGGGGCGCATCACCCGGAGAGCCCGGATCGGCTTTCCGCCATCAACGACCGGCTCATCGCAGCCGGTCTTGATATGTATTTGTCTTTCTACGACGCGCCGCAGGCCACGGTTGAGCAACTTATGCGGGTGCATCCGAAGGAGCACGTGGATGCCATCATCCAGAGCGCGCCCAGCACCGGCATTGTTCACCTGGACCCGGACACCGCCATGAATCCCGGCACCTTGCCGGCGGCCCTGCGTTCCGCCGGGGCCGGTTGCCTGGCCGTGGATCTGGTCATGACCCACGCGGTGGAGAACGCCTTCTGTGCCGTACGCCCGCCGGGGCACCATGCGGAGCGGGCCAAGTCCATGGGCTTCTGCTTCTTCAACAATGTGGCCGTGGCCGCGCGCCACGCCATCGAAGTGCATGGTCTGGAGCGGGTGTCCATCATCGACATCGATGTGCACCACGGCAACGGCACGGAAGACATCTTCGCCAACGACATGCGGGTGCAGATGGTCAGCATCTTCCAGCACCCGTTTTATCCCTATTCAGGCACGGACAAGCCGGCACCGAATATGGTGAACGTGCCCTTGCCGGCGCGGACCCGGGGTGACGGCTTCCGCCAGGTGGTGACCGACATCTGGATGCCGGCCCTCAGGGAATTCAAGCCCCAGTTGATCCTCATTTCGGCGGGCTTCGATGCTCACTATGAGGATGACATGGGCTCCCTGGGGCTGGTGGAGTCCGACTACGCCTGGGTGACCGAGCAGTTGAAGGAAATTGCTGCTGAATTCGCGGAGAAACGCATCGTCTCCATCCTCGAAGGCGGCTACGTCGTTTCCGCACTGGCCCGCAGCGTGGCAGTGCACATCAAGGCTCTGGCGGACCTGTAAGCCGGGCGCTGAAAGCCCAGGCGTTGGCGGCGGACGCTTCGGACCAGACGGTTCCGGAGCGTCCGCTGGTTTCATTTCCTTGCACTTCCCCTGATTTCCCCGCTGGAACAGCATTCCGCTGGCGGTTTCCTTCGGGTAGAATCAGCCATTTAGATTTCAGGATGCCCCATGATCACCGGTTCGATTGTCGCCATCGTCACGCCCATGCACGAGGATGGCAGTCTGGATTTGCCTCGCCTGCGTTCCCTCATCGATTTCCATGTAGCTGAAGGCACGGATGGCATCGTCATCGTAGGTACCTCCGGCGAATCTCCGACCGTGAGTTATGAAGAGCATTGCGAGCTGATCCGGATTGCCGTCGAGCACGCCGCCGGGCGCATTCCCGTCATCGCCGGCACCGGGGCCAATTCCACAGCCGAAGCCATCGAGCTTACCGAGTTCGCCAGGAAGGCTGGTGCGACCGCCTCCCTGTCTGTCGTACCCTATTACAACAAGCCGACCCAGGAAGGTCTGTACCGGCACTTCCGTGCCATTGCCGAGGCAGTGGATATTCCCATCGTGCTCTACAACGTGCCCGGCCGTACCGTGGCGGACATGAGCAACGACACGGTCCTGCGTTTGGCCGAAGTGCCGGGGATCGTCGGTATCAAGGATGCCACGGGCAACCTGGAGCGGGGGGCCGACCTTATTCAGCGTGCGCCCAAGGATTTCGCCCTCTATAGCGGCGACGACGCCAGCACCGTGGCCTTCATTCTTCTCGGCGGCCATGGCTGCATTTCCGTTACCGCCAACGTGGCGCCGCGCCTGATGCACGAAATGTGCGCCGCGGCCCTGGTGGGGGACTTGGTCAAGGCGCGGGAGATCCACTTCCGCCTGTTGGGCCTGCACCGCAACCTGTTCCTGGAAGCGAATCCGATTCCCGTAAAGTGGGCGGTGGCACGCATGGGCCTGATTGGCTCTGGTATCCGCCTGCCGCTGACCCCGCTGGATGCGTCCTGCCATGAGCGCCTGAGCGCCGCCATGGATGCTGCCGGTATCGCGCTTTGATGAAGTTTCCGTTACACGTACCCGAGGAGTCGGCATGAGCCGCAAGTCGTACCTAGCCCTTCCCCTTCTGACCCTGGCCGTGGCGCTAGGCGGATGTTCCGGATCCCTGATCGAAAGCAAGAAGATCGATTACAAGTCCGCGTCCAAGGCCCCCGAGGCGAAGCTTGAGGTGCCGCCGGATCTGACCGCACCGACGCGGGACGGGCGCTATGCCGTGCCGGATGTCGGTAGCAAGGGCGCGGCCACCTTCTCGGCCTACTCATCCGAACGGGCTGCACCCGCTGCCAATTCGAGTGGCGTATTGCCGGAACAGGGCAAGATCCGGGTCGAGCGCGCCGGCAGCCAGCGCTGGCTGGTGGTGGGGCAGGCACCGGAGAAACTGTGGCCGGAGATCAAGGAGTTCTGGCAGGAGAACGGTTTCATCATCGACCGCGAAATCAGCGACGCGGGCGTGATGGAAACAGACTGGGCCGAGAACCGGGCAAAGATTCCCATGGATGGACTGCGCAGCCTTCTGGGCAAGGTCATCGATCAGGTTTACTCCACTTCGGAACGGGATAAGTTCCGCACGCGCATGGAGCGCGGCGCTCAGCCCGGCACAACCGAAATCTATATCAGCCACCGCGGCATGATTGAGTTGTACGTGACCGAAGGCAAGGACCAGACCAAGTGGCAGCCCCGTGCCGCCGATCCTGAACTGGAAGCGGAATTCCTGCGCCGCCTGGCGGTTCGCCTAGGGACGGACGAAGTCCGGTCCAAGGCCTTGATGGCCGAGGCCGGCGTGCCGGAAGCTCGTGCCAAACTGGAGCGTTCTGCTGACGGCCGCAATACCTTGCAGGTGGCCGAGAATTTCGATCGGGCCTGGCGCCGGGTTGGCTTGGCGCTGGACCGGGTGGGCTTTACCGTGGAAGACCGGGACCGGGCCAAGGGGCTGTACTTCGTCCGCTATGTGGATCCGGAAGCGGATAACAAGAAGGAAACGGGCATCCTGACCAAGCTGGCGTTCTGGCGCAGCAGCGACAAGCCCGCCGTGAACAAGGCCCAGTATCGGGTCCATGTGGCAGCCAAGGGTGACGCCAGTGCCGTGCAGGTACTGTCTGCCGAGGGTGGCGCAGACAATTCCGATTCTGCCAAGCGCATTCTGGGTCTATTGATGGATCAGTTGAAGTAAGCGGCTTCTGGCGCGAAAGAAGAGGGCGGCTCTATCCAGGGCCGCCCTTTTTTTATCCTTAAAAGGGCAGTTGATTAGCCGCAGAGGCGCAGAGACGCTGAGAAAATCAGGGCTTAGAGAGATATTCAGATGCACCCACCGGGTGATATCCGAAACAATGGGAGGCCTTTTTCCTCTGCGCCTCCGCGCCTCTGCGGTTCAAACAGAGGTTTCCAGCGTTATTCCGATGAACGTGACCGTGAACGAAAAAACCGGCCAGAAGGCCGGTTTTCTTGCTGCCTGAAAAGAAAAATTACTTCTTTTCGGGGGCGGCGGGAGCAGCGGGAGCAGCAGCAGCGGCCGGAGCAGCTTCAGCCGGCTTGGCGGCATCGGCGGGCTTGGCAGCATCAGCAGCGGGAGCGGCCGGGGCAGCGGGAGCGGCCGGGGCAGCAGCAGCAGCGGGAGCAGCCGGGGCAGCTTCAGGAGCCTTCGGGGCTTCGGTCTTGCCACAAGCGGAAACAGCCAGCGCCAGCAGGGCAGCAACGAGGATAGAGTTTTTCATTGATGGTTTCCCTTATCGATAAAGAAATTGAGTACAGCCCAAAATTTTGGTTAGGCCAGGAGTTAACCCGACCAGCGCAAAATTCTACCACAATAAATGTAAACGTCTAATGTTTTTGCAGTGCACCATAATTGCCCGGGCTTATTTTCCGGGCAAGATGCGTGGGAAACAGGGAAATCAGCTGGCGGCCGGGTGCAGGAATCCGTCGCAATACCAGTCGTACAGCAGGTCCAGGGCGGGCGCGCTGAGGCCGTCGTTGCCTTCGAGCCTGCGCCGGTCCGCCAGCACGCGGAATGCTTCCCGGTCGGTTTCTGCCACCTCTTCCACTTCACCGTTCATGAAGAACCCATCCCCGGAGAACAGGAACTGGGTGCGGGCGTCCAGTGCCAGGCCCTGTTTGGCGCAGGTCGCCAGGAATTTTTTCCGGGACAGGCGCTCCTCCGGTGTATCGAAGTAAATCTGGGGCTTGGGTTCGCTGAGATAACAGCCGAGGAAATTGCGCACGTCGTCCTGGTCCCAGCGCACCTTGGCGATCATGTCGGCTACCTGGGCCACCATGGCGTCATTGATCTCGCCCGGATGGGCTTGCAGCTTCAGGTCCGGGTCCGCGTAGATGCCGGGAATCTCGATGCGCTCCTGCAGGTAGGTGAGGAACTCCGTGGCCAGTTCCTGGGCCCGCGGCGTGCGAAAGCCCACGGAATAGGTCGTGCATTCGCCGATGGCGATGCCGTTGTGGGCCCAGGTGGGCGGCAGGTAGAGCAGGTCGCCCGGTTCCAGGGTCCAGTCTTCCACCGGCTTGAAGTTCTTGAGAATCTTCAGGGGCGCGTCTTCAATCAGGGTCTTGTCTTCCTGGGGACCGATCTGCCAGCGGCGCTTGCCCAGACCCTGGATGAGGAACACGTCGTAGTCGTCGTAATGGGGGCCGACACCACCCTGGTCCACTGCATAGCTGACCATCAGGTCGTCCAGGCGCGCCCAGGGAATGAAGTCGAAGCGGCGCATGAAGGCATCTGCTTCCGGCACCATCAGATTCAGGCCCTGCACCAGGATCGTCCAGGGGTGCTTGCGCTTTTTCCGGATGTCCTTCGGGCGGAAGGGGCTGCGGGCTACCTCCCAGGTTTCGTCCTTGAACTCCACCAGGCGGACTTCCGAGTCCTCTTCACTGGCGAGGTCCAGCAGGTCATCTCGGGCGATGAGGCCGGTGAAGCCGGGGACGGCGTTCCGGACCAGCAGGGGTTTCTTCTGCCAGTATTCCTGCAGAAACTGTTCGGCCGTCAGGCCGCCTAGCAATTGGCTGATCATGGTGGGCGGGTGCAGATGAATGAAGCGCGCATTGTACCCGCCGCCCGCAAACGCCTTTTGATGTAGCGCAGTGTGTGGGTCAGGATTCATCCCGACAGGAGGACAAAATGGCGGAATAGATTCCGACCCACAGGATCAGCGGCGCTGCCAGACCTGCCAGCGCTCAAAGCCGGCGAAGACGGGAATCGAATCGTTGACCGCCCTGTCGTCCAGAAGTTCGAAGGCAGGCGCGAGCAGATCCTCCAGGGCCTCAGGCCTTATGCCAAAGGGCGGACCCTTCGGGGAATCCTGGAAGAAGAAATAGCCCGCCAGCAGGCCGCCAGGCTTGAGCAAGGCCGGCAGCCGGGACGCCCAGTCGGCCCACAGCGTGCGGGGCAGGGCGCACAGGAAGGCCCGTTCATAGACCAGCTCGAAGGGTTCCATCACCTCGAACCTGAAAAAGTCCGCCAGCAGCAGGCTGTCCTGGTGCGGACCTACTATCGGGCGTGCCGCCGCTATAGCTGCCGGGCTGAAATCCAGGGCCGTCACCGGCCAGCCAAGGTCCAGCAGCCAGCGCGCTTCCCAGGCGCTGCCGCAGCCGGGAATGAGGGTGCGGGGCTGCTCGCCGTGATCCTTGGTGAAGCGCTGCAAATCTTCCGGCACACCGCCGGCATCCCAAGGCGTTACGCCATTGCGAAACCGGTGGTCCCAGAACTCCGCCAGTTCCGGGCGTTGATGGGCGGGTTTTTGGGCTTCCACGTTTCACCTCTCAGGTTTTACAAATTCACCCTCGCGGGTGATGCGTTGCATGCAGTTCTTTGAGGCGTTCCCGGGCCACGTGGGTATACACCTGGGTGGTGGAAATGTCCGCGTGGCCCAGGAGGAGTTGCACCACCCGCAGGTCGGCGCCATGGTTCAGCAAGTGGGTGGCGAAGGCGTGGCGCAGGGTGTGGGGCGAGATGCGTCCCGGGTCGAGACCCGCCGTCAGAGCGTGGCGTTTCACCAAGGTCCAGAACATTTGTCGGGTCATGGCGCCGGACGTGCTTGATGCCGCCTGCTTGGCGCGCTCGCCGACGAATACCGCATCACTCTGGCGGCCGTCCAGCAGGAGGGGCCTGGCATCCTTCAGATAGCGCTGTAGCCAGTCCAGGGCCAGTTCGCCCAGGGGTACCAGGCGTTCCTTGTCGCCCTTGCCGAATACCCGCACCACACCCATGTCGAAACTGACTTCAAAGAGTTTCAGACCCACCAGTTCCGATACCCGCAGGCCGGTGGCGTAGAGGGTTTCCAGCATGGCCCGGTCCCGCAGACCCAGGGGGGCGTCCACATCGGGGGCCTCCAGCAGGGCCTCCACTTGTGCTTCGCTCATGGTTTTCGGAAAGCGCTGGGGCGTGGCGGGGGCGGGAATGTCCAGGGTGGGGTCGGTCTGCAGGGCGCCCCGGGCCAGTTGCCAGGCGTAGAAACGGCGCAGGGAGGAAATCAGCCGCCGCTGGCTGGTGGCCTTCGATGTCTTGCTGAAATCCCCCAGGTACAAGTTCAGTTCCAGTGTGCCGGCGGCCTGCAGGTCCACTTCCCGGGGGGCGAGCCATGCCGCGTAGCGGGACAGGTCGCTGCGATAGCTGGCCAGGGTATTCTTCGCCAGGCCGTCCTCCAGCCAGAGGGAATCACAGAAGCTGTCCAGCAGGGCCGCGTTCGTCGGCGAGGCGAGCATCAGCGGGGGCCGCCTTCGTGGTCCAGCAGCCAGCGCTTCACGTCCAGCATCATGCCGCTGCGGTTGTGGGCGAAGCCCCCCAGGGCGCCGCTGGCAGCGACCACCCGGTGGCAGGGCACCACGATGGGCACCGGATTGTCGCCGCAGGCCTGGCCTATGGCGCGAGGACCGCTGGAAAGAACGCGGGCCAGTTCACCATAGGTGCGCACTTCACCCTGCGGGATGGCTTTGATGGCCTGCCAGACCCTCTGGCGAAAGTCGCTGCCCGGCGTCTCCAGGGGTAGATCGAACTCAAAGGCCGGGTCTGCCAGATAGGCTTCCAGTTGGCGGGCGGCTTCCTTTGCCAGGGGCGATGTTCCTGCTTGCTCCGGCCGGGGGGGCAGCCAGGCGATTTCCGTCACGGCTTTCCCGTTGCAGCGCACCCCCAGGGAGAAGCCGGGGGCGACGACCACCGCATCGAATTCCGGCTCCGGCATGCCAATCTCCAGGATCGGGGGCAGGGTGATGGGGTTCGCTACGCTCAACCCATCCTACTTTCTGACCTGCCCGTTCCCCAGCACGACCCATTTCCGGGAAGTCAGGCCCTCCAGGCCCACCGGACCCCGGGCGTGAATCTTGTCTGTGGAAATGCCGATTTCGGCACCCAGGCCATATTCAAAGCCATCGGCGAAGCGGGTGGAGGCATTCACCATGACCGAGCTGGAGTCCACTTCCCGCAGGAAACGCATGGCCGAGGTGTAGTTTTCCGTGACGATGGATTCCGTGTGGCCGGAGGAATAGTGGTTGATGTGCTCGATGGCCTCGTCCAGGTCAGCGACTACTTTCACCGAGATGACCGGGGCCAGGTATTCGGTACCATAGTCCTCGTCTGTCGCTTCAAGGGCCTGGGGCAGCAGCTGGCAGGTTTCGGCGCAGCCACGAATTTCCACGCCCTTGCCCAGGAGCATGTGGGCGATGGGCGGCAGCAACATGGCGGCAACAGCCCGGTCCACCACCAGGGATTCAGCGGTGTTGCAGGTACCGTAGCGCTGGGTCTTGGCATTCTCCACGATGTGGAGTGCCTTTACCGGGTCCGCGTCCTCATGCAGGTACACGTGGCAGTTGCCGTCCAGGTGCTGGATCATGGGTACCCGGCATTCCGCCAGCAGGCGCGCGATGAGGCCCTTGCCGCCCCGGGGTACGATGACATCCACGAACTCCCGCAGGGTGATGAGTTCGCCCACGGCGGCCCGGTCGGTGGTGTCGATGACCTGCACTGCGGTTTCCGGCAGGCCGGCAGCCGCCAGGCTTTCCCGCACCAGGCCGGCCAGCACCCGGTTGGCGCGGATGGCTTCGGAACCGCCCCGCAGGATGGCGGCGTTACCGGACTTCAGGCACAGGCCGGCGGCATCCACCGTTACGTTGGGACGGGCTTCATAGATGATGCCGATGACGCCCAGGGGCACGCGCATGTGGCCCACCTGGATACCGCTGGGGCGAAAACGCAGGTCGGACATTTCGCCGATGGGGTCCGGCAGGGTGGCGATTTGCTCCACGCCCTCCGCCATGGCGGCCACGCCCTTTTCGCTCAGGGTCAGGCGGTCGATCAGGGCTTCATCCAGGCCGGCGGCGCGGGCAGCAGCCAGATCCTCGGCGTTGGCCGCCAGGATGCTTGCTGCTTCCCGGCGGATGGCCGCGGCAAGGGCCTGGAGCGCCTTGTTCTTGGTGCTGGTGTCGGCGCGGGCCATGGCCCGGGAGGCGGCGCGGGCCTGGCGGCCCACGGTCTGCATGTAGTCCTTGATATCCATGATTTTCAGGGCCAGGGGCCGGCAAGATTTTGTAGGTCGGGATTTATCCCGACAAAACATTTGAATGTCGGGTTAAAACCCGACCTACAAGGAAAGCGAAAACGCGAGTTTGCCAGAAGTCAGGCCGGCGTGCTCAGGCCGTCGCAAGCTTGTCTTCTTCCAGCATGGCGCCGATGCGCAGGGCGGCGGCGGCAAACTGCTCCGCCGGCACCGGGCGGGAGAAATAGTAGCCCTGGATATAGCGGCAGCCCAGATCCTTCAGAATGTCCAGTTGCTCCCGGGTTTCGACGCCCTCGGCAACGGTGGTGAGCCCTAGGCTGCTGGCCATGGACACCACGGCGGCCACCAGCTTGCGGTCGCTGCTGTCCTCGGCCATGTCGCGCACGAAGGACTTGTCCACCTTGACCGAATTCACGGCAAAGCGCTTCAGGTAGGAAAGGGAGGAGTAGCCGGTGCCAAAGTCATCCAGGTATACCCGGAAGCCCTTGTTCGTCACTTCGTCCAGCCAGGCCTGGGCCCGGGCCACGTCGTTGATCAGTACGCCTTCGGTGATTTCCAGCACCAAGCGACGTGTCGGGATGCCGTGACGACGGACGGTGTCAGCAATCAGGGCGGGTGGCAGGCCGTCCGGAATCTGGCGGGCGGAGACGTTGATGGAAATGTAGATGTCCTGGCCTTCCTTGAGCCAGGTGGCCAATTGGAGGCAGGCGTTGTCCAGTACCCACAAGCCGATCTCGCGGATGAATCCGCTTTCCTCTGCCGCCGGAATGAATACGTCCGGCGGCACCAGGCCGTGCGCGTGGTGTTGCCAGCGGATGAGGGCTTCCGCCCCCGCCAGCCGGTTCTCTTGCAGGTCCACGATGGGCTGGAAGTAGAGTCGGAATTCGTTGCGCCGTATGGCCAGGCGCATGTCGGCGTCCAGTTGGCGGCGTTGTTCCGCCACTGCGGCCATGGACGGATCGAAGAACTGGCAGCGGCCGCCGCCGTTGGCCTGGGCCCGGCCCTGGGCCAGGTCGGCGCAACGCAAGAGGGACGGCACATCCTGACCGTCGCCGGGAAACAGGGCGATGCCGATGCTGGCCCCCAGTTGTACCGGCGTGCCTTCCGTGAGGAAGGTGAAATTCAATACCTGCACCAGGCGTTCGCCGATGCGCGCCGCCTCCTCTTCGCCATGGGCGACGCTGGATAACACGGCGAATTCGTCGGCCCCCATGCGGGCCACCACGTCCTGTTCTTCCAGGCTACTCAGCATGCGGCGCGCCACGTTCTTCAGGATTTCGTCGCCGGCCGGCAGGCCGAGTGCATCGTTCACATGCTTGAAGCCGTCCAGATCGATGAGCATCAGGGCGAAGGGTTCGCCACCCCGTGCCAGGCGCTCCCGCAGGGCGCTCTCTAGTCCGGCCCGGTTGCGGATACCGGTCAGCTGGTCCGTGACCAGCAACCGGCGGGCCAGGGCTTCCGCCTGGTGGCGGTCCGTGACATCGGTGGCCATGCCCTGCACCAGTTCGATGCCGATGGGGCGCAACACCAGGTTCAGCCAGCGGTTCTCCTCTCCCGGCAGATACATTTCCAGGTCATCCGCCTGGGGGGTATTGCTGCGCAGGGACAGGGTGAGCATTTCCGTCGGGCGGGCTGGCGTAACCCAGGGCAGGGCGGACAGGGCCAACTTATCACCCGCCTCCCGGCCGAGGGCTTCCCGGATGAGGCGGGCGAAGGCCGGGTTGATGGACTCAAGGTGGCCGCTGCTGTCCGCGATGAAGATGCAGGCTTCCACATTATCAAAAATGGCGTGGTATTTGCGCTCGTCCAGCTCCTTGGCCTGGCGCAACTGCTGTTCGTGCTGCAGGGTGCCCACCAGCCGGCCAGTAAGGGCGTTGATGTCCTGGGCCAGGCGTCCCAGCTCTGTTTTGGTGTGTCCCAGGGGGACCGGCAGGGTCTCGCCAGCGGCCGCATCCATGCTGTGCACCCGGTTCGACATGGCCTGCACCGGGCGCACCACCAGGAACATCACAACGGCGGCAACGGCGGCCACCACGGCAATTACCAGCAGCACCAAGAGGGTCCCGACGAAACGGACTTGTTCGCTGGTGGTTTGCCGGATGCGCTCCATGTCGGCATCCAGCTGGATTTCTCCCACCTTGTCCTTGGGATTAAACGGGGAATAGAGGGGCCGCACCAGACGCCCCGGGCGGGAACTGGTTCCGCTGGCCAGGGTCGCCCGGTCCCGGTAGACGCGGGCCAGCTCCTGTTTGTCCGAACGGATCACTACGCCCAGCACATCGCTGTTCTTCAGGAGGCCCCGGGCGGTTTCCAGGGCCAGGGTGTAGTCCTCGACGAAACAGGCGATGCTGGCGGTGTTTTCCGCCGACTCGACGAGTTCGGACAGGCGGGCCGAACTGCTTTCGTGGGCGCGCCGATCCGTGATGTTGAGGGTGACGAGAATGAAGGCCGCGCTGACGACGGTGGCGACCACCAGTACGGCGAGGAGCGTGCTTTCAAGAATGCTCTTGTTCCAGGGCGCGCGCATGGTGATGTCTGACGGAGGCTCGCCGGTTCAGGAAGCGACTAGTTTACTGGATTTCCAGCGCGACCCGTACACGGTTATCCACCCGACTGTGGTCCACATAGCCCACCGCACCCCGGTTGGCCGCCACAAAGCGCAGGACTTCCTCGGTGCTGGCGGCCTGCACGGGGGGGGAGGTGCGACCAGAGAAGACCAGGCGGGACCAGTAGGAGGCGATCTGGTCCAGGTCTTTGCCCACCAGCAGGCGGTACATCAGGGATTTTTCCGGCTGGCTGGCCGGCATGTCCACCGGTTGGGCGGAAATGCCGGACGGCAACTGGCGGTAGCGGCCGAGGAAAATATTGATGACCTCGTCCCGGCTGAGGTGTTCCACGCCGCTCTTCGGGTTGACCACCACGACCAGTTCCGCAGCGGCGGGCAGGGCCATGAGCAGGCCCGCTGTCGTCAGCAGGGTAAGCAGGAGGTGGTGCAGGGCAGGGGATTTCATGGCGTCAGAAAATGAAATCCAGAGCCAGGCTGAGCACGTTGGTGCTCCCGCTCCAGGTGCCGATTTGCTCCCGGCGTGCCGGGAAGATCGACGTGGGCGTGCCGCGCTGCATGTCGTACTGCAACTTCAGATCCACATTGCGCATCACATCCCAGCGGGCGCCCAGGATGGTGGTGTGCTGATCGCTGTGGGAGTTGGCGACATTGAAGGCTACCAACTGGTTCAGGGCGATGAATGTGGAATTGGTGTTGGGCAGGCCCGTGTTCAGCGACTTGGGTGTGGAAAATATCCAGGAATAGCCAATGAAGGGGGTGACTTGCCCCACCCGGTAGCCGGCGATGGCGTAGCCGGAGTGGTCGTCTTCGAACAGGACGCTGTCGCGGGTGGTGCGCGCCACGGCGAATTGCATTTGCAGGTGGCCGTCATCATAGACCACCCCCAGGGAGCGGAAGGCGCCCCGGGTGTTGGCGACGCTCAGGGCATCCGCGGCGGCGGCGGCACTGGGGACGCCGGTGGCGCGCAGCAGCTCGGGCAGCGGGGTAAGGGGCAGGTTGTAGTGAAAGTCGATGTGGGCGTAGCTCAGGCGTGCCAGCCATGGCCCCTTCTGGTATTCCAGGGAGGTTCCGGTCAGGCGGGAATGCTCCAGGTCCCACAGCCTGTCCTGCAAAGGCAGTTTTTCCGATGCCATGCCGGAATACACATCACCCCGCAAGACGCCGCCGACGAACGGCAGGCTCACCCGGGCGTCGGCGCCGTCCACATAGTGAAAGGGCAGGGTGCCGAAGAAATCCCCCAGGGGGCGCACGGTGAGGGCCGCATAGCCCACCATGCGGGAATCGGCCATCAGGTAGAACTCGGTGCCGATGCGGCCGGCCCGCAGGCTCAGGTTGGAGTTCGGCGAATACTTGAGGAAGGCCCAGGTGAGTTCCGGCGAGAAACTTGCGTCGTAGCGGTAATGGCTGACGCCCTGCACCACGGCCTCGAATTGCTCGTTGAAGGCATAGTTGGCCTGTAGGCCAAATAGGGAGTCGATGCGGGCGGAAAAGCTGTCGGTGGCTCCGTTGGGCTGGGACAGGTCCCGTACGAAATCCGCCGTCGGATTGCTGGAGCGGGCCAGGCCCAGCGTACCGAAGCCCTGAATACTCAGGCTCGCCGGCAGCCATGCTTGCGCGCTGGCGGCCAGGCTGACTCCGGTCAGGAAAAAGAAACCAATGAGTCCCAGGAGGAGGCGGGCTGTTACCGTCATGGAATGTCGGGAAATGTGGCCGGGGTAGTTTGAGCCGATTACGCTTCGGGATCCATGGTGTCAGGATAAAACGACACAGACGTCACACATTGTACTAACACTTTGGTATGGGTGGCAGGTGCTCATAGCCTTAATGTGCCGCCACGGGCGTGCGCAGTAGCGGCGCCAGGGCGATTAGGCGCGGGGACGGGGCGCCAGGCGCAGGCAGAGCTGGAGGAACTCGTCCCAGATGTCGCCGTCGGTCAGGCCCTTGATCATGCGGTCGATGCGGGCGGCGTGCTGCAGGGCGACACGCAGAGGACCGGAGGCGAGGCGGCTGGTGGCGGCCTGGATTGCCTGGGCACGCTGGGGTTCGAAGATACGCTCCGCTTTAAGGAGCGCGCTAAGGGCTTCGCCGCGGTCCATGCCGCTTTTGATCATGGCCAGGGCGCGAATGTCCGTGGTGAGGGCCCATAGCACCAGGGGCGTGGCAACGCCTTCGGCCTTCAGTCCGTCCAGCAAGCGGGCACAGCGAGCCACATTGCCCGCCAGCAGGGCGAAGCGCAGCTTGTCGGTGTCGAAACGGGCCACGTTCAGCACAGCATCCTGTACTTGTTCGAGTGTCAGTTCGCCCTTCGGGTGAAGCAGACCGAGTTTCTGGATTTCCTGGTGGGCCGCCAGCAGGTTGCCTTCCACGTGGGTGGCGATGAATTCCAGGGCGGGGCGGTCGGCCTTCTGGTCCTGGACAGACAGCCGGCGGGCGATCCAGTCCGGCAGGGTCGTGAGCGGCGGGGCATTGAGTTCCACCGCCACGCCGGCCTGGCAAAGCGTGGTGTACCAGGCGGCCTTTTTCGCCGACCAGTCCAGCTCCGGCAGGCTGATGAGCAGGAGGACGTCCCGGGGGGCCTTGGCGACGTACTTTGTCAGGGCCTCGCCGCCGTCCTTGCCCGGCTTGCCGTTGGGAATACGCAGGTCCACCAGCTTGTTGCCGCCGAACAGCGAGAGATTGCCGGCGGCGAGCCACAAGCTGTCCCAGCGAAAGCCCGGCCCCGCCACCAGCACTTCCCGTTCCGTGTAGCCGTGCTTCTTCGCGGCCGCCCGGATGGCGTCCCCCGCCTCCGCTACCAGCAGGGGTTCATCCCCATGCAGCAGCCAGATGGAAGCCAGGGGCTTTGCCAACTGGGCGGGGAGTTGCTCGGGACGGAGGTGCATGGGGGCGGAGTGGAGGGTTTGTAGGTCGGGCTTCAGCCCGACAAGACTGGCGGGATGCCAAATGTCGGGATAAATCCCGACCTACTCATTCCACCTTCGAGGCGGCCAGACGGCGCATGATCTGTTGCACCAGGTCGGCTTGCATGTCCCGGTAGAGCAGGGCTTCTTCAGCGTCCTTGGAGAGCAGTTCCGTGTCGCTGTAGCTGATGTCCCGGCTGACGCGGATTTCGTTCTGGGGCAGGAAATCCTTGCCTTTGCCGTCATGCACACGGAAAACAAAACGCTGGCGCAAGAGGAATTCCCGCACGCGGCCGGCGGCGTTCAGGCTGAGAATGGTCTTTTCCCGGCCTTCAGAGACGACGCTGAGGATGGCCTGGGCGCCTTCGACCTTATCCACCAGGGTCGTGCTGCCGGTGGCCAGGATCTGCCGACGCAGGGCCGCCCCCAGTTCGGACTGCTCAGAAATGCCCAGGTAGAGCGTCCTGAAGGGCAGGGGTTTGGTTTCCCGCAAGTGGAAGCCGCAACCGGCCAAAAACAAGGCCAGCAGCAGCAAGGCCCCCGCCAGCCGGGTACGGCCCGGGAAAAACGATTCAGATTTCATCTGCGATCCCTTGTTATGGGTAAGGCGTAGGGTGGGCAGGTTTCATCTGCCCACCGGTGGGCACGCTGCGCTTTGCCCACCCTACGCGCCAATCATCAAACCACGATATTGACCAGCCGGCCCGGCACCACCACGACCTTCTTGGCGGGCTTGCCTTCCAGGTACTTCTGCGCCGTTTCGGAGGCCAGGACCATGCTTTCGATGGCCCCCTTGTCGGCGGAGGCCGGCACCAGCACGGAACCGCGCAACTTGCCGTTGATCTGCAGCATCAGCTCCACCTCGTCCTGGGCCAGGGCGTCCGCCAGGGCTTCGGGCCAGGGGGCAGCCAGGATGTCCGCGCCGAAACCCAGTTCGATCCACAGACCGTGGGCGATGTGGGGCGTGATGGGGGACAACAGGCGCAGCAGCAGGGAGAAGCCTTCCTCGATGACGGCCACGCCGGCGCTTGAATCCCGGGGGGCTTTTTCCAGGGCATTGAGGATTTTCATCGCGGCGGAGGCCACGGTGTTGAATTGCTGCTTGCCCAGGTCGTAGTTAGCCTGCTTGAGATTGAGGTGTACTTCCCGACGCACTTCCGCCAGTTCCCGCGGTAGCTTGCCCAGGCCGCTTGCCGTAGCCGGCCGCAGGGCCTGCAGATCCACCGTCAGTACGTGACCAAAAGCCCACAGGCGCTTGAGGAAGCGGTAGGCACCCTCCACGCCGGAATCCGCCCATTCCAGGGTCTGTTCCGGGTGGGACGCGAACATCATGAAGAAGCGGGCCGTGTCGGCGCCGAATTCCTCCAGCAGGGACTGGGGATCCACGCCGTTCTTCTTCGACTTGGACATGGTGCCGATGCCGTCATAGCTCACCGGCTGGCCATCCAGTTTGGAAATGGCGCCCTTGATGCGACCGCCTTCGTCGAACTGCAGGTCCACTTCTTCCGGGGCGAAGTAATTGATGCCGCCCTTGTCGCTGCGACGGGAGAAGATATGGTTCAGCACCATGCCCTGGGTCAAGAGGCGGGCGAAGGGTTCGTCATAGGTGACGAGGCCTTCGTCCCGCATGACCTTGCTCCAGAAGCGGGAGTACAAGAGGTGCAGGATGGCGTGTTCGATGCCGCCGATGTACTGGTCCACCGGCATCCAGGCGCTGGTCTCCGGGTCCACCATGGCGCTGTCGCTACGCTTGCTGGCGTAGCGGGCGTAGTACCAGGAGGAATCCACGAAGGTGTCCATGGTATCCGTCTCGCGCCGCGCCGCCGCGCCGCACTTCGGGCAGGCACAGTTGATGAAGTCCAGGCGTTTGTGCAGGGGATTGCCGGAGCCGTCCGGCACGCAATCCTCCGGCAGCACCACCGGCAGGTCCGCGTCCGGCACCGGCACATCGCCGCAAGTCGGGCAATGGATGATGGGGATGGGGCAGCCCCAGTAGCGCTGGCGGGAGACGCCCCAGTCCCGCAGACGCCACTGCACCTGGGTGTCCCCCAGGTGTACCGCCTTCAAATCGGCGGCCACGGCGTTCATGGCCGCTGCATAGGTGAGGCCATCGTACTTGCCGGAGTTGATGTTCACGCCGTCCTTGGCGCCGTACCACTCCTGCCAGCCGGCCAGGGTGAATTCCTTGTCGCCTGAGGCGATCACCTGCCGGATGGGCAGGGCGTATTTTTCCGCGAAGTGGAAATCCCGCTCGTCGTGGGCCGGTACGGCCATGACGGCACCTTCGCCGTAGCTCATGAGCACGTAGTTGCCGACCCATACCGGTACGTGTTCGCCGGTGAGGGGGTGGGTAACGAAAAGGCCGGTGGGCAGGCCTTCCTTTTCCATGGTGGCCATGTCGGCTTCCATGACCGAGCCGTGCTTGCACTTGTCGATGAAGGCGGCGAGGGTCGGATTGGTCTTCGCCGCCAGGGTCGCCAGCGGGTGTTCCGCCGCCACGGCGCAGAAGCTCACGCCCATGATGGTGTCGGCCCGGGTCGTAAATACCCACAGCTTGCCTTCATTCACCAGGTGGCCGGCATCGTCCCGGATGTCGTGGGGAAAGGCGAAGCGCACGCCGGTGGATTTGCCGATCCAGTTGGCCTGCATGGTCTTGACCCGCTCGGGCCAGCCCGGCAACTTGTCCAGGTCCGCCAGCAGTTCTTCGGCATACTGGGTAATGCCCAGGTAGTAGCCGGGGATTTCGCGCTTTTCCACCACCGCGCCGGTACGCCAGCCGCGACCGTCGATGACCTGTTCGTTGGCCAGCACGGTCTGGTCCACCGGATCCCAGTTCACCACCTGGGTCTTCTTGTAGGCCACGCCCTTTTCCAGCATGCGCAGGAAGAACCACTGGTTCCACTTGTAGTACTCGGGTGTACAAGTAGCGATTTCCCGCTCCCAGTCCAGGGCGAAACCCAGGGACTGGAGCTGCTTCTTCATGTAGGCGATGTTGTCGTAGGTCCACTTCGCCGGCGGCACCTGGTTCTGGATGGCCGCGTTCTCGGCAGGTAGGCCGAAGGCGTCCCAGCCCATGGGCTGCAGGACGTTGTAGCCCTTCATGCGATGCACGCGGGAGAGCACGTCGCCAATGGTGTAGTTACGCACGTGGCCCATGTGCAGCTTCCCCGATGGATAGGGGAACATGGACAGGCAGTAATACTTGGGGCGCGTTGCGTCTTCCACGGCGCGGAAGGCGTTGGTGGAATTCCAGTACTGCTGTGCCGCCGCTTCGACGACGGAGGGATTGTATTTTTCCTGCATGACGGGACCGGCGGTTCGAGCAAAGGCCGGGATTATCCTACAAAAACCGGATAACTAAACGCCGAGGCGCCGAGACGCAGAGAAAACAATAGCTTGAACATGCCATGGGGCTTGTCTGGTGGGCAAGCCTGCCTTGGTCGTTAAGTTCCTGTTTCTCCTCGGCGTCTCGGCGCCTCGGCGTTTTAAATTGTCTTCTGGAACGGGGTGCCGGATCAGCGTGCGCCCACGACCATGCGGCTCCAGGCCTGGTTGGCGGCGCGCATCATGCCTTCCCAGGCAGCGAACTGCAGGTCCCCCAGGTCATGCTGGGCGCGGACGATGGGCGTGAAGCGGGGACGGCAGACCTGGTTTCCCTCGGCCTCCACCAGCTCTTCCAGCTTTTCCACGGCAACGCCCCAGTATTCGGAGGTGTTGACCCAGCCGGTGCTGAGGGTTGCGTGACGCAGGGCCTTGTGCCAGAGGACTTCAGCGCGGGCGTCGGATATGCCGGCCTTGCGGGCTAGCCAGGGCAGGATTTTCGGTGATTTCATGGCTGTTCTCCAGATGCTGTTTGCCGTCGTGCGGCAGGTGACGTCCGGTGGCCTTTTGGGCTTCTTGGCGTCTCTATGCTGCAGTGCAATAACGACTTCGAAGCGGATTCTACCGTACTTGCTTACGGTTGTCTTACAAGCAGAGGTAAAAAATTGTGCATCGCACCATAATTATGGATTTCGCTGCAACGTTTTTCACAGCAGTTTTTAATATGCTGATTATTAAGGCTATCCCAGCGTGAAGTGGAATGTGGCGCCGGCCCCCGGGAGTGCTTTCGCCGCAATCTTGCCGCCATGGCGATGCACGATGCGGGCGGCGGACGCCAGGCCAATGCCCGTGCCCTCGAACTCGTGGACGTGATGCAGGCGCTCAAAAGGCCGGAAGAGTCGCTGGGCGTGCGCCATGTCGAAACCCACGCCGTTGTCCCGCACATACCAGCTGCAGGCCTCCGGCTTGTGGTCGCAGCCGAACTCGATTCTTGCCTCCCCCGCATGGGTCGTATATTTCCAGGCGTTGCCCAGCAGGTTTTCCAGCAGGATGCGCAGCAGCACGGCATCGCCCTGGGTGCTGCAGCCGGCCTGCACCGTGCCCACTACCCGACGTTCCGGCGTGGCATTCTGCAAGTCCTCCAGGATTTCACTGGCCATCTGGCTCAGGTCCACCGCTTGCCGGCGCATTTCCTGCCTAGTTACGCGGCTGAGTTGCAGCAAGTCGTCGATTACGGCGCCCATGCGCTGGGCGGCCCGGCGTACCCGCTGCAAATGGGATTGACCTTCCGCATCCAGTTGTGCGTGGTAATCGGTCAGCAAAATCTGGCTGAATCCGTCAATGCTGCGCAGGGGCGCGCGCAGGTCGTGGGAAACCGAGTAGGCGAAGGTTTCCAGTTCCCGGTTGGCGCTGGTGAGTTCCGCCGTGCGCTGGCGGACCCGCAACTCCAGCTCGTCGTTGATACGCGCCAGAGCCTCTTCGGAGCGCTTGCGCTCCGTCACGTCCACCAGAAATCCCAGCACCACCGGCCCGTCGGAGAGGGAAATGATCTCGCTGGATACCTGCAGCCAGCGGGGTTGCCCGCCAGGCCTCAGCACGCGCAATTCCTGGTCGAGTGCGCGGCCGTCGCGCATGAGCCTTTCCCTCCAGCGTTCCCGTTCCTCCGGGGCCGGCCAGAAGCCGAGTTCCAGGGAGGTCCTGCCGATCATGTCCTTCGCTGCGGTGTCCCATAGCTGGCAACCGGCATCGTTCACCTCCCGGATGCGGCCATCCATGTTGAGCAGGGCAATGGGTATGGGGCTGGACTGGAAGATGCGAAGAAATTTTTCCTCGGAGCGGCGCAGCGTCGCCTCGGCCCGCTGGCGCTCCAGTTCGGCGCCGGCCCGGGCCGCAAAAATCGCCATGACGGCAGCCAGTTCGTCGCTGAAGTGCAGGGGCCGGGGCGACATGACGGCGAGCACGCCGAGGGCCTCGCCGGCTGCATTCCGCAGGGGCATGCCATAGAAACTCTGCAGCGCGAGATCAGCGATTTCCTGGCAGTCCGGAAAGCGTTCGTCGACGCCTCTGGCGTGAAAAATGACCCGGTTCCCGGCGATGGCCTCGCCGCAGGGGCAGCCGGCCAGGGGCTGGTCCGGTATGTCAATGTGCCTGTCCTTGTGCCAGAAGGCATGGTGGTGGAGTTGCTCGCCGTCCGGCAGGCCCTCCGACAGCACGGCGAAGGGGACATCGAGGGCGGAAGATAGTTGCCGTACGAGGGAGCGGAAGAAGTCTTCCCCGGTGGCGGTGGCGGTGCCCTCGGCAATGGCGCGCAGGACCGCTGCGCCGTGTTCCTGCTCGGTGACGTCCAGCATCTGGGCGAAGTAGCCGCGAACCATGCCGTCCGGATCCCGATCCGGTACGAGATTGCAGTCGAGTTGACGTTCTTCGCCGCTGTGGCGCGTCAATTTGCAGCGGAACGACACCCGCTTGCCAGCCAGGGCCTCCTCCACGGGGCGCTGGAGTGAGTGGCAGGCATCCCGTCCGATCAGTTCTTCCAGGGTTTTTCCCCGCACGCCGGTTGTGGCCAAGCCGAAGAATTCCTGAAAGGGCCGGTTGGCGAACAGGCAGAAGAAATCCCGGTCGTAGTAGTGAATCAGGGCCGGCACGTTTTCCACCACGAGGCGCAAGAGGCTCTCCCGGGCGGCGAGTTCATCCATGCGCCGGGAGAGATCCGTGCCTTCACTGCGCAGGCGTTCTTCGCGTCGCGCCAGTTGCCGGCGGTGGTGGTTCATCAGAAACGCCGCCGCCAGGGTTCCCAGGGGCACCAGCAGCAGGATCAGGTCCGCCGATAGCGGAATGACCGGGGGCAGCCACTTTTCCCGCTCCGCCAGCCACAGCAGGGGCGCCACGGCCAGGGTCAGGCCGGTGATGTGCCAGGTGGTCTTGATGCCCACCCCCAGGCCCGAGACCAGGAGCAGCATCGGATAGGCGAAGACGATCGGCGCCCGCAGGCCGCCGTTGATCATGACCGCCAGGGTCACGGCGGCCCAGCCGCCGTAGGCCAGTACCAGGAGTGCCCGCTGTGAGCGGTCCGTGGACGCCAGGTAGAGGGCCAGGATGGCGGGGATGACTACCAGCACGAAGGTGGAGGTGCGCCGGGCCTGTTCCGCCCCGAAAAAGGGCAGCAGGAGGATGGCAGCCACGCAGAACAGGATCAGGACCGACAGGGCCTGGCGCAAAAAAGTCACATTGCCCGTGTCCGCAAGGTTTTCGGGGGTGTGGACGGCCATTTCGGGAAGGGGCGAGTTCGCAAGCATGGCGCATTCTATAACTCATGCTTGAGTCATGTAAGGGTAAGTCCTCATTAATAGCGTCCCGGGCCGCCCCGTCCTGGGGGCCAAGCGGGCCGGGGGTATAATCCGCCGGTTTCCCCCCGCCCGTGCCGCCATGTCCGACCTGCTCCACAACCTGAATCCCGAACAGCTTGCCGCCGTCACCTTGCCCGCCCGGCATGCCTTGATCCTGGCGGGGGCCGGTTCCGGCAAGACCCGGGTGCTGACCACGCGCATCGCTTGGCTCATCCAAAATGGGCTGGCCACGCCCCATTCTCTGTTGGCTGTCACGTTTACCAACAAGGCGGCCAAGGAGATGCTGGCGCGGCTTGTTGCCATGCTGCCCATCAATACCCGGGGCATGTGGATCGGCACCTTCCACGGCCTGTGCAACCGCATGCTGCGGGCCCACTACCGGGAGGCGGGGCTGCCGTCCCTGTTCCAGATACTGGATTCCGGTGACCAGCTGTCCACCATCAAGCGCCTGCTGAAGGCGCTCAACGTGGATGACGAGAAGTTTCCGCCCCGGGACATGCAGCAGTACATCAATGGACACAAGGAAAACGGTACCCGGGCCAACGGGGTAGAGGCCTGGGACAGCTTCACCCGGGGCAAGGCGGAGATTTACGCTGCCTACGAAGCCCAGTGTCAAAAGGAAGGCGTGGTGGATTTCGCCGAGCTGCTGCTGCGCTCCTATGAGTTGCTCATGAACAACGAGATCCTGCGGGCCCACTACCAGGGGCGCTTCCGCCATATCCTGGTGGACGAGTTTCAGGACACCAACAAACTGCAGTACGCGTGGTTGAAGTTGCTGGCCGGTGGGCCACCCTCACCCCTAGCCCCTCTCCCGGAGGGCGAGGGGAACGTCGAGCGCGCCTTCGGCGCGGAAAATCGGACGGCTATGTTTGCCGTAGGAGACGACGACCAGTCCATCTATGCCTTTCGGGGGGCCGACGTGGGTAATATGCGGGACTTCGAGCGGGAATTCCGCGTCGAGAACGTCATTCGCCTGGAGCAGAACTATCGCTCCCACGGCAATATCCTGGATGCGGCCAACGCCATCATCAAGAACAATTCGACGCGCCTGGGCAAGACCCTGTGGACCGAAGCGGGGGCCGGCGAGCCCATCCGGGTCTTCGAAGCCCCCGGGGACCTGGACGAGGCCCGCTGGATCGTGGAGGAAGTGCGTGCCCTCTCCCGGGAGGATTTTGCGTACAGCCAGATGGCCCTGCTGTACCGTTCCAACGCCCAGTCCCGGGTGCTGGAGCACGCCTTGTTTTCCGCCGGCCTGACCTACCGGGTGTACGGCGGCCTGCGCTTCTTCGAGCGTCAGGAGATCAAGCACGCCCTGGCCTACCTGCGCCTCATCGCCAACCGGGACGACGACACGGCCTTTGCCCGGGTGGTGAACTTCCCCGTCCGCGGCATCGGCGCCCGCACCCTGGAGAACCTGCAGGACGAGGCCCTGACCCGGGGAAGCAGCCAGTTTGGCGCCATTCCCGGCCTGGCCGGCAAGGGGGGGGCGAGCCTGGCTGCCTTCGCCGGCCTTATCGGCAAGATGGCGGAAGTGGCGAATGAGCTGACTTTGCCGGAACTGGTGGAGCAGGTACTCGATATGTCCGGCCTGCTCAAGCAGTACGAAAACGAGAAGGAAGGACAGGACCGGCTGGAAAACCTGGGGGAACTGGTCAATGCGGCCATGAATTTCGTCGCCGAGGAGGGAACGGTCGAGGAGGGCCAGAGTCCCCTGGCGTCCTTCCTGGCCCACGCCTCCCTGGAAGCCGGCGAACACCAGGCCGGCGAAGGCGATGATGCCCTGCAACTCATGACGGTGCATGCGGCCAAGGGCCTGGAGTTCGACGTGGTGTTTCTGAGTGGCTTGGAAGAGGGGCTTTTCCCCCATGAAAATGCCGCCCAGGAACAGAAAGGCCTGGAAGAGGAACGGCGCTTGATGTACGTGGCGGTGACAAGGGCGCGCAAGCGCCTGTATTTGTCCTTTGCCCAGACCCGCATGCTGCACGGACAGACCCGCTACAACCTGCAATCCCGCTTTCTGGAAGAAATCCCGGCGCCCCTCTTGAAGTGGCTGACGCCGAAGAAGGCGGCCCGGGGCTTCGTCGCCGAGCCTACGCCCCGCTATTACCCGCCTGTGAAGCCGGCTGCCGTGGCACCGAGAGGAGAACGCCGCGCCGGTTCACCCGCCGGGGCCGGCGGCTTTCGCGTCGGCCAGAACGTTACTCATGCCCGCTTCGGCGTGGGCGTCATCATCGCCGCCGAAGGGGCCGGGGAAGACGCCAGGGTGCAGGTAAACTTCGGCAGTGCCGGGGTGAAGTGGCTGGCCCTGGCCATCGCCAAACTGACGCCGCTTTGATACCCGCGTGACGGCAGCGCCTTGCCCAATCGGGCTTCGCCGACGGCGCTGGTAGCGCCTGGCTCAAGGACGGCATTTGTGGGGCCAGCTTCAGCCGGCCAAGGCACCGAAG
>JAYTVW010000158.1:0-12416 GCA_043743785.1 Rhodocyclales bacterium | reverse complement strand
CGTCACCGAAGATGCCATCCGTGACATCGTGCGCTACTACACCCGGGAAGCCGGGGTGCGTAGCCTGGAACGGGAAATCTCCAAGATTTGCCGCAAGGTGGTCAAGTCCCTGGTGCTCAAGAAGCGCACCAGCAAGGTGGTGGTGAACGCCAAGAACCTGGACAAGTATCTCGGGGTGCAGCGTTACAGCTACGGCATCGCCGAGAAAACCAACCAGGTGGGGCAGGTCACGGGCCTGGCGTGGACCGAGGTGGGTGGCGAATTGCTGACTATCGAAACCGTCATGGTGCCCGGCAAGGGCAAGACCATGACCACCGGCAAGCTGGGCGAAGTCATGCAGGAATCCATCCAGGCGGCCCTCACCGTGGTGCGTCGGCGCAGCAAGGACCTGGGGATTGCGGACGACTTCTATCAGAAGAACGACCTGCACATCCACTTGCCCGAAGGCGCCACGCCCAAGGACGGCCCGAGTGCCGGCATCGGCATTTGCACGGCCCTGGTGTCGGCCCTCACTGGCATTCCGGTGCGGGCGGACGTGGCCATGACCGGCGAAATCACCCTGCGGGGCGAGGTACTGCCCATCGGCGGCCTCAAGGAAAAGCTGCTGGCGGCCCATCGCGGCGGCATCCGTCTGGTGCTGATTCCGGAAGAAAACGTCAAGGATTTGACGGAAATCCCGGACAACATCAAGGGGGAACTGGAAATCCTGCCAGTGAAGTGGATCGATCAGGTGCTGGAACTGGCCCTGGAGAGAAAGCCCGTGGCCCTGCCGGACGCGGTGGTGGAAGCCCCCGTGGTTGCGGTGGCCGAAGCCGCCCCGCCTGCGGCCACCGGCTTGATCACCCACTAAGCAGATTTTTATTTGCTGATTGTCGGCGCCGGAGGGGCAGCCCTCCGGCGCCGATGTTTTTTAGGCCTTATTTACCACGGAGAACTACATGAACAAGTCCGAACTTATCGACCACGTCGCCGAAACCGCCGAACTGTCCAAGGCCGACGCCGGCCGCGCGCTGGATGCCGTCTTTGCCGGCATCACCGCCGCCCTGCAAGCGGGCGAACAAGTGGCTCTGCTGGGCTTCGGCTCCTTCCTGGTGGGGGAGCGGGCCGCCCGCACCGGCCGCAATCCCAAGACCGGCGAAGAACTGCAGATCGCCGCCTCCAAACAAGCCAAGTTCCGTCCCGGCAAGGCCTTGAAGGATGCGCTGAAGTAAGTTTTCTGGAGAGTCGGGTATATCGACTTTCACATTAGGCGATTTCTGTCAATAAATGCCCCCGCTGACTTGTCTTTTCGTTCCCCTGCGGCGTTACGTCCGCCCTTACATGGCTCGCTTAGCGCTGCCGTCCGCGCCTTGCAGGGAAACGAAAATCCGGCGCCATCGGGTACATTTATTTCCGGCAATCGCCTTAAACCCCGTCAATCAACAGACATTCCTTAACGTGAAAGTCGCGACAGCGACTCACAGCGTTCCCCTCGCCCTCCGGGAGAGGGGTTGGGGGTGAGGGAAACGGGCATGGCGCTGACTTTCATGCATTGGGGTGGCTTTCGCCATGCCCCTTAGGTCGGGTTAGCGAAGCGTAAGCCGACGATGCAGCAATCCGCAGGGGGAACGAGGGATCGTGCCCCCTGCGGCGTTTACAGCCCAGGAAAGGCGTCGAACCCGCCTTCGAAGCGTCATGTCCGGATTTGACGCTCCAAACCCGTCACATGAGGCGTCAAGCGGCGACTTGAAGCCTCAGGTTCTAAAAACGAAGCCCGGACTGGCGGTTTGAGGCTTCAAATAAGCGATCCGAAGCGTGAATTCCTGCTTTGAAGCTTCAAACCGGGAAAATGGAAGCGGAAAACTTGAAACTAAAGCTTCATGTCGGCGATTCGAAACTCAAATTTTCTGTTTGAGGCTTCAATTCAGGAAATGAAGCTCCCCTCCGGCGCCTGCACTATCGGCAACACGATATAGAAGCACGAACCCATGCCCGGGGTGGACTCCAGGCCTAGTTTGCCGCCCATGAGTTTGATTAGCTCCCGCACCAGAGATAAGCCCAGGCCGGTACCGCCGTGTTCCCGGTTCATGAAGTTTTCGGCCTGGCGGAATTTCTCGAAGATCAGGGCTTGTTGCTCCAGGGGGATGCCGGGGCCGGTATCCGTGACGGCAAAACGTACGGCGTCGTCCGTGCGCCCTTCTCCCAGGCCGAAGTCGAAGGCAGAGCCTCGGGTGACCGTCAGTTCCACCTGACCGGCGTTGGTGAATTTCACGGCGTTGTTCAGGAGGTTGTTGAGAACCTGGCGTATGCGGGTGGCGTCACAGGTGAATTCTTCCGGCAGGTCGTCCCCGTAACGTTCGGTGAGTTTCAGGCCCTTCACTTCGGCGTGGCCACGATGCACGGCGGCAGTTTCGATGAGCAGGGGCTTGAGGCCGACACTGCAGACATTGAGTTCCATGCGGCCGGCTTCGATCTTGGCCAGGTCGAGGATTTCATTCACCAGTTCCAGCAGGTGTTCGCCGCTGCTATGGATGGTCTGGGCGTAGAAAGCCTGCTCCGGATTGGCTTCCAGTTCCAGTTGCAGGAGGTCGGCGAAGCCCAGGATGCCGTTCAGGGGGGTCCGGAGTTCGTGGGACATGTTGGCGAGAAACTCGCTCTTCATGCGGTTGGCGGATTCGGCGTTGAACTTGGCTTCTTCCAGGCGCTGGAAGGCTTCCTGCACGCTGTCCGCCATCTTGTTGATGGAGCCGGCGAGCGCCCCCATTTCATCGTCACTGCCCTTTTCGATGCGGTGCCCCAGGTCCCCGGCCTCGATCTGGGCCAGGCCTGCCGTCAGGTGGGTGACGCGGCGGGTCAGGAGTCCGGCGAGCCAGATGGCGATGAAGATGACCACCAGCACCATGGCGATGGTGGAAACCCCCAGGCTCCAGGCGGTGGACGCCATGCTGGCGGCGATCATGGAACGGGTGTCCGCTGCCTTCTGCTTCATGAGGGCGCCGTTGGCTTTCACCTTTTCGTCCAGCAGGGCCTTGGTCTGGGTGGCGGACTTGTGGAATTCATCCACGTTGGCGCCGATGGTGACGTAGCCGAAGCCCCGGGGCGACTTGCCGTACTGCCCCGTGTGGTAGGGAATGGCGGCGGCGGTGGTGAGTTTCCACACGCCGGTCCACAGGATGGCAAAGGAACCGGAGCCGCCCTTGTCCGTCAGGTTGTGCCAGCCTTGGCACTGGGGGGCGAAATTGAGGTAGCGGCAATCCAGGCCGACGAGGCCGGCGGCGGTGGTTTCCTTGTTGGGTTTCTTGTCCCGGCTCTGGTGATTGAAGACGGGCACGCCTTCCAGGAACTTGCCGATGGGCTGGCCGCCAGCTTTCCATTGCTGGGCCAGGCCGCCGTCGATCCAGGGGGTTTCGTATTCCCCGGTCTTGGGATCGAAGCCGACGATGGAGTGGTGCCGGGGGTGGACGATGGAGCGGTCCTTGTAGTCCCAGATGAAGGCGTAGTTGCCATTACTGGCGTCGGAAATCGGCGTATAGCGGGCCTCCGTCGGCATCAGGGTGTCGGTGAAGCGCATGAGGTGGCTGTGGTCCAGGGCCAGGCTCAAATAGCCCACCACCTTGCCGTTCTTCGCCACCGGCGTGGCCCAGCGGATGATGCCCTGGAAGCGTTTGCCGTTGGGGTTCTCCCGGCCGGCGTAGGCTTCCTGTTCCGGCTCAAAGGGAATAGCGAGTTTCTTGGCTTTTTCCGGCGTCACCGGGCCGATGACCCGGGAGCGCACGTAGGGACCGATGACGTCCGAGACATAGATTTCACCCGGCTTCAACTTCTTCACCTCGGCGAAATAGGTCTCCGCCTTGCAATAGGTGTTTTCCTTCCTCGACACGTCCCGCAGCTCCCGGGGCAAGAGGCCCGTGGCGGAAACCTTGATCTTTTCCTTGCCATCGAGGCTGATGAAGCTGATTTCGTGGAATAGGGGCTTGTCCACCAGCTTGCCGAAGCGTTCCGGCGGCCGGTAATTGAAATCCTGCTTGTTCTCGGCATTTTCCGGCACTACGCCATCATCCTTCGCCGCTGGCGGGTCCGCCGGTACCCAGGACTTGCCGTCCGGCCCCAGTACCCATTTGCCGGCGTCCACCAGGCGGCCGCTGCGGTTCTTGAGGAAATCCCGGTAGAGGCCTTCCGAAGGGGGCAGGGTCGCGGCCAGCAGGGCATCCCGGTCCCGGGCGTAGAGAAAATCCGCCACCGCCAGGGCCGTGTCCGTGGTCAGGCGCTCCAGGGCGTCCCGGGATTTCATGTCCAGGGCCTTGGTGGATTCCTTGGTCATCACGTTGGTCAGGTCGCCCACGGCCCGGCGCATGTCCTCGGTGATTTCATCGCTGCGCTCCGTCACCGTGGTGCCCAGGCTGCTGACGCCTTTCCAGGCCAGCACCGCAAGTAGCACCAGGGGAATGACCTTGATGACGACGAAGAGAGAAATCAGCTTGGTGCGGATGCCCAGGTGCAGGCGGTCCATCGGGGCCAGGAGCTTATCCATCAAGGCTATCAACTTCGGCGGGATGGTCATCGGGGTCTCCTGCGGCGCCTTCTATGAGGCAATGTCGGCCGTTCCGGCCATTTGCAATAGGATATTTACGACAGCGGCCAGTCTAACTTAATGCTCGTGCGCTCAGATTCTTCGAAAGTGCTGGCGAAAAGATGCCCCCAGACGTGACGCAGCCCTGGGCTGTAGGCGCGAGCTTGCCACAAAGTGCAGGAATGCCTGGTTTACCACTACTTTCTGAGAAGCTAAGAAAAATGGCGCTTTCCGGCGGCTGCATGGTATGCACCGTCCATGGATTTCTTTTTTCCTATGCCTTAAGGCGTAGTAAGACGTTGCCGTTAAAACACGGACTGGTTCCGCATGCAGCAAAGTGTGTGTATGTGTGGCGCCCGTGGTGATCGGACTGGGGTTCTGTCCGGCTTGAAGGCTGAAGCGTACGGGAGAAGTGGTGCTCAGGCTCTTGAATCGATTGAGCGTGCGCAATCGCATCCGGATGATTGTCGCCATCGTTATCGGCGGGGTCATGCTGGGTGGCGCCATCGACGTGCTGATGCTGCGGGAGACACTCTGGCGTGAGAAGGAGTTGACGACCCGGCAACTAGTCGAAAGTGGCTATGGCGTACTGAGCCATTACTACGAACTTCAGCAGCAGGGCGTGCTGGATGAGCCTGCCGCCAGGGCCGGTGCCATCGGCACCTTGCGGGCCATGCGCTACAACAGCAAGGATTACTTCTGGCTGAACGACTTGGGGCAGCCTCTGCCGCGCATGATCATGCACCCGGCCCTGCCTGAGGTGGAAGGTAGCCTGCTCGATTCCGAAAAGTACTTCTGCACCACCCGTCTGCGGGTGGGGACGGAAGGACCATTTCAAGCCTTCGACAACAAGATTAATCTCTTTGCTGCCATGGTCGAGGTGGTCAACCGGGGGGATCACGGCTATATCACTTACGATTGGCCCAAGCCCCTGGCGGGGGGCGGCAGCACGACCGAGCGGTATCCCAAGCTGTCCTACGTCAGGAAATTCGCCCCCTGGGGCTGGGTGATCGGCACCGGCATCTACGTGGACGATGTGGACAAGTTGGTCATGGCCCGGACCCTGCAGCACCTGGGGTGGACGGCCGGCATTGCCCTGCTGCTGCTGGTGATGGCCTCCGTCATCGCCCGCAGCATTACCCGCCCCCTGCACGCTACGCTGGATCTCATGGAGCACATTGGCGGCAGCGAGGAAGGGCTGGCGCTGCGTCTGCCGACGGCAGGGACCAGCGAGATCGCCCGCATGGCCCGGGGCTTCAATGCCATGCTGGAGCGCCTTCAGACGCGGGACGCGGAGCTTCTGCGGCACCGGGCAGAACTCGAAGTGGAGGTTGCCCGGCGCACGGCCAGCCTGCGGGGTGCCAATTTTCAGCTGGAACAGGAACTGGAAGAGCGCAGGGCGGCGGAGCTGGCTCTCGCCAGTAGCCAAGCCAGCCTGCATGCCCTGCTGGACGCCAGCGGCGAAACCATGCTGCTGATGGAGCCGGAGGGCCGCATTCTCGCCATCAATGCCTGCGGCGCGGAGCGCCTCCAGCAGCGGCCTGAAGCCCTGGCCGGCCGCAATTTCTTTGATCTCCTGCCACCGGAGTTGGCCGAGAGCCGGCGTGCCACGGTGGAACACGTCATTGCCGCCGGAGAGCCGGTGCAGAGCCAGGACCGTCGCGGAAATATCTTTTTCAGCAACAGCATTTATCCCGTGAAAAATGCCCTGGGCACGGTGACCAGCGTCGCCGTGCAGGCCAGGGATGTCACCGAGCAGTGGCGCATCGAGCAGGTGGAAGACCTGTTCCGGCGCCTGGACGAGATGCTGCTGAAATGGCGCATGAACATGGAATCCATCGGCCAGATGTTCTGCGACGAGATCCTGCCGGTATTCGACTTGGCGGGGGCTTGGATCGGCCGGGCGGAGAAGGATGGCCGGATCAAACTACTTGGCTGCACCGAGAGCATGGGGCACGACTTCCTGGAAAAGCTGTCGGATGACAGCCTGCGCTGGGATGGGGACGCCGCCGGCTGGGCGATGATCGGGGCGGTCGTCAGGAAGGGGCGCGCGGTGAGCCGCAGCCTGGCGGATATCCCCTGCTTGTCGGACGATTTCGCTGGCCTGTCCGCCGACGCCAACGGCGTGTTGGCATTGCCCCTGGTCCTGCGTGGCGAGACCTGGGGCGTGCTCACTCTGTTCGGGCGCGACCCGGCCATGTTCGACGGCGGGCAACTTTCGCTGCAACTGTCTACGCTGGCCCGCCGCCTCGGCATGACCATCGACGCAGCCCTGCAGCAGGAATGGTTGTCCCTGCTGGACTCGGCCCTGGCGGGCGTCGGCAACGCGGTCATGATTACCGACGGGGAGGCTCGCATTCTGTGGGCGAATCCGGCGTTTTCCCGGCTGTCCGGCTACGCCGGCGAATCCATCCTCGGCAAGACCCCCGGCCTGTTCAGTTCCGGGGGGCTGGGCGATGCTTCCTGCGAAAATATCTGGCGGAGCATTGTGGCGGGCGATACCTGGCAGGGCCATATCGTCAATGCCCGGCCGGATGGCAGTTGCTACACGGCACACCAGACGGTCACGCCCCTGGTGGACCGGGACGGCGTGGTCAGCCATTACATCGCCATCCTGGAGGAGGTTAGCGAGCAGAAGCTGCTGGAGGCGCGCGTACAACACACGGCGAATTACGATGTATTGACCGATTTGCCCAATCGAGGGCTGTTCTTTGATCCCCATTCGTGACTTTTGTCACACCAAAGTGGCTTCTGCTAGTACGAAGGTAAAATCAAGTTGCTGCTTCCCGGGCCGTTGAAAAGGGACAGGCCGCCCCGGACTGGAATCCGCAACCCCGCAACCCCGCAACCCCGCAACCCCGTCACCTTGAAATCCCGCCTTTTTTTGCGAACCTTCCTCGCAGTCTTGCTTCTCCTGACGGCTCTGCCGGCAGCGGCGTTGGAGCACGTGACCCTGCAACTCATGTGGCAGCATCAGTTTCAGTTCGCCGGATACTATGCGGCGCTGGAGAAGGGCTACTACCGGGAAGCTGGGCTGGATGTGGACCTCGTTCCCGCCGCACCGAACCAGGATGCGGTGTCCCCGGTACTGGCGGGTTCCGCCCAGTACGGCGTGGGCAATTCCAGTCTGGTCATGCTGCGCCAGCAGGGCAAGCCGGTGGTGGTCCTGGCGGTGATCCTGCAGCATTCGCCCCTGGTGATCATTGCCCGTGGCGGCCTGGACAACGTGCACGCCCTGGCCGGCAAGCGCGTGATGCTGGAAGCCCATTCCGAGGAGTTGCTGGCCTACCTGAAAAAGGAAGGCTTGAACCCGGACAAGTTGATTACCTTGCCCCACAGCGGCAATGCGGCGGAGCTGCTGGCGGGGCGCGTGGATGCTATGTCAGCCTATTCCAGCGATGAATTGTTCGATGTGCATCAGGCCCGCATGCCCCACACGGTGCTCACGCCACGCTCGGAGGGCATCGACTTCTATGGAGATAACCTGTTCACCTCCGAACAGGAGATTCGTGAGCACCCGCAACGGGCGAAGGCCTTCCGGGAAGCCAGTCTCAGGGGCTGGCAGTACGCCATGAGCCATCCGGGGGAAATCTCTCGCCTGATCCTGAGTCGCTACGGCTCCCGCCATTCTGCGGTGCAACTGGCGGTCGAAGCTGCCGAGATGCATCGGCTGATGCAGCCGGATCTGGTGGAAATCGGCCAGATGCACCGAGGTCGCTGGCAGCATATCGCCGAAACTTACCAGTATCTGGGCATGATCAAGGACTTCGATCTGGACGGTTTCCTGTACGACCCGTCGCCCCGCAGCAATGCACGGCAGCTTTATCCCTGGCTGGCGGGGTTCGTGGCCGCCAGCCTCATCCTCGGCGGCCTGGCCTGGTATTTTCATTTTCTCAACGGACGACTGCGGCGGGAAGTGTCCGCGCGGGAAAGTGCCCATGCCTCTCTCCAGGCCAACCTCCTGGAAATCCAGAAATTACAGGCCCGGCTGCATGAACAGGCCATCCGGGATTCCCTTACCGGACTCTTCAACCGGCGCTACCTTGACGAAACCCTGGGACACGAGCTGGCCCGGGCCCGCCGCGAGGGCTATGCCTTGAGCGTAGTCATGATCGACCTGGATCACTTCAAGGCGGTAAATGACCGTTTCGGCCACCAGGCGGGGGATGAAATGCTTAAAGCCCTGGGGCGTCTGCTGCGGGAGGATTGCCGGGAAGGCGATATCGCTTGCCGCTATGGCGGCGAAGAGTTCGTGCTCCTGCTGCCCCGCCTCGGCGACCCCGCCGTGCGGGAACGGGCCGAGTATTGGCGGCGGGCCTTCGCGGCCCTGGTGGTGGATATCGGCGGTGGCCCCATTGGCACCACCCTGTCCTGTGGCGTGGCGGTCTTCCCGGAGCATGGCCTGGAAGGAGAGGATCTGATCCGGCATGCCGACCTCGCCCTCTATCAGGCCAAGCTGGAGGGGCGCAACCGGGTGGTGGTGCATGGGGTCACCCCGGCAGCCATGGGAGAGGGCAGTTCCCTGACCACCTGATACTCGGGCCGGCGGGCAGGGGCCGCCCAGGGCTGCCGTTTTCTGCCATTATCGGGGCTTTTCCATTCGGCCTTTTTCGTGCCCCGCCGCCATGACCGTGCGCAAGCCGTCCGCCGTCCACCACACCGCCATGCCCGTCTTCCCCCCGGGGGAGGATCCGACAACGGCGGCGGGGGAGCATGTCTGGATCGACGTCATCCAGAAAATGGACGAGGTGTATAACGACCTGCTCCAGTACGAAGTGGCGCTGGAGGAGAAGAACGCCGCCCTGGAGGATTCCCAGCAGTTCATTGTTAGCGTGCTGGCCTCCATGTCGGACATCCTGTTGGTGTGCAGCCGCAGCGGCAACATCGAGGAAGTGAACCAGGCCCTGCTGGATTTTACCGGCCGCAGCGAAACCGAACTGCATGGCCGCCCGGTCTTTGACCTTTTTGCGGACGGCCCCTCCAGGGAGCATGCCCTGCAGTTCTTCGGCCGACAGATGGGGGACTCCCTGCACGATTGCGAGTTGCTGTTGCAGGGAAGTAAGGGGGTGGTCATGCCCGTCTCCCTCAACTGCAAGCCTCGCTACAGTTCCGTGGGCAAGCTGATGGGCGTGGTCATCACCGGCCGGCCGGTGGGGGAACTGCGGCGCGCCTATTCGGCTCTGCGGGAGGCCCACGACGAGCTCAAGCGCGCCCAGCAACAGTTGCTGCAGTCGGAAAAAATGGCCTCCCTGGGGCGCTTGGTGGCAGGCGTGGCCCACGAACTCAACAATCCCATCAGCTTTGTCCTGGGCAACGTGCACGCCCTCGAACGTTACGCCAGCCGTATGCGCCGCTATATCGACGCCCTGCATGGCGGCGCGCCGGCCCCGGAACTGGCGGGGCTGCGCAAGGAACTGCGCATCGACCGCGTCCTGGAGGACATGCCGTCCCTGCTGGAGGGCACCATCGAGGGGGCGGAACGGACCCGGGATATCGTGGATGGCCTCAAGCGCTTCTCTGCCGTGGACCGGGAGGAAAACTTGCGTTTCAACCTGGTGGAAGTCATCCAGCGGGCGGTACATTGGGTCGGCAAGGCCACGGGAGAACGTTTCCAGGTGCGGCTGGACCTGCCGGCCAGCCTGCCCCTGGTAGGCTCGGCGGGACAGATGCAGCAAGTCATGATGAACCTGGTACAGAACGCCTTCGATGCCACGGCGGACGTGGAGTGCCCGAAACTGGAGATTTCAGGCCGGGTCGAGGGAAAGGAACTGCTGCTGGCCTTCCACGACAATGGGCCGGGGATCGCGCCGGATGACTTGCGGCGCATCTTCGACCCCTTCTTTACCACCAAGGCCGTGGGCAAGGGGACGGGCCTTGGCCTGGCCATCAGCTACGGTATCGTGGAACGGCACGGCGGCCAGCTGGCCGCGGAAAATCATGCTGCTGGCGGTGCCTTGTTCAGCGTGCGGCTGCCGGCTGCGTAGCCGGCTGTCCGACGGATTTCAGACGGTGTGTGCAGCAGGCCGAAAAAGGGCATCGAGGACAGCCAATAACTCGGACCAGGTGGCCTTGGCGGGTTCGGACAGGTTGCCTCCCACGCTGCTCATGCCCATGCCGTTCTGGTCGCAGAAGCTCGTCATGTCCAGGCCACGGATGTCCGTTTCCATGGACCATTCCGGTTCACTCCAGCGCCAGTGGTAGAAACAACTGCCCTCATTGGCTGCCTGGACATCCAGTGAAAGGCCCGTGTCGAAATGTAGCAGCAGGCCTTCCGGCGTGAGCTCCGGCGCGCTTTCCAGACGTTGCCGGTAGCGATCGCCCAGGAGCTGGGCGAAGCGTTCGCTGATGTGGCTCATGCCATTTCTTCCTCGATGTACGGCCTTGTGGATACCGGGAGCACTTTTGTGGTGCCTCCAGGCATTTGTTTCGAATTTGAAAGCACAATATATACCATATAATGAAATGTTAATATATTCAATATGTTATGTATTTTGCAAAAGATTTGCCAATTAGACTGTAAGGAATGTCGACAGATTTATTATCGGTTGTTTTTTTCTAAAATAATTCTAACTCAATGGTTTTATTGTAGTTTGCTAGAGGTTTGCGGCTGCCGGCTAGTACTAAAGTGGCGCTATTCCCTGTAAAGCTGACCGACAGGGTAATTCACGCCTTCAGGCGGAAGCTCGCGGGGCCATGGTTAATCGCCGAGCTCGATCTGGCCGCTGACGCTGGCGGTGACTTGGGAGTCGCCGGCTTCGACGGGCATGGCGTCCGAGGCCATGGCGGCGACACGGGCCACGGGGAAGTAGGGCTGGCGCGGGCCGCCGCCGGAATTGATGTGCATCTCCTTGAGGCGCCAGGGTTTGTGCAGGCTCTCGGCCACCAGCCTGGCGCGGGCCTGGAAGGCGGCGATGGCGTCCAGCATGGCGCCGTCTTCGGCCTTTTTGCGGGTTTCCGGGGCCGGCATGAGGGCAATCTGGCTCACCGCCAAGCTGGCCTGAAGCTTGCCCAGCAGTTCGGATAGGGCCGCCATATCGCGGGATTCCAGCTGCAGTTCGGAGCGCATGTGCCAGCCGTTGATCTTGCCGGCCTTGTCGTAGGACGGCCAGGTGCGGCTGCCGCCGCTCTGGGTCTTCACCGAAGTGAAGGTCCGGCTCGTGGCCAGGGCCTGGGCCATGGCGCCATTCACCTTCCGCGCGAGATCCCCCGGCGCCGCGTCCGTGGCTTCGGCATACACGGTGGCACGGGCCAGATCGTTGCTGGCCGTGCGGCTGGCTTCGGCGCTCAGTTCGATGGTGGGCGCTTTTGATGCGTCGGCGGCCTGGGCCAGGGGGGCCAGCAACAGCAGGAAGGTGAATAGGTGGCGCATGGCGCTTTTCCTCGGTGAGTTGGAAAGATCCGTTGTAAGGGCGAATTTATTCGCCCTGCGGCGCATGATCGGGCGAACAAATTCGCCCCTACAAAACCTTCTGAGCATAAGGATCAGAGCGGCTGCATGTCCCGCTTGAAGCGTTGCCAGTTGGCCACGTAGCTCTGGGCGGCCCGCTGGAGTTTTTCCACTTCCTCGTCCGTCAGCTCCCGGATGATCTTGCCCGGGGAACCCATGACCATGGAGCGGTCCGGAATCACCTTGCCTTCCGGGATAAGGCTGTTGGCGCCGATGAGACAGTGCTTGCCGATGACGGCCCGGTTGAGGATCACCGATTTGATGCCGATGAGGGAGCCATCCCCGACGGTGCAGCCGTGCAGCATGGCCAGGTGGCCCACGGTGACGTTGGCGCCCACATTCAGCGGCGCGCCCGGGTCGGTGTGCAGGATGGCGCCATCCTGCACATTGCTGTTTTCGCCAATGGTGATGGGTTCGTTG
>JAYTVW010000157.1:0-47234 GCA_043743785.1 Rhodocyclales bacterium | reverse complement strand
TGTTTCCAAACCACCCAACCGCCCTGCTTCACCACCTTTCCAGCCTCACCCGGTTTCCCCGGTGTCTTGCTGCCTCAGCAGCGAGAGGGGCGCATTCTACAGCCCACTGCCAGGACGTCAAGCATTTTCGCAGATTATTCTTGCGTGGCCCCCACGCCCTCACTCCGGCTTCAGACACCACAACAGCCGGGGTGCTTCGCCAAGGGCAACCCAAACAACCGCGTTCTGGTCATAGTCACGCCCTAAAGCCCGTGCGCGCGCTTCGCTCACCTGCAACACCAGCAACCCGACCTCCACCGGCCAGTCCCCCGCGTCCGCCACAGCCGCCCCTTGAAATATGGGGTAGTCAAGCTCTTTCATTTCGCGGCACAAAAAGGCGTGGCGGACTTCATTCTCGTCATCGGGCAGCGGCCGGGAGGCGGGGTTCGCGGCGCTGACAAACACGCCACTACTGGCCTCCAGACCTGCAAGCCATGCATCCAGGGACGGATTTAGCTCACCGATACGGATATCCATTGGTCCGTCCGACAGCCAGACCCGATAGGTCGTAGCTTCATACGCCGCTAACAACGAAGCCGTCGCATCGGGGAAAATTGTTGGATTCGTCGGCATAGTACACAGGTCATACTAAAGTATTTGGCGTAGGGTTCGTTAAGGCACCATAGGGTTCATGCCCTTGGTTCTGCAGTCCCTCCTCTATTTATCGGCGATCTTCTGGGTCGCCGCTTTTTTTCAGGCCAGGCCAAACAGGAACCACTCAAGCATAAAGACTCCCGACATTTATCCGTTACAAGTCCTGTATGAGGGCGGGGTCCCCGTGAGGAAAATACATCATGGCGTTTGATATCTCTACGGAAGATGCGGAAAAGGCATTGAGGGGCATTTCTATCCCGCCCCGGCCCGCCATCCTGACCCAGCTCACGCAGGAAATTCGCAGGGACTCACCGAATCTGCGCACCATTGCCGGACTCATCGCCGCAGACGTCGGTCTGTCGGCGGCAACACTCAAAACGGTGAACTCGCCCTTCTTCGGGCTGCAGAACAAGATCGGCTCCATGCAGCAGGCAGTATCCCTGCTGGGGGTGCGCAACATCACCACGCTGGCCACGGGCCTGCTCCTGCGCAAATCCGTGGGCGGGGACAAGCTGACCCTGGAACGATTCTGGGATAGCGCGGAAAAGGTGGCGCGTATCGCGGCCTATATCGCATCGACCCTGCCACGCATTTCGCGGGACGACGTCTACACCTTCGGGCTGTTTCACGACTGCGGCATGCCAGTGCTGATGCAGAAATTTCCCGAGTACAAGGATACCCTGCGTCTGGCCAACGGCAGTGTGGGCCGCCCCATGACGGAAGTGGAAGACGAACGCCATGCGACCAACCATGCTACCGTCGGCTACCTGCTCGCCCGGGCCTGGTATCTGCCAGACACCATTTGCGAAGCCATTCTGCGCCATCACGACATTTCCATATTCACCCGGGGCGATCACATCAGCCCCACTGCTCGCACCTTTATTGCTGTGGTGCTTCTGGCGGAACAAATCCATGATGAAGTCATGCGCATGCGCAACAGCCCGCCATGGGACTTGCTGGGATCGGACGTGCTTGCCCACCTGGGCCTGGATCAGGCCGAATACGTGGACCTGAAAGAGGAGGTCCTGGGTCTGGAGTAAACCCGAGTCAGATCCGCAATATCCTTAGTGAATAGCCACGCCCCAAGGCGCCTCACCCACCGGGATAGTCTCCAGCAGCGCATTCTTCACAGTATCGATGACGGAGACGGAATTGGAACGGCCATTGGCCACCAGCACCCGGCCGCCGTCCGGCGTCACCGACAGGCCCCAGGGGCGCTTGCCCACTGGAATAGTGGCCACCAGCGTATCCGTGGCCGGGTCGATTACGGAAACCGTGCCGTCCTTGCCATTGGAAATGTAGACGCGCCCCCCATCCGGCCGCACCGCCACACCGTTGGAGAACGCGCCCGCCTTGATGCGAGACGTAACTTGACGCGTGACGGGGTCAATGACCATAACCGTGCTCGCCAATTCGCAGGCCACGTAAACCTTGCTACCGTCCGGCAGGAAGGCGATACCACGGGGCCGATCCGCCACCTTGATGGAGGCGACCTGCTGGCGGGCCGCCACATCGATGACATCCACGCTGTCCGCCTCCTCGGCGGAGACATACAGCCAGCGGCCGTCCGGGCTGAAGGCAGCCTGTTCCGGGTTCTTGCCCTGGGTGCGCACGGAGAAGGCCTTCTGCCCCGTGGCCGTATCGACAAACACCACGCTGTTGGACAGTTCCACCGCGCCCACCACCCATTTCCCATCCGGCGACATAGCCACGCCCTCCGGTGACTCCCCCAGTGGAATACGGCCCTTTACCTGGCGCGCCGCCGTATCGACCACCACCAGGGCGCTGCTGGCCTGGTCGGAGACATACAGGGTGCGGCCATCCGGGCTGAGCGCCAGCCCCCGGGGCTTGCCCCCGACTTTGATCTCGCCTAGAACTTTGGCCGTATCGGTATCGATGATGCTGAGTGTCGAGGATTTCTCGTTGGGCACATAGGCCGTGCCGCCTGCGCTGGCGGAGGCACAAAAGCCCAACAACAGGCTCAGGGTCAAGGGGCGAAAGTAGTTCGCAAGGGCATAGGGCATGGCGTGTCTCCGTTGTGATTTTCGCCAAAGTAGCACGCACAAAGGCAATCAGGAATAGACAACAGGGCACTGCTCCAGGATGAAACATCCTGCCGTGCTAACATTCCGCGGATCAACAAAAGGAGGCAAGGAACATGAAAATCGGCACCCCTCTCTCCCCGTCCGCCCTGCGCGTCATGCTGTTGGGCAGCGGCGAACTGGGAAAGGAAGTCGTCATCGCCCTGCAGCGCCTGGGGGTCGAAGTCATCGCGGTGGACCGCTACCCGAATGCGCCGGGCCATCAGGTGGCCCACCGCGCCCATGTCATCGCCATGACCGATGGTGCGGCGCTGCGGCGCCTGGTGGCGGAGGAGAAGCCCCATCTGATCGTGCCTGAGATTGAAGCCATCGCCACGGACACCCTCGTGGAAATTGAGCAGGAAGGCCTGGCGGAAGTCATTCCCACGGCCCGCGCCGCCAAACTCACCATGAACAGGGAAGGCATCCGGCGCCTGGCCGCCGAAGAATTGGGCGTGCCCACCTCCCCTTACCAGTTCGCCGACTCCCTGGCAGAACTGCAGGCGGCCATTGACGGCGGCATCGGCTACCCCTGCATCGTCAAGCCGGTCATGTCCTCCTCCGGCAAGGGCCAGTCCTTCCTGCGCGGCCCCGCCGACGTGGAAACTGCCTGGAACTACGCCGCAGCCGGTGGCCGGGTAAATTCGGGCCGGGTCATCGTCGAAGGTTTCATCGATTTCGAGTACGAAATTACCCTGCTTACGGTACGGGCCAAGGATGCAAGCGGCGAGGTGCAAACCTACTTCTGCGACCCCATCGGCCACATTCAGGTCAGTGGCGATTACGTCGAATCCTGGCAGCCCCAAGCCATGAGCCCGGCAGCCCTGGAAGAGTCCCGGCGCATTGCCAAGGCTGTCACCGGCAACCTGGGAGGGCGCGGCCTCTTTGGCGTGGAACTCTTCATCAAGGGCGACCAGGTGTGGTTCTCGGAAGTAAGCCCGCGCCCCCATGACACGGGCCTCGTCACTCTGTGCACCCAGCGCTTCTCAGAGTTCGAACTCCACGCCCGGGCCATCCTGGGCCTGCCGGTGGATACGCGCCTCTCCCGCCCTGGCGCCTCGGCGGTAATCTACGGCGGCATGGAAGAAAAGGGGATCGCCTTTGAAGGCGTCGCCGATGCCTTGAGCGTCCCTGAGACCGATCTACGCCTGTTCGGCAAGCCGGAATCCTTCAATAAGCGCCGCATGGGCGTAGCCGTGGCCAACGCCGACACCGTGGAAGAAGCCCGTCAGCGGGCCAAGCTGGCGGCCAGCAAGGTCAAGCCTGTCAAGGGCTGAAGCAAGCCCCCCCTTTCCGCCCGGAGCACTCCGGGTGGAAAGATTTTCCCACAGCAGCCACTTCCACAAGCACTCAGGCCTAACCGACATGGCTTTGGAATCCGCCCCCGCGCATGAAAACCATGGCGGTTTCCCCTCGCCCCCAACCCCTCTCCCGGAGGGAGAGGGGAGCGCAGAGAGTCGCTGACGCAACTTTCACACTAAAGCCTCCGGCATCTATGCCGTTATCCAAGTGCGGCTAGTTCCAGCCCCCCACCCACAGGAGGAGTGCTCCAATGAAAACCATGCTTCGCGCACTGGCTTTTGCCGCCGAAACCCATCAGGGGAATGAGTTGACCTCTGCCATCGCCATGGCAAACCTGCTGGCCAACGAGGCAGGCGTGGAGGATGAGAAAGTTATGGTGTGCGCCATCCTGCACATGACCCAGAGCGCCCCATCGTCCCGGGAGATGGAGCGCCTGTTCGGCCAGGAAGTCCGGGATATTCTGGCCAGCCTCAGTCCGGGCGCCCTGGCGGATGAGGAGAGCATTCCCCAGTTGCCCCGCCGCGCCAGGCTGGTGTTGCTGGCGGAAAAAATTTGCCGCCTGCGGGAACTGGTGGCCAATCCAAGGAAGCTCTGGCCCCTGGAACAGCGCCAGGCGGCCTTTGACGAAGCCCGGCAGACCACGGCCTTGCTGCATGGCGTGCATCCCCAGCTGGAGCGGCTCTTCGATGAGGTCCATAAGCTGCGTCCCCGCCTCCAGGTGGAGACGGCCCCCCTGAGAAGCGTCACTGGCTAGACTCAGTCGCCGCCAACGTGAAGCTGAAGGTGGCGCCCTGGTCCGGCGCGGCATCGACCCAGATGCTGCCGCCGTGGCGATCTATCAGGCGCTTGACGATGGCCAGGCCCACACCGGTGCCCGGGAACTGGCTTTCAGAGTGCATGCGCTGGAACATGCCGAAAAGCTTGTTGGCGTATTGCATGTCGAAACCCACGCCGTTGTCCCGCACCACGAAGATGGTTTCGCCCCCCTCCTGCTGCCCCAGCACGTCAACCCGCCCGTTCTCCCGTCCGTGGGAGAACTTGAGGGCATTACCCATGAGGTTGGCGAGAATCTGGCGCAGCATGGTGGCGTCGCCGCGGGCCTTTGGCAAATCCCCAATGACCACCTGGACCCCGGGATAGGTTTGCCCCAATTCCTCGGCAAGCTCCCGCGCCAGCAGGGCCATGTCCACGTCCTGCCATTCCAGGGTTTTTATACCGGCCCGGGAATAGGCCAGGATGTCGTCGATGAGCTGGGCCATGTGCAGGGCGTTGTGCACGACGCGCCCGAGCAGGCCGCGACCTTCTTCTGAAAGTTGCGTCTCCGACTCCGCGAGTATCTGGGAGAACCCGGCGATGGCGCGCAAGGGCGTTCTCAGGTCATGGGACACCGAGTAGGCAAAGGCCTCCAGGTCTTTCATGGCCCGGTCCAGTTCCGTCGTACGCTCCGCCACCCGCCGTTCCAAGTTGGCGTTCAACTCGCGCACCTCCGCCTCCGCCGCCATGACGGCGGAAATATCCTCCTTTACCGCCAGATAGTTGAGGATGTGCCCCTCATCGTCCTCAATGCCCTGGATGAGGACGGACTCCCAGAAGTACTCGCCATTCTTCCGGCGGTTCTGCAAACGGCCGGTCCAGGTCAGGCCTGCGGCAATGGTGCTCCAAAGTTCTTCATAAACCTCCGGCGGCGTCAGGCCGGAGCGCAGGATGCGCGGATTCTTCCCAAGAGCCTCTTCCCGGCTATAGCCCGTCACCCGACAGAAGCTTTCGTTCACGTAACGGATGCTGCCCTCGGTATCGGTGATGACGATGGAGGCCGGACTCTGCGCCACCGCTCGGTTGAGCAGGCGCAGGGATTCCAGGGCCAGGCGCCGTGAGGTCACATCCCGCACGATATGGGAGCCGCCCATGACGCGCCCCGTGGCATCGGAAATCGGGTAAAAACTGGTCTCGAACCAGCGCCCCTCTGTCGTCTGTTCTTCGATGATGCAGCTTTCCCCCTTGAGGGGCCTTTTCCACAGAGACTTGAGACGCTTGCGCTCTTCCGGATAAGCCGTGAGCCAGGCGTCCAGGCTCACCCCCACTTCCACCTCGGCGCCCCAGGCGCGGCGCATCTCCATCTTGAAAGCCGCATTGAAGGCGATCAGGTGGTACTCCGTATCCCAGGCCGCGATGAGGTCCCGGGAACCGTCGATGATGCCGCTGAGTCGGGAATTGGCAGTCTCCAGGGCGCTCTCGGTTCGTTGCCGAGACTGCTCCCGCGCCAGTTGATCCAGCGTGAAGGAAATGTCCTGGGCCATGCGTTCCAGCAATTCCATCATGCGACTGTCGAAATAGCCGACGGCATCCGCATACACGGTAAAGGCCCCCACTACCTTGCCGCCACGGAAGACCGGCACCGCCGCCGCCGACTTGAACTCGGCCTGCAGGGCCCGCTCGCGCCAAGGTTCCGTCCCCGTATCGGCAAAGAAGTCGTTGGAGACATAGGCTTGGCCACTACGGCAAGCACGCCCGCTGGGGCCATGGGCCAGGGGGTCGTTTTCTACCAGGGAGATTTCCAGCCCTTTCAAGTAGTCGCCCGGCACCCCGGCCCAGGCAACCGGAGCAAGCATAGCGCTGGATTCCTCGATCAAGCCGATCCAGGCCATGCGAAAACGCCCGTAGTCCACGGCAATGCGGCAAACGTCTTGAAACAGGGCCAAAGGCTCGCTGGCACGGATGATGGCCTGGTTGGTCTCGCCCAGCGCCGCATACAAGGCCAATTGCCGCTCCAGGCTTTTCTCCGCCCCGTCCCGCGCCTGCATGAGTTCTTCGAAGGAGCGGGCCAGATCACCCAGTTCGTCATTGCGTGCCAACAATTCGAAATGCCGGCCGTTTTGCCCCCGGGACAGGTCGCGAATGTGGTCCCGGAAGCGCAAGAGGGGCGCCGTCAGGACATGCACCAGCGTCCCCACCAGCAGGGGCAACAGCAAGGCCAGCGCCAAGGCGCCGATCAAAGCCTGCGTACGCAGGGCACCGATGGGTGCGTAGGCCTCCTCCAGGGGCAGGATGGCGCCCATCAACCAACCGGCACTCTCCACGGGCTGATAAGTAGCAAACACCGACACACCCCGGCCGGTGGTCGATTCTCCGCTGAACGCGCCTTCCCGCAGGGCGGCTTCGAGCCCTGGGTTGGCATCGACGGGGATGCGTTCCATGATGCGCTGCGGGTCCGGGTTGGCGATGACCTGACGATCCCGCGTCAGCAGTGCCAGGTAGCCCCCTTTGCCTATGCGCTTTTCCGTAAACCCGTTGAAATATCCATCCCGGCGGAAATACAGCCCCCCGCCGACGATGGCCAGAACCCGGCCCTGGTGGTCCAGCACCGGACAAGCCACCACGAACATGGGTTCATGGCTGAAGGGACCGAGGAAGGGGCCAAATATCCCAGGGCGCCGGCTTGCCCGGATGTGTGCCAGATGCTCCAGGCCGCCGGCTCGCTCCCCCACAAAACCGGGGGCTGAAGGACTTGCCGCGAGCACAATGCCCTCGGGAGACAACACCAGAATGTTGTTGAAGACGGCTCGTAGGGCCGGTCGGGTTTCGAGATAACCTTGCAACTGGGCCGGATCAGCCAGCGCGTCCCGCGGCAGGCTTGCAGCAGAGGCCACCAGGACTTTCTGCAGAGTGTGCAGTTGCCGGTCCAACTCAGCGGCCAGGGCAGATACCAGGGCGCTTTGCTGTACTTTCAGGCTTTCGCGAATCTCCCGCTCCGCCAACGCAAGGAACATGGCGACCACGGCCAGCAGCACCGCCAGCACGGCAGCGCTGATCAATAGCGAAATCCTGTTTCTGAGGCTCATGCTCCCCCCGACCACCGGTCTCGGCCTTATATCGATCTCGCCTTATACACCATTGCAGTCACTTTCAATATCAACGCGGGCCGGCCAGGGCGCCTTCCCGGGCCAGGCGGCGGATGGTGGCGATGGTGTCAATGTCCGCTTGCGTATAGGCCTGGCGGACATGGTCCAGATAGAACGCGTCCGGCGCCGCCGCCCCCGGGGAAAGCTGGCTGGCGTAGGTGAAGCGCACGAACAGGTGACCCGGCGCAGGCTCCTCGATGGCCATGCTCAGCGTACTGGCCGGCGTCTGCTCCGTGGGGGCAACTTCGTAGATCACATAACTCATGGGCACGAAGCGCACCCTGTCGCGAATGCGAAAACTACCGAAGCGTAACTCCCTGTGCAGGCTGTCAGCAAAGCGTTCCAGGATGCGGCATTCATCAAGCCCGATGACCGTCAGCTCGGGCTGTTCTGCCCGCATGACCAAGCCCTGCCAAAGCTGCTGGCGGGACAGGTCTTCCACCATCAGGGACTCGCTGTTGATTTCAATCAGATGCTCAAAATTCATGGGGACGCTCAAAAATGCAAACCGCCCGCAACCGGAGATCGGCCGCGGGCGATAAAAGGGATCAGGAGGGGAAGTCTAGCCCGGCGCGTGGTGTCTGGCTAGGTCCGCGCGTACGGCGTCTTCGGTGATGCCGGATGTTTCGGTGAAATAAGCGCACAAGGGACAGACCGTCCCCGGCGGGCACTCATGCTCCCGGGCGCACTCGGACTGGGTTTCGTCGGTAAGCACAATCGCGTGGGCGAACTCGCAACGAGCCATGGGGGAGTCGATAAAGCTCATGTCTGTCTCCTTGTTCTATTGGTCCAAAACCACAAAGTACCTGGGAACTATAGACAGGGAAGAGGCGAATACCAAGCTCTCGCAGAAGCCGGCCCCGCTGCCGCGCCCTACTCCCGTTCGAACCAGGCGATGGACTCCACATGGGAGGTGTGCGGGAACATGTTGGCGATGCCAGCGCCTTTGAGCGCATAGCCTTTCTCGTGCACCAGCACACCCGCGTCCCGCGCCAGGGTTGATGGGCTGCAGGACACATACACGATGCGTTTCGGTGCCGCGCCATGGCCCGGCGCCGGCAGGGCCTTGACCAGGGAGATGGCGCCGTCCCGTGGTGGATCGATGAGCATCTTATCGAAGCGTCCCAGAGAGGCCAGGCGTGCCGGCGTCATGTCAAAGAGGTTCTCGGCGATGAACTCCGTATTTTCCGCCAGGCCATTCACCGCCGCATTTTCCCGGGACCGCTGCACCAGGGCCGGACTGCCCTCCATGCCCAGAACCCAGGCACCGCTCCGGGCGATGGGCAGGGTGAAGTTGCCCAAACCGCAGAACATGTCGGCAACGCGCTCCCCGGCTTGGGGCGCCAGCAGGGCCAGGGCTTTCCTGACCAGCACCCGGTTGACGGCGTGGTTTACCTGAGTGAAATCCGTCGGCTTGAAGGGCATGCGGATGCCGAACTCCGGCAGGGTATAGGCTAACGGCGGCGCATCCAGGGGATAAAAGGGCACGACCGACTCCGGCCCCCGGGGCTGCAGCCAGAACTGCACCCCATGCTCATCGGCGAAGCGGCGCAGAACGGCTTCGTCGGCGCTCGCCAGAGGTACCAGGATGCGCAGCACCAGCACCGTCACCGCGTCGCCCATGGCCAGTTCGATCTGGGGCAGGCTGTCCGCGATGGATAAGGCAAACACCAGTTCCCGCAGTTTCGGCAGCAGGGCCGAGACGTGGGGCGGCAGAATGTCGCAACTCAGCATATCCGCCACAAAACTGCTCTTCTTTTCGTGGAAACCGACCAGGGTGCCGCCCTTCTTGGCCACATAGCGCACGGAAAGCCGCGCCCGAAAACGGTAGCCCCAGGTGGGGCCGTAGATGGCCGGAAACAGGGCTTCCGCCTTCACCTTGCCCAGGTGCCACAGGTTGTCCTCCAGCACCCGCTGCTTCACCGCCGCCTGGGCACTGGCCTCCAGGTGCTGCATGCTGCAACCGCCGCAGACGCCGAAATAGGCGCACTTGGGCGTCACCCGATAGCAGCTCTCCTTGAGGATACGGCTGGTGGTGGCCTGCTCGAAACGGGGCTTCCTGCGGTAACTTTGGAACTCCACCGTCTCGCCGGTGAGCGCTCCCTCCACAAAAATGGTCTTGCCCTCCAGGCGGGCAATGCCTTTCCCCTCATGGTCGAGAGATTCAATGGTGGCGATGGGCATGTCAGAAATCAGGGATCAGTGTTCAGGGATCAGGAAGAGCGCCCCAAACCGACCCGAAGCACGAACCGCCCCGTCGGGAAAGGGTGCCGGGGCAGTAAACCTGGGACAGGCTCAGCCAGAAGAGGCGCGATTTTAGCAGCCTGGTGAATTTGAGTCTGCCTGGCTACGCAGCAGAAAGCATGGCGCTCGTGTGCAAAGAAGTCAGGAGCAGCACAGCCTAGCGCGGCGTTCACGTTATGCTCGCCATTTCCATAACCGGGAGAACACATGCCTACCGAGCACCAGTCCATCGTTGACGCCGTCATTGACAGCCGTTACTCCTGCCGCGCCTTCCTGCCCACTCCTATCGGCAGGGAAACCATTGAGGATCTGCTGCGGGTAGCCTCCCGCGCCCCCTCCGGCACCAACATCCAGCCCTGGAAAGCCTGGGTGCTCACCGGCGAGTCCAAGACCCGCCTGGCGGAACGGCTGCTGGCCGCCTTCGACGATCCGGAGGAAGCCGCCACCCACAGCGACCCCTACCAGTACTACCCGAAGAAATGGCAAGCGCCCTACATCGACCGCCGCCGCAAGGTGGGCCTGGACCTCTACGGACTCCTGGGCATCCAGAAGGGCGACGCCAAGCGCATGCACGAACAGCACGCCCGTAACTACACGTTCTTCGACGCGCCCGTGGCCCTCGTCTTCTCCATCGACACGGTGCTGGAACAGGGCAGCTGGCTGGACTACGGCATGTTCCTGCAGACCGTCATGCTGGCGGCCCGAGCAAGAGGCCTGGACACCTGCCCCCAGGTGGCCCCCATCCAGTTCCACCGCATCATCCGGGACCACCTGGATCTGCCGGAAACCGAAACCCTGGTCTGTTGCATGTCCCTGGGCTACGCGGACGCTTCCGCCCCGGAAAACAAGCTGCGCACCGAACGGGCGTCCCTGGCCGACTGGGTACGCTTCAAGGATTGAGAGGCAGAAGAAATCCCCCCAAAGGCAGAGGCCCGCAAACGCGAAATTTGCAGAAGCAGGAAATTCTTAGCGGCCCCTCTGCGCCTTTGCGTCTTTGCGATGAGGTTTTTTTCAGCGCTTGAGAATGAGGGAAGCGTTGCTGCCGCCAAAGGCAAAGGAATTGGTAAGTGCGTAGTCGAAGGACGCGGCCCGGGACTGATTCGGTACGCAATCCAGTGCGCACAGGGGGTCCGGCTGGGCCAGGTTCAGGGTGGGCGGCAGGCGCTGTTCCCGCAAGGCACAGACGGTGGCCACGCACTCCAGCGCACCGGCGGCGCCAAGCAGGTGGCCATGCATGGACTTTGTCGCGCTGACCGGCGGCAGAAGGGGGGCGAATACCTCCCGGATGGCCGCCGCTTCTTCCACGTCCCCCGCCCGGGTGGCGGTGCCATGGGCGTTCACGTAGCCGATGCGCTCCGGCGCGAGTCCCGCGTCGGCGAGGGCGGCGCGCATGGCGCGCACCTGGCCTTCGGCTGCCGGCTTGGTCAGGTGGCTGGCATCGCAGGAGTCGCCATAGCCGACCACTTCGGCCAGGATGGTGGCGCCCCGCGCCAAGGCCTGTTCTTCCGCTTCCAGCAGCAGCAATGCCGCCCCTTCGCCGAGCACCAGGCCGGTGCGATCGGCGGAAAAGGGCCGGCAGGCGGAGGAGACGTCGTCCCCGGGCTTGGCCAGCACACCGAGGGCGTGCCACGCATGCACCGCGCCATACACCAGCAGGGACTCGGCACCGCCGGCCACGGCTGCATCAATGTAGCCGTGACGAATGGCGCGCATGGCTTCTCCCAGCGCGTTCGCAGAGGAGGCGCAGGCGTTGGAGAAGGTGAGATTGGGACCGGCGAGGTGGTGGCGGATGGCTAGATGGCCCGCCGCCGCGTTGGCCATGATATTGATGACCGACACCGGACGCACCCGGCGGGCGCCCTTCAGAAACAGGTCCCGGTAGGTGGTCTCGATCTGGCCGGCGCCGCCCATGCCGCAGCCCATGTACACACCGGTACGGGCGCCGTATTGCGCCACCGGATACCCCGCCAGGGCCTCCCGCCCCGCCAGCAAGGCCATCTGGCTGAAGCGGTCCAGAGTGGTCAGCTCCAGCTTGCTGAAATGGGCTTCCGGATCGAAGTTCGTCACCGCCGCCGGAACGGCGATCTTGCCGTTGTCCGCCTCGCACTCGAAAAGGCGGATGGCGGAACGGCCAGCGAACAGGGCTTCCGAGAAGTCCTGCAGCGTGTGTCCCAGAGGGGAGCACACGCCCACGCCGGTGATGACGACGCGCCGCCTCATGGTTTGGCGGCCGCCTTTTCTGCCAGGGCTGCTTCCACCAGGGCGACCAGTTCGGCCACCGTGCGGGGTACGCCCAGATTGTTGGAGCCGGAAAGATCGATGGAGAATTCATTCTCCAGGTCGAACATGAATTCCACCATGGAGAGGGACTCCACACCCAGGTCCGCCAGGACTTGTTCCGGCGCCAGTTGTTCCGGCGTGAAGCCGAATTGCTTTTCCAGCATGGACTGGATCTTGATCATTACGGCCACGTTGTCTCTCACTACCCGCCGTGGGTCTGGAGGAATGCAATCATTCGCTCCGCCACCAGGCTCTTATCGTTATCCAGGGAAACCATGTGATAGCTGTTTCCCAACAAAAGGCGTTCGACCCGGGTCGAAGCCAGATTCTTTTCCAGGCATTGCACGCTTCTGAGGCTGGTCATGTCGTCCTCCGTCGCGTGCACAATCAGCACCGGCTGCGCCACTTCCGGCAATATCTTCTTCACCATCTTGATGAGCCGCTGGGCCTGATACAGGCCGGCGGAACGCAGGCGGCTTGCGCCCACGCTGGAAACCCCCATCTGGCGCATTTGCGCCGACACCAAACGGCGCATCTGTTCGTTCTTCAGGCCGAAGGGCTCCCGCTCTTCATAGGCATACAAACGCCCCAGGGGCGTGTAGTAGGCCAGGGGCAGCAGGAACTTGTACCAGGGCAAGGCCCAGCCGTCGTAGTACAGAGTCGTGGAGAGCAATAGCAAGGTCGAAATCCGCGCCCCCTTCCTCGCCGCCAGCACCAGGGCCAGATCAGCGCCGATGCACAGGCCGCCCAGGGACACTGTCTCGTACTTTTCCAGCAAGTCGTCCAACTCCGCCTCCGCCGCCGCCAGCCAGTGCTCGCAGGAAGCATGGGTGCGGGCGTAATTGGCGGAAAGGACCGAATACCCGGATAAGTGGGGCACACGCACGGTGTAACCGGCTGTCTGCAGGCGCCTGGCAAGGAACTGCAATTCCATGGCATTGCTGTACAAGCCATGCAGGAGCAGAACCGCGTGTTGCCCCCCCTTGAGCGTCAATCCTGTCGACATCGCACGGCAACCGCTTGTTTTTCACCAATCAGCCGCGAATTGTAACGTACTGTATCCGCTGGACAAGCGTTCCCCCCAAGTGTTTTCCGTTGTCAGGATGGTGCAAGCTTATGTTTTGGCGGCCGGTTGGGGGGGGGGGTGAGCCTCAGCCCAAGTGCTTCTTGTAACGGCTCGGCGCCTCGCCGGTCCATTTGCGGAAGGCGCGGAAGAAGGCGGAGGTGTCGGCGAATCCCAGGTCCGCAGCCATCTGCCCCACGGACAGGCGCTTCTTCTCGATGCAGGCAAGGGCCAGATCCCGGCGTAGCGCATCCTTGATCATGCGAAAGCTGGAACCCTCCTCTTGGAGACGCCGATGCAGGGTGCGGGGCGACAGGAACAGACGTCCCGCCACCTCCTCCAGGGACGGGGAATCCGGAAAACCGGCTAGCAACATGTCCCGCACCATGCGCACCGCCTCCCGGTCCCGCCGGTAGAGCATGGCTATCTTGCCCGGCATGCCCGCCAGAAATTCCCGCAAGGCCGCCTCGTCCCGGCGCACGGGCAGGTCCAGCAGGTTGGCGTTGAAACTGGCCACAAGCTCATCGCCACCGAAGTAGGAATGCTCGGTGTAGATCAGGGCGTAGTCGGCCACGTGGGGCGGTGCCGCGTAGGGGAAACGGACATCGTTCAGCGCCAGGCTGCGCCCCGCCAGCCAGCAGGCCAGGCCGTGCACCACCCGCAGCAGCCACTCGAAGGCGAACACCCGGCGCGGATCGTCCGTTCCGTTGCCGACAGGCTGCCGCTCCCGGATGACGATGCGGGCATTGCCTTTCTTGCGCAAGTCGCGCAGCGACTCACTGCGCTCCCCTCGCCCCCTGCGGGAGAGGGGGTGAGGGGGATCCGAGGGGGAAGAATCGTTCTTCCCGGAAGTCTTTTCCTCGTCATATGGCTCCCGCGCCACGCTGACTTCCAGTTGCCCCAGCACCAGTTGGAGAAAGCGCCCCATGCGCTCCAGAGCCTCCCCCAGATCCCGACTCCCCATGACGCTGCGACACAGGAACTCGAAACTCCCCAGGGGCACTGGCGCCACAAACAGCCCGAAACCCTCGTCCTCCAAGTGCGCCACCACCCGGTTGTAAAGATCGGCGTAGCTGGCCAAAGGCACCCGGGTCGCCGGGTCCGCCAGCGTGACGGGATCAATCTCCGCCAAGCTCAGCAAGCCCCCGGGATCGTCCCCGCTGGCCGCCATGCCGGACAACATGCCCGCCACGAAACCCATGGCCACGGTGGCCACCGGGCGGGATGATCCTGCCCCGCGCAGGCGGGGACTGATGGCGCTTTCCGTCATTTCTGGCTAATGATGGGGGTCTGACAAATTATTGGCGGAATTTGCATGATTATAGTCGTCTCATGCAGTGGAAGGGCATGGGCAGGACGATTAGGATAGCCGGCTGATCGTGCGCCCATGCTGAAACCGGGATCTGTCCGCCAAGCAGCCCCGGCAAGCGCAACGAGCTATCCCGCCAATGAGGAGACTTGATAATGAATAAACCTGCCACGCACCTGAAAAACGCCCCGTTCCGTCCCGTCAACAAGGTGCGCTTCGTCACCGCCGCCTCGCTCTTCGACGGCCACGACGCCTCCATCAACATCATGCGGCGGATTTTGCAGGGTACGGGCGCCGAGGTAATTCACCTGGGGCACAACCGCTCGGTACAGGAAATCGTCAATGCAGCGCTTCAGGAGGATGTGCAGGGCATCGCCATCACCTCCTACCAGGGTGGCCACGTTGAGTTCTTCAAGTACATGGTGGATCTCCTGAAGGCGGGGGGTGGCGAGAACATCAAGATTTTCGGCGGCGGTGGTGGCGTCATCGTGCCCTCCGAAATCCAGGAACTGCACGACTACGGCGTAACCCGCATCTATTCCCCCAACGACGGCCAGACCATGGGCCTGCAAGGCATGATCGATGAAGTGGTAGCCGCCTCCGACTACGACCTGGGGCACCTGGCGCCGGTTGGCGTGGACGCCGTGCTGGCGATGCTGGCGGCCGGCGACCGCCGCGCCCTGGCGCGCATCATCACGGCGCTGGAAAACGGCGTCTACGGCGAGGACGTCAAGGCCGCCCTCAAGGATGCCGCCGCAAAATTGACGGTGCCGACTCTGGGCATCACCGGCACCGGCGGCGCCGGCAAGTCCTCCCTCACCGACGAACTGGTGCGCCGTTTCCGCCTGGACCAGCAGGACCGCCTGTCCATCGGCATGATTTCCATTGACCCCTCCAGGAAGCGCACCGGCGGCGCCCTGCTGGGGGACCGCATCCGCATGAACGCCATCGAACCCTGGGACAAGGGCTCGAACATTTTCATGCGCTCGCTCGCCACCCGGGACACGGGTTCGGAAATCTCCGCGGCCCTGCCGGAAGTCATCGCCGCCGTGAAACTGGCCGGCTTCGATCTGGTCATCGTGGAAACCTCCGGCATCGGCCAGGGCAACGCCGCCATCGTGCCCCACGTGGATTGCTCGCTGTATGTCATGACCCCTGAGTTCGGTGCCGCCTCCCAGCTCGAGAAAATCGACATGCTGGACTTCGCCGATTTCGTCGCCATCAACAAGTTCGACCGCAAGGGCGCCGAAGATGCCCTGCGGGATGTGCGTAAGCAATACCAGCGCAACCGGGAGCTGTTCACCATCAGCCCGGACGACATGCCGGTGTATGGCACCATGGCCGCCCGCTTCAACGACGACGGCGTCACCGCCCTCTTCCAGGCCCTCTTGCCCCGCCTCACGGAACTGGGCCTCAAGCTGGAAAAGGGCACCCTGCCACGGGTGACGGTCAAGCAATCCTCCGCCAGCCGCGCCATCGTGCCGACCCAACGGGTGCGCTACCTGGCGGAAATCGCCGATGCGGTGCGCGCCTACCACAAGCACACGGCGGCCCAGGCCCGCGTCGCCCGGGAGCGTCAGTCCCTGCGTACCGCCAAGACCCTCTTCGAAGGCTGCGGCAAACCCGCCACCGACTTTGACGACATGATCGCCTGGAAGGACGAGCAACTGGACCCGACGGCCCGGAAGCTCCTGGACATGTGGCCGAAGGAAAAGGAACTTTACGCCCAGGACGAGTACGTGGTGAAAATCCGCGACAAGGAACTACGCACCGTGCTCACCAGCAAGTCCCTGTCCGGCACCAAGATCCGCAAGGTGTCCCTGCCCGAGTTTGAAGATGAAGGTGAAATCCTGCGCTTCCTCATGAAGGAAAACGTCCCCGGCTCCTTCCCCTACACCGCCGGCGTGTTCGCCTTCAAGCGCGAAGGGGAAGACCCCACCCGCATGTTCGCCGGGGAAGGCGACGCCTTCCGCACCAACCGCCGCTTCAAGCGCGTTTCCGAAGGCATGCCGGCCCACCGCCTGTCCACCGCCTTCGACTCCGTCACCCTCTACGGCTGCGACCCGGACGAGCGGCCCGATATCTACGGCAAGATCGGCAACTCCGGAGTAAGCATCGCGACGCTTGACGACCTGAAGGTGCTGTATTCGGGCTTCGAGCTGTGCAAGCCCACCACCTCCGTGTCCATGACCATCAACGGCCCGGCGCCCATGATCCTGGCCATGTACTTCAACGCTGCCATCGACCAGCAACTGGAGAAATTCCACGCCGACAACGGCCGCCAGCCCACGGAAGACGAAGCGGCCAAGATCCGCGCCTGGACCCTGTCCACGGTGCGCGGCACGGTGCAGGCCGACATCCTGAAGGAAGACCAGGGCCAGAACACCTGCATCTTCTCGACGGAATTCGCCCTCAAGATGATGGGTGACATCCAGGAATTCTTCGTCCATCAGGACATCAAGAACTTCTACTCCGTGTCCATCTCCGGCTACCACATCGCCGAAGCCGGGGCGAACCCCATCAGCCAGCTGGCTTTCACCATGTCCAACGGCTTCACCTACGTGGAAAGCTACCTGGCCCGGGGCATGCAGATCGACGATTTCGCGCCGAATCTGTCCTTCTTCTTCAGCAACGGCATGGACCCGGAATACACAGTCATCGGCCGGGTCGCCCGGCGCATCTGGGCCGTGGCCATGAAGAACAAGTACGGCGCCAACGAGCGCAGCCAGAAGCTGAAGTACCACATCCAGACCTCCGGCCGCTCGCTCCACGCCCAGGAAATGGACTTCAACGACATCCGCACCACGTTGCAGGCGCTCATCGCCATCTACGACAACTGCAACTCCCTGCACACCAACGCCTACGACGAAGCCATCACCACGCCGACGGAAGAAAGCGTGCGCCGCGCCATGGCCATCCAGCTGGTCATCAACCGGGAATGGGGTCTGGCCAACAACGAAAACCCCAACCAGGGCGCCTTCATCATCGACGAACTCACCGACTTGGTGGAAGAAGCGGTGCTGAAGGAATTCGAAGCCATCGCCAGTCGTGGCGGCGTACTCGGCGCCATGGAAACGGGCTACCAGCGCGGCAAAATCCAGGAAGAGAGCCTGTACTACGAGCACAAGAAGCACGACGGCTCCTACCCCATCATCGGCGTGAACACCTTCCTCAACCCCAAGGGCAGCGCCCAGGTCGAAATCGAACTGGCCCGCTCCACGGAAGAGGAAAAGCAGAGCCAGATCACCCGCCTCAGGGACTTCCAGGCCAGGAACGCCGCGGCGGCCCCGGCCATGCTGCAGCGCCTGACGGACACGGTCATTGCCGACGGCAATGTCTTTGCCGTGCTGGTGGACGCGGTGCGGGCTTGCTCCCTCGGGCAGATCACCACGGCACTGTATGAGGTAGGCGGGCAGTATCGAAGGTCGATGTAAGCGGTTTCATTTCCGGAAAAAGCGGCTGCGGCCGCTTTTTCAGGTCCAGGAGAAAATCCAACGATACAGGAGTTGCGGCAGCGCACCCGTTCTCCCCCCGCTCGCGTGTCCTTGACCAACCGTAAGTCTGGTCGCTCGATTGCGCAAGGCCATGCTTGGCAACCTAGGCGATGTGAAGCCGGTTGGTGATGGAGTGTCCGAGATGCGAGAACACTTCGGGCCGGGCTGGCACATGTACTTCGTCCAGCGCGGGGATGTGCTGATCGTCATGCTGGGCGGCGGCGAGAAATCCACGCAGCTGCCGACATTGCCCGCGCCCTCAAACTTGCAGCTTCCCTGGAGGATTGATCCATGACCAAGAAAATCCGCGTTGCCGACCTCCCTGATTTCGATCCTGCCGAACACCTCGGCACCGAGCAGGCAGTCGCTGAATACCTGACGGTCATCCTGGAGGACAATGATCCAGCGCTCCTGGCTGCGGCCCTTGGCGACATTGCGCGGGCACGTGGCATGACCGAGATTGCCAAGTCATCCGGCCTCACCCGGGAAGCCCTGTACAAAGCACTTCGCCCCGATGCGCAGCCGCGCTTCGACACCATCAGTCGTGTCTGCACTGCGCTGGGTGTTCGCTTGGTGGCCCAGCCCATACACTCCTGAACTGGATGAGCAATACCTTGTTGTCGCAATCGGGATAGGGGGCAGCCATCTGGCTGCGCCCCTCCCACACCACCCGGCATGCGGGTCCGCACCGGGCAGTGGCTCGGTGTAAAAGGAACAGCACTTCAGTGATCACGCCCCTCTGACGGTAGACTACGACTGGAACGCATAGGCCTTGCGGCAGATGCCGCCTCTGTGAAAATAGGCCCGCCCGTCTGACGCCTGTCATTGCGTTGCGGGGTGAAAGCCGGTAGCCTGCCGCGATTGCGTTACCATTCCTGACAATGCTGTTTTCCTATCGAACCCCGCGCCCTAGCCGGCGCATTGAACGGAGATCCGGACCATGAACGACACTACCCAAGTTTCCAAGGACAAGCTGATCGCCGACTTCCGCGTTGTCGTGGCGGATGCCGAAGAACTGCTGAAAGCCACCGCTGGCCAGGCCGGTGACAAGGCTGCGGAATTGCGCACTCGCTTGCAGGAGCACCTGGTGACCGCCAAGGAAAAGCTGGCGGATGCCCAGGCCGCTGCTGCCGAAAAGACCAAGGCGGCCGCTCGCGCCACCGACGACTACGTGCATGACAATCCCTGGCGTGCCGTGGGTGCCGCTGCCGGCATCGGCCTCGTCATCGGTCTGCTCATCGGCCGCCGCTAAGCCATGGCTGTCGCGCCGCACAAGGAGGGTTTGCTGGCATCGTCGAAGGGCCTGCTGTCGACAATGCTGGGCATGCTTCGCACGCGGCTCGAATTACTTCACACCGAGGTCGAGGAAGAACAGATCCGGGTCGGCGGTATCCTCTGGCACGGGGTGCTTGCCGCCTTGTTGCTCGGCTTCGGGCTCGTCTTCCTGGCCCTGTTCCTCACCGTATTATTTTGGGACAGCAACCGCCTGTTGGTCTTGGGCGGTGCCGCCACGGTCTTCCTGCTGGGAGGTGGCCTTGCCCTCAACCGGGCAAGACGTGGCATTCAGGCCGGTTGCGGCCTGTTCTCCGCCAGCCTGGCCGAACTAAAAAAAGATCGCCAGGCCCTCGACGGCGACACGGAGCAGGACACCGCGCCGTGACGCCCCGGCAACTGGAACTGGCCCTGAAACGTCAGCGCCTGGAGTGGCAGGCCCAGTCCCAGCGCGAGGATCTGGGGCGCCATCTGCAAGTCTTCCTGCCCGCCTTTGGCGCCGCCGACAAGGTCCGGGCCGGCGCGAAATTCCTGCGAACCCATCCGGCATGGCTGGCCGGCGGTGCCGTGCTCCTGGTAGTGCTGCGCCCCCGCAAGGCCTGGCGCTGGGGCCGGCGTGGCGTCATGGTCTGGAGTTTGTGGAAGAAGCTTCAGAACAAACTCGGGGCCGCCGGCAATACTCATGCCCCCTGAACGGAAACTGCATCACTGGTGGTGGTGGAGCGCAGAGGAACGCCAGAAATTTCGCCGCCGTCTGCGCCGCGCCTCACCCTACATCCTGCTCCTGCTGCTACCCGGTTCCTTCGTGCTGCTGCCTCTCTATGCCCTGTGGCGCCAGTGGCTACGCCGCAAGAATCGTCCACAGGCATTCGCCACCCCGCCCGCAACCCTGCCGGAGCGACTGCCGGACTAATGCAGTTTCAAGTCTCAAGTCTGTAGGTCAGGTTCCGCCAGGAACCTGACAGATGCGCCTGTGCATCAAGATGTCAGCTTGCTGCGCAAGCTGACCTACGATAGACAAGAAAACTCGCCAAACCGAGGACGAGATAGCCGGCCATGCCGACCGCCAGCACTTTTGGCGAGGACCACAACAGGGGTACAACAACTGCCGAAGTCAGGACCGTCAGGCCGCTCTGGATGAAACTCTGGCATGACGAGGCCAGACCCCGCCGGGCTGGAAACAGATCCAGGGCCATGAGGGTCAGGCTCGGCATGGTCAGGGCCATGCCCAGATTGTACACACAGATAGGCAGCACCGACTGGGGCAGCCCCGGCAATAGCCAGTGATTCACCGCCAGATTCAGGATCACAGCCACAATCATCACGCCATAGCCTGCGGCCACGGTGCGCCCCGGTGACAAGCGGCCTGCCAGGCGTCCGGACAGGAACGAGCCAGTCATCATGCCCGCCACCGCCGGCAGGAACATCCAGCCGAATTCCTGGGCGCCCAGGTGCAGGTGCTCCATGAGGAACACGGGCGCCGACAGCACGTAGACGAAGAAGCCGCCAAAATTGAAGCCCACCGCCAGGGTCAGGAGCACGAAGGCGCCGGAAGTCAGCACCTTCCCATAGGCCCGGCCCAGCAGGACCGGGTGCAGACTATGGCGCTGGGACGGGTCCAGGGTTTCCGGCAGGTAGCGCCAGGCGAGGACGAAGAGCAGCAAACCCAGCAGGGCCAGGAAGACGAAAATGGCGCGCCAACCGAAGCCGGCGTAGATCCAGCCCCCCAGCACCGGGGCGATGGCCGGCGCCAGGGCGAACATGACGGCCACATGGGCCATCATGCGCTGGGCGTCGGCCCCCTGCAGCAGGTCCCGGATGACCGCTCGCCCCACGACGATGCCGGCGCCGGAGGACATGCCCTGCAAGCCCCGTCCCAGCCACAGCATGTGGATGTCGGTGGCCAGCATGCACAGCAAGGACGCCAAAGCGAAAACCGCCAGCCCCGCCAGGATCACCCGGCGACGCCCCAGGGCGTCCGATAGGGGGCCATGCCACAGGATCATGAGAGCGAAGGGCAGCATGTAGGCCGTCAGGCTCTGTTGCACCTCCAGCGGACTGGCGGACAGACCCGCCCCAATGGCCTGAAAGGCCGGCAGGTAGGTGTCGATGGAAAAGGGGCCAAGAGCGGTCAGGGCCGCCAGCAGCCCCGCCAGCAGGGGCAGGGAGGGGGGCAACCTATTCCACCACCCTCACGCCGGTGACGAAATACTGGGTTTCACCGAAACAGGCACTGGGTAGGCCGATGTGCTGTTCATACACAATGGCCACCCGCTTGCCCAGAGAGGCGTTGATGCGGGTGGCGACGGACTCGTCCCGCACCGTGAAAGCAAATTTTTCGGTCAGGGCGCCCGGCACATTGACCATGGCCAGCTCTCCCTCCCAGGTTTTGCAGACCCAGCCTTTGCTGGAGAACTTCTGCACATAGCCGGCCCGTTCGCCACTGGAATAGGACCAGTTGAAGACGGCCCAGGTGTACAAAGCGAAAAGCCCGGCGCCGCCGAGCAACAGGGTGGTAAAACCCAGCATCAGGCGGCGTTTCAAGTTTTGAGTCGAGACCAAGGGAACTCCTGTCGGGTATGGGATTGCCCCGAGGATAACACTCAGTTCTTGAATTCGTTGCGGCGGTAGGCGATGGCTTCGGCTACGTGACCGACACCGACGGCCGTCGTTCCCGCCAGGTCGGCGATGCTGCGGGCCACCCGCAGGATGCGGTGGTAGGAGCGGGCAGACAAGCCGAGGCGGGCGATGGCCTTCTGCAACAAGGCCTGCCCGTCCTGCCCCGGCAAGCAATGACGCTCGATCTCCCGGGTTTCCAAGAGGGCATTGGACTTGCCCTGGCGATCCATCTGAATCTGGCGCGCCGCCACTACCCGCTGCCGCACCGGGGCCGAGGCCTCCCCTTGGCTACCCGCCTGAAGCTCCGCTGCCGCCAGGGCCGGCACCTCGACGAACAGATCGATGCGATCCAGCAAGGGGCCGGAGAGCCGGCCCCGATAGCGGGCCACCTGGTCCGGCGTGCAGCGGCAACGCCCATCCCCGTGGCCCATATAACCGCAGGGGCAGGGGTTCATGGCCGCCAGCAATTGAAAGCGGGCCGGGTAATCCACCCGCCGTAGCGCCCGGGAAACACTGATGACGCCGGTCTCCAGGGGTTCCCGCAGGGCATCCAGCACCCGCCGCTCGAACTCAGGCAGTTCATCGAGAAACAATACGCCTCGATGGGCCAGAGAGATTTCCCCGGGCCGCGGGTCGGAACCGCCCCCCACCAAGGCCGGCATGGAAGCGGAATGATGCGGCGAGCGGAAAGGCCTGCGTCGCCAGTCTTCGAGGCGGAAACTGCCGCCGATGGACTGCACCGCAGCGGCTTCCAGGGCTTCCTCTTCCGTCATGGGCGGCAGGATGCCCGGAAAACGGGATGCCAGCATGGATTTGCCGGTGCCCGGCGGCCCGCTCATCAACAGGCTGTGGTTGCCGGCCGCCGCGACTTCCAGGGCGCGCCGGGCCTGCCCCTGGCCTTTCACGTCCGCCAGATCCGCATAAACGGGTTCCGTCAGCAGGGGCTCACCCGTGTAAGGCGTGAGGCGCTGGTGTCCCGTCAGGTGGGCGCATACCTCCAGAAGGGTGCGGGCCGGCAGGATAAGCACGTCCCCCACCAGGGCCGCTTCCGCCGCGTTGGCCGCCGGCAGCACCAGGGCGCGGCCAGCGCGGCGGGCCTGCAGCGCCAGAGCCAGCGCTCCTCTCACCGGGCGCAGCTCACCGGAGAGGGACAATTCCCCGGCGAATTCCAGCTCTTTGAAGCGGCTCCCGTCCACCTGCCCCGCCGCCGCCAGGATGCCCAGGGCGATGGGCAGGTCGAAACGACCGCCTTCCTTGGGCAAGTCCGCCGGCGCCAGGTTCACCGTGAGCCGGCGATTGCCGGGGAAATCGAAATGGGCGTTCTGGATGGCGGCACGCACCCGTTCCCGCGCCTCTTTCACTTCCGTATCCGGCAAGCCCACCAGATTGAAGGCCGGCAGACCATTGGCCAGGTGGGCCTCCACCAGCACTTCCGGCGCGTCCATGCCCACCAGGGCGCGGCTTCTGAGAATGGCCAGGGTCATGACCGGATTACGTAAGCCGCGTTTGGCGGCTCACGACGCTCCCCTCGCCCACGTCGGGAGAGGGGTTGGGGGTGAGGGGAAATCGGGTCAAGTCCACAATCAAGGGGTAGATGCGCAGCCATGACATCAATCCATGACAACGGAAAGCGCCAGTCTACTCCCGGGAGAATGAAAAAAGGGCGCCTCGGCGCCCTTTTTCGGCCGTTCTGGCTACTTGCTCAGTCCTTGTAGGCTTCCAGCGGCACGGTAATCTTCACGTCGTCGCCGATACCCGCCAGACTGTAGCTCATGCCGAACTCGGAGCGCTTGAGGTTGGCCGTGATTTCGGCGCCGCACAGGGCCTTCTTGTTGAAGGGATTGATGCCGCACTTGAAGTTGGCCACCGTTAGCAGAAGGGGGCGGGTCACACCGCGCAGCGTGAGCTTCCCTTCCACTGCCACCGGCTTGTCGCCATCGAAGACGAAGCGCTCGGACTCGAAGCGCATGGCCGGGAATTTCTCCACCTCGAAGAATTTCGTCTTCACTTGTTCGTTCCACAGCGGCAAGCCCATGTCCACGGAACTCACGTCGATGCTGAGTTTCACGCTGCCAGTTTTCGCCAGCGTATCCAGGGTGGCGCTGCCTTCCAGCTTGGTGAAGCGCCCCCGCTGGATGGAGAAGCCGTGATGGCCCACTTCGAACCAGGGCTGACTATGCACGCCCTGGATAGTGTAAGTATCAGCGGCAGTCGCCGGTAGGGCCGTCAAGGCCAGGAGAAGCCAGGCAATACGCTTCATTTGCGTGCTTCGAGTTCGGCGATGCGGGCTTCCAGGGTTTCCAGGCGGGCGCGAGCCCGGCTCAAGACTTCCTTCTGCACATCAAACTCCTCCCGGGTGACCAGCTCCAAACGGCCAAGGACGCCGCCGAGCAACGCCCGGGCGTTCTTCTCCAGGTCCTTGGCCGGGCCGGTGGCCGCCAGTTGGGAAATGCGGGCGGAAATGTCGTCGAGCAAGCGGGGATTGAGCATGATGGCTTCCTTGAAATCAGAGGCGCGAGTTTATCACGCACCCTCGCCGCACCAGCAAATCCAAAAGACGCACCAAACAAGTGCCACTCCCGCTTTTGGTGCAACGAAGTTGTGCGTCCACATTCACTCCGCCCCGGTGAATCGGCAGCCCTGGCCCGCCGTCCCCTGTAATACCTTCGCAAGAATACATCTGGCACGACTCATGCTTTAACGAACCTGCGAGATTCATTTTTTTATTACTTTCTTAGGAGTTTGCATGATGCGCATGACCTTGATCGCCGCTGCCCTGACCGGCCTGTTCGCTGTTCCCGCCCTGGCCGCCGATGCCGCCCCGGCCGCGCCTGCCGCCCCGGCTCCTGCCTACACCATCACCACCAATGTCAACCTGACCTCGGACTACTACTTCCGCGGCCTTACCCAGACCTGGCACAAGCCCGCCATCCAGGGCGGCGCCGACTACGTGCACACCAACGGCCTCTACGCTGGCGTGTGGGGTTCCAACGTCACCAATAACTCCTACCCGGGCGGCTCCGCCCTGGAATTCGACTACTACGGTGGCTACAACGGCAAGATCAATGACGACTGGGGTTATACCGTCGGCGGTCACGGCTACATGTACCCCGGCGCCAACAACAACAGGCAGGCCGGCTATACCGCAGCCACTCCTGACCAGAAGTACGACTCCTTTGAAGTCAACGTCGGCGCGTCCTGGAAGTTCGTGTCCATCAAGTACTCTTACTTCCTGACCGACATGTTCGGTGCCAATTACAAGACCAATCCCGGCGCATTCGGCGCCAGCGGCAACAGCAAGGGCAGCGGTTACCTGGAACTCAACGTGGCCTACGAATTCGTGCCCACCTGGACACTGAACCTGCATGCCGCCCAGACCAAGTTCAAGGGCGTCACCGTAGATTCCGCCGATCCCAGCTACAAGGACTACCTGGTTGGCGTCACCAAGGGCTTCGATGGCGGCTACTCCGTGCAACTGGCCTACGCCAAGTCCACGTACAAGAATAGCCCCGTCTACAAGCCCGTTGGCGGTCTCGTTTCGCTGGCTAACACCGACACGATCACCGATCCGGGCGAAGGTCGCTTCATCCTGACCGTCGGCCGAGCATTCTAATTTCGACTAATAGGGGCGGTGCAGGCCGCCCCTGTGTAAAGGAGCCAACATGAAACTGGTAAGCGCCATCATCAAGCCGTTCAAGCTTGACGAAGTTCGCGAAGCCCTGTCCGCCATCGGCGTGCAAGGCATTACGGTCACCGAAGTCAAGGGGTTCGGCCGGCAAAAGGGCCACACGGAGCTGTATCGCGGCGCCGAATACGTGGTCGATTTCCTGCCCAAGGTCAAGGTCGAGGCCGCCATCAAGGACGAACTGGTGGATCAGGTCATCGAAGCCATCGAGAAGTCCGCCACCACCGGCAAGATCGGCGACGGCAAGATCTTCGTCTTCGATGTCGAACAAGTCATCCGCATCCGCACCGGCGAGTCCGGCGTAGATGCACTGTAAGGGGGCACACATGAAAAAACTGTTTGCAATCCTCGCCACGGTCGTGGCCGTCGGCTTCGCCTCCGGCGTCCACGCCGAAGACAAGTCCGCGGCCCCCGCTGCGGCACCGGTCGCGACTGCGCCTGCGGCCGCCCCGGCAGCGGCCCCCGCCGCCGCCCCGGTGGCCGCACCCGCTGCTGCCGCACCCGCTGCTGCTGCCCCCGTTGCTGCTGCCGCTGCTGCACCCGCAGCCGCAGGTGCAGCCCCCGCTGCCGCTCCCGCGCCTGTCCCCAACAAGGGTGACACGGCCTGGCTGCTGGTTTCCACGGCACTGGTCATCCTGATGTCCGTGCCCGGCCTGGCCCTGTTCTACGGCGGTCTCGTACGCCAGAAGAACATGTTGTCCGTGCTGGTGCAGGTCTTCATGATCTTCTCCCTGATCACGGTTCTGTGGGTGATCTATGGCTACAGCCTGGCCTTCACCGAAGGCGGCGCGATCATCGGTAGCCTGGACAAGATCTTCATGAAGACCATCACGCCTGACAGCGTGGCGGCCACCTTCAGCAAGGGCGTCGTGGTTCCCGAGTTCGCCTATGTGGCCTTCCAGGGCGCCTTCGCGGCCATCACCTGCGGCCTGATCATCGGTTCCTTCGCCGAGCGCATCAAGTTCTCCGCCCTGCTGCTGTTCATCGTGCTGTGGTTCACCTTCTCTTACCTGCCCATGGCGCACATGGTCTGGTACTGGGCGGGTCCGGATGCCTACACCAGCGCTGCTGCCGGTGAAAAGGCCGGTCTGACTGCTGGCTGGTTGTTCCAGAAGGGCGCCCTCGACTTCGCTGGTGGCACCGTGGTGCACATCAACGCGGCCATGGCCGGTCTCGTCGGTGCCATCCTGGTGGGCAAGCGTGTCGGCTACGGTCGTGAATCCATGGCCCCCCACTCCCTGACCATGACCATGATCGGTGCCTCCCTGCTGTGGTTCGGCTGGTTCGGCTTCAACGCCGGCTCCGCGCTGGAAGCCAACGGCAGTGCTGGCCTGGCCTTCCTGAACACCTGGGTTGCCACGGCTTGCGCCACTGTCTCCTGGGTCTTCGCCGAGTGGATCTTCAAGGGCAAGCCCTCCATGCTGGGTGCTGCTTCCGGCGCCGTTGCCGGCCTGGTGGCGATCACCCCGGCTTGCGGCTTCGTTGGCCCGGTAGGCGCCATTGTCATCGGCCTGGCCGCTGGCGTGGTCTGCCTGTGGGGTGTGAATGGCCTGAAGAAGATGCTCGGCGCCGACGACTCCCTGGACGTGTTCGGCGTCCATGGCGTGGGCGGTATCCTGGGTGCCATCCTCACCGGCGTATTCGTCGCCCCCTCCCTTGGCGGCACCGGCGTGTATGACTACGTCACCAACAAGGTGGGCGACTTTGTCATGATGGATCAGGTCATCTCCCAGTTGTGGGCGGTGGGCACCTCCATCGTCTGGTCCGGCGCCGTCGCCTTCATCGCCTACAAGCTCGTGGATCTGACCATCGGTCTGCGCGTGCCGGAAGATGAAGAACGGGAAGGTCTGGACACGACCTCCCACGGCGAATCCGCTTACCACGCGTAAGCCGGCATGTAGCCGGAAGCCTACAAACTTAGGCTTCAGTATCAAACAGATAGGCCATCCCTCCGGGGGTGGCCTTTTTGCTTTTCAGAGTTGTGCACCCCATTTTTACCCGAATTCAGTAAATGCGGGACGGCTCCAGAAACGACAAACCCGGCACATGGCCGGGCCTTCTTCTGGTTATGCTGTAATGTGCTGCTTACACTCTGCCAATGAAGGACGGCAAGGCAGAAATGTCCGGCAACAGATGAATATCGCTGACAGGGTCCGCTCCTACGAAGCACCGTGCCGCAGGAGCGGACCCTGTCAGCGATGACCGTTCTTTTCCTGACAGCGGAAAGACAAGAGGCGCTTTCGCGCCCCTTGTCTTTGCGATCAAACGACCGAAAACCCTTACTTCTTCCTTGCCACCGGCACGTCGGTACAGGTGCCGTGGGCGACTTCGGCGGCCATGCCGATGGTTTCGCCGAGGGTGGGGTGGGGGTGGATGGTCTTGCCGATATCCACCGCGTCCGCGCCCATTTCGATGGCCAGGCAGACTTCGCCGATCATGTCGCCGGCACCGGGGCCGACGATGGCGCCGCCGATGACCCGGTGGGTGTCGGCGTCGAAGATCAGCTTGGTAAAGCCGTAGTCGGCACCGTTGGCGATGGCCCGACCGCTGGCCGCCCAGGGGAACTTGGCGGTTTCGACCTTGCGGCCGGCCTTCTTGGCCTCTTCTTCCGTTACGCCAACCCACGCCACTTCCGGATGGGTGTAGGCCACGCCCGGGATCACCGTAGCGTCGAAGAAGGCCTTCTGTCCTGCTGCGGCTTCGGCTGCAACGTGGGCTTCATGCACGGCCTTGTGGGCCAGCATGGGATTGCCCACCACGTCGCCAATGGCGAAGATGTGCGGGACGTTGGTGCGCATCTGTCCATCCACGGGAATGAAGCCCCGCTCCGTGACGATGACGCCGGCCTTTTCCGCAGCGAACTTCTTGCCATTGGGACTGCGACCGGCGGCCTGCAGGATCATGTCGTACTTGACCGGACCGGCGGGGGCCTTGTCGCCCTCGAAGCTGACGTAGAGGCCGTCTTCCTTTGCCTCGACAGCAACCGTCTTGGTCTTCAGCATGACGTTGTCGAAGCGGTGCAGGTTCTGCTTTTCCCAGACCTTGACCGCGTCCCGGTCCGGACCCTGCATGAGGGCGTCGAGCATTTCCACCACATCGACACGGGCGCCCAGCGTCGAATACACCGTAGCCATTTCCAGGCCAATGATGCCGCCGCCAATGACCAGCATCTTCTTCGGTACGAAGCGCAGTTCCAGCGCCCCCGTGGAATCCACGATGCGCGGGTCCCGTGGAATAAAGGGCAGATGCACGGCGGCGGAGCCCACAGCGATGATGCAGTTCTGGAACTTGATGACCTTCTTGGCGGCGGTCTTGTCCTGGCCGTGGCCGGTGGTTTCTTCCACTTCCAGGTGGTTGGCGTCCAGGAAGTGGCCGTAGCCCCGCACCATGTCCACCTTGCGGCCCTTGGCCATGCCCGCCAGGCCGCCGGTGAGCTTGCCCACTACCTTGTCCTTGTGGGCCCGCAGCTTGTCGAGGTCCACTTGCGGTGCGGCAAACGTGATGCCGGCGTCGGCGACATGCTGGGCTTCCTCGATGACCGCCGCCACGTGCAGCAAAGCCTTGGACGGGATGCAGCCCACGTTCAAGCACACGCCGCCGAAAGTGGCGTAGCGCTCGACGATGACCGTCTTCATGCCCAGATCAGCCGAACGGAAGGCGGCGGAATAGCCGCCGGGACCGGCACCGAGCACCAGCATGTCGCATTCGATGTCGGCGCCGCCGGCATGGCTGCCGGCAACGGGGGCCGCCACGGGTGCGGCGACCGGCGCGGCTGCAGCGGCAACCTGGGGCGCAGGCGTAGCGGCGGCAGCGCTGGTTTCAAGCAACAGCACCAGAGAACCTTCCGCCAGCTTGTCGCCCAGTTGTACCTTGATTTCCTTGACCCTGCCTGCGGCGGGGCTGGGCACGTCCATGGTGGCCTTGTCGGACTCCAGGGTGACCAGGGCGTCCTCGGCCTTGACCGTTTCGCCCACCTTCACCAGGATTTCAATCACCGGCACATCCTTGAAGTCGCCGATGTCCGGGACTTTTACTTCAATAATCTGACTCATGCTGTTTTCTCCAGCGTAAGGGTATGGATGACGACGGGTTCCGCAGACGAGGTATCGAATTCGCAGCCGGCGAGTACGCCGGCCCGGGCGATATCTTCCGCCGAGTCCAGGCGGTCATAGCAGGCATGCAGGGCGCCCAGCGCGTAGCGCCAGCCGGAACCCACGGCCCAGTAGCGTTCGTAATCGAAGGCTTCCCGGTAGCTATGCACGCTGTAGATCCCCGAGGCGTTGGCGATGAGGGCCTCGAACCGGGTGGACTCGTAGGGGTCGTCGTCGTCTTCCTTGGGATTCAGGTAGTACTCGTCCTTGAGGATGGGATGGAGCCTGCGGAAAGTCTCGAACACCGCCTGCCGGGAGGAGAGGTCGGCCGGCCGGCCTTCCTTTTCCTCCTTGGCCATCAGGCTGGCGATGGCCAGGTGATGGGCTGTGCTGCCGCAGATGCCGATGAGGCTCCGTCCGTCCTCTGGCCCCACCGTCAGGATCTTCTGCTGCCGGCCATTGTTGCTGGCCTGCAGGCGGGTCGCTCCAAAGGTGATGAGGGAATCGGCGGCCATCACGGCCACCCCACCCTTTCTCACCACGACGATAGTTGTCATAGGAAGAGCCTTTTGAATGCGTGAGGGGTGAGGAGTGAGGTGTGAGGGGTGGAAATCGGCGAGCCTTTGGCTCGGAGGTTTGTACAAACCCCTCCGCGCCGCAGGCGCGCAAGCATCAACTCCTCACTCCTCACCCCTCCCTCCTCACGCTTTACAGCGCCACGCGGCGGAAGTCCGCCAGCAGCTGGGCGAGATACACGTTGAAGCGCGTCGCCAGGGCCCCGTCGATGACGCGATGGTCCGCGGTCAGGGACATGGGCAGGGTCAGGCGCGGCACGAATTGCTTGCCGTCCCACACCGGCTTCAGGGTGGATTTGTTCACCCCCAGGATGGCCACTTCCGGCGCGTTGATGATGGGCGCGAAGTAGGTGCCGCCAATGCCACCCAGACTGGAGATGGTGAAGCAGGCGCCCTGCATGTCCGCGGGCTTCAACTTGCCATCCCGGGCCTGTTTGGCCAGATCGCCGGATTCCTTGGCTAGGTCGAACACCGACTTCTTGTCCGCATCCTTGATCACCGGCACCATGAGGCCATTGGGGGTGTCGGCGGCGAAGGCGATGTGGAAGTATTTCTTCATCACCAGATTGTCGCCGTCGATAGACGAGTTGAACTCGGGGAACTTCTGCAGGGCCTTGACCGCCGCCTTGATGATGAAAGCGAGCATGGTGAGCTTCTGGCCCGACTTCTCATTTTCCTTGTTCAGCGCCACCCGGAAGGCTTCCAGGTCGGTGATGTCCGCGTCCTCGTGATAGGTCACCGCCGGAATCATGGCCCAGTTGCGGGACAGGTTCTGGCCGGAAATCTTCTTGATGCGGGACAGGGGCAAGGACTCGACGGCGCCGAACTTGGCGAAATCCACCTTGGGCCAGGGCAAGAGATCCAGTCCGCCGCCCAAGGAACCAACGAAGGCATTGGCCGCCGGCGCAGCCGGCTTCGAGGCGGTGGCGATGACGCCCTTGACGTAGTTCTGCACATCGGTAGCCAGGATGCGGCCCTTGGGACCGGTGCCCGGCACCTTGGCGATATCCACGCCCAGTTCCCGGGCGAAACGGCGCACGGACGGGCTGGCGTGGGCCTTGCCGGCGGGGGGCGTGGCAACCGGGGCAGCAGCCGCTGCGACCGCAACAGGCGCGGAAGCCGCCGCCGGTGCCGCAACGGCAGCCGGTGCGGGTGCAGCAGCGGGAGCGGCCACGGGAGCGGCGCCGACCGGGGCCAGGATCAGCACCAGAGCACCTTCGGACAGGCGGTCGCCCACCCTGACCTTGATTTCCTGGATGACGCCGGCGGCGGGGCTGGGCACATCCATGGTGGCCTTGTCGGATTCCAGGGTCACCAGGGCGTCTTCCGCCTTGACCGTGTCGCCCACCTTTACCAGTATCTCAATCACCGGCACGTCCGTGAAGTCGCCGATGTCCGGCACCCGGACTTCAACCACGCCGACAGGCGTGCTCGACGCTTCCCTCTCCCCTTGGGAGAGGGATTGAGGGTGAGGGCTGGCCGCAGCGACTTCCCTCACCCCCTGCCCCCCTCCCGGAGGGAGAGGGGAGGCGACGGCGCCGGTTTCCAGCAGCAGCACCACGCTGCCCTCGGAGAGCTTGTCGCCCAGCTGGACCTTGATTTCCTTCACCACACCGGTGGCCGGGCTGGGCACATCCATGGTGGCCTTGTCGGATTCCAGGGTCACCAGGGCATCTTCCGCCTTCACGGCATCACCCACCTTCACCAGGACTTCGATGACGGGCACGTCATTGAAATCGCCGATGTCCGGCACTTTCACTTCGATTGTTTGGCTCATATTCGTTCCTCATGTGAAAGGTGAAACGTGAAAGGTGAAACGTAGAAATCACCGGCGCCTGCGGCGCCGCAGTTCTTGCATTTCACTTTTCACTTTTCACGTTTCACGAAATCAGACAGATTGCGGATTCGGCTTGGTGGCGTCGATGCCGTACTTGGCAATGGCTTCCGCTACCTTGCTACGGTCGATGGAACCTTCGTCGGCCAGGGCCTTCAAGGCCGCCACGGTGACGTAGTGCCGATCCACTTCGAAGAAGTCCCGCAGGGCTTCCCGGGTGTCGGAGCGACCGAAGCCGTCCGTGCCCAGCACCGTGTAGCGACGCGGCACGAAGGCGCGGATCTGTTCGGCGAAGAGGCGGATGTAGTCGGTGGAGGCGATGACCGGACCGCGGGTGTCCTTGAGCTGGGCTTCGACGTGGGACAGGCGCGGGGTTTCACCCGGATTCAGCAGGTTCCAGCGCTCCGTGTCCTGGCCGTTACGGGCCAGTTCGTTGAAGCTGGTGGCGCTCCAGATGTCGGATTCCACACCCCAGTCGGCATGCAGCAAGTCGGCGGCGGCAATGACTTCCCGCAGGATGACGCCGGAACCCATGAGCTGCACCCGGGGACCGTTGCTGGCATTGCCCTTCCGGAACTGATAGAGGCCCTTGATGATGTCGGCTTCCGCGCCCACCGGCATGTCCGGGTGCTCGTAGTTCTCGTTCATCACCGTCAGGTAGTAATACACATCCTCCTGCTCCTGGAACATACGGCGCATGCCGTCCTGCACGATCACCGCCAGCTCATAGTGGAAGGTGGGGTCGTAGGAAACGCAGTTGGGGATCAGGTTGGAGAGGATCAGGGAGTGACCATCCTCATGCTGCAGGCCTTCACCGTTCAGCGTCGTGCGGCCGGCGGTGCCGCCAATGAGGAAGCCCCGGGCGCGCTGGTCCCCCGCCGCCCAGCACAAATCCAGGGTGCGTTGCAGGCCGAACATGGAGTAGCAGATATAGACCGGAATCATCTGCACGTTGTGGGTCGAATAGGCCGTGGCCGCAGCGATCCAGTCGCACATGGCGCCGGCTTCGTTGATACCTTCCTGCAGAATCTGGCCGTCCTTGGACTCCTTGTAGAACATCAGCTGGTCCTGGTCTTCCGGCACGTAGTTCTGGCCGGCCTGGTTCCAGATGCCAATCTGGCGGAACAGGCCTTCCATGCCGAAAGTGCGGGACTCATCCGGCACGATGGGCACCACGTGGCGGCCGATGTTCTTGTCCCGAATCAGGGTGTTCAGGATGCGCACGAAAGCCATGGTGGTGGAGATCTCGCGACCCTCCCCCGTGGCCTTCATCTGGGCGGCAAAAGCGTCCAGACCGGGGATAGCCAGGGGCGCGGCCTTGCGGCGGCGCTGGGGCAGGTAGCCCCCCAGGGCGGCGCGGCGCTCATGCATATAGGCGTATTCCCGGGAGCCTTCGGCGAACTTCAGGTAGGGCAGCTCTTCCAGTTGGTCGTCCGCCACCGGCAGGTCGAAACGGTCCCGGAAGCGGCCAATGGCTTCCTTGTCCATCTTCTTTTGCTGGTGGGAGATGTTCATGGCCTCGCCGGCCTGGCCCATGCCGAAGCCCTTGATGGTCTTGGCCAGGATCAGGGTCGGCTGGCCTTCGCTGTTGGCCGCGGCCTGATAGGCGGCGAAGATCTTGAACAGGTCATGGCCGCCGCGATTCAGCTTCCAGATGTCGTCGTCGGTCCAGTCGGCCACCAGGGCCTTGAGTTCCGGCGTGTTGAAGAAGTTTTCCCGCACATAGGCGCCATCCTTGGCCTTGAAGGTCTGGTACTCCCCGTCCACGCAACTCATCATGCGCTTCTGCAAAATGCCGCTCTTGTCCCGGGCCAGCAGGGAGTCCCAATGGGTGCCCCAGATGACCTTGAGGACCTTCCAGCCGGCGCCGCGGAAGGTGCTTTCCAGTTCCTGAATGATCTTGCCGTTGCCACGCACCGGCCCGTCCAGGCGCTGCAGGTTACAGTTGATGACGAAGACCAGGTTGTCCAGGTTCTCCCGGGCGGCCATGCCGATGGCGCCGAGGGATTCCACTTCGTCGGTCTCGCCGTCACCCAGGAAGGCCCATACCTTGCGCTTGCCGGCCGCGATGAAACCCCGGCTGTCCATGTACTTCATGAAGCGGGCCTGGTAGATGGCCTGGATGGGGCCGAGACCCATGGACACCGTGGGGAACTGCCAGAAGTCCGGCATCAGCCAGGGGTGGGGGTAGGAGGAAATGCCCTTGCCGCCGGTTTCCTGGCGGAAGTTATCCATCTGCTCTTCCGTCAGGCGGCCCAGCATGAAGGCCCGGGCATATACGCCGGGCACGGAGTGGCCCTGGAAGAAAATCAGATCGCCACCGTCCGTGTCCGTGGGGGCTTTCCAGAAGTGGGAGAAGCCCACGTCGTAGAGGGCAGCGGCGGAAGCGAAGGAGGCAATGTGCCCCCCCACGTTGGTGTGCTTGTTGGCACGCACCACCATGGCCATGGCGTTCCAGCGGATATAGGAGTGAATCTTCAGCTCCAGGTCCGCGTCGCCGGGGTACTTGGGTTGCTGCTCGACCGGGATGGTGTTGATGTATTCGGTGGTGGCGCTGTAGGGCAGGTTGATGCCGCCCTCGCGGGCCTGGGCGATCAACTGTTCGATCAGATAGTGGGCGCGTTCGCCACCTTCCTGTTCCAGCACGGCGGAAAGGGCATCAAGCCACTCACGGGTTTCCTGGGGATCCACATCGCCGGGGTTGGCGGGTACGACGGACATCTTTTGTCTCCTCACTTCAGTTTATTGGGCCGGGGCGCCGTCTTGTGGACGGTTCCCGGAAAGGTAACCAAATGCGTGGACGCAGTGTAAAACACTAATTCGTATCGTGCAACAGCATTTTGCATTGTGAAATTAAGGTCTTTTTACCACCAAGACCCCAAGGACGCAAAGAAAAGCATTTGTAGGGTGGGCAGGCTATATCTGCCCACACGGACGGAGGGGTGATCGGTGGGCACGCTACGCTTTGCCCACCCTACGCAACTTGATGTCGGAAGCGAGGAATGAGGAGAAAGTCACCCTCAAATTTTTTCCGGCTCCATGCGAATAGCCCCGCAGGGGCATTCGGCCACGCACAGGCCGCAGCCCTTGCAGTAGTCGTAATTGAATTCGAAGCCCTTGCCGGGCCCCTTTTTGATGACGGCGTTGTCCGGACAGACGCCGTAGCAGTTGTCGCACTCGAAGCAGTTGCCGCAGGACATGCAGCGGCGCGCCTCGAAGAGGGCATTGCCCTGGGTCAGACCGGAAACCACTTCCTGAAAGCCGTCCTGGCGCCGAGCCATGTCCAGGGCCGCCTGTTCCGTGCGCGGGGCATCGCTGTAATACCAGGTGTTGAGCTTGTCGAAGCCGGCCACTTCGTGCTTGGGTGCCGGCTCGAAAATCGTGCCCCGCAGCCAGGCGTCGATATGGCGGGCGGCCTTCTTGCCGTGGCCCACGGCCACGGTGACGGTGCGCTCGGAAGGCACCATGTCGCCACCAGCAAAGATGCCCGGGAAGCCGGTCATCATGTTTGGCCCCACCTGCACCACGCCGTCCTCGATGCTCAGGCCCGGCACGTTGTCCAGCAGCGACAAATCCACGTCCTGGCCCAGGGCCAGCACCAGGGAATCCGCCTCGATGGTCTCGAACTCGCCCGTGGGCTGGGGAAAACCCTTGTCGTCCAGGGCCATCTTCTCCACCGTCAGGGAATTCTCCCCGGCCTGCTTGATGGTGGTCAGCCACTTGATGAGAATGCCCTCCTCCAGGGCCTCGTTCACCTCGTCCTCGTGGGCCGGCATCTTCTCCCGGGTACGCCGGTAGACGATGATGGCCTCCTCCGCCCCCAGGCGCTTGGCGGTGCGGGCCACATCCATGGCCGTATTACCGCCGCCATACACCACCACGCGCCGTCCCAGCATGGGCAATTCACCGCCCTCCATGCCCCTGAGCACGGAGACCGCGTCCAGAATCTTCGCCGCGTCCCCCGCCGGGATGTAGGCCCGCTTGGCCAGGTGTGCCCCCACTGCCAGGAAGGCCGCGTCGCAACCCTCCGCCAGCATGGATTCCCGCACATCGTCCACCCTGGCGTTGAGACGGATTTCCACGCCCATGTCGGCGATGCGCTGCACTTCCGCGTCCAGCACCTCCCGGGGCAGCCGATACTTGGGAATGCCGAAACGCATCATGCCGCCCGTCATAGGGCCGGCTTCCAGGATCAGCACCGCATGGCCGAGCATACGCAGATGAAAAGCCGCAGCGAGGCCCGAGGGACCGGCGCCCACCACCAGCACCTTCTTGCCGCTGGCCTCCGCCGTGACCGCCACTTTCCAGCCTTGCCTGACCGCCTCATCGCCGAGAAAACGTTCCACGGCGTGGATGCCCACCGCCTCATCCAGCTGGCCCCGGTTGCAGGAGGTCTCGCAGGGGTGATAGCAGACCCGCCCCATGATGCCGGGCAGGGGGTTGTTCTTCATGATCTCCCGCCAGGCCGCCTCGTAGTCGCCGGATTCGGCATGGAACAGCCAGGCCTGGGTGTTCTCCCCGGCGGGGCAGGCGGCGTTGCAGGGCGGCAGCCGGTCCAGATACACCGGCCGTTCCGTGCGCCAGGAGCCGGTACGGTTGGCGAGACTCGATCCGACATCGAGGGTGATGGCAAAGGGTTTGTCCATTTCAGTCTCTCAAACCATTAAATCGTAGGGTGGGCAAAGCGAAGCGTGCCCACGTCTCGAATGGTGGGCACGCTTCGCTTTGCCCACCCTACGGTCTTTCATCCAAAATCCACCAGGCCGTAGCGCCGGATATTCCGGTCGGCTTCGGCTTGCAGGCGGGTGACGGTTTCCGGTCGGGGCGTGGCGCCGAAGAGGTGGGCGAAGCGCTTTTGCGGCTTCAGGTAGTTTTCCACCGGCTGCACGCGACGGATCTTGGCGACAGCCGTCACTTCGCCCCACTGGGCCTCGAAGACCGGGAACAGGCCCGTTTCCTTGGCCAGGCGCGCCATGCGGATGGTGTCATGGGAGGGAATGCCCCAGCCCAGGGGACAGGGCACCAGGATGTGAATGTAGCGGGCGCCCTGCAGGGTCATGGCGTGGCGCACCTTGTTTTCCAGATCCCGCAGGTCTGCCACCGTGGCCGTGGCCACATAGGGAATGCGGTGGGCCATGGCGATTTCCGGCAGGTTCTTGCCCTGACCGAAGACATTGCCGGGGTTCGCTCCCACAGCCGGCGTGGTGGCGGTGCGGGCCGCCCCCGGCGTGGCGCTGGAGCGCTGCACCCCGGTATTCATGTAGGCCTCGTTGTCGTAGCAGAGGTAGAGCACGTCATCGTTTCTTTCGAACATGCCGGAAAGGCAGCCGAAACCGATGTCCGTGGTGCCGCCGTCACCACCCTGGGCCACCACCCGCACGTCGCTCTTGCCCTTGACCTTGAGGGCGGCAGCGATACCCGTGGCCACCGCCGCGGCGTTGCCGAAGAGAGAGTGAATCCAGGGCACCTGCCAGGAGGTTTCCGGATAGGGCGTGGAGAACACCTCCAGGCAGCCGGTGGCGTTGGCGGCGATGATCTGCCGGCCCGTGGCGTCCATGGCCGCGTCCATGGCGTAGCGAGCGCCCAGGGCCTCGCCGCAGCCCTGGCAGGCCCGGTGGCCGGAGTTCAGAGAATTGGAGCGCTCGGCGTCCGCCTGCACGGAGCGCATGGAGGGGTCCAGCAACCGGTTGCCCACCGTGAAGGTGCCGGTCTGGTAGAACTTGACGGGTTGGTGGGACATGCTCACTCCCTGATTACGACTTCATTAACCGCAGAGGCGCAGAGACGCGGAGAAAAACAAAACCCGGACTGGTTTTCCCCTCTGCGCCTCCGCGCCTCTGCGGTTTAAATTGGTATTCAAACGATCCGCGACGCCACGGAACCCAAGTCCCGCAGGATGCCTTCGGCGATGGGGCCGGAGAGGCGGGTCTGGCGTTCCCGTTCCAGAACCCGAGCCACCAAGGCTTCGTCCAGATCCAGGAAGGACAGGGCCGGCAGCCGGCCAGCCTCCGCATCATGAAACATGCGGGCCACGGAGGCCTTGGTGATGGAGCGCCCGCCCAGGCCGGCGATAACCGTGTGCACCGGCGTGGACAGGCCGGAGAGCGCCATGCGCACGTCCGTGGCCAGCATGCCGCCCATGCCCACCGCCAGGGCCTTTTCCAGCACCACCACCCGCTTCGCCCCCGCCAAGGCAGCGCGGACTTCCTCCAGGGGGAAGGGCCGGTAGGACACAATGCCCAGCACGCCCGCCTTCATTCCGGCTTCGCGCAGGTCATCCGCCGTGTCCTTCAAGGTGCCCAGCACCGAACCCAGGGCCACCACCACGGTTTCCGCGTCGTCCAGCTTGTAGCCCCGCACCAGGCCGCCGGAATCCCGGCCGAATATCGTCTGGAACTCCGCCGCCAATTCCGGAATGCGGGTCAGTGCCCGCATCTGCTTGGCGTGGGCCAGGTAACGCACTTCCATGAAGGCTTCCGGCCCCACCATGGCGCCGATGGATACCGGCGCCGCCGTGTCCAGCACTTGACGGGGCGCGTAGGGCGGCAGGAAGGCGTCCACCTGGGCCTGCTCCGGCAGGTCCACCCGCTCATAGGCGTGGGTGAGGATGAAGCCGTCCATGCACACCATCACCGGCAGGGACAGTTCCTCCCCGAGGCGAAAAGCCTGGATGTGCAGGTCCAGGGCCTCCTGATTGCTTTCAGCAAACAACTGGATCCAGCCCGCGTCCCGCATGGACATGGCGTCCGAATGGTCGTTCCAGATGTTGATGGGGGCGCCGATGGCCCGGTTGGCCAGGGTCATGACAATGGGCAGGCCCAGGCCGGAGGCGTTATAGACCGCCTCCGCCATGAACAACAGGCCCTGGCTGGCAGTGGCCGTGTAGGAGCGGGCGCCGGCAGCGGAGGCGCCGATAGCCACCGACATGGCAGCAAACTCCGACTCCACGTTGATGAATTCGCAGGGCGACAATTCCCCCGTCTTCACCAGTTCCCCGAGGCCTTCCACGATGTGGGTCTGGGGCGAAATGGGGTAGGCGCAAATGACCTCCGGCCGACACAGGGCCACCGCCCGGGCAATGGCCCGTGAACCTTCGATTTGTTCAAACATGGCTGGAAACCTTTCCCGCCTCGCGGATTTCCGCCGCGACGAAATCAAAGGCGGCGCTGGCGGCGGCCACGTTGCCTTCCGCCACCTTGCCGGAGAATTTCTCCCGGATGGCCTTGAGCACCGCAGCCAGGCTGATGGCATCGGACATGGCAGCAACCCCCCCCAGCAGGGCCGCACCGGGCAAGGGCCGGCCCACGTGTTTCAAGGCCAGTTCCGAGGCGGGCACGGTGCACAAACGCTCCGGCCGCCAGCCCCGTACAAAATCAGACAGGCCCAACTCCAGGAAGGAACGGGTGGAATTAATGAGAATGTAGCCGTCGGGCTGGAGGCCCTGGAAGACATCCACCTGATGCAGCAGGGTCGGATCCTGGATGATGAGCACATCCGGCTGCATCACCGGCTCCCGCAGGCGGATGGGGGATTCCGAGATACGGCAAAATGCCACCACCGGCGCCCCGGTGCGCTCGGAACCGAAACTGGGAAACGCCTGGGCATGGCGGCCGCCATCGAAGGCAGCGACGGACAGAAGTTCTGCGGCGGTAACCACGCCCTGGCCGCCACGGCCGTGTATGCGAACCTGAAGCAAGCGATCCTCCCTTTCCAAGCTGCGAACATCCTCTGCCGAATATTTCGTGACATTTTTCAATTGCCAGACAGAGCAAGCACGCTAACATCGTCGCAACGCAGCAATCAAGTCTGTAATTATGAATAAGTGCCGCCCGGCAAGCTTCCGCGAAATTGTTCATGGGAAAGCGCCCGTGTCGGGAACAACCAGAGAGGACACATGAATTTCGATCTGCAAGACAAGGTGGCGGTCGTCACGGGTGCCACCAGCGGCCTGGGCCAAGTCATCGCCCGGCAACTGGCGGCGGCGGGGGCCAAGGTGGTGGTGGCCGGCAGCCGGGAAGGTGGCGAAGCTTTCGCCGACGAGATCCGCGGACTTTATGTGCGGGGCGACATGGCGAAACGGGAGGACTGCAAGGCCTTGATCGACGCCACCCTGGCAAAGTACGGCAAGGTGCACATCCTGGTGAATAACGCCGGTTTCCAGCACGTGGCTTCTGTGGAGGAATTCCCGGAAGACGTGTGGGAGCGCATGCAGGCGGTGATGCTCACTGCCCCCTTCCTGCTCACCAAGTATTCCTGGCCCGCCATGAAGGCCCAGGGCTGGGGCCGCATTGTAAACATCGGCTCCATGCATTCCCTGGTGGCCTCGCCCTTCAAGTCTGCCTACACCGCCGCCAAGCATGGCGTCGTCGGCTTTACCAAGTCGGCAGCCCTGGAAGGTGGCGCCTGCGGCATTACGGTGAACGCCATCTGTCCGGCCTACATCGCCACGCCCCTGGTGGACAAGCAGATCGCCGCCCAGGCCCGCACAAGGGGCGTAGCGGAAAGCGAAGTGGTGGAAAAAGTCCTGCTGGAGCCGGCGGCCATCAAGCGTCTCATCACCCCGGAAGAAGTGGCGGACTTCGTGCTGTTCCTGTGCGGCCCCTCCGGCAGCGCCTTCACCGGCGCGGCCCTGTCCATGGACCTGGGCTGGACGGCACGCTAGTCAGATTGCGGGGGCGGCCCCCTCTGCCCCCGTATTGCCGCACTCATAAGCCCGCAAAGAAGTCTTCCAGTTCAACAAACAGTGCTTCCGCCTGAGCCGCCTGGGCCGGGTAGTCGAAATGGCCGGCCGCCAGCACGAATAGGCGGCGCCACTCCGGGGGAACGGCGTTGGCCACGGCAAACTGGCCGGCGGGCGGCACCGCCGGATCGAAGGCCGCCGCCGCCACATGGGTCGGGATAGCCAGGAAACCGGCGGCGCAGGCGGCATCGAACCAGGCCAGGGTGTCCATCACGTCGAATGCCCGCAAACGCTGGCGGATACGCAGCGCCTCGCCGCTGCCCACGCAGGGCAGTTGCAGGCGCAGGGCCTGATGGCCGAAGGTGGGCACTTCCAAGTGCACGCGCCGAATGCGCTCATCCCAGGGTGCCGCCAGGGCGCCGATACCGCCGCCGAAGCTGGTCCCCATGTAGCCCACGTGCCCCTCTACCTGTGGAAACAGGGCCAGCAGGACCGACACCGCCAGCCACAGGTCGTCCACACAGCCGCCGATGACGTAGCGCGAACGGTCTTCGATGCCGTTCAGAACATGAAACAAGGGATTCGCCGACAGCCCCGGCACGGGACTCCTGCCCAGACCACGAAAGCAGGGAAACACGACCGCACAATCCGACAACGGCAGCCGGGGCGCAGGGGCGTCACGACCGCCATAGCCGTGGCCCACCACCAGACCGCGCCGCACCACACCGGATGCCGGCGTCAGCAACCAGCCGTGTATCGTGATTTCGTCGCTGGAACGGTAGCGAAGCGTCTGCACCCGCCAGCCGGGTAGCGGCTGATCCGAGGGCGCGAGCAGCGGCGCCGGGTCCAGCCCGGCCACCCGCGCCCGGCGTGCCCGCCAGAACTCGGCGAAACCATCCAGCGGCTCCGGCGGCGGGAGCGCCAGCAGTTCCGGCAGACCATAGCCGCCAGTGGGATCGAAAGGAAAGGCGTGGGGAAACATGGGAAGCGACAAAGAGTGCGGGGATATAACGAGGGGCGCCGTAGCGCCCCCACTTTTCTCTGACCCCGGCCGACTTATTTTCCGGCTTTCGCCAGCTTTTGTTCCAGTTGGGCCGCAGGCATATAGCCCGGGGTGAGATCACCGTCGGCAAAGAGAATCGCCGGCGTGCCGTTCACGCGGAATTTCTGCCCCAATTCCATCAGGCGGTCATAGGGCCACTTGCAGTCCTTCGAAGCCGCCAGCTTGCCCTCCAGCATCCAGTCCGTCCAGGCCTTGCCCCGATTGGCTGCACACCAGATGGTCTTGGATTTTTCAACGGAATCCGGTCCCAGCACCGGCAGCAGGAAAGTGTAGACCGTCAGGTTGTCCAGCTTGGTGATTTCGTGGGCCAGTTTCTTGCAATAGCCACAGTTGGGGTCCTCGAAGGTCACCAGGATGCGCTTGCCGTTGCCCTTCACCGTCTTGGCCGCCAGATCCAAGGGCAGCTTGGCAAATTGCAGGGCGTTGTAACGGCTGGCGGATTCCGCCGTCAGGTTCTTCATCGACTTCACGTCAAGGAGCTGGCCGGCGACGAAATAAGACACGGCTTCGTCCGTGTAGATCGTGTCCCCGCCCAGATGGGCCTCGTAGAGGCCGGCGAAAGGCGTGCGCTGCACGCCATCCACCTTGCCCGGGAAGCGGGCTTCCAGGGCCTTCTTAACCGTTTCCTCGCTGGCGAAAGCTGCGGCACACAGGAGGACGGCAGCGAGGGCGAGGGCGATTTTCTTCATGGTGAGTCTCCGGGAGGGGCGGAATCAGCCCAGGGCGTAGCGTACCAGCATGTCCTTGACGACGGGCAGGCGGTTCGTGAAATTCATGCCGGCATTGCGCAGCACGGAAAGGGCCGGATTGGACGGGCGGAACAAGCGGCGCAGGGAATGGGTGGTGGCCTGCAGCAACAGGGTTTCTTCAAAGCGGCAGCGGGCATAGGCGCGCAAGGAGCGCTCATCGCCGCAATCGCAGTAGTCCGGCAGGGCCGTCAGCACCTCCGCCAGCACCTTGGCGTCCTGGAAGCCCAGGTTGATGCCATGGCCGGAAAGGGGGTGAATGGCGTGGGCCGCATCGCCGATCAGGGCCAGACGCGGCGCCACGGTCTTCTCCGGGCGCATCAGGCGCAGCGGAAAACCGGCGGCGGGCGTGACCAAGTCCAGCTGGCCCAGGCGATGCCCGCCCGCAGCGGCAACCCGCTCGCACAAGGCCTCCGGCGACAGGGCCACCAGTTCATCCGCGTGATCGAACGGCGTGGACCACACCATGGACATCAGATTGCCCGGCAAGGGCAGCCAAGCCAGCACCCCCAAGTCGGAGAAGCACTGGAAGGCCGTGTTGCGGTGGGGCAACTCGCAGGCGAAGTTCGCCACCACACCCTTTTCATTGTATGGCGTCCAGCGCGCCGCGATACCGGACGCATTCCTCACCCAGGAGTCGGCGCCGTCGGCAGCCACCACCAGGGACGCCTCGATATGGCGCCCGTCAGTCAGTTGCAGACGCGCCGCATCCTCATCGAAATGCAGGGCTTGGGGGCTGGCCGGACAGAAAAGCGTCAGGTTCGCCTGGCGTTTCAGGGTTTCCCACAGTTCCTGCTGCATCAACCGGCCCTCCAGGATGGAGGCCAGCTCGTCCACACCGCTGTCGTAGGCCGAAAACGCCAGCCGCGCCCCCCGGTCGCCCATCACCTCCATGTCGTACACGGGAGCGATGCGCTGCGCATCCAGATGCTTCCAGGCGCCGATATCCGACAGGAACCTCACATTGGCCGGACTCACCGCGTAGATCCGCGAATCCCACCCCCCGTCGCTCAGGGCGGGAAGACGCCCTTCCACCAGAGCCACGCGATAGCGGCTGGCGCGCAGGGCCACCGCCAAGCTGGCACCGGCCAGGCCGGCACCAACGATAAGGATGTCAAAACGGGAACCGTTATTCATGGCGCGCATTGTCGCCAACCATCCGCCTCTTGACAAGGCCCCGGGGCCTTTAGGATAATGCACGGCTTCGCGAAGCACGGCAGGTTTCTGGCGCAATCCAGCCCCTCCGGCCCGCATGTGGTGATGTAGCTCAGCTGGTTAGAGCATCGGATTCATAATCCGGGGGTCGGCGGTTCAAGTCCGCCCATCACTACCAAAGAATCAAGCACTTAGGCCAACCCAGCGGGTTGGCCTTTTTGCTATCCGGCCTCCGTGTACCCCATGTGTACTCAAATTTAAGATACGCCGTCTCGGAGCCAGAAACGACAAAGCCGGCAAAAGGCCGGTCCTTCGTAATGCACTCGTGCCAGAACATGACCCTCACCAAAGCTGAACTCGTCCAGGGCATCGTCGATGGCCTGGGACTGACCAACCGCGAAGCCAAGGACATGGTGGAAGCCTTCTTCGACGAAATCAGTGCGAGCCTGGAAGGCGGCGAAGAGGTCAAACTTCATGGCTTCGGGAACTTCCTGCTGCTGGACAAGCCGCAACGGCCAGGCCGCAACCCCAAGACCGGCGAAGAAATACCCATCTGCGCGCGACGTGTTGTTGCGTTCCATGCAAGCCCACTGCTCAAGGAGGCGGTCAGTGGTGGGGTGGAGTGTGTCGCCACCGCCGCGATGGTCTGAACGGAGAACTCAAATGCCTGCCGTCAAAATCCTCCAGTACCTGAAGAAGCACGGCCAGAGCCAGGATGCCGAAATTGCTGCCGCCATGGCGATACCGCTTGCAGAGGCTAGCGCAGTCCTGGAAGCCATGTCGGCACGCGGGGAGATCATGCGTTGCAGCGTGACGCGGTTCGCTGATGGAAAGTCCGTCCAGGAAATGCTTTCCCGAGTCGCAGGATTCATTCCTCCGCCGGCTCCCGGCAGGAAGATAGGCTCGACGAAGAGCTAGACCACAATTGTGGTTCGCCTCCATCAACAACTGTCTCTTCAACAAGCCCACCCCGCAAAGGTGGGCTTTTTGCATTTTCATCGGTCACTGGGTGCGCAGTTGGTATCTATGGGACTGTGTGCTGCTACTTTTGTCAACTCCACTTTCCTTTGTAAAGTGCGACGCAGCGAATGTCAAAGTTTTACTCTGCTGCGCACACGCAGTGGCGTGATATTCGATTGATACCTGCGTTAACTTCCATGTCCAAGAGTTAAAGCTTGCACCGTGCAAGCCAAATCTGTCTGTCAGTATGCGCGGGTATAAAACAGCCGCTTGTCAACGCAATGCTAGTACGCCAATTCGCAGACATTCCGGTGGTATATGCAATAGGGTACGTCCCCCGTGAACTGACGTTAACAGAGAAATCACGTTAACGCAGATTTTACGTTAACGTAAATTTGGCGTTAACGAAAATTAGATGTTAACGCAGATCAACAACATTTCCTCGGGTGGGGGTGTTATGCGCAGTCGCATCATTTTGAGTCAACGCATATGCGCTTTGACTTCTAACGGTGCGCCAAAACAACGGATGAGAAGTTGACGGAAAACATCCAGGTCTGCTGTTGCTCACGGTTGACGCAAATAGTGGTGGCGAAAATCCGTTGACGGCGGTGCCTCACATCCACTGCTGAACACCTGCTATTCAGCACATCACGTGACGAACATATGCCTCTGCGGTGGTGAACTGACGGGGCTATCATTTCCGACCTTGCGCGCGTCAAAATTGTTCTATGAGGTTGATTGTGCGTGCAATGTTCTGCTTCCGCACGACAACTGATCCTCTTGCAACACTTGCTGGCCGCCGCCACGTCACTTTCACGTTGTACTTGTTGCGCAATGCCTGTTGCCGTCAAGTGACCAACGCTAGCTGTTGACGAAAACCGTACCCCGGAGCGCGCTCTGTTGGTTTAACGCGATCAACGATGCTGCCCAGAGTTAACGAGAGACGCCTGGGCATCTTCCTGTAGTTTAACAGCCATTCTTATTGGTCCAGCCATCACGCAAACAACAGTGAGGGCGGTCGTATTACGCACATTTTTCTGACGAACACAGTTAACGGCAATGTAAAACAAGCGGGACGATTGAAGATGAAGTTGACGAAGTGTTCTGTTAGCCAGTCACACAAAAGAGCGTGTAAGGTATTTTCCGTTGACGTATTCCCGCTCGGCGCAGTGTATTGCACCGAACAAACTCAATGACAACTAGTAAAACGTCAAAACTGTAAAGCCAAACTAGAAGAAATACAACAGCCAGAATTCAAACATAGGTCTGGCTGCTCACTTCTAAACGGGAAAGCCTTCATGCCGAACATGGATGTTTTGATATTTAGGTTGGGGTTGACGGGAGTACAAGATGTTGAAGCCAGCAACTAGTTTAGAAATAACCAGCGTCGACGGAAATGCGAAATTGTCAACGGAGCAACTTGCCGTTTTGATGCATGTAAAACCGAACTCGATACGCTCTGCCTTCTGCCGCCAAGGGCACTATATGGGAATGGTCCCGGTAAAGCTGCCGAACAGAAGGCTCTTGTGGGATGTTGCGCAGGTGCAAACACTTCTTGACGGCGAAGTGCTGCAACCAACTGCAACTGACGACCTGTCTGAATTTCAGAAACTCACAAATGAACAATGCCAATAAAAGACGAAAGTTGACGAATAATAGTGTCAACGCACGTAGTGAACCCTGTGTGTATGGATTTGATAGGGTTTGCATTTGGATAGATCGTCCTGAACTTCCCATCGCAAAAAGCGCACTTGAACAGCACTGCGCACGAGTTGACGTGTGTTTGCGCTCGATGCCCTACAACTCCCGCTGGAAGTTGCTAATAGACCTACATCAGCCGACTGTTAAATGCCTAAGAGTGCTTCTGCAAGCGTTGGGGTATGACATTGCAGCACATATTGTTTACGTTGAAATTGCACGTGACTACCTTATAGGTTGCATCGAACTAGCTCTAGCGATGCAAATAAGTTTCTTGGGAAGTGCGGTAATGCTGTATCAACGGAACGACGTGTCTACATATGAAGGTACTTTTTACTATGGCAAGCGTTATGGCGCCCCAACCATTAAAGAAATGGTTGCTGACGGAATTGAACTATGTCAACGACCTCTTGAAAGCAATCCTGAATATATAGAGCGTGTTGAGAAGATCATGCTGCGTATTCCACGCCAACCTGGACACGGATTCCACGGCAATCTGGACAGTGATTCCAGGCCAAACTGGACACTGATTCCAGCACAATCTGGACAGC
>JAYTVW010000156.1:0-25335 GCA_043743785.1 Rhodocyclales bacterium | reverse complement strand
CTTCGTCGAATTTGCCGCCGAATTCGCCGCCGAACGCCGCCTCGGCCACGATTGAAGGCCCTCGCGCCGCGGCCGGCGCCGAAATCCTGTGGATGATAGAATGGCGGGCTATCCTTTTTGCCGCATTATTCAGGAGTAATCCACGTGCTGATCACCAACGCCTACGCCCAGCAAGCCGCCGCTGCTGGCTCCACCCAGGACACGCTGATGGGCATCCTGCCCATGATCCTGATGTTCGTCGTCCTCTATTTCCTGATGATCCGGCCGAACCTCAAGAAGGCCAAGGATCACAAGGCCATGGTCGACGCGCTGCAGAAGGGCGACGAAGTCATCACCCAGGGCGGCGTGGCAGGCAAGATTTCCAAGGTGGGCGAGAACTACGTCAGCCTGGAAGTGGCCCCCGGCGTCGAAATCGCCGTGCAAAAAGCCGCCGTCGGCAACGTACTGCCCAAGGGCACCCTGAAGTCCCTTTGAAATGCGTGAGGGGTGAGGAGTGAGGGGTGAGGAGTGGAAGTTTGCGCGCCTACGGCGCGGCAATGAAAAACAACCACTGCCAGACCGCCCCCCGCTTTTGACTTTCACCCCTCACTCCTAACCCCTCACCCCTCACGCCTTTCCAAAAATGAATCGCTATCCAATCTGGAAAAACCTGATCGTCGTGTTTGCGGTGATCTTTGGTCTCCTTTACACCCTACCGAATTTCTACGGCGAGGTGCCGGCGGTGCAGGTGTCCAGCGCCAAGGTCACCCTGAAGATCGACGCCGCCAAGCTGCAGTCGCGCATCGAGGAAACCCTCAAGGCGGCCTCCGTTGCCAATCAGGGCGTCTTCAGCGACTTCACCAGCGTGCGGGCCCGCTTCGCCGACACGGATACCCAGATCAAGGCCCGGGACACCATCGAGAAGGGTCTGAACCCGAATCCGGCCGACCCGTCCTACGTCGTCGCCCTGAACCTCTTGTCCAGCTCCCCCAAGTGGCTGACCGACCTCCACGCCCTGCCCATGTACCTGGGCCTGGACCTGCGGGGCGGCGTGCACTTCCTGCTGCAGGTGGACATGAAGGGCGCCATCACCAAGAAGCTGGACGCCGTCTCCGCCGACCTGCGCAGCCTGCTCCGGGACAAGAGCGTGCGCCATGGCGGCATCAACCGCGAAGGCCAGAACATCGGCATCCGTTTCAGCGACGACACCACCCGCCAGAAAGCGAAGACCATTCTGTCGGATAGCCAGCCGGACCTGCAATTCACGGAAACCCAGGATGGCTCCGACTTCAAGCTCACCGGCGTCCTGTCCCTGCCGGCCCAGAAGCGCATCCAGGAATTTGCCATCAAGCAAAACATCACCACCCTGCACAACCGGATCAACGAACTGGGCGTGGCCGAGCCGGTGATCCAGCAGCAGGGCGTAGACCGCATCGTGGTGCAACTGCCCGGCGTGCAAGATACCGCCAAGGCCAAGGACATCCTGGGCCGCACCGCCAGCCTGGAAGTGCGCATGGTGGACGACGCCCCGGGCCAACTGGACGCGGCCCTGCGGGGCCAGGTGCCCTACGGCGACGAGTTATACACCGAACGGGGCGGCAACCCCCTGCTGGTCAAGAAACAGGTGGTGCTGACCGGCGACCGGCTCACAGACGCCCAGCCCGGCTTCGACGGCCAGACCCTGGAACCGGCGGTGCACCTGACCCTGGACAACGCCGGTGCGCGCATTTTCCGCGACGTCAGCCGGGAGAACATTGGCAAGCGCATGGCCATCCTGCTCATCGAGAAGGGCAAGGGCGAGGTCATTACCGCCCCGGTCATCCGTGGTGAAATCGGCGGCGGCCGGGTGCAGATTTCCGGCCGCATGAGCACCGAGGAGTCCACCGACACGGCCCTGCTGCTGCGGGCCGGGTCGCTGGCCGCCCCCATGGACATCATCGAGGAACGCACCATCGGCCCGTCCCTGGGGGCCGAGAACATCAAGAAGGGCTTTGATTCCACGCTCTATGGCTTCGCCATGGTCAGTGTCTTCATGATCTTCTACTACATGGTGTTCGGCATGATCTCCATGGTGTCCCTGGCCTGCAACCTGCTGTTCCTGGTGGCGCTCTTGTCCCTCATGCAGGCGACCCTGACGCTGCCGGGCATGGCGGGTATTGCCCTGACCCTGGGCATGGCCATCGACGCCAACGTGCTCATCAACGAACGCATCCGGGAGGAGTTGCGCAACGGGGCCACGCCCCAGGCCGCCATCTTCGCTGGTTACGAACGGGCCTTCGACACCATCCTGGACTCCAACGTCACCACCTTCATCGCCGGTATCGCCCTCCTGGCCTTCGGTTCCGGCCCGGTAAGAGGGTTTGCCGTGGTGCTGTGCCTGGGTATCCTGACGTCCATCTTCAGCGCCGTGACCGTGTCCCGCGCCATGGTGAATGTCTGGTACGGCCGCCAGCGCAAACTGGACTCACTGGCGATTGGCCAAGTCTGGAAACCCGGTGTGTGAAAAACGTGAGGGGTGAGGAGTGAGGGGTGAGGAGTAGGTCCGGTGACAAATCGACGACATCAGGACTTGCTGGCGTGGCAGGAAGCCATGAAATTGGCGAAGCTGGTTTACGCACTCACCACCACATTCCCCCGGGAGGAACTGTACGGCCTGAGCAGTCAGATGCGCAGAGCCGCTGTCTCCGCCCCTCCAATATTGCTGAAGGTGCCGCCAGGCATGGAAAGAAAGAGTTTCTGCATTTTCTGGGCATAGCCCGGGGATCGTTGAGCGAATTGGATACGCAAGTGATTCTGGCTCGTGACTTGGGTTATCCCGGAGATTTTGCAGCCGCTGAGAAACAACTGGATACCGCCTTCAAGCTGTTAGGCGGATTGATCAACTCGCTGAAGGACGAAGTCTGAGGGTTTTACCCCTCACTCCTCACCCCTCACTCATCACGCCTTATCAAAAAATGGAATTCTTCAAGATTCACCGCGACATCCCGTTCATGAAGCACGCCTTGGTCTTCAACATCATTTCGTTGATCACCTTTCTGATGGCGGTGTTCTTCCTGTTCAACAAGGGACTGCACTTCAGCGTCGAGTTTACCGGCGGCACCCTCATGGAAGTGAGCTACGCCGAAGCGCCCCGGCTTGACCCGATCCGCACCACCCTGGCCAAGGACGGCTTTCCGGACGCCCAGGTGCAAAACTTCGGCACCTCCCGGGATCTGTTGATCCGCCTGCCCTCCCGCAAGGATCTGGATTCCGCCCACGTCAGCGACTCCGTGCTGGCGTCCCTGAAGAGTGCCGGCGGCGCCCCCAACGTGCGCCGGGTGGAATTCGTCGGTCCCCAGGTAGGCCAGGAACTGGCCTCCGACGGCGCCATGGCCCTGCTGCTGGTCTGCGCCGGCATCATGCTCTACCTGGCCATGCGCTTCGAGTGGCGCTTCGCCCTGTCGGCCATCATCGCCAACATGCACGACGTGGTCATCATCCTGGGTTGCTTCGCCGCCTTCCAGTGGGAATTCTCCCTGCCGGTGCTGGCCGCCGTGCTGGCCATCCTGGGCTACTCGGTGAATGAATCCGTGGTGGTGTTCGACCGGGTGCGGGAAACCTTCAAGAAGAAGCGCGGCCTGACCACGCCGGAGGTCATCAACCACGCCATCACCGCCACCATCTCCCGCACCATCATCACCCACGGCTGTACCCAGATGATGGTGCTGTCCATGCTGCTGTTCGGCGGCGAGACCCTGCACTACTTCGCCGTGGCCCTGACCATCGGCATCTGCTTCGGCATCTACTCCTCCGTGCTGGTGGCCAGTCCCCTGGTCATGTGGCTGGGTGTCTCCCGCGAGCAGTTCATCAAGCCGGTGAAGGTGAAGGAAGAAGCGGTAGTGTGAGCACTGCCTTGCCCTCGTGAAAAAGCCGCTTTCGAGCGGCTTTTTTGTTCCTCCATGCGGGCGTATCATGCGCATGATTTCCCCACACGATGCGGAGTCCACCATGCTGACGCCTGTACGCAAAGCCACCAACCTGAGTCTCTCCGCCGATGTTCTGGCGGATGCCAAATCCCTCGGCATGAATATCTCCCGGGAGTGCGACCAGTTCCTGCGGGAGCGGGTCAGGCAGGAAAAGGCCCTGCGTTGGCAGGCGGAGCACGGCGAATTCATCACCGCATACAACCGCACCGTGGAAGAAGAAGGACTGCCTCTCGCAGAATGGCGGGGGTTCTGAAATGAGTCGGTTCAACGTCCATGCCAACAGCGGCCCCCACGCCACCACCACGCCCTATCTTCTGGATGTGCAGAGCGACTTGCTGGGAGGACTGGATACGCGGGTGGTGATTCCCCTGCGTCGCCGCGACCGTTTTCCAGGCACGAAGCTGCCGGCGGACCTCATGCCGGTATTCGTCGTCGAGGGTATTGAGTGCATCCTCGAAACGCCCAAACTGGCCGCCGTGCCGCAACGCCTGCTGAAGCCGCCTGTGGCGTCCCTGCAAGCAGAAAGCGAACGCATCATCGCGGCCCTGGATTTTCTCTTCCAGGGTTACTGATCAGCCGGACCGGAAATAACCGGGCGGACTCAAGTCTGCTGCCAATAACGCGCTTCCATGCGCTCGCAGTACGCCGACAGGTTCGGATGTTCCAGCGCACGGCGGCGAACCGGGTGGTCCAGGTCCACCCGCAGCACGTTCGCAAGAAATCCGTAGGCCACCGCGTCGATGGAAGTTGCCCGATCCCCCATGAAGAAGTCCTTGTTGCCCAGGAAGGCCGCCACGGCGTCCACGTCTTCCACGCCCAGTCGGTAGATAGCCGGACAAGAGAGGCTGGAACAATAAGAACGCTTACGGACTGCTGGCGTAGCCTGGGGCCGGCACTTGCCATAATCAGGCAGAAATAAAAGCAGCGGCACGGAGGACGGCAGTTCACCGCCCGGGGCGGAGGTCAGGGGATTTGAAAAGGGAAGGGCCAACGTTCAAGGTCAGGGGCACGGCGCGGCTTTATCACGTAGCGTCCCCTGCAACGCCGGGTTGGGCCGCACCGCCTCAAGCAGCAAGTTCTTGCAGAACTTCAGGGTGACGTTCGGCAACGCGAAAAAGGGTTTTTGCTGCGCCTGACGGCTCACGACGACCTTGTTCCCAATCTTGGAGAGTGCGCACGGAAACGCCAAGCAGCGTTGCGAAGGCGGTTTGAGACAGCCCTGACACCAGGCGAGCGTGAGCAATTTCCGATATTTCGGGACGATGGACTCGAGCACGAATGCCGGCTTTCATTTCACGCACCGACGTCAGCAGTTCAGCGCCAAGGTCAATTTTCGGCTGACGGCCGACAGGCTTCTGTTTGGCTTTACGCATTTTCGATCTCCTCTTTGATCTGACGAAGTACATGCGCCGGGATGTTTTCACGCACGGATTTTCCGTAGACCAGCAACAACCAAATTTCTCCGTTGGCGAGGCGATTGAAGTAAATGACTCGCACCCCGCCACGCTTGCCACGACCAACACTTCCCCATCTAGCCTTCCTTACGCCTCCAGACCCGGGCACAACATCCCCACTTTCTGGGTTTCCGGCGATGAAGGTAATAAAGCTGAGTCGATCTTCATCGTTCCAGCAGTCGCTGGCGAGGCGAACGAACGTCGGAGTTTCGATGACCGTGAACATGGATTCCAATATACGGCAATGCCGTAGTTTCGTCAAATGCTAGCCTTGTCCAATGAAGAATGAGCCTGAAGGCGGAATCCTGAGGGCAAAGGGGGAAGTGGGTTGATCATCCAGGAATGGTGATCGACATGGACGAAACGCGACTGCGGACGATTGAGCAGCTGGAAGATTTTCTGAGCGCCAGCGGCGCCGTGGCGTTCACGGCAGCAGGCAACGACTTTGATCGGTATGCCCATATCAGCCGCGTCCTGCTGCGCTTTGACTACCCCGGGCGCAGCAAGCGGGAACGGGGGATTGTGCTGCGCTACCTGCAGCACACCAGCGGCTATAGCCGGGCGCAGGTAACCCGTCTGGTAGCAGGCTGGCAGCGCAACCGGCTGGCGGCCGAGCCCTTGAAGAAGCACTACCGGCCGCCGGCCCAGCCCTTTGCGCGGCACTACACCCGGCGCTGCTGGTGGAGATGGACAAGGCCCATGAGGACGTCTGCGGCCCGGCCATTGCCTGCTTGCTTGCTGCAGCGGGCGTACCACGACTATGGCGATACGCGCTACGTACGTCTGGCGCGGCTATCGGTATCCCACCTGTATAACCTGCGCAAGAGCAGCGGCTACCCCCCAGTTGGATTACCACCCCCACGTGCATCTGGTCATGCTGGCGGCCACCCTGGATGGCGCGCTGAAACGCTGGCGCACGAAACGCGCCGGTCCGGACCAGAAGCGCTATCTGTTCAACCACAAGGCGTTGACCAAGGTCTTCCGGGCGAAGATGCTCGCCGGCATCGAGGCCGCCGGCCTGACGCTGCCGCGCCGCCATCCGACGGTCTGGGTGGTGGATTGCAAGGCGGTGGGCGGCGGGGAGAAGGCCCTCGTCTATCTGGGTCGCTATCTCTACCGCGACGTAATCCGGGAGCAGGACATTCTGTCCTGCGCTGACGGCCAGGTCACGTTCCGCTACCGCGACGCCCGTTCCGGCAAGATGGCGCGCCGCACCGTTTCCGGTGCCCGCTTTCTCTGGCTGGTATTCCAGCATGTGCTGCCGAAAGGTTTCCGGCGGGCACGCAACTTTGGCTTCCTGCATCCCAACAGCAAGCGCCTGATCGCTTTGCTACAGGTGGTGCTGAAGTTCGTGCCCCCTCAGGTTCCGCTCACCCCGCGACCAGCGATGTACTGCCCGTGCTGCGGGGGTGCTATGGCGGTCATGAAGACCCGCTTGCCGCCCACCCGGGATGCCCCAACCCCTGGCCAACCGGGAGGGCTCCCTGACCATGTAATCGCACCTGACTCTGGCGACCGGTGGGCCATCAGCGCCCTCAAGCTGACGCTACCGTTCGCCTCGGCGTCGGCCAAAAACGCCCAGTTCCTCTCCAAAACCAAGGCCGGCTGCGGTAATCGCCAGCCGGCCTTCGGTGCCTTCCTTCCCAATCGCCCCTGGCATCACGCCAGCAGGATACTCTCAAAAATCTATTTTCAGGGGCCTCCCACCGCCCCGGGGCCGGGCTCGTCCAACAAACGGTTCAGATCGTGGCAAGCACGATCTAACCTTATTCGTTAAGCTATTCAGAGAAAGTCTCCCGCTAGTTCTAGCTCCCACATCATATGGGAAACCGCCTGCCATGCCAGGGAGACTTCCTCGCAATAGCTTAGGCAGGTGGCTCACTTTACGCTTTGAACTGCCGGAACCAGTTGGAGAAAAAAGCCAGCCATAACAAGAAATAGGCCAATACGCGCAAGCCAATTGTAGATGCGCATACGTTTGGTGATTTGAATTTCAACGTACATTCCTTGGTTCAGCAGGCTAATTGACGGCAACCCAAAAAATGTAATTAATATGCCGCCGAGGAAGCCAGTTAGTAGCCCAATGACATTGAGGTCAAACACGGCCACGGAATGCATAATTTTGAAGAGGAAGTCGCACATTTCTGAATGCCTAACGTTTGAATTCACCGGCCTGCACGGCTTTTCGCGCAGGTCCGGTGGGATGATTGGTTTGGAGTGGGGCTATAAATGGCTTACGCATGAGTTACAACGCCGACTACCAGCCAGCAGACAGAAGCGATGAACAGCCCGATGTAGCTGTACGCATTGGCGCTCCATAACGCGCGCCGTGCTCGCTCTGGCGCGTCGGGGCACAGCTTGCGGCTGACATACCACGCTTCTGTCCAGAACGAAGCGAAGAAGAATGGGACGAGCAGCACGATCATGGCAAGTGGGATTATCCAATGACCACCTTCACGGAATGGGCCGAGCCACGGTGCAGAAAGAATGATGCCTCCCAACTCGCCAACGCCATGTGGTGGATAGGACTTCGAGCCGGTGGCGTTCATCACGAAGAACGCGAGAAGAAACTCGACGGCGACGGAGGCGACCCAGGCGAGAGGAATACCGACAAGCGTTGAGAAGATGTTGCCTTTGACCATTTGAGTAATTGCGACACGCCATGAAACATTCAAAGCGCGGCGAACGACCCAACTCTCGATGGCAACGACAGGAATGAATGCGGGCACCGACATAGGCCAAACAATGGCAAGCATGGGCAGCCCAGCATTTGCAAGGGATAGCGTTGGAAATGCTAGCAGGGCGAGGACTAAGAGTCGCGGCATTAAGCTACCCAACGTGAAGCTATCTGGCGCCCCGCAGGAAACACGGTTGCCGGAGCCAGAGAGTAAAGGCGATGGCGCCCGCATGGCCAGGCGTCCAGATCAGCGACGGGTTAGCGATAAGGATCATTGGAGGAGCAAGGGTATTAAACGCTTATTGGCGACACACTCAGCATAGCCTTCAATAAATTTATCTCTAAGGGAGACAAATTCTTCGTATGTCTTGAACTTACGTTTATTGGGCGTTTGATTCAAAAAATAGATCGTCACGATCACCGAGTCTTTGTCAAAGAATATTTGGGTAATTCCAACGGTGCTCCCCGTCAAAGCTCGTTTCGTAAGTGTTTGCCCCATAACGCCTTCAACCTTGAACTCCTTTACATCCGCAGAACCCTCTGCCCGACCAATCTCTGATAACGATAGTTTAAGTGTCGCTTTATCTTCACCATACTTTGCCGGGTCTGACTGTTCAGCCTTCAAGTTTGCAAAAAAGTCGGTGCTAGGATATGCGTACATTACGCGGTAACCATGAACAACCGACACGCGGCGTTTGGTTGAGCCAACCGAAACTTCACGCCAAGGTTCTGCATCTTTGGGCCGGCCATCCAATTTCACACCACGCACGCCTTCGGCAAAATCATCGCACCGGACATATGGCTGTAGTCGGATTATGCCGTCAACCTTGTTAGGTGTTTGAATCCTCTGTCCTAAAGCGGGGTTGATTGCCGTGAAAGCAAGTGCAGCAGCACCAATAAGTATAAGAACTCTCATAAGCTCTTCAGAGAAAGTCTCCCGCTAGTTCTAGCTCCCACATCATATGGGAAACCGCCTGCCATGCCAGGGAGACTTCCTCGCAATAGCTTAATTGCTAACGAAAAGCGTTTATCCGCCGCCGGCAGAAAGTGTGGTCGGAGCCGAGGAGGTTGGCGGCGGATAAACCTCGCTGGACTGAACCGCCAGCTGGGCGGTCGGAATCATGGGGATTGTAAGTGTGGCGATGCGCTTGTCAAACCATTTCGCATGGTGTTGGCGGCATCCTGGCGCCGGCAAGGGGAAGGCGGGAGCGCGCAGGTTGGATGTCGGGCCGGACAAGCGACCAGATTCCCGCCTGCCGCAAGGCTGGAAGGTCTGAGTTTGACGCCGGGCGCAAGCAGTATCACGGGCGCACCGTGGTGCGCTGGAAAGGGCGTCGGAAGGGAAAGGGGAGCGGTCACGGCGGCGCCCGTTCCGGCGGCAGGCGACCCGGCCGGGGAATCACGGCGGTGACGACCATGGCCTCAGCCCCACAGGCCGGACAGCGGCGCCATTCGATGACGCCCACCCGGCGCAGGAAGTTGGCGACGTCCTCAATGGCCACGGGGTCCGGCGGTGGAACTGCCAGCGCTGCGCGGGCGGCCGCCAGGCGCCGGGTCTTGTTGGCGGCAGCGAGCAAGCCGTAGTGGCGGATGCGCTTGAAGCCGGGCGGCAGGCGTGCGACAACTCACTTCATTCCCGTGTTGGCTTCCATCAGGCAGCGGGCGGAGTGCCGAGAACAATGCTGCAATGCGCGTTGCTTATTGCACCCTACGCAGGCTGCCTCTCCATCGCGACAAACAAAATGGGCCGGACTTCCTGGGAGGGAAGTCCGGCCCAGTCTTTGTTACCCGGGATCGTCAGGCGGCGAAGACGTGTTTTACGCGCAGGGTTTCACCCGTTTCCACCAGCTTGATGAGCCGGTCGATATTGGGGTGCTTGCCCGGAAACAGGCGGGCGTCTTCCGTGTGCTCGGCGTAGAGGTCCAGACCCTTTTTCGCCGCGTCCGGCGTGATGGCGCCGAAGGTCTGGGCCAGGTGGTTGTACACCGTCACGGACCCGGCCTGGCCGGGCTTGTTCTCGATGGTGGCGACGATTTCCCCCGCCCCGTCCAGCAGCTGGATGGCCGCCAGGTGGGAAATGCCGGGGAGTTGCTTGAGGTTAATGGAGAAGGACATGTAAATGTGTGAGGAGTGAGGTGTGTCTTGAGTGAGGGGTAAAAAGCGGGAAGTGCGGAGCGTCAATTCACGCGCCGAAGGCGCGCATGCTTTTACTCCTCACCCCTCACTCCTCACCCCTCACGCTTTTAGATCCTTTTCGCCAGTGCCACGGCCTTGCCGATGTAACTGGCGGGGGTCATGGCCATCAGGCGGGCCTTGTCGGCGTCGGGGATGGCCAGGCCCTGGATGAAGGTTTGCAGGCCCGCCTGGGTGATGCCCTTGCCGCGAGTGAGTTCCTTCAGTTGCTCGTAGGGATTTTCCACGCCGTGGCGACGCATCACCGTCTGCACCGGCTCCGCCAGCACTTCCCAGCAGGCATCCAGATCGGCGGCCAGGGCGGCAGGATTGGCTTCCAGCTTGCCCAGGCCCTTCAGGCAGGAATCATAGGCCAGCACGGAATGGCCGAAACCCACGCCCATGTTCCTGAGCACCGTGGAATCCGACAGGTCCCGCTGCATGCGGGAAATGGGCAGCTTGTCCGCCATGTGGCGCAGCACCGCGTTGGCCAGACCCAGGTTGCCTTCGGAGTTCTCGAAGTCGATAGGGTTCACCTTGTGCGGCATGGTGGAGGACCCGATCTCGCCGGCCTTCAGGCGCTGCTTGAAGAAGCCCAGGGAGATGTACATCCACAGATCCCGGTTGGCATCGATGAGGATGGTGTTCACCCGGGCCACCGCGTCGAAGAGTTCCGCGATGCTGTCGTGGGGTTCGATCTGGATGGTGTAGGGATTGAATTCCAGGCCGAAGGATTCGATGAAGCGGCAGTTGAAGGCTTCCCAATCGAAATCCGGATAGGCGGACAGGTGGGCGTTGTAATTGCCCACCGCGCCGTTGAACTTGGCCGTCAGGGACACGCCGTCGATGCGGGCGCGGGCGCGGATCAGGCGAGCGGCAATGTTGGCCATTTCCTTGCCCAGAGTCGTCGGGCTTGCCGGCTGGCCATGGGTGCGGGACATCATGGGCAGTTCCGCGTGCTCATGGGCCAGCTTGCGGAAACGCTCGACGACCATATCCAGGGCCGGCAGCAGGGCATCTTCCCGGCCATCCTTGAGCATGAGGGCGTGGGAGACGTTGTTGATATCTTCCGAGGTGCAGGCGAAGTGGATGAACTCGGAGGACTTCATGACTTCCGCATTGGCGGAGAAGCGTTGCTTCAGCCAGTACTCCAGGGCCTTCACGTCATGGTTGGTGCGGGCCTCGATCTCCTTGATGGCCTGGGCGTCATCCTCGTCGAAGCGCGCCATCACGGCATCCATTTCCGCCAGGGTATCGGCGGAGAAGGCGGGAATCTCGGTGAAAGCCGGCTCCAGGGACAGGGCCTTGAGCCAGGCCAGCTCCACGCGCACCCGGTTCTTGATCAGACCATATTCGCTGAAGTGGGCACGCAGGGCATTCCCCTTGGCGGCATAGCGGCCGTCGAGGGGGGACAGGGCGATGAGGGGAGTGAGTTCCATGACGTGAAACCTGTAGAGGAGTTGGGCCGCTGCGGGCACGAAACCGAGGATTCTATCACGCCGCACTTTCGCCCTGTCCGCACAGCAGACCCGGATCCCGCCAGGCCTGCCGGGGACACCTGTCTACAGCCGAAAACGGGACACGCTGTTATGCAGCGCGTCGGAAACCTGGGCCAGACGCCGGGCGGTTTCTGCCACGGAGGCCACGGCGCCGGAGTTTTCCTCCGACATCTGGGCAATGGATTCCACGTTGCGGGCGAGATCCGTCGAGGAGGAGCGCTGTTCCTGCAGCGCATCGGAAATCCCTTCCACCGCCTGCTCGATGGTGGCTGCCGAGGAGCGAATGCCGTCCATGGAACGGCTGGCCATGGCAGCCGCGGCCACCACCTCGCCGACCACATCCCGGCTGGACTGCATGCTGCCCTGCACCGCCACGGCACCATCCTGAATAGCGGAAATAACCGCGCTGATCTCCCGCACCGAATTGGTCGTGCGCTCCGCCAGTTTCCTGACCTCATCGGCCACCACGGCGAAACCCCTCCCCTGTTCGCCGGCCCGGGCCGCTTCAATGGCGGCATTCAAGGCCAACAGGTTGGTCTGGTCCGCCACATCCCGGATAACCACGGTGATCTTGCCGATCTGCTGCACTTGTTCAGACAGCACTTGCATCTGCTGGGCAGTGTGCTCGACCTGGCCCGCCACCTGACCGATCTTTTCCGCCGCCAGGGCCACGCCCTCGCCACTGCGGATGGCCATGGAGCCGGCCTCGGTGGCCAGGCGATTGGCATCAGAGGCGCTGCCGCCCACGTGATCGATGCTCACCGTCAACTCTTCGACGGCCGCCGCCGCCGCCGCCGTGGAAGCGGACTGGCGCTCCGTACTGACGGTGACCTGCTGGGCCGAGGAGGAAAGCTCACCGGCAGAGGCCACCACGCTGTTGGCCTCGGCGGTAATTTCCCCGATGGTCTTCCCCAAACCTCTGCGCATGTCTTCCAACGAGGACTGCAACTGGCCGATCTCGTCCCCGGAAGCCTGGGCCGCCCCCATGCCGGCGGACAAATCCCCCGCCGCAATTCTTGCCGCCAGAGCGTTGGCTTCCGCCAGACGGGACGTAATGCTGCGAATGACGAGAAAGCCCAGGACAGACATGAGGGCCGTGGCGGCCACCAGGACGACCAGAGAGGCCCAGATGGCGAAACCGCGGGCCGCGGCACCTTCCGCAGCCACCTTCTTGCCCAGATTCTCGTTGAACTTCATGTGCGCCTCCAGCGCCTGGTCGAACTTCTGGGCGAAGGGCACAAATTTGGTAATACCTTCCAGGGCCTCCTCGCGCCGATTGGCCTGGGACAGGGTCAGTAGGCCTTCGATGCGGCTGCTGTAGTCGGCGAAAATCGCCACATCCGCCGCCAGCAAACGCCTGTCCTCGTCATCGGAAATCAAGGACTCGTATTCCTTCAGCGCCTTGGACACCAGTTCCTGGGAATCCTTGATGGACCGGGCCACATCCGCCTTGACCCCCGTATCGCTCAGTAAAACATGACGATAGAGGCGCACCCGCAGGCGGCCGAAATCCCGCACGGCGGTATCGAGGGTGTGGATGCTGGGCACCACATTCACGTTGCCGTAGTTGGCCTCCTCGTACACGAGGTTCATCTGGTAATAATTGATGCCCGCTAGCAGGAGCAAGCTGACGATGGCAGCCCCCAAGAGAAGTTGCAGGCGTTGGGCGATAGTCATGGAAATCTCTCAATCATGGTTTGACACCGGTGCTAGCCAGGTCGGAGGGCAGCAAGAACCCAGCCCCGACACCACCAGATTCACGCGGTAGCAGCGGGGTGTCTTTCGCGAAACGGCAAGTCGGCGGAAAACTTTAGGGGCGGGAGCGCTCCATAGGGGTAAAGCACGGTAGATAGCCCGACTGGCAATGGCTACAATCGGGCACAAATTCAACCGGTAAATCCGCCATGGCCCGGGAAATCGAACTCAAGCTTGCCCTGCCGGCGTCTGCCCGGCGCGCCTTCCTGCGCCATCCTGTGCTCAAGGAGGCCGCCGCGGTCCTGCCGACCCAGCGCCTGGTGAATATCTACTTCGACACCCCGGACCTGGAATTGCGCGACAAGCGCATGGCCCTGCGCCTCAGGAAGATCGGCAAGGTGTGGCTGCAGACGGTGAAATGCGCCGGCGTGGTCAGCGGGGGCCTGGCCAGCCGGCCCGAGTGGGAGCAGCCCTACGATGGCCATGCCTTCGACTTCAGCGCGGTGGACATCCCGGACGTACAGAAACGCCTGGAGAAAGCCCAGTACGAAGGGCGCCTGGTACCGGTGTTCGAGACAAATTTCCTGCGTCGCACTTGGTGTTTCGAGCCGGCTCCCGGCAGCCGCCTGCTGCTGGTGCTGGACGAAGGCATGATCGAAGCTGCCGGGCGGCAACTGCCGATTTCCGAACTGGAAATCGAAATCAGTGAGGGCGATACCGGCCCGCTTTTCGAGCTGGCCCGACGCTTGGCGGAACGCCTGCCCCTGCGTCCTGACGACCGCAGCAAGGCGGAACGGGGCTACCGCCTGTTCACCGGCGCGGTGCTGGCCCCCCGGCATGCCAGCCCGTCGCCCCTGAAGACCACCGACACGCCCCTGTCTGCTTTCTGCCAGATTGCCTTTGCCTGCCTAGCCCACCTGCAGGGCAACGAGGAAGGCGTGCTGGAATCCGAGGAGGCGGAATTTGTACACCAGATGCGCGTGGCCCTGCGGCGCCTGCGCTCGGCCCTGCGGATCTTCGGCCCTGCCCTGCCCGCGGAATTTGTTCAGCATTTCTCCGCCCCCCTGCGGGACCTGGCCTCTGCCCTGGGTGCCGCCCGGGATTGGGATGTGGCCCTGGATGAAATCCTTGCCCCCGTGCAGCGGGCCTGCCCCGGCGATCCGCGCCTCAAAGCCCTGGCGGAGGCCGCAGGCCCGGCCCACACCCACGCCCGGAGTGCCGCCCGGGAGGCTGTGGCCGCACCTGAATATGGCCGTCTTCTGCTGGAACTGGTGTCGGCCCTGCACCACCCCGGCTTGGCCGATGACGCCCCTGCCGTGGCAGACCTGGCGGCTTTCGCCAAGAAACGTCTCCGCCAAATAAAGACGCGGGTGGCGAAGCGCGCCGAAGTAGCCGCCTCCCTGGCGCCCCAGCCCCTGCATGCCCTGCGCATCACCTGCAAGCGCCTGCGCTACGCCCGGGAGTTCTTCGCGCCCTTGGACACCGGCAAGCGTGGCAAGCATGCCATTGCCGCCCTGACCGAACTTCAGACCGTGCTCGGCCGCCTGAACGATCTGAGCAATGCAGCCGGCCTGTTCGCCCAACTGGCGAACGGCGACCTGGCCCTGCATGAAGCCATGGCCCTGGTGGAAGGCTGGCAGCGCTCTGAACTGGCGCCCCTCATGGCCGAATTGCCGGCACGTCTGACCGCGCTCAAATCTGACGGCAAGTAACTTGGCTGCAACGTGGAACCCCTATAGTGCGCGAACTTGAATACCAAGAAGAAAACGGGGGAGACATGGAACTCATATTGTGGCGCCACGCCGAAGCGGTGGATGGCACGCCGGACGCTACCCGCGCCCTGACGGCGCGGGGCGAAAAACAAGCGCGGGAGGTGGCACGCTGGCTGCGGGACCGGCTACCCAAGCACAGCCGCATCATCGCCAGCCCCTCGGTGCGCACCCGGCAGACCGCCGATGCGCTGCACCTTCCCTATGAAACCTCGCCCCTGCTGGCACCGGGCAGCGGCGTGGCGGATCTCCTCTCGGCCGCCGGCTGGCCGGATGGCGGCGGCAAGCGGGGGGGCGCCACGGTGCTGGTAGGCCACCAGCCGGGCCTGGGCCACCTGGCAGCCCTGCTGTTGTCCGGCGTGGAAGCCGACTGGACCCTCAAGAAGGGCGCACTCTGGTGGTTCACCAACCGGGTCAGGGACGATGAAACCCAGACCGTGCTGCGCTGCGTGATGGGGCCGGATTTGGTGGGGTAAGGTAGGGGGCTGTAAGCGAAGCGCACCGCACCGTTTCGATGCAAATCGGTGCGGTTCGTACCTCTTCGCACCCTACGCCCTCACCCCTTCTCCACCTCCGCCTTCACCTGGGCCCACTGGCGGCGGCTCACCGGCAGGGATTCAGAGAGGCCCGTCAGCAGCACTCGCCAGCGAGGTTCAACCAGGTCGGCGCTTTCCCGCTCGAAGCCGGTGATGGCATGGCGCGCCACCAGGCAATTGCGGTGGATGCGCAGGAAGCGCCGCGAGTATTCCTGCTCCAGATGGGAGAGGGATTCATCCAGCAGGAATTCCCGCTCCCGGGTGCGCGCCGTCAGGTATTTCAGCTCGGCTCGCAAAAACAGGATATCCGCCACCGGCAACAGCAGGATGCGCCCCCGTTCGCTCACCGGCAGATGGCGCCGCCCCTCCGCCAAGCCCAGCAATTCGGCCCGGGCCGGCAATGCGCGCCGGGCTTTTTCCAGGGCGGCCAGCAAGCGCTGGGCGCGGATGGGCTTCAAGAGGTAATCGGCGGCGTTCAACTCGAAAGCCTGCACGGCGAACTGCTCACAGGCGGTGGTGAACACCAGGACCGGTGGCCGGGGCAAGCGGGCAAGCCGCGCCGCCAGTTCCATGCCATCCATACCGGGCATGCGGATGTCCGCCAGCAGCACCTCTGCCCCCGGCTCCAGGGCCGCCAGCATGGCCAGGGCGTCCTCCCCGGAATCCGCCTCCCCCACCACCTGATTGGGCAACTCGGGGGCAATGTCCTCCAGCAAGGCCCGTATCCGCAGCCGCGCCGGCGCCTCGTCGTCCACGATGAATATGCGCAAGGGAATCATGGATACACCCCGTTTTTTTGAAACGCCGAGGCGCCGAGGCGCAGAGGGAAAAGCAAGAAAAACACACCGTGGGTTGAGGCACTCCGGTAAGTCTGAAGGTTTGGTTTTCTCGGCGCCTCTGCGCCTCGGCGTTTCAATTCTTTTTTGAACACCTACTTGCTCCGATACGGCAGCGTGATGGTGAGCCGGTAGCGGCCGTCCTGGACCACGGTTTCCAGGCGCGCTTCCAGGTCGAAGAACAGCATGAGCCGCTGCCGCACATTGTCCAGGGCCATGCGGTTGCCCTCGTGATGATCGTCCGCCCCATGCCAGGGATTGGAGAGTTCAATGATCACCTCGTCCCCCTGGCGGGCGAAGCGGATGAGGATTTCCCCCGGCTCCCGGGCCGGCTCGATGCCGTGATGCACCGCATTCTCCAGCAGGGGTTGCAGGAGCAGGGGCGGTACCAGGGCGTCAGGCGGACAGGATTCCACATCCCAGCGCACCACCAGTCGATCCCCCAGGCGCAGGCGCTCCAGATTCAGGTATTGCCGGCACAGGCCGATTTCCTCCCCCAGGCCCACCAGATCCTTGTTTTCCTTCATGAGGGACCGGAACAAGTCCGCCAGTTCCTCCAGGGCGGTCTCGGCCCGGCGCGGGTCGGCCCGCAGGATGCCCAGCACCGCATTCAGGCTGTTGAACAGGAAATGGGGGCGGATACGAGCCGTCAGGGCCTGCAAGCGGGCTTCCGCCAGGGCCGGCGACAGGGCACGGCTCCTCAGATCGGCGTAATACAGCAGCAGCGCCGCCGCCAGCCCACCCCACAGGCCCGGCCGCCATGACCAGGCCTCGCCGAAGGGGGCCAGGATCAAGTTGGCGGCCAGAGCGCAAATGGCGGCACAGGCCACCACCGCCAGGCCACTCTGGCGCCAGGACATACGGGCCAGGAGAGGCTGGGCAGCATGCAGGAACAGCAGGCAGAACAGCAGGGGCGGCTCCACCCACGCAGCCAATTCCGTCAACTCGGCCCCCAATCCCAACCAGTCCTGGCTCTTCAGCAAGGCCGCCAACAGGGCCAGGCCATTCACCATCAGGACCAGGCGCAGTACCAGCCCCAGGTTGCGAAAATCCGGCAACACGCCACCCCCAGCGTGAAGGCCTGTGCGGTTGCCGGAATGTGCCGGGGAAGAATGCCGTATACTTGCCATTTTTTTCGTTCGCCACCGGCCCTTTGCCGACCGTCGCCAGCTCAAAGCCATGTCAGATCAGAACAAACCATCCACTGCACCCAAGGCCTGGTCCGGCCGCTTCAACGAACCGGTTTCCGACCTGGTGAAGCGTTACACCGCCTCCGTCTTCTTCGACAAGCGCATGGCCATGCAGGACATTCGCGGTTCCCTCGCCCACGCCAAGATGCTGGCGCGCCAGGGCATCATCGCGAACGCCGATTATGCCGCCATCGCGGGCGGCATGGCGCAGATTCGCGGCGAGATCGAAGAAGGCGTTTTCGCCTGGAACCTGGATGACGAGGATGTGCACCTCAACATCGAGAAGCGCTTGACCGCCCTGGTGGGCGACGCGGGAAAACGCCTGCACACCGGCCGCTCAAGGAACGACCAGGTAGCCACCGACATTCGCCTGTGGCTACGGGACGAGATCGACGCCATCGTGCAACTCCTCAAGGCCTACCAGCGCTCCTTGGTGAACCTGGCTGAAGTGCATGCCGCCACGCCCCTGCCCGGTTTCACCCACCTGCAGGTGGCCCAGCCCGTGACCTTCGGCCACCACTTGCTGGCCTATTGCGAAATGGCCCAGCGGGACGTGGAACGCCTGACGGATTGCCGCAAACGCATGAACCGCCTGCCCCTGGGGGCCGCGGCCCTGGCCGGCACCTCCTACCCCATCGACCGGGAATTCGTGGCGAAGGAACTGGAATTCGACGGCGTCTGCGGCAATTCCCTGGATGCGGTGTCGGATCGGGACTTCGCCATCGAATTCACGGCGGCGGCCGCCCTGATCATGACCCACATCTCCCGTTTCTCGGAAGAGCTGATCCTGTGGATGAGCCCCCGGGTGGGCTTCATCGACCTGGCGGACCGCTTCTGCACCGGCTCCAGCATCATGCCCCAGAAGAAGAACCCGGACGTGCCGGAACTGGCCAGGGGCAAGACCGGCCGGGTGAACGGCCACCTCATTGGCCTCCTGACCCTCATGAAGGGCCAGCCCCTGGCCTACAACAAGGACAACCAGGAAGACAAGGAACCCCTCTTCGACACCGTGGACACGGTTGCCGACACCCTCTTGATTTTTGCCGACCTGGTGACCGGCATCCGTGTCAAGCCCGAGAACATGGCGGCCGCCCTGAAGCAGGGTTACGCCACCGCCACCGACCTGGCCGATTACCTGGTAAAGAAGGGCCTGCCCTTCCGGGATAGCCACGAAGCCGTGGCCCTGGCGGTCAAGGCGGCGGAGAAGCTTGGCGTGGACCTGCCGGATATCAGCCTGGAGGAATTCAAGGCGGCCATGGCTCACGTGCCGGGCGCCGTCGAGCGTCTGGCGGACGACATCTACGGCGTGCTGACCGTGGCAGGCTCGCTTGCCAGCCGCAACCACATCGGCGGCACCGCCCCCAATCAGGTGCTGGCGGCGGTGGCGAGGTTCAGGAAGGTGCTGGGCGACGCATGAGGGTTTCCGCAGCCTTCCTCGACGCCATCGGCGCCCAATTGGGACAAGCGCTCACGTTCGAGGCCCAGGCCAGCGGCGGCTGCATCAGCAGCAGTTTCACCGCCCGGGTGTTTAGCGAACGGGTTTTCATCAAGACGGGGGACGCCTCACGGCTGGGCATGTTCGCGGCGGAAGCGGACGGGCTCAAAGCCCTCACCCGGGCCGGCACCCACCGGGTGCCCGCCGTACTGGCCACGGGGGCAACCGAAGATGGCGCCTACCTAGCGCTGGAATGGCTGGATCTTAAGCCCCTGGAAACCCGGGAAGATGCGGAGGCCGCCGGCCACGCCCTGGCGGCACTGCACCACCAGACAGGTGAACAGCATGGTTGGCAGCGGGACAATTTCATCGGCAGCACGCCCCAGGCCAATCCGGCATCCGACTCCTGGCCCTTCTTCTTCGCCCGCCAGCGCCTCAAGCCCCAACTGGCCCTGGCGCGGCTGAACGGCTACCCGCGGGAATTGCTGGTGGATGGGGAACGGCTGGCGGAAGCGGTACCGGCGCTCCTCTTCGATTACCGGCCGACCCCCAGCCTCCTGCACGGCGACCTGTGGCATGGCAATGCGGCCATGGCTGATGGCCGCCCCGCCCTGTTCGATCCGGCGGTGTATTACGGCGACCGGGAAGCGGACCTGGCCATGACCGAACTCTTCGGCGGCTTCCCCGGCGCTTTCTACCTGGCCTACCAGGAATCCTGGCCCCTGGATCACCGCTTCCAGCAGCGCAAGAACCTCTACAACCTCTACCACATGCTCAACCACCTGAACCTGTTTGGCCGCAGCTACCTGGGTCAGGTCCAGCGCATGATGAAGAAATTGCTGAAAGAGGCGAGGAGCTAAACCTGTAAAAATACTTTTTGAAACGCCGAGACGCCGAGACGCTGAGGAAAAAAGACCTTGACGGCGCAATGGACCTCTCGCTCTTGGCAATACCTATTGTTTCCATGCCTCTGATTTCTCGGCGCCTCCGCGCCTCGGCGTTTAATAGAATGTTTTTTGCAGGCGAATCGGCAGGATCACAGGATGTCCAGCAACTCCACTTCAAACACCAAGGCGGAATAGGGTGGGATGGATCCAGAACCCTGGGCGCCATAGGCCAAGTCCTGGGGAATGTAGAGCTTCCACTTGGAACCCACCGGCATCAACTGCAGGGCTTCCACCCAACCCGGGATCACCCCCGTCACCGGAAACTCCGCAGGCTCCCCACGGGCAACCGAGCTGTCGAACACGCCGCCGTGGGTGAAAGTGCCGTGGTAATGCACGCGCACCGACTGGCCTGCCACCGGGATCTTGCCCTCACCCGCCACCATGACTTCGTACTGCAGGCCGGAATCGGTCAACTGCACCTCGTCACGCTGGGCGTTTTCCACCAGGAAAGCGGCGCCCTCCTCGGCCGCGACCTTGGCGGCCGCTTCATGCTCTGCCTGCATGCGGGCGGAGATGACCCGACCGGCTTCGTTGATCGCCTCCCGGCTGACGGCAAACTCCGCGCCATTCATGGCATCCGCCAGACCTTGCTGCAGGGCCGCCAGGTCCAGGCCGGGAAAAGACTGCTGGGCCAGTTGACCGCCCATATTGAGGCCAATGCCATAACTGAGCTTTTGTTCGGAAGTGAGGTACTGAGACATTGATGTGTGCTCCGGGTGCATGTCAAAAGAGGCGGCAAAATATCAGCCCCTGCGTCCAAGGGCAAGCACAAGAGCAAGCGCATGTTCAGGAACACGGAACCCCCGGGGCAATACAGACAAAAAGGAAAGCCCCTGCTCAAAATGCATCAAGGCACAGAGGGCACCCGGGCGGGTGCACTGTGTGCCTCGACGGGCGAAACAGGAAGGGCAGGACTCAGACGCTGACGCTTTCCAGAAGTTTTTGCAGTTCGCCGCTCTGGTACATCTCCTTCATGATGTCGCAGCCGCCGATGAACTCACCCTTGACGTAGAGCTGGGGAATGGTTGGCCAGTTGGCGTAGTCCTTGATGCCCTGGCGGATTTCCGCGTCTTCCAGGATATTCACGGTGAAGGGCTGGGCCACGCCGCAGAGCTTGAGGATCTGGGTGGCGGTAGCGGAAAAGCCGCACTGGGGAAACTGGGGCGTGCCCTTCATGTAGAGCACGACGGGGTTGCCGGTGACTTGTTGCTTGATGACTTCCTGGACGCTCATGGGGATTTCCTTATAAAGAATACTTGAGTGATTTTGTCGGGATGTTAGTGCAGCGCGCAAGAGGCGTCAAGCAGGATGGTGCCGAGGGATGATGGTCCTCGACACAAGTTGTGTTTCAAGTCAGCCTTGCACTAGCACCGTGCTGCGGAGGCTACCCATGCAAAATGGCATACAAAGACCACCTTTGATTAAAGTCAAAATTATGCTCTAATCTGCATCATTCCATCGCCGTGGGGCGAAGCCACTTGGAAACGGACTCCATGAAACTCGCCCTCGCCTTTGCTACCACCCTGATCGCTGCGGGATTTGCCCAAGCCAACCCACTGAACGGGGAATACACCGTCAGTTCCTCCGCCACCCATGTCAGTGGCGACATCTGGCGTTTCGACTACGCGGTCACCAACATCAATCAGTACGTCGGCAATCGCACCGGCCTCGACAGTTTCGCCATCATGCTGCCCGATAGCGCCAGCATTGTCGCCGCCACCGATCCGGCACCGTATGGCGGCTTCCCTGGCTTCTGGATGCATTCCATAGATCCCATCAATGGCTATGCCACCCTGGGGGTCAGCTTGCCGGCAGCTTACTCGTGGCTGCTGTGGTTTGGTGGCGACCCCGCTTCCGTCTACCCCAGCGGTACCACCGCGAACTTCAGTGTCACCCTGGATCACGTCAGATCCGCCAGCAATACGGGGGCCATCGGAACCTACTGGGCCTTCTCGAACCCGTCTGTGGCTTACGACCAGAATACCTACGGCCAGTACACTTTCTACACCACGACGATGGACGCCCCCGCCCCCGTACCGGAGCCAGCCAGTGGCTTGCTGCTCCTGGGGGCGCTGGGTATCCTGGGATTTCTATCCCGCCAGTGTCAAGCCTGAGTTGCCTCGCCCCGCTGTCCACCACTCACTCGTCCAATTCCCGCCAGATCCCGCCAGGACTGCACTTCCGTGAAACCGGCGGCCGTGAGGATTTCCCGGCAGGCGCTCGCCTGATCATAGCCATGTTCGAACAACAGCCAACCGCCGGGTACCAGATGGGCCGGCGCGGCGGCGACAATGCCGCGGATGTCGTCCAGACCATCCCCCGCCCCCACCAGCGCGCCGGGGGGTTCGAAGCGCAGATCGCCTTGGCGCAGGTGCGGATCGCCGGGAACGATATAGGGCGGATTGGAGACGATCAGATCGAAAGTTTTACCGTCCAGCGGCGCAAACCAGGCGCCTTCTCGCCAGCGCACAGCAAGCCCTAGCCGCTCGCTGTTGGCACTGGCGATGACCAGGGCGGCCGACGACACATCCACCGCCGTGACTTTCGCCGCCGGGCGGCGGGCCTTGAGGGCCAGGGCGATGGCGCCGGAGCCGGTACCCAGATCGAGAATGCGGAGCGCGCCCCCTTCCGGCAGGCGCTCCAGGGCCAGTTCCACCAGCAGTTCGGTGTCGGAACGGGGAATCAGCACGCCGGGGGCGACGATGAGGTCCAGGCCGAAGAATTCGCGCCGGCCGGTGAGGTAAGCCACCGGCTCCCCGGCGGCGCGACGGCTGAACCAGTCGCGCAGACGAATGAGCGCATCGGCGGGCACCGCATCCCGGTCATGGGCCCGCAGCCAAGCGGCTTTTACGCCAAACGCGGCGCAGGCCAGCACCCGCACATCCACCGGGGCAAGGCCAAGAGCGCGGCCTTCGGCCAGGAGTTCAGCGACGGAAACCATCAGGAATCTTCTCAAAAATCATTTTGAAACGCCGAGGCGCAGAGGCGCCGAGAAATGCATTGAGTGTGGCAATTCCCAAACTGATATGGGCAACGGGAGAAGGGTGGGGCCGGGCCTTTGTTTTTCTCTGCGTCTCGGCGCCTCGGCGTTTCAATTCAGCCTTTCAGGTACCTGCGTGCCGCGTTGGTCTGTTCCCGCAGGGCCTGCACGGCGGCGCGAGCGGCTTCGGCGAAATCCTCGCCCTGAGAGGCATACAGCACGCCACGGGAGGAATTGATGATGAGGCCGGTGCCATCCTTCGTGGCACCGTAGTGGATAACCGCTTCCGCGTCGCCACCTTGCGCTCCCACGCCGGGTACCAGGAGCGGCATGTCGCCCACCAGCGCCCGCACATCCGCCAGTTGCTGGGGCGAGGTGGCGCCCATGACCAGACACAGGTTGCCGTGGGTGTTCCACTTGTTGGCGGCATCCATGGCCACGTGCTGATAGAGGGGGCGGCCGTCGATGAGCCGGTCCTGCAGGTCGCCGGCCCCGGCGTTGGAGGTGCGGCAGAGCAGAATCACGCCGCGCCCGGCCCAGGCACTGAAAGGCTCGATGGTGTCGCCGCCCATGTAGGGATTCACCGTCAGCGCGTCGGCGCCGTAGCGCTCGAAGGCTTCCCGGGCGTAGTAGGCCGCCGTGGAGCCGATGTCGCCACGCTTGGCGTCCAGGATCACCGGAACCTTGGGCGCCCGCTCCCGGATGTAAGCGATGGTGTCCGCCAACTGGTCTTCGGCCCGGACGGCAGCGTAATGGGCAATCTGCGGCTTATAGGCGCACACAATGTCCGCCGTGGCATCGATGACGGCCTTGTTGAATTCAAGGATGGGCCGCGCGCAGGCGGCAAAGCGCGCCGGGAAGCGCGCCGGTTCCGGGTCCAGGCCCACGCACACCAGGCTGTCGTTGTCCCGCCAGGCGGCGGAGAGTTTTTTCATGAAGGTCATACGTCGTCTCCCAGTGCGGCAAGCAGTTCGGCCTGGTGTTCGTTGGTGAGGGCGGAGACGATCTCGTCCATCTCCCCGTCCATGATGAAATCGATCTTGTAGAGGGTCAGGTTGATGCGGTGGTCCGTCACCCGTCCCTGGGGAAAATTGTAGGTGCGGATGCGCTCGGAACGGTCGCCGCTGCCCACCAGGCTTTTGCGGGTCGCCGCTTCCTTGGCCTGCTGCGCCCGCACCTGCTGGTCCTTGATGCGCGCCGCCAGCACGCTCATGGCCTGGGCCTTGTTGCGGTGCTGAGAACGGTCATCCTGGCATTCCACCACGATGCCCGTGGGCAGGTGGGTGATGCGCACGGCGGAGTCGGTCTTGTTGATGTGCTGGCCGCCGGCGCCGGAAGCGCGGAAGGTATCGATCCGCAGTTCGGCGGGATTGAGCACGACGTCGTCGATCGCGTCGGCTTCGGGCATCACCGCCACGGTGCAGGCGGACGTGTGGACGCGCCCCTGCGTCTCGGTCACCGGCACGCGCTGCACGCGATGGCCGCCCGACTCGAATTTGAGTTTCGAGTACGCGCCCTGGCCGATCAGCTTGACGATCGCCTCCTTGTAGCCGCCGAGCTCCGAATTGCTTTCCGAGACGATTTCCACCTGCCATCCCTGGCGCTCGGCGAACCTTGTGTACATGCGCAACAGATCTCCGGCGAACAGGCCCGACTCGTCTCCGCCAGTACCGGCGCGGATTTCGAGAAACGTGTTTCTGTCGTCATTGGGATCCTTCGGCAATAGTGCCTTCTGCAGCTCGGCCTCGAGGGCGTCCATGCGCCCGCGCGCGGCCTTGAGCTCGTCGTCGGCGAAGCTCCTCATCGCAGGGTCGCAGGCCATGTCCTCCGCCGCTTCGGAATCGCTTTCGGCCCGCCTGAAATTCGAATAGAGGCCGACCACGGCGGAAAGCTCGGAATGCTCGCGCGCGAGCTTCCTGAAGCTGTCCATGTCCTTCGCCGCCTTTTCCTCGGACAGCAGGCGATCGAGCTCCTGCAGGCGGGAAGCGAGCTGGTCGAGCTTGGCGCGTAACGACGCTTTCATGGACGAACCCCCGCCACGGGCGAGGCTAGGGCTTGACGTGAAAGAGGCGCGCCACCAGATCGGCGAGCGCGCGGCGCTCCTCGCCCTGGGCGTCGTTCAACGCCTGGGTGGGAGCGTGCATCAGCTTGTTCGTGAGCCCCTGCGACAGAGCTTCAAGCACCTGCCTGGGGTCATCGCC
>JAYTVW010000155.1:0-2370 GCA_043743785.1 Rhodocyclales bacterium | reverse complement strand
GGAGCCTTGGCCGGCTGAAGCCGGCCCCACAACACCTGGATGAAGTTCAAAGAACGATGATACCGTCAGCCTCCACCAGGGCGCCCCGGGGCAGTTCCTTGACGCCCACGGCGGCCCGGGCCGGGAAGGGTTCCGAGAAATAGCGGGCCATGGTCTCATTCACCTTGGCGAAATTCGAGAGATCGGTCAGGAAGACGTTGAGCTTGACCACGTCGGCCAGGGAGCCGCCGGAGGCCTCCGCCACCGCCTTGAGATTCTCGAACACCCGCACGATTTGGGCATCAATGCCATCCACCATGCTCATGGTCTGAGGATCGAGGCCGATCTGGCCGGACAGATAGACGGTGTCGCCCACCTTGACCGCCTGGGAATAGGTGCCGATAGCGGCCGGAGCATTGGGGGTGCTGATGATGGTTTTGGCCATGAAGGGCTCCGGAAAATTTGAATGGATTTTAAAATCGATTTGAACCGCTGAGGCGCAGAGGCGCGGAGAAACTTTTGGTTTTCCTCTGCGTCTCTGCGCCTCAGCGGTTCAGAAGCTCTATTTCAGGCCCCTGCCGATCAGGGCACGACCTTGTCGATGTGCACCTTCACGTCCCGGGCACCCGCCTTCAAGGGTCCGATGCCGCCGATCAGATCGCCGGGGGCGCCAATGGCATTGCCGCTCTTCGACACCCTTGCCTCGACCCGTACATCGCCCGCCAGGGACAGCTTCAGTTCCGGTCGCATGGCCGTGGAGTCGTCCAGGGTGAAGGTCATGGGCAGATCAGAAACCTTGGCTCGGACCACGGCCAGGGGCATGCGCGGCCCCTCCACTGCCTTGGCAAAAATGAACACCGTGTCTCCCGGGCTGGCCTTGGCCTTCAGGGCCGGATCCAGGTCCACGGTGCCGACGATGGAAGCGCCAGGCCCCGCCGCCGGTGGGGCTTGGCGCGGTACCTGGGCAGCTTCCTGGGGTGCAGACGGCGCTGCGGACGTTTCCGCCCAGGGCAGGCCCTTTGGTGCCGGCCCCTTGCTGCTCAGGAGTTCCCGCGCCTTGTTGATCCCGACGTTGAGGTTCCTGGCGTCGTCCGAGTTGGGATCGACCTGCTTTTGCAGCCGTTCCCAATATTCGATGGCCTTGGCGTACTTCTGGCTATAGAAGGCATTGGTGCCTGCATGCACCAGGGCCATGGGGTTGTCCGGCTCCATTTGCAGCAACTTCTGCAGCAAATCCAGAGGCTTGCCGGAAAGCCGGCCATCGTTCTTGAAGGCCGCCAGTTCCACCTGTTCCAGCATGAGCACGGGTTCCGTATCCATCATGCTACCGCCCTTGGCGAAGGCCTTCTCCGCCTCCTCCAGGCGACCCAGGGCCTTGTAGCTGCGGCCCAGCATGATGAAGCCCTTCGGGTCCGGTTCCTTTTCCAGCTTGGCCGCCAGGCCCGCTGCAAGCTTGGCGAGCCGCTCCGGCGTCATCTCTTCGTCGTGCCCGCCCTTGGCGCTGGCGCTGGCCTCGGGATTCAGGGCCTCCGGCGTGCCTAGCACAAAGATATAGAGGGGCACGGCCAGGAGGGGAATGGCCACCAGCAGTGCCAGGGCCGTGCGGGGAAGCCGGGAAGCCACTTCCGGAACCAGGGCGGCTGGTTCCTCCGCCGTGTCTTCCAGCACCCGGCGATCCAGTTCCTCCCGGGCGCGATCATAATCCGTCGCCGCCAGTACGCCGTTATCCCGGTCCCGGCCCAACTCGGAAAGCTGGTCCTTGTAGATGGCGATGTTGATGGCCCGGCGTGAAGCGGCCCGGGAGGCGGCGCGATGCCCAAAGAGGGGCCAGGCCAGCAGGCCGATGACCAGCGTCATGAGGACGCTGGCGGAAATCCAGAAAGTCAGGGTCATGCCTTTTGCTCCGGTTCATCCAGCAGGGCCTGCACGCGGGCCTTGTCGCCCGCAGAGATTTCACCGGAGGCCACCGCAGTAGCCCGCCGCCGCAAATACACCACCAGACCGATCACCGCGCCCCCCAGCAGCAGGAAGGGACCGAACCACAACAACCAGGTGGTGGGCTTCATGGCCGGGCGGTAACGCACGAAATCCCCATAGCGGGCCACCAGGAAATCCATGATTTCCGGATCGGTCTTGCCCTGCTTGATGAGGGAGCGCACTTCCTTGCGCAAATCCTCCGCCAGTTCCGCGTGGGAAGCCGCCAGGCTTTCGTTCTGGCACACCAGGCAGCGCAGGGACTGGCCGACGCGTTCGGCGCGGGCTTCGGCGGCCGGGTCGCGCAGCATTTCCGCCGGGTCGCTGACGGCGATGGCTTGGGCGAGAGGGGTGAGCGTGAGGAGGGTGGCGAGGAGGAGGGTTCGGCGGGTGGCAGCCCTCACCCCGGCCCTCTCC
>JAYTVW010000154.1:0-3399 GCA_043743785.1 Rhodocyclales bacterium | reverse complement strand
GCCTGACCAATGTCGTAGCGCTGGATCGCCTTCCCCCGCTCCCCCTGGATCCCCGACATATCCGTCGCCGGCGTGCACGCCGAAAGGCCCAGCGCCAGGCCCAGCACGAGCGCAAGGCCTCCCGTCCTATTCAAAGGACTTGTCATGTTCATCTCCTCCTGTGCAGGGCGGCCTTAAAAAACCGTCCCCCGGCGGTTGGTAGCCGCCTTGTTTTTTTGTTTGTGGGGTCGGCTTCAGCCGACCTGTAGCAAGTGGCTAGCGCCCCAGATCCTTGGCGGTCTGACCTGCAATACCCCAGTTGGTCTTGGGTACTTCGGTGATCCACACCCGGACGTTCTGGAGGGGCGCGTCCACCGCTTCGGACAAGGCCGCAGACACCTTTTCGATCACCGCCCGCTTCTGCTCCTCGGTACGGCCCTCCATGATGAAGACCTGTGCAAATGGCATGACTAAATTCCTTGTAAAGGCGTGAGGGGTGAGGAGTTAGGGGTGAGGGGCAAAAGCCAAACCATCCGTACCCATTCCGTTTCCACATGCACGCAGAATCACTATTGCGAAATTCAAAAGGCGAGAGGGGAGAAGAGTGTCTTGAGTGAGGCGTGAAGGCTAAACCACTGCAGGTTTTCCCCCTCACCCCTCACCCCTCACTCCTCACTCCTCACTCCTCACTCCTCACTCCTCACTCCTCACTCCTCACTCCTCACCCAAATCTGATCGACACGCTGCCCATGCCTTGCACGCGCAGGGTGACGTTGTCGCCGGGCTTGACTGCCACGGCTTCGGTGATGCCGCCGGAAAGGATCAAGGCCCCGGCGGGGATTTCCTGACCACGAGCGCCCAAGTGGTTGGCCAACATGGCGATGGCGGCGGCCGGGTGACCCAGCACGGCGGCACCGGCCCCCAGGGACACCACTTCGCCGTTCTTTTCCATGACGACGCCGACGGTGCGCAGATCCACCTCGTTCACCTTCAGGGGCCGACCACCCACGACAAAGCGGGCAGAGGAGGTGTTGTCGGCAATGACGCTCTTCAGGTCGAACTTGAAATCCCGGTAGCGGGAATCAATGACTTCGATACCGGGGATGACAAAGTCGGTGGCGGCCAGCACGGCGCCGATGTGGCAGCCGGGGCCTTTCAGGGCCTTCTTCATGACGAAGGCGATCTCCGGCTCCACCTTGGGGTGGATCAGTTCGGAGACCTTCACCGTGCCGCCTTCGGCGACGCAGCCGTAGTCGGTGATGAAGCCGAAACAGGGGGTTTCCACGCCCATCTGTTTCATCTTGGCGTAAGAGGTGAGGCCGGCCTTGAGGCCAACGATCTTCGTCCCACGAGCCTCCTTGCGGCGGCGAATCTCGTCCTGGATGGCATAGGCGTCATCCCAGTCCATGTCCGGGAATTCGTCCGTGATCTTCAGGGTGTCTTTTGCTTCCAGCTCGCAGTTTTCCAGATGCTCTGCAAGCCGGGCGATGGTGGCAATATCCAGTTTCATGTTTGGTCCTTGATAATCGGTAAGTGGCAAGCGGTAAGAGGAGAGCGAAGAGCGGGCCGTGATATACCGCTCACCGCTTACTCCTTACCGCCTCACGCCTTTTGCCGTTCCCGGGCCATGGTCATGGCGGTGTCTTCGATCATGTCTTCCTGTCCGCCCACCATGCCGCGACGGCCCAGCTCCACCAGGATCTCCCGGGCCGGCACGCCATACTTGACGGAGGCGCGCTTGGCGAAGAGCAGGAAAGAGCCATACACGCCGGCGTAGCCCAGGGTCAGGGCGTCCCGGTCGATGCGGATGGGGAAGTCCATCATGGGCACCACCAGGTCTTCCGCCACGTCGGTGATCTTGGCTACATCCACCCCCGTTTCGATACCCATCAAGGTGCACACAGCGATGAGCACTTCCATCGGCGTGTTGCCTGCCCCGGCCCCCAGGCCGGCGGCGGCGGCGTCGATGCGAGTCGCGCCCACTTCGATGGCGGCGATAGAGTTCGCCACGCCCATGGCCAGGTTGTGGTGGCCGTGGAAACCCAGTTCGGTTTCCGGATTCAGGGCCGCGCGCACCGCGCCCAGGCGGGCCTTCACACCGTCCGGCAGCAGGTGGCCGGCGGAGTCGGTGACATAGATGCAGTTGGCGCCATAGGACTCCATCAGCTTGGCTTGCGTGACCAAGCCTTCCGGCGAGTTCATGTGGGCCATCATGAGGAAGCCCACGGTGTCCATATTCAGCTTGCGGGCCATCTTGATGTGCTGCTCGGAGACATCCGCCTCGGTGCAGTGGGTGGCGACGCGGATGGTGTTCACACCCAGCTCCCGGGCCATCTGCAGGTGGTCCACGGTGCCGATGCCCGGCAACAACAGGGCCGAAATCTTGGCCCGCTTCATCTTCGGGATGACGGCGCCCAGGTATTCCTCATCCGTGTGGGCCGGAAAACCGTAGTTCACCGAGCTGCCGCCCAGGCCATCGCCATGGGTGACTTCAATAAGGGGCACACCGGCTTCATCGAGGCCGGTGGCGATGCTGACCATCTGCTCCAGCGTCATCTGGTGGCGCTTGGGGTGCATGCCGTCCCGCAGGGTCATGTCGTGAACGGTGACTTTCTTGCCTTTGAGATCCATGGGACTCTCCAAAATTATTCTGTGGGGGCGAACTTGTTCGCCCGTGACTCAATATTTCGGGCGAACAAGTTCGCCCCTAAATTGGTCAGGCAGCCGTGGCTTGCAGGGTCAGACGTCCGGCCAGGATTTCCTCGGCGAACATCTCGGCGGTGCGGGAAGCGGCGGCGGTCATGATGTCCAGGTTGCCGGCATACTTGGGCAGGTAGTCCCCCAGGCCTTCCACTTCCATGAACACGGAGACGCGGTTGCCGTCGAAGACCGGGCCATTCACCAGGCGATAGCCGGGCACGTACTTCTGCACTTCCTTGATCATGTCGTGGATGGAGGCGGTGATCGCCACCTGGTCCGGCGTGTCTTCCGTCAGGCAATGCACGGTGTCGCGCATCATCATGGGCGGTTCCGCCGGGTTGATGATGATGATGGCCTTGCCCTTTTCGGCACCGCCCACCTTGACCACCGCGCCGGCTGTAGTGCGGGTGAATTCGTCGATGTTCTTGCGGGTACCGGGACCGGCGGATTTGGAGGACACGGTGGCGACGATTTCGCCGTACTTGACCTTCTGGACGCGGCTGACAGCCGCCACCATGGGAATCGTGGCCTGGCCACCACAGGTGACCATGTTCACGTTCATGGCGCCCTGGCCCACCAGGGACTTCAGGTTCACCGGCGGCACGCAGAAGGGGCCGATGGCGGCCGGCGTCAGGTCGATCATGAGTACGCCGAGGGCATTCAGCTTGCGGGTGTTTTCCGCATGCACGTAGGCGCTGGTGGCATCGAAGGCGATCTGCA
>JAYTVW010000153.1:0-36469 GCA_043743785.1 Rhodocyclales bacterium | reverse complement strand
TGGATGCAGCGGGTCATGTCCGTAGACACCAGCGGACCCATATTCTTGTTCACCACTACCCGTTTTTCTTCCTGGTAGCGGGAGGCACCAGCGCCGTAGCCGACCGCGATATCCTGGAGCTGGCATTCGCCACCCTGGTCGCAGATCGGGCAGTCCAGCGGGTGGTTGATGAGCAGAAACTCCATCACCCCCTTCTGCGCCTGGATCGCCTGGGGCGAGTGAGTCATCACCTTCATGCCATTGGTCACCGGCGTGGCACAGGCCGGCAGGGGCTTGGGCGCCTTCTCGACCTGCACAAGACACATGCGGCAGTTGGCCGCGATGGACAGCTTCTTGTGATAGCAGAAGTGGGGAATGAAGGTTCCGGTCTGGGCGGCCGCATCCATGATGGTGCTGCCGTCCTCCACCTGAATCTGTTTGCCGTCGATTTCGAGTTCTAGCATGGCTGCTTCGCGACAAAGAAGTCACTCCCGGCACGCTGTGTTTCCACAGGCACGAGACACTTCTTGTTTTCAATGTGATATTCGAATTCGCTGCGGAAATGCTTGACGAAGCTCTTCACCGGGAAGGCCGCCGCATCGCCAAGCGCACAAATGGTGCGGCCGGAGATGTTATCCGAAATGGATGTCAGCAGATCCAGATCCTCCGGACGCCCCAGGCCGCTCTCGATGCGATGCACGATGCGGTAAAGCCAGCCCGTACCTTCGCGGCAGGGCGTGCATTGGCCGCAGGACTCTTCGTGGTAGAAGTAAGAAAGCCGCTCCAGCGCCTTCACCATGCAGACGGTCTCGTCCATGATGATCACCGCCCCCGAACCCAGCATGGAGCCGGCCTTGGAGATGGAGTCATAGTCCATGGTGCATTCCATCATGATGTCGCCGGGCACCACCGGGGCGGAGGAACCCCCCGGGATACAGGCCTTCAGCTTGCGGCCACCGCGCATACCGCCGCACATCTCCAGCAGGGTCTTGAACGGCGTCCCCATGGCAATTTCATACACACCGGGGCGATTCACATGACCTGAAACGGAGAAAATCTTGGTGCCGCCGTTGTTGGGCTTGCCCAGCTCCAGGAACTTCTCACCGCCGTGGGTGATGATCCAGGGCACGGAGGCGAAGGTTTCCGTATTGTTGATGGTGGTGGGCTTGCCGTAGAGGCCAAAGCTGGCCGGGAACGGCGGCTTGAATCGCGGCTGGCCCTTCTTGCCTTCGATGGACTCCAGCAAAGCCGTTTCTTCACCACAGATGTACGCGCCGTAGCCCTGGTGGGCAAACAGATCGAAACTGAAGGTGGAACCCAGCAGGTTTTTCCCCAGGAAGCCGGCAGCGCGGGCTTCGTCCAGGGCTTCTTCAAAGCGCTCGTAGAGCTCGAAGATTTCACCGTGGATGTAGTTGTAACCGCTGGCCGCGCCCATGGCATAACCTGCGATGATCATGCCTTCGATGACCATGTGCGGGTTGAAGCGCATGATGTCCCGGTCCTTGAAGGTCCCGGGCTCACCCTCGTCCGTGTTGCAGACGACGTACTTCGCGCCGGGGAAGGAGCGGGGCATGAAGCTCCACTTCAGACCCGTCGGGAAGCCGGCGCCGCCACGACCGCGCAGAGCAGATTTCTTCAGTTCGGCAATGATTTCTTCCGGCGGAATTTTCTCGGTCAGGATCTTCTTCAGCGCAGCATAACCGCCACGCTGGACGTAGTCCTGAAGGCGCCAGGTACGGTCGCCATCGAGTCCCGCCAGGATGATGCTCTGGGTCGTCATTTATTCAAGCCCGGCAAGCAGTTTGTCGATTTGTTCCGGCGTCATCCAGCTGCACATGCGGTGATTGTTCACCAGCATGACGGGCGCGTCCCCGCAGGCGCCCATGCACTCGCCTTCCTTCAGGGTGATTTTGCCGTCGGGCGTCGTCTCGTTGAAGCCGATGCCCAGCTTTTGCTTCAGGTAATCCGCCGCATGCACGCCTCCCGAGAGGGCGCAGGGCAGATTGGTGCACACGGACAGCTTATAACGGCCGACCGGGTGCAAGTCATACATGTTGTAGAACGACGCCACCTCGTAGGCCGCGATGGGCGCCATGCCGAGATATTTTGCGACGGCTTCAATGGTTTCCGGGGCCAGCCAGCCCTTTTCCACCTGAGCGATTCGCAGGGCTGCCATCACTGCGGACTGTTGCAATCCGGCGGGATACTTGGCCACTTCACGATCGATTTGTTTTAGTGCTTCCTGGCTTAGCATATCTTTGCGACCCTTGGACCCTTAACGGTCGATTTCGCCAAACACGATATCCATGGTACCGATGATCGCGACGATGTCCGCGATCATATGGCCCTTGCCCATTTCCTCGCACGCTGCCAGGTGTGAAAACCCGGGCGCGCGGAACTTCATGCGATACGGCTTGTTGGCGCCGTCAGAGATCAGATACACGCCGAACTCGCCCTTCGGATGCTCCACCGCGGAATAAATCTCGCCGGGCGGCACATGCATGCCTTCGGTACACAGCTTGAAGTGGTGAATCAACTCTTCCATGTTCGACTTCATGTCGGCACGGGAGGGCGGCGCCACCTTGTGATTATCAGTGATGACCGGACCGGGATTCGCCCGCAGCCAGGTAATACACTGCTTGATGATGCGGTTGGACTGGAGCATTTCTTCCATGCGTACCAGGTACCGATCGTAACAGTCGCCGTTCACGCCCACCGGGATGTCGAAGTCCATCTTGTCATAGACTTCGTAGGGCATCTTCTTACGCAGATCCCACTCGATGCCGGAACCCCGCAGCATGGCGCCGGTAAAGCCCAGAGCCTTGGCGCGCTCCGGAGAAACGACACCCACACCGACGGTGCGCTGCTTCCAGATACGGTTGTCGGTCAGCAGCGTGTGGTAATCCGCCACCAGTGCCGGGAAACGGCTGGTGAAGTCTTCCAGGAAATCCAGCACCGAACCCTGGCGCGCGGCGTTCAGCGTCTTCAGGGTCGAGGCATTGCGATACTTGGACGAATCGTACTGAGGCATACGATCCGGCAGATCGCGATACACGCCACCCGGCCGGTAGTAGGCCGCATGCATACGGGCGCCGGATACGGCTTCATACACGTCCATGAGGTCTTCACGCTCACGGAAAGTGTAGATCACCATGGTCATGGCGCCGATGTCGATGGCGTGGGTGCCGATGTTCAGCAGGTGATTCAGAATCCGCGTCACTTCATCGAACATGACCCGGATGTACTGGGCACGCTCCGGCACCTGAATACCCAGCAAACGCTCGATACCCATGCAGTAGGCGTGCTCGTTGCACATCATGGAGACGTAGTCGAGACGGTCCATGTAGGGCACGGACTGAATCCAGGTACGGGTTTCTGCCAGCTTTTCGGTGCCGCGATGCAGCAGACCGATGTGCGGGTCAGCCCGCTCCACCACTTCACCGTCCAGCTCCAGCACCAGACGCAGAACGCCATGGGCGGCCGGGTGCTGCGGACCGAAGTTGATCGTATAGTTGCGAATCTCAGCCATGGCCGACGTCTCCGTAATTGGCTTCACGAACGATGCGCGGCGTGTTCTCGCGAGGCTCGATCGTCACCGGCTGATATATGACACGGGCCAGATCCGGGTCGTAGCGCATTTCCACGTAACCGGAGATCGGGAAATCCTTGCGGAAGGGGTGCCCAACGAAACCGTAGTCCGTCAGGATGCGGCGCAGATCCGGATGGCCGGCAAACATGATGCCGAACATATCGAAGGCTTCACGCTCGAACCAACTCACGCTGGGCCACACGTCGATAACGGAATCCAGCACCGGGAACGCATCGTCCGCAGCGAAGGTCCGCAGACGCAAGCGCACGATGTTTTTGAGGGAGGTAAGGTGGCTCACGGCAGCAAAACGGCCCACAAACGGCTTGCCGCTATAGAGACCTTCGCCGTAGGTGGAGTAATCCACACCACACAGATCAAGGAGCTGATCGAAGCACAGTTCCGGATGATCCCGCAGGACCAAGGCGACTTCGCGATAAACCGCGGGCGCCACTTCCAGGCTTACTTCACCCCTCTCGGTCTTCAGGGACTGGATGCGATCACCCAGGATCTCCTGAAGTTTTTGACACAGCAATTCCAGCTTGGCGCTCATGACTATTCCAGCGTCTGTACGGAGGATCGGGAAATCAACGGGCGATGGTGTTCGTGCGCCGAATCTTGTTCATCAACTGCAGGACGCCATACAGCAGCGCCTCCGCAGTCGGCGGACAACCCGGCACATAAACATCCACAGGCACGATGCGGTCACAGCCGCGCACCACCGAATAGGAGTAGTGATAGTAACCACCACCATTGGCACAGGAACCCATGGACAACACCCAACGGGGCTCGGCCATCTGGTCATACACCTTGCGCAGTGCCGGCGCCATCTTGTTACACAGCGTGCCGGCAACAATCATTAAGTCAGATTGCCTGGGACTGGGACGGAAAACCATGCCGAAACGATCAACGTCATAGCGCGCCACGCCGGCATGAATCATCTCCACCGCGCAGCAGGCCAAACCAAAGGTCATGGGCCACAGGGAACCGGTACGGCTCCAGTTGATTATCTTGTCCAGGGATGTGGTAACAAAACCTTCCTGGAGAACACCTTCAATGCTCACGCTTCACTCCCATTCCAGTGCGCCCTTTTTCCAGACCCAGACATAACCGAGCACCAGAATGGCGAGAAATACCAGCATTTCGATGAAACCAAAGAATCGAATCGACTCGTTGCCAGCGAATTCGCCAATCACCGTCGCCCAAGGAAAGAGAAAGGCGATTTCCAGGTCGAACAAAATGAAAATAATGGCGATCAGGTAATAGCGCACATCGAACTTCATGCGCGCATCCTCAAAGGCCTCAAAGCCACACTCGTACGGAGAGAGTTTCTCCGCATCAGGCTTATTCGGACCAATCAGGAACCCTGCGATCATGGGCACGAAACCAAAGCCCACACCTACCAGGACGAACATCAGAATGGGGAAGTACTGTTCCAGCATGTTTGCAACCCGCAATTGAACTTACGTCGCAAAAACCGGCCCTGCATGGGCCGGTCCTGTATATGGTGCCGATGAGCAGACTCGAACTGCTACGGCTTTCGCCACTACCCCCTCAAGATAGCGTGTCTACCAATTTCACCACATCGGCTTTGTACTGCTGAAGAGCCCGAATTATACCCGGGCGGTCCTCTTTATGGAACCCTAAAAATTGCTTATTTGGGAATGTCACCCGCCTTGGACGGAGGCATAGCCGGCACCTCCGGCTTGGCGGCAGCATCGGTTGCCGGAGCGGTCTTGACCGCATCCATGACGCTACCAGCAGACTTGGGCCTGGAGTTCGCCATGTACGCCAAGGTCAGGCTGGTGGTGAAAAACACTGCTGCCAGAACACCGGTGGTACGGGACAGGAAGTTGGCCGATCCAGAGGCGCCGAATAGGCTGCCGGAGGATCCGCTGCCGAAGGCCGCGCCCATGTCAGCCCCCTTGCCGTGCTGCATCAGCACCAGGCCGATGATGGACAGCCCCACCAGAACGTGGATGGACAGCACCAGAGGAAACAGAAAACCTTGCATGTAAAACCCCAATCCAAGAATGCCGGCCCGAGGCCGGCGTAAATAAGCTGCTTTAAGCGCCGGCGCGAATAATGCCGAGGAAGTCCGCCGCCACCAGGGCTGCGCCGCCAATGAGACCACCGTCGATATCCGGCTTGGCGAAAATTTCCGCCGCATTGCCCGGCTTGACGCTGCCGCCGTAAAGAATCTGCAGACCTGCAGCCACCGTCGCATCACCTGCGGCCACGCGGGCGCGAATCAGCGCATGCACTTCCTGGGCCTGCTCGGGCGTGGCCGTGAGGCCCGTGCCAATGGCCCACACCGGCTCGTAGGCAACGATGGCCTTCGCCAGGGCGCCAACACCGGCTGCAGCAATGACCGCATCCAGTTGCTCCGTGACCACATTGCCGGTAACGCCGGCTTCCCGTTCTGCCAGGGTTTCGCCAACACAGAGAATGGGGGTCAGACCCGCATTGAGTGCCGCCATGAACTTGGCCGCCACAGTCTGGCTGCTCTCACCGTACAGGGCGCGGCGCTCGGAATGGCCGACGATGACATAGCTCACACCGAATTCCTTCAGCATGCTGGATGACACCTCGCCGGTAAAAGCGCCTTTGTCATGCTCGCTGACGGTCTGGGAGCCCCAGGCCAGTTTGCTGCCGGCAAGCTTTTGCTGCGCCTGCCCCAGGTAGGGAAAGGGTACGCAAACTGCTGCGTCCACAGAGGAAACGCCCTCCAGCCCGGCCACAATGGCGTCGAGCAGAGCCTCATTGGAGGCGAGGGAACCGTGCATCTTCCAGTTACCAGCTACAAACTTGCGGCGCATGACCATACCCCAGTCGGGAAATAAACCTGCGCATTTTAGCGGCAGGGAGGGTAAGGGTCAATGGAAGCCGTGGGGCTGACCTCAAGCCCGCAGGGATGGCGAGCTTGATTTGTCGGGATAAATCCCGACCTACGAGACCGGCGCCTCGAACTGCAGATGATAGAGGCGGGCATAAATGCCATTCCGGGCCAACAGTGTGGCATGGTCGCCCTCCTCCATGATGCGGCCCTGATCGAGCACGACGATGCGGTCCGCGTGCTCAATGGTGGAAAGGCGGTGGGCAATGACCAGGGTCGTGCGGCCCAGCATGAGGGTTTCCAGGGCACCTTGAATCAGGCGCTCCGACTGGGAGTCGAGGGCGGAGGTGGCCTCGTCAAGGATCAGGATGGGGGCATTTTTCAGAAAGGCCCGGGCGATGGCCAGGCGCTGACGCTGGCCGCCGGAGAGTTTCACGCCGTTTTCCCCGACTTCGGTCTGCAGACCAAGGGGCATCTGCTGGATGAACTCCCAGGCATTCGCCGCCTTGGCGGCCGCCATGATGGCCTCCTCATCCGCTCCCGCCGCCGTGCCATAGGCGATGTTGGCCGCCACCGTGTCATTGAACAAGACCACATCCTGGCTCACCAGGGCGATGTTGGCCCTGAGGCTGTCCAGACGCAGCTCCTGCACATCCACGCCATCCAGCAGGATGCGGCCCTGGCTCAGGGTGTAAAAACGGGGAATGAGACCGATCAAGCTGGTCTTGCCGCTACCGGAAGCCCCCACCAGCGCCACGGTCTGGCCCTCGCCCACGGAGAGGGAAATATCCGTCAGGGCTGGCCGGGGCGCCCCGTCGTAGGAAAAGCCGACCCGCTCGAAGCGCAATTCCCCCCGAGCGCGGGGAATCCGTAATTCGCCCCGGTCCGCTTCAGGCTGCTCGTCCAGCAGCGCGAAGATGCTTTCCGCCGCCGCCAGCCCCCGCTGCAGGGGCGCGCTCATTTCCGTCAGGCGCTTCACTGGCACCTGCAGCATGAGCAGGGCGGTCACGAAGGCCATGAAGCCGCCCACCGTGGTTTTGTCCGACCCCGCCTGGTTCATGGCGAAGTAGATGATGCCGGCCATGACCAAGGCGATGGCGGTGTTGGTGAGGGGTACGGTGGCGGCTGAGGCCGTCTGTTCCCGCATGTAGGCCCGGCGCAGTTCGCTGGCCACGTTGGCGAAACGCCGGGATTCATAGGCTTGGCCGCCAAAAATCTTCACTACCTTGTGAGCGCCCACGCTCTCTTCCAGGATGTGCGTAATCACCCCCATGGCCTTGTGGGCGCGGCGACTGGCGGCCCGCAGGCGCTTGCTGAAGGTACGCACCACGCCGATGATCACCGGCCCGATGATCAAGGCAAACAGGGCCAGCTTCCAGTTCATCCACATCAGGTAAGCCAGCAGGCCCAGCACCGTCAGGCTGTCCCGCACCGCCGTGGTGAGCACGTTGGTGGCGGCAGTGGTCACGTCGCCCACGTTGTAAGTCACCTTCGAAATCAGGGCACCGGTGGTCTCGTTGTCGAAATACGTGGTGGGCAGGGACAGCAGGCGCCCGAACATCTGCTGGCGCAGATCCATCACGATATTTCCCGTGATGTGGGCCAGGGCGAAGGCGGTAAGGAAGGTGAAACAGCCCTTGGCCAGGAAGACCCCCACCATGATCAGGGGCACGGTCACCAGTTCCGCCGGATCCCGGGCCACGAAACCGTTGTCCATGAGGCGCTTGAGAATAGCCGGAAAGATGGGCTCCATGGCCGCCGTCAGCACCATGCCCAGAATGGCCACGGCAAAGATCCGCCAGTGGGGGCGCACGTAGGTGAGCAGCCGCTTGTAGATTTCGAGACTGGTGGCGGTGCGTGTTTCGGGTATGTGTTGCATGGTCATCCGGAAAGGCAGGGGCTAGGCAAATCAGAATTTGTAGCTTGGGCTTCAGCCCGACATGGCCGGATGAATCCGGCCCCACGATGAATTGTCGGGTTAAAACCCGACCTACGTCTGTTTTATCGATTGAACCACTTCAGGAGCGTACGGTTTTCCTGGAGGTCAAAGAGGCTGGCTTGGCCGCAGGCAAACTCCAGGGACAGCCAGTTCTCCATGGGCAGGCCCAGAAGGGGACCGGCGATGGCCCGCAGCGGCCCGCCGTGGGCCACGATGACCAAGGGTCCGGCCCCCGCCACGCTGCGAATGTCCTGGAAGGCCGCCTGGGCCCGGGCGGCCATGTCCCGGGCCGACTCGCCGCCCGGCGGCGTGAAACCGTAGGGATCCAAAGCCCAGGCATCGATCAGGTCCGGGTCGATGTCGTCAAAATCCTTCATCTCCCACTCGCCGAAATCCATTTCAGCCAGCGCCGGTTCCACGGCGACCGAGGGGGACAGCAAGTCCGCCAGGGCACGGCAACGCCCCAGGGGGCTGGAAACCACGCTGCAAGCAGGCGGCAAAAGAAGCTTGAGGCGGGCCGCGACGTCAGCCGCATCCTCCGCCAGGCCCACGTTACTGGCGCCGTAGCAGATGCCGGGCGCCACAGCCACTTTTGGGTGGCGAATCAGGTATAGGTCCATGCGACATGTAATCCGAGATAGACAGCCACTTCGGTGACTTGCTGGACGGCACCAAGGCAGTCTCCCGTATAGCCACCGATGCGCCACAGAAAATAGGCGGCGGCCCGCCAGGTGACGAAGGCCACCAGGACGAGTACCGCCAGGGCCTCCATCCCGTCCAGCAACAGCAGCGGAGAAAGGCCCAGAAGGCCGGCCCAGATCAAGCCGACATTCGACAGTTTGTGGGCCAGGGGTTTGGACTTGGAACTGTCGTCATCCCGCACGTAGTCCAGAGCCCGGATGAGGATGGTGGCAGCCAGGCGCGAGAGTGGATGAGCCACCAAGAGAGCCAGCACCACCGCCCCATCCTCCATTTCAAAGAGCGCGGCAAACTTGGTGGCCAGCATCAAGACCATGCCGAGAGTGCCGTAGCTGCCGATGCGGGAGTCCTTCATGATGGACAGCACCCGGGACTTGTCCCAGCCGCCGCCGAAACCATCGCAGGAATCGGCAAAACCATCTTCGTGGAAGGCGCCGGTCATCCACACCGTGGCGGCCATGGACAGCAACAGGGCCAGGGACGCCGGCAGCACATAGCCAAGCCCCCAAAACACCGCCGCCCCCACGCCGCCCACCAGCCAGCCCACCGCTGGAAAGTAGCGGGCGGCATGGTTCAGCAGTTCCGTGGAATGCCCCACCCAGGCCGGCACCGGCACCCGGGTAAAAAAACGCAAGGCGTTGAAGAAGAGTTCGAGTTCGTGGCGGATCATCAGCCGACAAAAAGCAAGCTAAACGCCGAGGCGCCGAGACGCCGAGAACACCAAAAATCAAGACACGCCCTATTTTCCAGACTGGAGATAGGTGTCTCAAAAGAAAGGTTTTCCTCTGCGCCTCTGCGCCTCTGCGTTTCAAATAAAATTTTCAACTTTTCCCGCTCACGCCGGCCGACTCGAAGCTGGCCATTTCGTTGAGGAAGGCCACCGAGGCCTGCACCAGGCTGTAGGCCAGGGCCGTGCCGGTGCCTTCGCCCAGGCGCAGGTCCAGTTCCAGCAAGGCTTCCACACCCAGGTAGTCCAGCTGAACGGCATGGCCCCGCTCCTGGGAGCGATGGGAGAACACGCAGGCCGCCAGGATGCCCGGCTGCACCTTGGCCGCCACCAGCAGGGCCGAGGTGACAATGAAACCGTCGATCAAGAGCAGCATGCCCCGGCGCCCCGCCTCCAGCATGGCGCCCGTCAGCATGGCGATTTCGAAGCCGCCGTAGAGGGCCAGGATGTCCAGGGGCGAGTGGGTACCCCGGTGGCGCACGGCGATGCCGGAGAGGATGCCGCGCTTCTTCGCCAGCCCCATGTCGTCCAGGCCGGTGCCACGGCCCACGCAGTCCTCCAGGGGCGCGCCTGCCAGCAAGTGGGTGATGAGGCTGGCGGAGGCCGTGTTGCCGATGCCCATCTCGCCAAAGCCCAGCACATTGCAGCCGCTTGCCGCCAGGTCGCCCACCACCACCGCGCCCCGAGCCATGGCGAGATCCCGCTCTTCCGCCGTCATGGCGGCGCCGGACAAGTAGCTCCGGGTGCCGTAGCCGACCTTGGCATTCACCAGGCCAGGCCGCACGCCGAAATCGTGATTCACCCCGGCATCCGCCACCACCAGCCCCATGCCGGCCTGGCGGGCCAGCACGTTGATGGCGGCGCCGCCGGCCAGGAAGTTCTCCACCATCTGCCAGGTCACATCCTGGGGATAGGCGGAAAGATCCCTACCCGCCGGATCCCTCAGGGCGCCGTGGTCGCCTGCGCAGACGAGCACATGGGGGTTTTTCAGTTCCGGGCTGAGGGTGTTCTGCAACAGGCCGATCTGTAGCGCCAGGCGTTCCAGCCGTCCGAGGGCGCCCAGGGGCTTGGTCTTGGCATCAATCTTGTGCTGCAGGGCGGCGGCCAGCTTGGCATCGGAAACAGTCAGGTTCATGGCGACAAAAAACTCCGGCGCAGAATAGGGTGGAAAAGGCCGGGATCTTATCACTGTGATACCCTCCCGTCCCATGGCAGCGGAACTCATCATCGGTGGAGCGCGCTCGGGAAAGAGCGCATTGGCGGAACAGCGGGCACGGGAATCTCGGCTCGCTGTCACCTATTTGGCCACGGCGGCAGCGGGAGACGCGGAAATGGCCCGGCGCATCCGGCGTCACCAGGAGCGGCGACCGGCGGACTGGGGCTTCGTGGAAGAACACCGAGCACTAGCCCAGGCCCTGACCCGGGAGGCGGCAGCGGAGCGTTGCCTGCTGGTGGATTGCCTGACCCTGTGGCTGTCCAACCTGCTCTTCGCCGATCCAGCCTGCCGCCGCCTGGAAGCTGGCGAAGCGATGGAAAGCGAGGATTTCCAGCTGGTGCAGACCGAAACCGCCGCCCTCCTCGAGGTCCTGCCGACGCTCCCCGGCCGCATCCTGCTGGTCAGCAACGAAGTAGGCTGGGGCATCGTACCCATGGGCGCCCTCACCCGTTTCTGGATGGACGAAGCCGGCCGCCTCAATCAGCGTATCGCCAGCGCCTGCGAACGCGTCACCCTCGTCGTTGCAGGCTGTCCGCTGGAAATGAAGTAAGGCAAGTAAGGCAAAAACCTCACCGCAAAGGCGCGAAGACGCAAAGGGCCGCGAAGGAATTCAAGAGAAATCCATCGCGACGAAGTTCGCGCCTACAAAACCCCTGGTGCCCCGGAACCGCCGCACGGCAAGGCGACGGGGCTATGACCGCTTAGTGCCCGCTGCGGCCATTCGCCCTTGGAAAATGGCTACCCTGAACCGGCCATTCGTGACATGCCGATTTCAACCTTGAGCCGACGCTGGTGTGAAATGAAAGAAGACCTTCGCCGCGATCGACTATCCCCGCTATTGCCAGCCTACGGTCGATTTATCCAGAACCCTACACCTGGCCCCAGTATCTTGTTTGCGACAACGAAGTCGAGGTAGCCCCTATTAGCTATGTAATCCGCCAATGTCCGATTGGCCGCCAAGTTGGGTGCATAGAAGTACCATTTCGACTGCGTGCTGTCCCACGTCCAAAGGCTAATGATAGGAGCAACCGTTTCGGCGGGTTGCAAAAGGCTAAATGCAGCGTTGACTTGGCTTGGGGTCGCCCTCTCTCCGATCGATTTCAGAGCCCATCCCGGAAGACTTGCTGGTTGAAGCGCCGCCACCGGTACCGCATTGCCGGCCGTTAATGCCAAACTGAAGGGCTGTTTGGCATTAACCCAAAAACCTTCGCCACCATTAATCACCGTGAGGACGTCATAGCCTTTGCTAACAGCATAGTCGCTGAGTTCCTGACTTCCGAGGTCTGGAGCATAAAAGGCCCATTTGCTTGTTGCCGGGACCCACTTCCAGACTGTGACGATGTTCGTTGAATCGGCCAACGCCATCGCGGCATCCAGCGGCACATTCATGCTATTGCCGACGAGATTCCATCCGGCGACCAGGTCGATGGTTCTTGCGGGCGGATCGCCAAATTTGCGAACTCGATCCGAGTCGGAAAAGTAAATGTCTCCCACGGGGCTGGCGGCCATGCCGCTGGGAGACCGGAGGTTAGCTGCCGTCGCCGGGCCACCATCGCCAGACATTCCGGGCGATCCGCTACCTGCCACGGTGCTGATGATCCCGTCAGCAGCGACTTTGCGGATTCGGCTGTTATTCGAGTCGGCAATATAGAGATTGCCGGCACTGTCTATCGCCACCCCACGCGGATTGGCAAGGCTGGCTGCAATTGCAGCGCCACCGTCACCGGAATCGCCGAATGAACCGTTCCCTGCCACGGTGCTGATCAACCCATCGGGCGTGATCTTACGGACGATATTGGATGCCTCGTCAACGAGATACAAATTGTCAGTGCGGTCGATAGCGATGGCGACAACATCGACCAAACCGGCTTCGGCTGCGACATTGCTATCGGAACTATGTGCAATTCCATTGCCCGCCACAGTAAAGATGGTTCCGCCGACAGTCACCTTGAGTAAGCGTGCCCAGACGACAACATAGAGGTTGCCGGAGCAATCGAGCCCTATTGTGAGTGGTGTGCCGATATCTACGCTTGTCGCGGTGCCGCCCTCGACATAGCCGTCACCATAAACACCAGTCCCGACTACAGTACTAATGGTGCCATCCTTGGCGACTTTGCGTACACGCCTGTTGTCCGTATCCGCAATATAGAGATTGCCAACAGCGTCTAATGCCACGCCAAGCGGATGATTGAGGCTCGCGTCTACTGCCGGCCCCCCATCGCCTGAATAGGCCGCCATACCATTACCTGCGAGCGTAGTGATGGTCCCGTTCAATGCCACCTTGCGTATACGATTGTCTCCGGCGTCGGCGAAGTAAAGATTGCCGACTGCGTCAAACGCCAATCCGCGCGGTTGAAGTACCCCCGCAAGAGTGGCTGCACCGTTATCTCCCACATAGGTCGTCCAACCATTTCCCGCCACGGTAGTGATCGTCCCATCCAGCATCACAAGACGAATGCGCCCGTTCCCGCTGTCTGCTATGTACAGGTTGCCGGCGGCATCGGTCGTTATCACCGAGGGTAACTGCAGTCCTGCCGATGTCGCCATGCCGCCATCGCCGGAATAGCCAGTTGAATAGCTTCCGGCGATAGTGCGTATGACGCTGTCCGCTCCTATCCTTCGTATTCGGCCATTTCCAGCGTCCGCAATGTAAAGGTTGCCGGCGCTATCAACCGAGAGACCTCGTGGGGAATAAAGAAGCGCATATGCGGCCGGTCCGCCGTCTCCTGAATATCCATATCCCGGCGAACTGTAGGAGGTCAGCACGATTGCACCCGGGTTAGGCACGGCCCCACGGCCGGCTACCGTTCCAATAATTCCATTGGATGTTACCTTGCGGACGCGATCGTTGCCGGTATCGCTAAGGTACAGATTGCCCGCATCGTCGATCGCAACTCCTTGCGGATTGGCTAGGCTGGCCGCCGTCGCCAAACCGCCATCGCCGGAATACATGCGCGCGCCTGTGCCGACCACGGTGCTGATGGTGCCATCCACGGAGACCTTACGAATACGGTTATTCCCCGTGTCCGCCACATACAGATTGCCAGCATGATCGAGCGCTATGCCGACGGGGCCTCGCAGACTTGCTGAATTGGCAAGTCCGCCGTCCCCGGAGAAAGCGTATTGGCCGTTTCCCGCCACGGTACTGATGATTCCATCGGTAGCGATCTTCCGGATTCGACTATTCCCCGTGTCGGCAACGTAAAGGTTGCCGGCGCCGTCGAGCGTCAGCCCCGTGGGCCCGGACAAAGCGGCGTCCACGGCCCTGCCTGCATCGCCGGAAAACCCCCAGCTACCGACGCCGGCAATAGTGCTAATGCGACCGTCTGTCGCCACCTTGCGAACCCGATGATTGCCAGTATCAGAGATATAGAGGTTTCCGATACCGTCTTTCACAACGCCCTCAGGAGTGCCGAGATTCGCGACCAGGGCAGATCCGCCATCTCCGGCGCCTCCCCCGGCAACTGTCCAAATTACGGGAGCCTGAGCCGATGCGTTCCCGAAAGAGAAGAACAACACAACCCATAACCATCGGATGACTTCAAGGATTGTCTTCATCAATGTTCTATTTCAACTTTCAACGGACTGAGGTTGCTGTCGATTATTGCCAGCCCCATGTCGGTACAAAACTTATCGAAACACATCCATTTAGCATCGTATCATGCAGGCGACTGGCGTGAGAGTAAATATGACGGACTGGATAGGCCGCCAGCTCGAAGGTCCGCTAAGCGGAACGTTGCGCCTCCGTCTGTTTCTGGCCGGTTGCTGAAATTCCGATTACCAAATTGCCTTCCGTAAAACCGCCGCTCGCGACAGGCAGAATCTGGCTGTAAGCCGTCGCCTGGCCCCTCTCATCCGGATGGCCGCATGGCCCATCGCCCACCTTCCCCTGCTCCGGCCCCTCCGCCCAAGCGGCCGCGCCATGAAGCCGCTCAAGGCCCCGTCGCTTATACCGTGACATGCCCCGGCATGCAATATGGCAATACGGAAGTCATAGAGCTATCAAGGGCGCCACACCCGACACCCTGTCCCTGACAAGCGGCTACGGCATATCCATTGCCGAAAATCGCATTGGTAGGGTAGGCAGGCTTTATCTGCCCACGGTGGTGGCAAAGCGTGGGAACACTACGCTTTTACCACCCTACAAGCTTCGCGTTTTTGCGGTGAAGGTTTATTTCCCGCCGCCCGGCAGCCAGCGATCCAACTTTTCCCAGTCCAGGTTCGCTTCCAGGCTGTCCGCCAGGCGGTCGATGGCGGCTTCGCGAACGGCATTCAGGTCCACGGTCTGGGGCTTTTCCAGGCCGGCCCATGCCAGCAGGGCGGACAGGGCCCCCGGCTGATCGAAGAGGCCGTGGGCGTAGGTGGCGAGGATCTGGCCATCACGGCTGATGGCGCCATCCGGCCGGCCATCCAGCATCGCCGCCGGGTTTTCCAGGGCCGCGCCACGGCTGACGCCCATGTGGATCTCGTAGCCCCTGAGGGCTGGCTCGCCCGGCAGGCACAGCGTGCCGGTAACATTTTCCAGGCGCTTGTGCGCCTCCAGGGTGGTCTCGAAATCCAGCAGGCCCAGGCCAGGCTTGCTGCCCGGCGCCCCTTCCAGACCCAGCGGGTCATGCAGCGCCGTACCCAGCATCTGCAGGCCGCCGCAGATGGCGATGAGCTTGCCGCCGTAGCGCAGGTGTTTTTTGATGGCGGTCTCCCAGCCGGACGCCTTGAGCCACTGCAGGTCCATCTGCACCGCCTTGCTGCCCGGCAGGATGATCAGGTCCGCCGGCGGCGGTGCCTCTCCCGGGCCAACGAAGCGGAAGGACACTTCCGGGTGCAGGCGCAGGGGATCACAGTCCGTGGCGTTGGAAATGCGCGGAAAAGCCGGCGCCACCACCGTCAGTTTCGCATCCGCCCCGCCGGAGGCCTCCCTCGGCAGAGCGTCTTCCGCATCCAGGTGCAGACCAATCAGGTAGGGCAGCACCCCCAGCACCGGCTTGCCGGTGCGTTCCTCCAGCCAGCGCAAGCCCGGCTCAAGAAGGCCGATATCGCCGCGAAAGCGATTGATGACAAAGCCCACCACGCGGGCCTGTTCCGTGGGTGAAAGCAATTCCAGTGTGCCGACGAGGTGGGCAAACACACCGCCCCGGTCGATGTCGGCGATGAGGACCACCGGGCAATCCACGGCCTCGGCAAAGCCCATGTTGGCGATGTCCCGGTCCCGCAGGTTGATTTCCGCCGGGCTGCCGGCCCCCTCCACCACCACCGATTGGTATTGGGCCGTGAGCCGCCCGAAGGACTCCAGCACGGCAGCCATGGCCTTGGGCTTGTACTCGTGATAGGCGCGGGCATCCATGTCGGAGCGCACCTTGCCGTGGATGATGATCTGGGCGCCGATGTCGCTGGAAGGCTTCAGGAGCACCGGGTTGAAGTCGGAATGGGGGAGCACCCCCGCCGCCTGGGCCTGCAGGGCCTGGGCCCGGCCGATTTCGCCGCCATCCACCGTGACAGCGCTGTTCAGGGCCATGTTCTGGGGCTTGAAGGGCGCCACCGAGACCCCCCGGCGCTTCAGCACCCGGCACAGGCCTGCCACCAGGGTGGTTTTCCCCGCGTCGGAAGTGGTGCCCTGCACCATGAGGGTGTCGCTGCGCATAGTAGAATCCGGGGTTTTCGAGGGCCGGATTCTACTATGCACAGATGCTTGCTCCCTGCCCTGCTGCTCCTGGCGACAGCCGCCCGGGCCGACATCACCGTGAAGGATGACACGGGCCAGACCCTGCACTTCACGGTGGCGCCCCGGCGCATCGTTTCCCTGGCCCCTCACCTGACGGAGAATCTCTACGCCGCCGGGGCCGCCAGCAAGCTGGTGGGGGCAGTGAGTTACAGCGACTGGCCGGAAGCAGCCAGGAAACTGCCCCGGGTCGGCAGCTACGACCGGGTGGACCTGGAAGCCGTCCTGGCGCAAAAGCCTGATTTGGTGGTGGCCTGGTATAGCGGCAACGTGCCGGCCCACCTGACGAAGCTCAAGGCCCTGGGCATCCCCGTCTATGTGAGCCAGCCGAACCATATCGACGACGTGGCCAGCGAAATCGAGCGCCTCGGGGCTTTGGCCGGCACGGACGCTGTGGCGCGTCAGGCTGCCCAGGTGTTCCGCAGCCGCCATGCCGCCCTCTCGGCCCGCTTCAGCAGCAAGCCGACGGTGCGCACCTTCTACCAGGTGTGGAACCAGCCCCTCATGACGGTGAATGGCCAGCACATCATCAGCGACGTCATCAAGCTCTGCGGTGGGGAGAATGTCTTCGCCGGGCTGGGCCAGTTGGCCCCGGCGGTGACGGAGGAATCGGTGCTGGCCGCCAACCCGGAAGCCATTCTCGCCAGCGGCATGGGGGAAGCCCGACCCGAGTGGCTGGGCAGCTGGAAACGCTGGAAGCAGCTTACCGCCACCGCCCGGGACAACCTGTTCTTCGTGCCGCCGGAACTCCTGCAGCGCCATACCCCGCGCCTCCTGGATGGCGCCGAGCGCCTGTGCGCCCACCTGGAAACCGCCAGAAGCCGGAGGCCGAAATGATCGGGCCGCAACGCATCGCCTGCCTGTCCACCGAAACGGTGGAAGTGCTCTACCTGCTGGGGGAGGAGAGGCGCATCGCCGGCATCTCCGGTTTTACCGTGCGCCCGCCCCGGGCCAGGAAGGAAAAACCCAAGATCAGCGGCTTCTCCACGGCCCGGATCGACCGCATCCTGGCGGTGAATCCCGACCTGGTGCTGGCGTTTTCGGACATGCAGGCCGACATGGTGCGGGACCTGATCAAGCACGGCCTGCCGGTGCATGTCTTCAACCAGCGCAGCGTGGCCGGCATCCTGGACATGATCCGGGTGCTGGGTGCCCTGGTGGATGCCGGCGACAAGGCCACCGCCCTCATCAATGAACTCCAGGCCACGCTGGACGCGGTCAAGGCCCAGGCCGCCACCCTGCCGCGCCGGCCCCGGGTGTATTTCGAGGAGTGGAATGAGCCTTTGATCAGCGGCATCCGCTGGGCCTCGGAATTGATCGAGATGGCCGGTGGCGACGACATTTTCCCGGAACTGTCCCTGGCCCACAACGCCGCCGGGCGCTTCATTACCGAGCCGTTGGAAGTGGTGCGCCGCGCGCCGGACATCATCATCGGCTCCTGGTGCGGCCGCAAATTCCAGCCCGCTGCTGTAGCCGCCCGCCCCGGCTGGGACGCCATTCCCGCCGTGAAGCATGGCGATCTGGTCGAAATGAAGTCCGCCGTGATCCTCACCCCCGGCCCGGTGGCCATCAGCGAAGGGCTGCCGGAGTTGGCGGGGATCATGCGGCAGTGGGCGGAAAAACAGAGCTAGTCCAATCGCGGCAAGACAGGTTTGCTTTTTCACAAATCCCTTACAATAATCACCACAGTAAGGAATTTCACAAGGAGTCAAGCATGACGACGGAAGCCACCCTGACCAGCAAGGGACAAACGACCATTCCCAAGGAAATCCGCGACAGTCTGGGCATGAAAACGGGGGATCGCATGGGCTTTACACTCATGCCGGACGGCACCGTGGTAATGCGGGTCAAGACCAGGCGCGTGGAAGACCTGGCGGGGATGTTGTACCAGGAAGGCCAGGAGGCGCTTCCCATCGAGCGGTTGTCGCTCTAATGCTCGGGATCGACACCAACGTCCTTATACGCTTCCTCGTGCGGGATGACGCCCGGCAGTTCGAGATCGCGCGCAGCATCATTGCCGGCGAAGTACGGGCAGGCCGCCGCATTTTCGTGAGCCTGCTGGTACTACAGGAAACGGAATGGGTGTTGCGTAGCCGCTATGGCTTTTCAAAACATCGGATCCTGGCCGTGATTTCCGGCTTGCTGGACGCCATGGATGTGGAGTTGGAAGACGAGGCGGCGGTCGAGCAAGCCATTTTCGTCTGGAAAGACGCATCCGCCGGATTCTCGGACAGCCTGATCGGTGCCCGGAATCAGCGACTCGGCTGCCGTACGACGGCAACCTTCGACCTCAAGGCCTCACGCCTGCCCTGGTTTGTCGAGGCAGGCGGGGCCAGTTCTCAGGATTGAGTGCCGGGGCCGGCGATACACACCGTATCAACCTGCGTGTCAGGGTTCAACTTCCCGCCCCGGTGCCGACTCAATGCCCATGCGCAGATCTCAGGAAATCCAGGGCTACGCAAGCCCTTCATCGCGGAACTGTACTTCCCCCAGCGACATCATCAGCGTCATGGGCCTCGAAGGTGACGACACAAAGCCGTGATATTCGTAAAACGCCCGGGCCTCAAGCGACAGGGCGTGCACCAGCAGGCCGCGAATGCCGATGATGGCGCCGGCGGCCCGGGTGCGCTCGAATGCATCCCGCAACAGGGCGGCGCCCAGGCCCCGGCCTTGCCAGGAACGATCCACCGCCAAGCGGCCCAGGATGGCCATGGGGATGGGGTCCGGCATGTTGCGCTTGATGGCGCCCGGGGCCTCGTTCAGCGCCAGGGCGCCCGAGGCCAGGCAATAATAGCCCACCACCTTAGCGGCTTCGGCCACCACGTAGGTACTGGATGCCCGGCTAAGCTGATTACCGCGGGCACGGCGCCTCAGCCAGTCATCCAGGCTGGCCGTCCCGCTATCGAAACCTTCCAGCAGGTGTTCCGCGCCCAGAGGCGCGGGCGCAGTCAGGTTTCCCAAGGCTTGGTGGCCTGCATCAGGCGTTCAAAACCCGGGCCGGCGGGCGGCTGGTCGAGCACCTCGAGAAAATGGGCGTAGGCCTGGGCGTCCACCCGCACCAGGGTCTGGTCCAGCAAGGCTTCCTCGGCGGCACGGCGGGCTGCGTCGATCATGAATTCCGAGCGTGACTTGCCCTGGCTGTGGGCCGCGCGGTCAATCAGGCTGCGGATGTCGTTACGGACACGCAGGTTGACCGCGTGAGTATTGGAATCTGCGGAAGCGGCTGCGTTGTGCAGTGTCGACATGGCAAACCTCTGGGGTTGAATCTGCCGCCCATGATACACGTTGTGTATCACATTCACTATATTTGCCATTGTATCAAGGCGTGAGGCGCCCGGTGATGTCGGGATAAATCCCGACCTACGGGTTCAGGCCGGGTCTGCCGGCCACTGGTTCTCCGCCACCAGTTCCGAGAGGGGCCGGCGGCGGGTCCAGCCTTCCAGTTCGAGCATGGGGGCCGGGTAAAAGGCATCCACGTGACCCAGGCACAAAATGGCCAGGGGTTTGGCGCCCTCGGGCATGGCCAGCAGCTTGGCCAGGGCTTCCGGGTCGAAGAGAGACACCCAGCCCAGGCCCAGGCCCTCGGCCCTTGCTGCCAGCCACATGTTCTGGATGGCGCAGGCCATGGAGGCCACGTCCATTTCCGGCAAGGTGCGCCGGCCGAAGACATGCCGTTCCCGGCCGTCCATGAGGGCCACCACCAGCACTTCGCCGCAATCCCGGATGCCTTCCACCTTGAGTTTGAGGAATTCGTCCCGCCGCTGGCCCAACACGTCCGCCGTGGTCTGGCGCTCCGCCTCCACGATGGTCGCCAAGCCTTCCCGCAGGGCCGGGTCGGTAATGCGAATGAAACGCCAGGGCTGCATGAAGCCCACGCTGGGGGCCAGGTGGGCGGCGTTGAGGAGCCGTTCCAGCAGTTCTGGCGCCACCGGATCAGGCCGGAAATGGCGCATGTCGCGGCGCTCCGCTATGGCCTTATAGACAGCGTCGATTTCCGGCTGGGGGTAGGCATGGACGGGATTCATGGCTTGAACAGGGCTGCGGCCCCTTCCGGGTTGGAGGAAAAGTAGAAATGCACGTAGGAGGCGGTCAGGCGTTTTTCACACCATACCGCCTCCCCCGGCCGGCCATCCGAAGTGACGGCGCGGACATGAGCGGGACGGGGAGTGTCCGCCCGGGAGTAGTGGAAGGTGTGGCCCCGCAACATGCCTTGTCCCAGATCCGCCTGCTGCAGGCCCAGGGCGGCGAGGCGCTTTTGCATTACCACCCTGCCCGGCAGGATGCCGGCCAGGGCGTGGGCCGCGCCGTCCTGATCCACCAGGGTTTCGAACAGGGTCATCATGCCGCCGCACTCCGCCAGCATGGGCTTGCCCGCTGCCACATGGGCGCGCAGGGAGGCCAGCATCGATCCATTGGCCGCCAGGCGTTCGGCGTGGAGTTCCGGGTAGCCTCCGGGCAGCCAGGCCGCGTCACACTCCGGCAGCGCGCCATCCATCAGGGGCGAGAAGAAGCGCACTTCGGCCCCCAGCCGCCCCAGGGTTTCCAGGTTGCCCGGGTAGGCGAAGGCAAAGGCGGCATCCCGGGCCACGGCCACTTTCACGCCGGTCAGCAGAGGCTGGACCTCGGCAAGGATTGCCGCCGGGAAGCTCACAGGGGGAGGCAGTTCAGCCCCCGCAGACACCTCCAGGGCATCCACCAGCCGGTCGAGCCGCTGCATGAGGTCGCCGATCTCGGCGGCCTGGAGGATACCCAGGTGGCGTTCCGGCAGGGCCGCGTCCGCGTCCGGCGCCAAGTGGCCGAACCAGGCCACGCCAGGGGGCAGGCTGGTCTGCAAGAGGGCGGCATGCCCCTCGGAGCCTACCTTGTTCGCCAGGGCAGCGGCACAGACTAGGCCCGGCTGGTAATGGCTCAGGCCATACACCAGGGCACCAAAGGTCTGGGCCATGGCGCTGCCGTCGATGACCGTGAGGAGGGGCAGACCAAAGCGGCGGGCCACGTCGGCGCCAGAGGGTGTACCGTCAAAGAGGCCCATGACACCTTCCACCAGAATCAAATCCGCTTCCTGGGCGGCTGCGTAGAGCCGGGCGTCCGCGTCGGCGCTCCCCGTCATCCACAGGTCCAGGTTATGCACCGGGGCGCCGCTGGCGGCTTCCAGGATCATGGGATCGAGGAAATCCGGCCCGCACTTGAACACCCGCACCTTGCGGCCCCGGCGGGCATGCAAGCGCGCCAGGGCCGCCGTGATGGTGGTCTTGCCCTGCCCCGAGGCCGGGGCGGTGACGAACAGGGCGGGACAAAGAGCTTCGGCAGTCATCCGCCTTCTCCCATGATCAAATAATTTTCCAAACGCCGAGGCGCCGAGGCGCCGAGAAGATCTCTTCGCCAGTCAAGAAACGCTGCCGAATAACGCTCACACGCCACCCATGGGCCGAAGTCCGAGCTACCAGAAATTTCCTCGGCGTCTCGGCGTCTCGGCGTTTCAAACCTAATTACCATTCCAGCCCCGGCTGGGCACGGACCCCGGCGGCGTAGGCGTGCTTGACCTGGCCCATGTCGGTAACGGTATCGGCGGCCGCCACCAGTTCCGGCGGCGCACCACGGCCGGTGATGATGACATGCTGCATGGAGGGGCGGGCTTTGATCGCTACCAACACCGACCCGATGTCGATCCAGCCGTATTTCAGGGCGTAGGTGAATTCGTCCAGCACCACCAGGCCCAACGCCGGGTCCGCCAGATGACGACAGGCCACGGCCCAGGCCTCCCGGGCGGCGGCCGCATCCCGCTGTGGGTCCTGGGTTTCCCAGGTAAAGCCTTCGCCGCCCACATGCCAGGCCACTTCCGGCTGGCGACGGAAGAAGGCTTCCTCGCCGGTGTCGGAGCGGCCCTTGATGAATTGCACCACCCCAACCTTGAGGCCATGACCGATGGCCCTTGCCACCACGCCGAAGGCGGAACTGGACTTACCCTTGCCGTTGCCGGTATTCACCACCAGCACGCCCCGATCCACGTCGGCCGCCGCGATATGGGCGTCCACCACGGCCTTCTTCTTTTCCATGCGCGCCTTGTGGCGGCCGGAGGCATCCAGATCATTCATCCCGTTGACTCCTGTAATTAGGCTGCTGTCGGAACAAGTTCCGACCTACACCACAAATTCCGCGCACCAACATGTAGGTCGGAACTTGTTCCGACAAAAATCATCTCATGCCGGCAAAAATACCGTCTGCCCCTCGATATCGAAGCGCCGCAGGGGATGGCCATAGAGTTCGGAAAGGCTCTCGGCCGTCAGCACCTCTTCCACCGGCCCTTCGCACCAGCGCCCCTCGCCGAAGAGCAGCAGGGCACGGCGGCAATAACGCATGGCCAGATTCACGTCGTGCAGCACGATGACAAAAGCAGCGCCGCACTGGCTGGCATAGCGGCTCACCAGGTCCAGCATGGCGATCTGGTGGTTCAAGTCCAGGTGGGTGGTAGGCTCGTCCAGCAGGTAAAGCAAGGGTTGCTGGGTCAGCAGGGTGGCGATGGCCAGGCGCTGGCGCTCACCGCCGGACAGGGTATGCACTTCCCGCTGCGCCAGGTCGGCCAGCCCCACCGCCGCCAGCGCTTCCCGCGCCAGGGCCGCATCCGCCTCCCCTTCCCAGGCCCAGCGGCCCAGGTGCGGGTGACGGCCCACCAGGGCGGTCTGCAGCACGGTGGAAGGAAAGGCATCTAGCTGGCTTTGGGCCAGGAGGCCTCGCAACCGTGCCGCGTCCCGCGGGTCTCGTTCCCCGTAGGACTTGCCGTCCAGCTCCACCGTCCCGGAAAGCGGCGCCCGCAGGCCCGCCAGGGTATGCAAGAGCGTGGTCTTGCCGGTGCCATTCCTGCCCAGGATGGCCAGGGTCTCGCCCCTGGACAAGGACAATTCCAGCCCGTCCACTACCGCCTTGCCGGCAATGGCGACATTCAGGACGCGGGTAAGAAGAAAAGGATTCGCCATCACAACAACGAAACCAAACGCCGAGGCGCAGAGGCGCAGAGGAAAAGCAAAGGTAAACCACGCGTCCGGTCAATCTGCCGGACCACCTCTCTCAAGGTTTTCTCGGTGCCTCGGCGCCTCGGCGTTTCAAAAAAACTGTTCATTCCCGCCCCCCGGACGACTGGCGGGCCAGCAGATAGAGGAAGACCGGCACGCCGAGGAGGGCGGTGAGCACGCCCACCGGCAATTGCTGGGGCGCAATGAGACTGCGGGCCAGGGTATCCGCCGTCACCAGCAGAGCACCACCGGCCAGCATGGACGCCGGCAGCAACAGGCGCTGGTCGTTACCCACCGCCAGGCGCACCAGGTGGGGCACCACCAGGCCAATGAAACCGATGCTGCCCGCCAGCATCACGGCGGTGGCTGTCAACAGTGACGCCAGCAGGTAGATGGCGAGGCGCAGGCGATCCACCGGAACGCCCAGGCTCTTGGCCGCCAGGTCGCCCCGGGCCAGGAGGTTCAGATCCCGGGCGAAAGGCATCAGCCCCAGGAAGGCCAGCAGCAGGAGAATCAGGGCCGGTCCGGCAGCGGGGGCCTGGGACAGATCCCCCATGAGCCAGAAGAGCATGCCGCGCAGGGCGGATTCCGGCGCCATGGCCAAGAGTAAGGCAACCACGGCGCCGCAGCCGGAAGCCACGATAACCCCGGTAAGCAGGAGGCGGGTCTGGGTCCAGGAGCCGTCGCCATGGGCCAGGCCGAACACCAGCAACATGGCCCCCAGCGCCCCGGCGAAGGCCCCGGCATGCAGGAAGAGCAGGGGCAGACCGAAGAACATGGCCCCCAGCGCCCCCACCGCCGCCCCCCCCGAAACGCCCAGGACATAGGGGTCCGCCAGGGGATTGCGCAACAGCACCTGCATCAGGGCGCCGGCCAGGGCCAAGAGGCCCCCACAGGCCAGCCCGGCCAGGGCGCGAGGCAGACGCAGGGTCCACACCACCTCCCCCGCCAGTCCCCCGTCGGCGCCGCCGGTAAGCGCATCGAACAACTGGGCCGGCGAAAGCGCCAGGCTGCCCACCGCCAGCGCGCCCCCCACCGCCGCCAGCGCGGCCAGCGCGAGCAGCAGAAGGAAGACGAAGGCGCGTTGGCGAGAAGGCATGGGACGCTATGGTACCCGGCTACTTGGGCGCGTAACGCAGCGATGCGAAGACGCTGGCCCCGGGGGTGTTGATGCCGACCGCGTTGGTGTACTGCTTGTCACCAAGGTTATTGCCGCGAACTTCCACGCTCCACTCCGGCATGAACTGATATTGAACAAAGGCGCCGAGCAAACCATAGGCCCCCAGGCGGACCCGGGCACCCAGATTGAAATCCGTGTCATCCCGGGCGCCGACCATCAGCAGATCACCACCAAAGCGCCAGGCACCAACCTGGGTGGACAGACGGCCCGTCAGTTGGCGATCCGCCCGACGTATCAGGGCCAGGCCCGTATCTGCGTCCCGTGCCCGCTGCTGGGTGTAAGCGATGCCAGCGGCCCAGGCTCCCAGCGTGAAGTCATAGGTGGCAGTGGTCCCCTTCAGGCTGGCGTTGCCCACATTGAAGGGCTGGTTGCCCCATACGATGAGATCTGACACCCGGTTATCGAAATGAACCAGACTGGCGCGCTGCAGCCCCGTTTCCCAGATAAAGCCCGCCTCCCGGTTACGCGCCCGCTCTGGCCGCAGGTTGGTGTTGCCGCCGAAACATCCCCAGAGGGGATCGCAGAAATACGGGTAATAAAGGTCATTGAAGGTGGGTGCCTTGAATGCGGTTCCCGCGCTGGCGTATACCCGCAAGGCATCATTCAGGAGATAACCGTAGGAAGCCGCCCCCGTGTTCCTGCCGCCATACTGGCTGTTGTCATCCCGGCGCCCATTTATCTGAAAGCGGTGACTGCCGAAGCCGCCGGTCCAGCCCGCCAGCAAGGAGCGGGTCTGACGGCTATCCATCACCAGGGGTGAAAGAATGTTATCCACGCCCTCCTTGAGATACTCGTAGGCCACCAGGGCCTTGCCCACCGGAAGCTTGATATCGTTCTGCCAGACGAACTGATTGTTGCGCGTGCGCAGCAGCTGCGGATTCAGGCTATCCACCGTGTCCATGCGTTGCCGAGAAGTGCCAACCCGAAGCAAGCTGGTCCACTCCGCCGTAATCGGTTGCCGCCAGTAGGCACCGAGGATTTCGGAATTCTTGTTGATATGGCTGTCGAAGTTGGTGCCCATATCCACCCTGTTTACGGCATCGGACCAGGAGAAGGTTCCCCCCACTTCCCCACCGCCGGCCACCTTCAGGGACGTACTTGCATTCAAGTGATTCTGATCGAAGCCATCCCGGTCAGCAGGCTTGCCGTTCGCGTCGAAGCCGCGAGTATGGGAACGTCCGGCGCGCAGGCTGTAATGCCAGTCCCCGGACGCACCGCTTATACCGGCAGTTCCTTCACTGGTGAAATTGCTGCCAATGCCTGCGGACGCCTCAACACGTGGAGCACCCTCACCCTTGCGGGTAAATATCTGGATCACCCCGCCAATGGCATCCGAGCCATAAAGCGCCCCTGCCGGCCCCCGCAGGATTTCGATGCGCTCAATCTGGGACACGGGCAGCACCTCAAAGGCGGCTGCGCCATTGGACGCGGAATTGACGCGAATGCCATCCACCAGCACCAGGGTATGCCCGCCGTTGGCTCCCCGCATGAAAATACTGCCGGAAGCCCCAGGACCACCGTCAGAGGACATCTGCAGGCCCGTCTGCTGCGAAAGCAGTTCCAGCAAGGTGGACTGGCCCGCCTGCTCGATTTGCGCCCGCTCGATCACGCTCACATCGGCCAGCAACTCATTGACACGCTGGAACTGGCGGGTGGCGGTGACTACCACGGTGCCTTCTTCAGGCGTTGTCGCGGCTTGGGCTGTATGGGTGAACAGGCTGGCGACGGCCAGGGCCGTCAAGGTATAACGATGAGACATGGATAAACTCCCTCATGCCGGCAAGGCGTCCCCGCAAGCCGGCGGATGGCGAAAACGGAGCGCGGGGGGAGTCGAGGGAGCGGATCGAAGGGACGATGCGCCGGCCAACCGCATCCCCGCGGCAATCCGTACGGAGTCGCGAGGCCGGTATCCGGGCTCACGAGTTTTGATCCATCACCTTCCCGGGAAATTCCCAGTGGTCGCCGGCCCTTGGGGGGCGCGGCACGATGGACCCACACTCGCTTACCGTTGCGGGGGCAGCACAGGCATGGGGACGAATCGCGTCCTTCACCTGTTTCCCGTTTAACCCGCGGGCTGTAAAGCCGCACGGGCACCTCGATCGACAGTGCCGCACCCCGGAGGGGCGCGGCGGGCGGAATTATACGCAAGATCCGGCCGGGATATGCGGCAACTTCCTGGCAGTCCAGGGCAATCGCCTACCGCGACGCCGACAGCCTTGAACCTGGAAACCTCAGTTTGAACCGCAGAGGCGCGGAGGCGCAGAGGAAAAACAAGGCGTTACGCTCAAAGTGGTGTTCACCCAACGGGTGAGGCCGAAATTTATGTAAGCCCTGGTTTTCTCAGCGCCTCTGCGCCTCTGCGCCTCTGCGGTTTAACAACTGCTTTTTCTAGGTTGAACCCTCTCCAATAAAAAAGCGGGCCTCGGCCCGCGTTTTTATTGCCTGAAAAATACCGAACTTCAGATGTCGCCCTGGGGATTCACCCGCTCCAGCTTGGAATGAAGCTTGTTCAGGCCGTTGATGTAGGCCTTGGCGGAGGCGACGATGATATCGGTGTCGGAACCCTGGCCATTCACAATGCGGCCCTGCTTGGAGAGGCGTACGGTCACTTCGCCCTGGGAATCGGTACCGGTGGTGATGTTGTTCACCGAGTAGAGCAGCAAGGAAGCGCCGCTAGGGGCCACGCTCTCGATGGCCTTGAAGGCCGCATCCACCGGGCCGCTGCCGTCCGCTTCCGCCTTCACTTCCCGGCCACCGACGGACAGGGTGATGGAAGCGTGGGGCGATTCGCCGGTTTCCGTGTGGAAACGGGTGGACACCAGCTTGAAGTGTTCCTGGGCTGGGGTGATGCCCTCTTCCGAGGTGATGGCCTGCAGATCCTCGTCAAAAATTTCGTGTTTCTTGTCCGCCAGTTCCTTGAAACGCTTGAAGGCGTCGTTCAAGGCCTGCTCGGACTCCACTTCGATACCCAGTTCCACCAAGCGGGACTTGAAGGCATTGCGGCCGGAATGCTTGCCCAGTACCAGCTTGTTGGCGTTCCAGCCCACATCTTCCGCCCGCATGATTTCGTAGGTTTCCCGGTGCTTCAGGACGCCGTCCTGGTGAATACCGGACTCGTGGGCGAAGGCATTGGCGCCGACGATGGCCTTGTTGGGCTGCACGGCGAAGCCGGTGATGCCCGCCACCAGGCGGCTGGCGGGCACGATCTGGGTGGTGTCGATGCGGGTATCGCAGGTGAACAGATCCTGGCGGGTACGCACGGCCATGACCACTTCTTCCAGGGATGCGTTGCCGGCCCGCTCCCCCAGACCGTTGATGGTGCATTCCACCTGGCGCGCGCCTTCGCTTACTGCGGCGAGGGAATTGGCCACGGCCAGACCCAGGTCGTTGTGGCAATGCACGGACCAGATCACCTTGTCGGCATTCGGCACCCGCTCCCGCAGGTTCTTCATGGTGGTGGCGAACTGCTGGGGCAGGTTGTAGCCCACGGTGTCCGGCACGTTGAGGGTCGTCGCGCCGGCCTTGATGACCGCGTCGAAAATGCGGCAGAGGAAATCGATTTCGGAGCGGCCCGCGTCCTCGGCGGAAAACTCGATGTCGTCGGTGTACTCGGAGGCCCAGCGGATGGCCTTGACGGCCTGTTCCACCACCTGGTCCGGACTCATCCGGAGCTTCTTCTCCATGTGGATGGGGCTGGTGGCAATGAAGGTGTGGATGCGGCCTTGCTTCGCGGGCTTGAGGGCCTCGCCGGCTCGGCGGATGTCGTTTTCAGAGGCCCGGGCCAGTCCGCAGACGGTGCAATCCTTGATGGCTTCCGCCACGGCGCGCACGGATTCGAAGTCCCCATTGGAGGCGGCGGGAAAGCCCGCCTCGATGACGTTCACGCGCATGCGCTCCAGTTGGCGGGCGATACGCAGCTTTTCGTCCCGGGTCATGGAAGCCCCGGGGCTCTGTTCCCCGTCACGCAAGGTGGTATCAAAAATCACCAACTGATCAGCCATTTGTGTCTCCAGGAGATTGCCGGCAGGGGCCGGTCTTGATGAGTGCATGCGCCGCCGGATCGGGGAAACCGGCGCGGCATAAATCAGGGTTTGGGAGGCTGCGCACGGCTGACGCCACGGCGGCGCAGTATACGCCAGGCCGCCACCACGTAGCCGGAGGCGGCGTAGCACAGGAACAGGGCGAACAGCACGCCGGGCGGATACCAGGACACCAGGGCATACACCAGGCCGATGGCGGGCACTACCATGAAGGGCACGCTGCGCCGCAGGTTGATGGCCTTGCCGCTCCAATAGAGGATATTGCTGACCATGGTCACGCCGGCAAAGATGGTGAGCACGCAGGCGTACCAGCGCACCTGGGGACCGGAATAGCCCATATCCAGTAGCACCCACACGAAGCCCGCCACCAGGGCGGCGGCGGCCGGACTTGGCAGGCCCTGGAAGAAACGCTTGTCCACGCTGCCGATGTTGGTATTGAAGCGCGCCAGGCGCAGGGCGGCGCAGGCGCAGTAGATGAATGCGGCGATCCAGCCCAGCTTGCCCATGCCCTTCAAGGCCCATTCATAGATGATCAGGGCCGGCGCCACGCCGAAGGACACCATGTCGGAAAGGGAATCGTACTCGGCGCCGAAGGCGCTCTGGGTGTTCGTCAGTCGCGCCACCCGGCCATCCAGGCCGTCCAGCACCATGGCAATGAAAATGGCCACCGCAGATTGCTCGAAAGCGCCGTTCATGGCCTGCACGATGGCGTAGAACCCGGCGAACAGGGCCGCGGTGGTAAAGGAATTCGGCAGCAGATAAATGCCGCGCCGCCGCAGTTCCGGATTCATGAGGGGCTTGCGCGGGGGGAAAGGCGGCATATTTGGGCTGGAATAAAAATAGGCGGCAAACCGTCATGGCTTTGGGAGGTGCTCCGGAGCATGAAAGCCATGACGGTTTTCCCTCACCCCCAGCCCCTTTCCCATGCAGGGCGAGGGGAGCGTCGTGAGTCGGCTGCGCCGACTGTACCGATACGCAGCCGCCTATTCTAGCCGATAAGGCCAGCGATAGCGTTACGCCAGTTCCGCCAGGATGGTGGCTGAGGCGGAAACCTTGTCGCCGATGGTGACCTTGATAGTCGTGTCCAGGGGCACATACACATCCACGCGGGAACCGAAGCGGATGAAACCATAGCGTTCGCCACGGGTCAGGGCCTTGCCCGCTTCCACATAGCACAGGATACGGCGGGCGATGAGGCCAGCCACCTGCACGCAGGTGATGTCGGCACCGTTGGCTGCGGCCTTGATATGCAGGGCGTTGCGCTCGTTCTCGGTGGAAGCCTTGGCCAGGTCCGCATTGATGAAACGACCCGGGTTATACCAACGCTGTTTCACCTCTCCATCCACCGGACTGCGGTTGGAATGCACATTGAAGACATTCATGAACACGCTGACCTTGATGGCATCCCTGTTCAGCCAGGGGTCGCGCACCTTTTCCACGGCCACAATGCGCCCGTCTGCCGGCGACAACACGCTCTTGCCGGTTCCCGGAATAGGCCGGGCCGGATCGCGGAAGAACTGCAGCACGAACAGCGTGACAATCCAGAACGGCAGCGACCACAGGAAACCATTCACATAGGTGATGAGAATCGAGGCGCCAACGGCGCTCGAAAGGAACGGCCAGCCCTCGCGGGCAATGATCGGGTGGGGATAGGGGTTCATTGAGTAAGCGGTAAGCAGTGAGCGGTAAGCGATAAAAGTGAGCGGTTCGGGGCAAATATCGCTCACCCCTCACCGCTCACCCCTTACTGCTCTTAGTTCTTGGACTGATCGACCAGCTTATTTTTGGCGATCCAGGGCATCATGGAGCGCAGCTGACCACCGACCTGCTCGATGGGGTGAGCAGCGTTCAGACGACGGCGGGCCGTCATGGACGGGTAGTTGGTCTTGCCTTCCAGGATGAACATCTTGGCGTAGTCACCATTCTGGATGCGCGTCAGCGCATTCTTCATGGCGGCGCGGGATTCGGCGTTGATGACTTCCGGGCCGGTGACGTACTCGCCAAACTCCGCGTTGTTGGAGATGGAGTAGTTCATGTTGGCGATGCCGCCTTCGTACATCAGGTCCACGATCAACTTGAGTTCGTGCAGGCACTCGAAGTAGGCCATTTCCGGCGCGTAACCCGCTTCGGTCAGGGTTTCGAAGCCGGCCTTCACCAGTTCCACGGCGCCGCCGCACAACACGGCCTGCTCGCCGAACAGGTCGGTTTCGGTTTCTTCACGGAAGTTGGTTTCGATGACGCCACCCTTGGTACCGCCGTTGGCCGCCGCGTAGGACAGGGCCACGTCCTTGGCTTTGCCGGACTTGTCCTGGTAAATGGCGATCAGGGAAGGCACGCCGCCACCCTTCAGGTACTCGGAACGCACGGTGTGGCCGGGGCCCTTGGGAGCGACCATGATCACGTCGATGTTGTCGGCGGGAACGATCTGGTTGTAATGGATGTTGAAGCCGTGGGCAAACGCCAGGGCGGCGCCGGCCTTCAGGTTCGGGGCCACATCCTTGTAATACACGTCCGGCTGCATTTCATCCGGCAGCAGGATCATGACCACGTCGGCGCCAGCAACGGCTTCGCCGATTTCCTTGACGTTATGGCCGGCATTCACGGCCTTGGCCCAGGAAGAGCCCGCCTTCCTGAGACCGACGGTGACATTCACGCCGGAATCCTTCAAGTTCTGGGCGTGGGCGTGGCCCTGGGAGCCGTAACCAACGATGGTGACGTTCTTGCCCTTGATGAGGGAGAGGTCGGCGTCCTTGTCGTAATAAACTTTCATGTCTTGCCTTTCAAATGCGTCAGAAGTGAGGAGTGAGGAGTCAGGAGTCAGGAGTTTCGAAGGGGAGTACGCCTCACCCCTCACTCCTCACCCCTTACACCTCACACTTTAAGGATTCGGTCGCCGCGGCCGATGCCGCAGATGCCGGTGCGCACCGTTTCCAGGATCAATGCCCGGTCGATGGCTTCAAAAAAGGCATCCAGCTTGGCACTGGTGCCCGTCAACTCCACCACGTAGGTGGAATCCGTGACGTCGATGATACGGCCGCGGAATATGTCGGCCATGCGCTTCAACTCTTCCCGGTCCTTGCCGGTGGCGCGCACCTTGACGAGCATGAGCTCACGTTCGATGTGGCCGGCTTCCGACAGGTCCACCACCTTGACCACGTCAATCAGCTTGTTCAGCTGCTTGGTGATCTGCTCGATGATGTCCTCGGAACCGTTGCTGACGATGGTCATGCGCGACAGGGACGGATCCTCCGTCGGCGCAACCGTCAGAGATTCGATGTTGTAGGCGCGGGCCGAGAACAAGCCGCTGACGCGGGACAGGGCGCCGGCCTCGTTCTCCAGAAGCAGGGAAATGACGTGTCTCATGGGAGTCCGTACTGGTTCAGTTGGAAAGAACTGCGTCACAAGGTAAAGAGGCTGCCGCCGGGCGGTGCCAGAGGCCGGAGCGAACGGTAGTTACGCTCCCGGGCCGGCATGGCGAGCGATAAGCCGCCATGCCCACATTGCTGTCGCAGTTGTGAATCAAAGGTCCTCGGCGGACAGGATCATCTCGGTGAGACCCTTGCCGCCCTGAACCATGGGATAAACGTTTTCCGTCGGGTCCACCTGGAAGTCCAGGAAGACCAGATCATTCTTGCGCTTGAAGGCTTCCCGCAGGGCGTCTTCCACTTCGCTGGTCTTGTTCACCTGGATGCCGACGTGACCGTAGGCCTCCGCCAGCTTGGCGAAATCCGGCAGGGCATCCATGTAGGACTCGGAGTAGCGGTTGCCGTGGAAGATTTCCTGCCACTGCCGCACCATGCCCAGGTAGCGGTTGTTCAGGCTGATGATCTTCAGGGGCAGGCGGAACTGCTTGCAGGTGGACAGCTCCTGGATACACATCTGGATACTGCCTTCGCCCGTCACCACTGCCACCGGGGCACCCGGATGGGCCAATTGCACCCCCATGGCAGCCGGCAGGCCGAAGCCCATAGTGCCCAGACCGCCGGAGTTCAGCCAACGGCGCGGCTTGTCGAACTTGTAATACTGGGCCGCCCACATCTGGTGCTGGCCCACGTCGGAACACACGAAGGCGTCACCGTGGGTGATTTCCCACAGCTTTTCCACCACGTACTGGGGTTTGATGATGTCGGTGCTGCGATCGAATTCCAGGCATTTTCTGCCGCGCCATTCGTCGATCTGCTTCCACCAGTCCGCCAGGGCTTCCTGGTCGGGACGCTCGGTGGTGGCATCCAGCTGTTTCAGCATCTCGTCCAGCACATCGCCGACATTGCCGACAATGGGCACGTCCACCCGCACCCGCTTGGAGATGGAGGCCGGGTCGATGTCGATGTGAATGATCTTGCGGGCCACGGAACAGAAATGGGCCGGATCACCGATCACGCGGTCATCAAAACGGGCACCCACGGCGATCAGCACATCGCAGTTGTGGGTAGCCATGTTGGCTTCGAAGGTGCCATGCATGCCCAGCATGCCGACAAACTGCTTGTCGGTGGACGGGTAGGCCCCCAGGGCCATCAGGGTGTTGGTCACCGGGAAGCCCAGCATCTGGGCCATGCGGGTGAGCTGAGCCGAGGCATCCCCCAGGATGACACCGCCGCCCACGTAAAGCATGGGGCGCTTCGCCTCGAGCATGAGGTTCACGGCCTTCTTGATCTGCCCCGTGTGCCCCTTGACCACCGGATTGTAGGAGCGCATGGACACCGACTTCGGATAGTTGAACTCGCATTTCTGCGCGGACACATCCTTGGGGATATCCACCAGCACCGGGCCGGGACGGCCGGTCTTGGCCAGGTAGAAGGCTTTCTTGAGGGTCGCCGCCAAGTCTTCCACGTTCTTGACGAGGAAGTTGTGCTTCACACAGGGGCGGGTGATACCCACTGTGTCCACTTCCTGGAAGGCATCCAGGCCGATGGCGGCCGTCGGCACCTGACCGGAAATGATCACCAGGGGAATGGAGTCGCAGTAGGCCGTGGCAATGCCGGTGACGGCATTCGTTACGCCGGGACCGGAGGTTACGAGCGCCACCCCCACCCTGTCGGTGGAGCGGGAATAGCCGTCCGCCGCATGCACTGCCGCCTGTTCATGGCGCACCAGCACATGGCGAACCTTGTCCTGTTTGAACAGCTCGTCATAAATGTAGAGCACGGATCCACCCGGGTAGCCGAACACATAGTCGACCTTTTCTTCCTGGAGGCACCTGATTACAATTTCCGCACCGGTTACGAGCATCGCCAATCCCTAATACAAAATTTGCTGGAAAAGCGCGTAACATTATCGCCTTGATCGCATTTGGTCAAGGAATCCCGTCCGAATTCATGGGCGGCACCGGCCGAGACCAGTTGCGGGCAAGTGCAATACCTCGTCATACTCCCCCATCCCGCGCATAGGAAACGCTCCCCTGGCTTCCCGTATTGAACTCGCAGACTTTCTCGCCGGCGTAGAGCGACGCGCCTTTAAACAGGCAATGTTCGCCCTGCGTGACGAGGACTCCGCCCTGGACGTAGTGCAGGACGCCATGATGAAGCTCGCCGAAAAATACGGCGACAAGCCTGCGGAAGAGCTGCCCATGCTCTTCCAGCGCATCATTCAAAACGTCATCCGCGACTTCTACCGCCGCTCCAAGGTGCGTTCCCTGTGGACCACTCTGCTTTCCTCCTTCGGCGGCAGCGGTGACGATGACGAATCGGACCCGCTGGAAACCCTGGCCGGTGACACGGAATTTCATTACACCGGCACCCCCCATGGCCAGTTGGAGCAAGCCCAGACCCTCGGCGCCATCGAAAGTGAAATAGCAAAATTGCCGCCACGTCAACGCGAAGCCTTCCTCATGCGTTACTGGGAGGACATGGATATCGCCGAAACTGCGGCAGCCATGGGTTGTTCCGAGGGCAGCGTCAAGACCCACTGTTCCCGGGCCACCCACACGCTTGCAGCGGCACTCAAGGCGAAAGGAATCGAGCTATGACTGAACTGGACTTTGGATACAAGGTGGCCCACCGGCTGGACATGGGCAAGGATCACCTGAGCGAAAGCACGCGGGAGCGCTTGTTTGCCGCCCGGCAACAGGCATTGAAGCATCATCACGTGGCCGTTTCGCTGCTGAGCCTGCCAGGCCTGGGCCATCTGGCCCACGACGTACTGTTCCCCAAGGCACGCCTGACAGCGGCCATGCTGGCCCTGATGATCGGGGTGGCCTGCTCCTACACCTGGAACTCGGTGCAGAAGGCAGCCGAACTGGAAGACGTGGATTCTGCCCTGCTCAGCGACGAACTGCCCATCAACGCCTACCTGGATAGCGGCTTCGACACATGGCTCAAGGATTCTTCGCAGCGCTGATCCTGTCCCTCGGGCTGATCATCGGCACCCCCGCCGCGGCGGGGGTGCCTGTTTTGCGTGCGCCCAACTGGACCGACCTCTCGCCCCAGCAGAAGGAAATCCTCGCCCCCCTGGGCAGCGACTGGGACAAGATGGAGGATGTGCGTCGGCGCAAATGGGCCGGCATTGCCCAGCGTTATCCGGCCATGAAACCCGAAGAGCAGGAACGCCTGAAGCGCCAGATGCAAGCCTGGGCCAAACTCACGCCTGAAGAGCGTGCCAAGGCCCGCGAAAAGTTCAAACGCCTGCAGAATGTGACGCCGGAGCAACGGGAAGCCCTCAAGCAGAAATGGGCTCAGTACGAAAGCCTGCCGCCTGAAGAAAAGCAACGCCTGGCGGAGAAGGCCAAGGTCCGTCCTGCGCCGAAATCTGCCGCCGGCAAGGGGCAGAACGCCAAACCCGCCTCCCTGCTGACGCCACCACCCCCGCCAGTGGCTCCCGTGCCACCGGCAGCCCCCACAACCGCTACCGCCCCCGCAGCCGTGCCGCTACCGCCCGTTGCCCCGCCGGACGCTGCTGCCCCGCCCCGCTGATTCTCTGCGCCGCCCCGGCGCTTATTGATATGAAGAAACGCCGCAACACCCCGCCGACGCCCCCGGCAGTCCCCGCCCCGCGCCTCTTCGAGCCGGCCACCCTACGCCGGCGCCTGGCCAGCATGCTCTACGACGGCATCCTCATGGTGGGGGTGCTCATCATGGCCTTCATCGTGCCCCAGATCGGCTATTCCATGGCCGTCGGCCATACGGCGGCCGGCTGGGCCTTGTTCGCCAATATATTCCTGGCCCTGGGCGCCTATTTCGTCTGGTGCTGGCGCCGGGGTGGCCAGACCCTGGCCATGCAGACCTGGCACTTGCGACTGGAAGACGCCATTCACGGCGGACGGATTCCCCGCAGCCGGGCTTGGCTGCGCTACAGCCTGTCCTGGCCTTCCCTGCTGTTCTTCGGCGTGGGTCTTTTCTGGGTCTATTTCGACCGGGACGGCCAGTTCCTGCATGACCGACTGGCGGGAACCCGGGTAGTGACTGTGTGAGCGGTGAGCGGTGAGCGGTGAGCGGTGAGCGGTGAGCGGTGAGCGGTGAGCGGTGAGCGGCAGAATCATGCGCTTTCTGCTTTCCGCTTACCGTTTTTCAGCCCACCACAGCATGCCCATGGCGGTCAGCAGGAAG
>JAYTVW010000152.1:0-26741 GCA_043743785.1 Rhodocyclales bacterium | reverse complement strand
GGGTGCGGTGACGCAGACGGGGGTACTGACGGACGGCGGAAGTCTGAGCATCGGCGCGGGCAGCAACGCCATCACCCTGACGCAAGCCAATGCCATCACCGGCACGGCCAGCCTGACGGGGGGCACGACGGACTACACGAACACGCTGAACAGCACGCTGGTGCTGGCGACGGGTAACACGACGCTGACGGCCACGGGCCGGACGCTGACGGTGTCCGGCACGGCGGGTGCGTTGACGACGAGTGCCGGGGCGACCGCCCTGGGTACCCTGGGGGTGTCGAGTGCGAACCTGACGGCCTCCGGTGCGGTGACGCAGACGGGGGCTGTGACGATCTCTGGCATAACCACCATCAATGCTTCCGGCCAGGACGTGACGCTGGATGTAATGGAAAACGACTTTGGTGGTGCGGTGAGCCTTACGGCGGCGAACGCCGTCATTTTGAGCGCAAACGCCATCGACTTCGCTACCACGGCCTTGAGTGGCAATCTGAACCTGAGGGTGGGCGGGAACGTGACGGACAGCGGGCGGCTGTCCATTCTGGGGACGACCTCCATTGTCGCCGACGGATTTGACGTGGTGCTGGATACCGCGACGAACATCTTTGGTGGAATGCTGACCATTGACCCCGCAACCCTTACCCTGGTCGGCATTAACGATCTGATCCTGGGCAATCTCGTCGCCCACGGGGATCTCATCATCCGTGCCGGTGGCTCCATCACCCAGGCCATTGGTACCAGCATCCTTGCGGAAGCGGGTACCACCCTGGTGGCAGGCTCGGCGAGCGGCATTATTCTCGAGAACAGCGGCAATGACTTCATCGGCGCCGTGTCCATCGCTGGGGGCCTCACGGCATCCATGGCCGACAGGAATGCACTGACGGTTGGCGGGGATGTGGGATCCTTGTCCGCGAAGGCTGGCGCGACCCTGCAGTTTAGCGGCGGCCGTTACACCACCCTGACGGCCCAGGCCAAGGGTGACATGATGCAGAGTGGAAATCTGACGGTCAGCGGCCTGACGACCCTGATTGCGGATACGAACGGCCTCTGGGCGAAGCTTGACAATGCCGGAAACGACTTCAGCCGGATGCTGCTGGGTAGTCTGGATAACGGCTATTTCAAGCCGCTGGACATCCGGGATGCCAACGACCTCAGGATCGGCGGTGTGGCCAATACGCTGAACGTGCAGACCGGCGGGATTCTGGAATTCACCGGTGGCAGTTTCGGTACGCTGAATGCCACGGTCAGTGATGACATCATCCAGACGGGGGGCTTGACGGTCAGTGGCACGGCGACCTTTACCGCCAATGGCAACGACCTGTGGGCCATTCTCGATGATGCCGGCAATGACTTCGGCCAAGTGGTATTCGCCGGGGCCAACAATACCCGGTTCGCGCAAGCGGATGTCCGTGACAGGAACGAGCTACTGGTAGCCGGAACCGCCGGCGATCTGTCCGTCGCTGCGGCGCGGAACGTGGAACTCGGGGGGGGCACTTACGCATCCCTGACAGTGCGGGCCGGAGCGGATGTGACACAGTCCGGCGTTCTGACGGTGAGCGGAACCACGAGCCTGATCGCAGACGGCGGTCAGATCGCAGTGCATCTGGGCGATGTACGTAACGACTTCGGCAGCGTCATTCTGGCAGCGGTCAATGGCAGCCAGATCGTCTCGGTCGACCTTCACGATATGAACGCTCTGACCGTGGGCGGTGACGTCGGCCGTCTGAACGTCATTGCCGATGGCACCGTGACCTTCTCCAGTAGCCACCTGGGGAGCCTTGCGGTTTCCGCCGGATTGGGCATCGCCCAGACCGGCAGCTTGTCCGTACTGGGTGGCACCAGCCTGGCGGCAGCCCGGGATATCGTCCTGCAACTGCAGAATTCCTTTGGCGGTTACCTTGTGGTGACGGCCAATGGGGATGTCTCCCTGCAGACCAGGGGTTCCTTGTCACTGGGTTCCATCTCGGCTGGCGGTGGCCTGGTGCTGGCTGTTGCCGGCGACCTTAATATGTCCGCTGGCGCCGTGATCGAGGTCGGTCGGAGTGTGGCACTGGCGATTGCCGGCGACCTGTGGATGGCTGCGGACGCCTGGATCGGCGTCGGCGGCAATCTGGACGGGGCTCTGGGTGGTGCCATTACCATGACCGATCCGGGAACCGTTTCGGCTACGGCGTCGCGGCCCCAGATCTTGGTGGGTGGGAGTCTCGACCTCACTGCCCAAGGCAATATCCGCGTCGGCCGGGTGCAGGCCGGTGATGCCGTGCATCTGCGTTCCGAGGCGGGTGCCATCCTGGACAATACCCTGGCCGAAGATGATCTGATCATCGCAACAAGGGTCTGGCTGGAAGCGGCCCAGGGTGTGGGAACGGGTGGTCCCGGCAACCTCAACCTGGCGGCGGATGAACTGGATGCCAGCAATAGTACGGCTGGCGGCATCATGATTTTTGATAGCCGCAGCGTCCGGGTGGGGAGTCACGGCGTCTGGAACGGCGGTGCCGACAGCATCCGTCTTGGCAGTTCGGGAAGTATCGCCTACTCGGGGGTGCGTACGGACGGCGCAGCGGGCGCCGGCTGGGTAGTGAATCGTCCCGGCCAGACCTCAGTCGTGACGCAGCATGCCAATGGGTCATTGACGCAGTCGGAATTGATGGATGTACTGCCGTTGCTGGTGAGCTTCGTCACGGAGGTGAATCCGTCGCTCAGTTTCGGCCAGACACCGCCCATGTCCCAGCCCTTGCTGATCGAACCGGTCTATAACGTCGAACCCGTCGGCGGAAGTTCTCCGTCCTATTACGGGGCCGCCGTCAGCGCTGAAGTCAGTCTCTACGGGGATCAACGCGCGCAGCTTGATGTGTCCTCCGGAACGCGGGAGGCCGAACAGGACGCCAGGAGGATCGCGCGTCATCGCAACGGCGTGCTTTCTCGGCCCATTCAATCCGCCCCCGCCCGGGTGGTGGCCAGACCCGAGTCGATTCTGCAGAGTCTGGGTCTGAATAACGTGGATCCCTTGCAGACGGTCCTGCAGCAGAAGATCAATGCGGTTTCCCGCTTGGTTGGCAATAGAACTGGTACGGGGGAAGGCAGTTCCCTCAACACGACCCTGCAGCAGAAAATCGACACCTTGCGCGGTCTTACGGGAGGGACGGCCGGGGAAGGGTCTTCACTGGATACTACATTGCAGCAGAAGATTGACGGCTTGCGCGGGCTCATACGGGATGGTCAGAAGGGAGCGGATGCGAAGGCTGCGACCGGCACGTCTCTGTGGGCGGAAGATGCGGGCCACGAGTCTCAACAGATCGCCGTCCTGCCGCCCCTGCGGGACAGTTTGCGGCGGGTCGTCGATCTGGCGGACGATACGCTCGATGAGGAATTGTTCGTGTGATTGAGAGACGACTGGCAAGCCCTTCCCGTCGTGGCTGAAATTAGTCGAAACAAATTTGAAGAATTTCCTAAAGGAATTTATCCTCGTGCCGAATAATAGCGGCACGTCCGGTTTCCAATTGGGGATCTGGTGACTAGTCCCCTGGGAATCCTCCCCAGGGGTGAGGCGCGAAGCGCCACAACAGGCGCTGCATGCGCCATTGATACGGGAGTGATTGATGAGTACGAGAGAAAAAGAGATTGCAGAGGCCATCCAGGCTCAATCGGCTGAAGTGACGGCCCCCGCCGGGGGAGATCGCCAAGTGCGGGTTCGTTTCGATGACCAGAAAATGGTCAGCAATTATGCCAACGTCGCCAATGTCGGCATGAGCAAGGATGAAGTGACCCTGCTGTTCGGGACCAACCAGACCTGGGGTGCCATTGGTGACGAGATCGTGATTGCCCTGTCTTCCCGCATCATCATGACGCCGTCGGTGGCAAAGAACTTGGTTGAGACCCTGCAGCGCGTACTGCAGGAATACGAAACTCGCATCGGCAAGATCGCGTAATGGGGGCCGGCATGAATCGCAAACAGTTGGCTGCACTGGTGACAGTGCTGGGGAGCTGGCCGGTGTTGGTTCATGCCGCTGGTGTTACGCCGGTCATGCCGGCGTCGAAGGAGGCGCTTCTCCCTGCCAAGCAGGGGAAAGTTGAATCCTTGTCTCTCAAAGACTTCGTTGATCTTATCCGCCGCTCGGATGAGCAGGTGCTTGTTCAAAAACTGGAGACCGACATCGCTGCGCAGGGCGTGAAGGGCGCGAGCGCCATTTTTGAACCATCGTTCTTCATCGACGCGAGCCACGAGGGCCAGTACGTGCAGAATACCTCCAGCGAGGCGCTGCAGCGTTCGGGGCAGGCTGTCTACAGGGCAAAGGACAATAATTACAAGTCAGGTCTGGACTTCAAGCTGCCCTGGGGTACGGATGGGGAAGTTTTCTACAATTATTCCCGCCTGACCAATTCACTCCAGATATTCAGCGGGATTACGGAGCCGGAATATAAGTCTTCCTTGGGGTTCAAACTTACCCAGCCCTTGCTCAGGAACGCGGGGAAGGAAGTTACCACCACGAATATTCGTGTGGCCGAGCAAGATACCCTGGCTGCCCGGGAAACCGAGCGACAAGTGCTGGCGCAAAGAGTCATGGATGGCATGGTCACCTATTTCAACCTGCAACGGGCGCGGGAAAGGGTGCGTTTCCGTACCCAGGCACTGGGTCTTGCGGAGACGATTCTTCTTGACCTCAGGAAGCAGGAAAAGGCGGGCCTCAAGTCGGCCGGCGATACGCTCGATGCAGAGTCGGCGGCTTCCCTGCGCCGTTCCCAGTTGGCCCAGGGCCAGCAGGATTTGGAAGAACAGCAAAATCTTTTCCAGGCCTTCATCTCGGCCCGTGAGCGCGCCAAGGGCGTCCGGCTGGCGGTGCGCCGGTATGAAGCGGCAGATCCCCTGGTGTTGCTGGCACAGCCAGCGGATATGCCTGTCATAGCCCCTGCGGGGGAGGAGCCGCTGATCGGGGAAGAGGGGGATGTGCGTATCCCTGCGGTTTTCCGCGAGAGTCTGGCGCGCCGGCCTGAAATCAGGGTGAATGATATTCGCCTGGAACGTGAGGCCGTTCGCATGCGCTATGCGCAGAATCAGAAGCTGCCGGAAGTCAATCTGTCGGTGCGCTATGGCGTTGAGGACCTCAAATCAGGGCAGTACCGCAACCCCGATGATTATTTTGGCAAGTACAACAACTGGTCTGTGGGTGTGCAGTTCCGTTATTACCTGTTTGGCGACGAGAAGCGCTCCAGCGAATATGAAGCCGCCAACATCCGGCGCCGCCAGGTGGAACTGGCCCAGGCAGCCCTGCAGCAACGCATTGTGAATGAACTGGAAAGCAGCTCCGGTGTCCTGGAGCAAGGGCGTCAGACCGTGCGCCGCCAACAGGAAATCGTCAATAGCCAGCGCCAGTTGCTGGATATCGAGTCCAACCTGGTCAAGGAGGGAAAGAAATCCGCCCTCGACCTGATGCGCAAGCGTCTGGAGTTGCTGACGGCGGAAGAGTCCCTGGCGGACACCATTGTCATTGCCAACCGGGCCAGCTTCCTGGTTTCCCAGGCCCACGGACTACTCCTCAAGCGGGTGGGGCTCGAATGATCAGTGGCGGATTTTGCCGTGCGTTCATTTTCGTCCTGGCAGGCGCGCTTTGCCCTCAGGCCTGGGGGCAGTCGCCGCCGCCCACAGCCAAACCGGCTGCTCAGGCAGCGTCCCCAGTCAGGCCTGCCGGTGATGACGGGTTCGTAAAAGGCATCACCCGCTGCGCCAATGATTTGAGCATGTCCTTCCCCGTTACGGGACGCATTGCGGCGGTGCCGGTCACCGAAGGTTCCACGGTCAAGCCAGGGGATGTGCTGATGCACCTGGATCGGGCCGCCGAAGCCTATGATGTGGAGCGGCGCCGACTGCAGTGGATGGGCACGGCCGAAGTCGCTGCAGCTCGGTCGCGCATGCAGACGTCAGAGAAGCAGGTCGTGGCGGCGCGGGAAATCTATGCCAGCAGCCGGGGTATCAGCCAGGAAGAGTTGCAGAACCGGGAATTGGCCTTTTCGCTGGCGAGTTCGGAGCACGATCGCCTGAAGAACGCCAAGGAAATGGAACGTCTGGATTATCTGACGGCGAAGGAAAACCTGGAGCGGCGTACCTTGCGGGCTCCGACCCGGGGGATCGTGACCAAGGTCATCAAGCTGATGGGCGAAGGTGTGCAGGCCAACGAGCCCGCCATTCGCGTCTGCGACGTGAGCAAGATACTCTTTGTCGCCAATGTGTTGGCGCTTCAGGTGGGCGAACTTTCCGCCAATGACAACGTAGAAATTCTGATGGGACAGGATCAGGCTGTCGTTTCCGGCAAAGTCATTTTTGTCTCGCCGGTGGTGGACGCGGCGAGCGGCCTGCGGGAAGTGAAAGTGGAACTCCTGCGCACCGGTGCCGGCGTGCGCCCGGGCATGCCTGCCCGACTCAATCTACTCAAGGTGAAGAAAGCCCGTTCCTGAGGGTTTTCTCCGGCTATGTTCGCGTGGGATGTTGCTCCGCCGGGGACGACACTCCGATATAGGTGCTAGCATCAATAGCTCAACACCCCGAACATAGCCTTTTCTCCCGGTTACCCGGGAAAACGGTGCCATGGGCAAGACATTTTCCGACAACTGGTATCGTGTTGCCGATCTGCGTATCGGCTTGCGTCCCACCGTGGATGTACGTGTTCAATACTATGGCGATGAGCCATGGTATGTGCTCCACGAACGTGCCCATAACTCCTTTCACCGTGTCAGCTCGGTTACCTGGAATTTCCTGACCCGGCTGTCCGTGGAATCCACTGTGGATGAGGTCTGGCGCGCTTCCATCGAGGCCAACCCGGAGGAAACCCCGGGCCAGGAGGACGTGTTTCAGCTGCTGGCCAGCCTTTACCGCAGCAATCTGATTCATATCGATGGCGGTGCGGACGAGCGACGCCTGATTGAGCGGGGGGAAGACAAGAAGAGGAAACCTGTACTCGCCCGTCTGTCCGAACTGATGTTCCTTCGCATCCCGCTGCTGGATCCGGAACCCTATCTGCGGCGAGCCGAGCCTGTCATCCGTAGACTCTTCAGCCCCCTGGGGCTGGTGGTGGCCGCCATCCTGGTGTGCTGGGGCTTGGCGGAGCTGGCCTTGTCGGGGCGCTCGGCCTGGAACCAGGCGGACCGCCTGCTGCAGCTGAACAATGTGGTCCTGCTCTATCTGGCCGTGTTTGTGGCCAAGGCCCTGCATGAGATTGGCCACGCGGCCATGTGCAAGCACTTTGGCGGGGAGGTTCGCACCATCGGCCTGATGCTGCTGATGTTTACGCCGCTCCCCTACGTGGACGTCACGTCGAGCTGGGCCCTGCGCAACCGTTGGCAGAGGGCACTGATCGGTGCGGCGGGCATGTTGGCGGACATGCTCGTCGCCGCCATCGCCACCATCATCTGGGCCCACTCGCCCCCTGGCGTGGTAAACGAGCTGGCCTACAACCTGATGTTTTCCACGGCGGTATACACCCTCGTGTTCAACCTCAACCCCCTCATGCGCTTCGATGGCTACTACATCCTGGCTGACATGGCGGGCGTCCCGAATCTTCATGAGCAGGCGCGCAACGCCTTTCGCCGCTGGTTCCGGAGCCGTGCGCTGCAACTCGACGAAGGTATTCCCGAGCCCGGGGAGCGGGTGCGGAACGCAGCCCTGGCGACATTTTTCGTCGCATCGAACGTCTATCGGCTGATGGTCATGCTGGGTATCGTGCTGCTGATTGCCGATGCCTATCTGGGCCTGGGCCTGGTGGTGGCCATCGCCCTGGGTCTGACGTCCTTTGTGCTGCCCCTGCAGCAGGGCTGGAAAACCCTGCGCAGCCCCCTGTTCCAGTACCAGCGCAAGCTTCTCATCCGCAGGGTCGGGACGGTCCTGGCCCTGCTCCTCCTGTTCTTTCTCGTCATTCCGATGCCGGACAACCGGGTCTTGCCGGGGGTCGTGGAGGCCAAGCCCCACACCCGGGTTTATTCGGAAGCCGGCGGCATCGTCACCCGGGTATATGCCGCAGCCGGGGTATGGGTGAATGGGGGCAGCTTGCTGGTCCAGCTGGAGAACCCGGAACTGGACTCCGAGCTCGTCGGCGTGGAGGCCCAGCTTGCCCAGGCGGAGACCCTCGAGGCCCGCTCCCTGACGGAGGGCAGTGTGGATCTGGTGCCGGTGGAGGAGCGCCTGAAGACCCTCACCGAATTGAAGGCAACCCTGGTGCGACAGAAGGCAGCCTTGACCGTTCGCGCGCCCCACGGGGGCTACTGGGTGGCGCCGGATGTCGGCTACCGGGTCGGGGAGTGGGTGGCCCGGGGCGCGGAACTGGGTGAAGTGGTGGATGACCGGCAACATCGTTTCGTCGGCATCATCAGTCAGGAAGCCGGGGCGGTGCTGACGGGAGCGCGCCAGGATGGTCTCCAGGTCCGCCTCGAGGGTGCCCTGGGGGATGTGTTTGGCGCCAGCGGACTGACCCTCATTCCCTATTCCCAGGATATGCTGCCCTCAGCCGCCCTCAGCCCCCTGGCCGGCGGCGAAGTGCCCATTGCCGCAGCGGATCCCTCCGGCAAGCGCAGTGCGGAGCCCTTCTTCATGCTGCACGCCAATATTGAGGCCCCCCCCCGGGGTACCGACAATGAACCGGTGAGGGCAGGGCGCTCCGGATGGATTCGGGTGCGCCTCCCGGCGAGTCCCCTTGCAGCTCAGTTGTGGACCAGTCTCAGGCAGTTCCTGGAAAGAAGGTATCACCTGTGAAAATGGACTTGAGCCTCGAACCGGCCCCCGAAGGGGTCTCCGGACCCGGCATGCCCTCCGATCACATGGCGGTGCTGCGGGCCCACCGGGAACTGCGCCATCTGCCCTGGCTGGATCGCATGGGGCATCGCCTGCAGGCCATGCTGGACGGCTGGCGGAAGCCGGTGGAGGCCCTGCGCGCTCGCGCCCAAACCATCCTGGAGGCGGCTGCCGCCCTGGATCACCTGGAAGACGGCGAGCTCCAGAACAAATTGATGGAACTGGCCGCAAGCATGCGCCTGGCCAGGCAGGATGACCGGGTGGCGCAGGACGGGGCTCTGGCCGGCGCGGCGGTGGCCATCATGCGTGTCACCGGCCTCACGCCCCATCCGGAGCAGGTAATGGGGGCGCTGGCCCTGCTGGACGGCTACATCGCCGAAATGGCGACGGGGGAGGGCAAGACCCTGACGGCGGGCATGGCGGCCATTGTTTGCGCATGGCGTGGCCTGCCCTGCCATGTGGTGACGGCTAACGACTATCTGGCCCGGCGGGATGCGGAACTGTTTACGCGCCTCTACGGCTTCTGTGGCCTGAGCGTCAGCCACCTGGATGGCGAAACACCCCTGTCCAACCGTCAGGCGGCCCACCGCCACGATGTGATCTATTCCACCGCCAAGGAACTGCTGGGGGACTATCTGCGGGATCGGCTTGCACTGGGCAGATCGACCTCCGCCGTGCGCTTCACCATGCGCAAGTTTCGCGGCAGTGAGGGCGACGGCGTGGTGATGCGCGGCATCCACCAGGTCATCGTGGATGAGGCGGACAGCGTGCTGGTGGACGAGGCGGTCACCCCCCTGATCATTTCCATGCAGCACCCGGATTCCTCCCTGGAACAGGCGGCGCAGGAAGCGGTGGCCCTGGCCCGGGAACTGGAGCCGGACCGGCACTATCGCATCAGCCGGGCCCTGCGGCATGTGGAATTGACCGCGGCGGGCAAGGAGTATCTGGAAACCCTGACAGAGCGGTTTTCCGCCTTCTGGAAGGGGCGCAATCGCACCTGGGAACTGGTGGAGATGGCCCTGTATGCCATGCATCTGCTGGTGCGGGACCAGCATTTCGTGATCAAAGACGAAAAGATCGTGTTGGTGGACGAACTGACCGGGCGCCTGGCGGATCAGCGCACCCTGTCCCTGGGAATGCAGCAACTGCTGGAGGCCGCCCAGGGCATACCCTTGTCGCCCCCCAGCGAGGTTTCCGCCCGCCTGAGCTTCCAGCGCTTCTTCCGCCGCTTCCCCCGCATGGGGGGCATGACCGGCACGGCCCGGGAGGCCCGCCCGGAACTGCTGGACGTCTATCGGCTGCCGACCCTGGACCTGCCGACCCACCGGCCGGTCCAGCGCATCACCCTACCCATGCGCATGTTCCATACCGAAGCGCAGAAGATCGAGGCCATCGTCACTTCCGCACGGGAGATCCTGTCCTCGGGACGGGCGGTGCTCATCGGCATGCGCAGCGTGCGTACCAGCGAAGCCCTGCTTGCCCGTTTCGTGGAAATGGACCCGCTCACCGGCGAACGCATAGAACTGCTGCACGCCGTCAACCATGCAATGGAAAGCGGTATCGTGGCCCAGGCCGGTCGCCCCGGGGCCATCACCATTGCCACCAACATGGCGGGTCGGGGTACCGACATTGCCCTCGATCCGGCGGTGCGGGAGGGCGGTGGCCTGCATGTCATCATCGGTGAGCCCAACGATTTTGCGCGTATCGACCGGCAACTGCTCGGACGCTGTGCCCGGCAGGGAGATCCTGGCTCGGTTCAGCGCTTTGCCTGCCTGGAAGACGAGGTGTTTCGCCGCTTCCTGCCCTCCTTGATTCTCAAGCCCTGGGGCCGCTGGCTCTCCGCGCGGCCCCGGCAGGCTGAAAAATATGCTCCTCTCCTGCTGCGCCTGGCCCAAAAGCGGGCGGAACGAATGAGTTTCCGGCAGCGCCAGATGATCCTCGAACAGGACATCCAGCTCGACAAGATTGGTTTCTGACACCATGATTTCCAACGAACTTCCTTCTTCCCCGCGGCCAGATCCGTTCGATTTCCAGGGCTCCCCCAAGGCCTTCTGGGAATACTGGACGGAGACCGGGCGCGGAATGCTGGCCGCTGAACTGGTGGTCGCCTATTCCCGCCCGCCGGGACAGGCGCAGGGCTGGTCGGTGCTGGCCCGCAGCCCGGCCCAGCTAGACCTGGAGGGGCTGCCGGGGCTTGCTGCGAGTGCGCCGGAACACCTGGTGGGGCAGGCGTTGCAGGAAGGCGTGGCGGTCGGCGAAAGTGCCTTGGGCGCCTGGAGCGTGGCCCTGGTGGCGGTGCGTTCGGAGTCCGGCCAGCGGGAGGTAATGCTGTGTGCCCATGTGCCAAGACGGGAAGCGGGGGCCTTGCCCTCACGGCACGCCCTGCAGTTGCTGGGGCTGTTGCCGCGCCTGTTCGAGCAGGGCCGGCAGCGCCGCTTGCTGGAGCGGGAGGGTGCCCGCTATTCCGCGGCGCTGGAGGCCCTGGGCCGGGTTCTGGAGGCGGAAGGATTCGAGGCCGCAGCCCTGGCTTTCGTCAATGAACTGGCGGAACTCTTCGCCTGTGAGCAGGTATCCCTGGCCTGGATGGCGGGGGAGGGACTCAAGCTGAGGGCCTTGAGCCATAGCGACAAACTGGAGCGGCGCAGCGCGTTTACCGCCCTGCTGGAGGAAGCTGGTCAGGAGTCCCTTGCCCAGGGCTGCGAGATTGTCTGGCCCCGGCGGGACGGGGATGGGGGCAAGTCCGTGAATCGGGCCCATCGCTTGTATGCCGAGGCTTGTCAGCCCGGCCATATTCTCAGCTTGCCGCTCACCGGGGGCGAGGAGCACCTTGCCGCCGTGATCTGCGAGCGTAGCGGAATGCCGTTTTCCCAGGCGGAAATATGGGCATTGCGGATGCTTTGCGATCAGGTAACCCGTCCCCTGCGGGACCTGGAAAGCCGGCAACGCCCCCTTTACCGTCGCCTCGGCTCCGAGATCTGGAGCAGCCTTCCCCGCCAGCTCCGCCCCCTCACGGAGGAGGGTCGGCGTTTCAGCAAGTGGCTGGCGATCGGTGTGGCCTGCATCCTCCTGGTGCCCCTGCCCTATCGAATAGAGGCCAGTTTTCTCCTCAAGACGGACGCCACCGCTTTCGTCGGTGCCCCCTTCGATGGCTACATCGAGTCAAGCCAGGCTACCCTGGGCATGCCGGTGAAGGCGGGGGATGTGGTTTTCACCCTGGCCACCCGGGAACTGATGCTCGAACGCGCCGGCGCCTTGGCCGACCTGGCCCAGTACAGCCGGGAGGTGGAAAAGCGGCGGGCGGCCAATCAACTGGCCGAAATGCGCATATCCGAGGCCCAGATGGCCCAGACCCAGGCCAAGTTGGAGCAGGTCGAGTACCGCCTGTCCCATGCCCGGGTGGCGACGCCGATTGCCGGTGTGGTGGTGGAAGGGGAGCCGGGAAAGAACCTGGGTGGGCCGGTGAAGCGGGGCGACACGGTGCTGAAGGTGGCCCGGGTGGAGCAGCTCTACGCAGAGATCGCCGTGGACGAACGGGACCTGGAACTGGTGGCGCCTGGGCAAGAAGGGGAAATCATGCTGGTGGCCAATCCCAACCACGCCTGGGATGTGCAGGTGCGCCGGGTTACCCCGGCCCCCTCTGTCAAGGAAGGACACAATACCTTCCCGGTGCGGGCCGAACCCGTGGCGGCCCAGCCGGACTGGTGGCGTCCGGGCATGAGCGGTGTGGCCAAGGTGGGTATCGGCTACCGGAACCTGCTCTGGATGGCGAGCCATCGGGTGCTGGATTTCCTCAGGCTCAAGCTCTGGATTTGAGCGGGCGTTGTGGCACGGATGCCGAAAAAGGCCGGCAGATAGCCGGCTACTCTGTCCGATGACCAAACCTGTGGTTGCTTGGTGTTCAATGAGGCACTACAGCCAACTTGGTTTTAGGGCACCCACCTGCTTAACTCAGACCTGTCTAGTCAGAATACAAGGAGAGACCTATGCACGCCTGGCTAATGCAAGAAGCCAAGGCACGCCTGTCTGAGGTAGTGAAGATTGGCTGGAGATAGAGTTGCCGACGTTCTTCGTTGGCCGCATTCTTCCGGTGGACGCAAACGTGGCTGACCGCTGGGGACGCATGGTGGCAGCTGCGGGTAGGCCAGTTCCTGCCATTGATGGTCTGATAGGTGTGACCGCTGCCTATCATGGCTTAAGCTTGGTTACTCGGAACGTACGTGACTGCGCAGATCTTGGACGGGACGTCATCAATCCCTGGACCGAATGTCCGCCCTCTCACGCAGCTCCAGACCAGCTTTGAAGTGCGGGACGGACTTGGCAGGAATTTCGACCTTGTCGCTGGATTTCGGATTATGGCCAATACGGGGAGGCCTGTAGTTGAGCGAGTGGTTTTTCATGGAAACTTGCTTGATTTAGCGCCGGCTACCTGCAATACGACTTCCTACCCATTACCCGCTCGAGGAGCACCTGTATTCTCGGCGAGCCTACAGGCCTTAATAGCCAGCTTGCGTGCGCTAGGGAACCTATGCGTAAAACTGTTGCAGGCAGGCCATGCTCCGGCTCTAAATAAATGCCCAAGCAGGGGGTTTGGATTTTTTTTCTTCCGGCGTTCGGCTCATTTCCGTGACTATTCGCGCACGCACCAGAACTCTGAAACTGAGCTTGCAATGGGGTGAGCACGTCAGCTGTCGACCATAGGCGAATTTATCGAGAACAGGATGAACCTCATGGCTTTTTCCGCAGACGGGGCATGTGTGAAGTGGCATCGTTCTTCTCTATCAAATGGATTGTTCGGCATAACAGGCGAGGCCCGCAGATTGGGCCGCCACGCTGCTGGAAACGATAAAAACCTCCCTGCCAGGAGCCGCCCCTAGGGTCAGCCCAAGATTCAATGCCCCATCCCCCGAAACAGCCAGACGCAGTGAGTTGCCATAATTTGCCAGTAAGGCTTGAAGGGCATTTACACCGGATTCCGTTGCTGGAAATACCATTTCCACAGCATGTTTCCCGGGTTCCAGTGTGGTTACATTAACGATTCCTGCTGCTGAAAAAATCCCAACACACAAGCGCGCGTTCATCACATTCATCCCTCGGGTATCTGGCAGACAGTCCCGTTACCCGTGGTGTGGGCGCGACGGGGGGCGAGACTTGTGAAAGCCATGGAGAAGAGGCGCGTCCAATATCCCGACATTGCCGGAATAAATTTTGGCACCTGTTGGCAAGAGGTATTCCGTGGCTGTGCCAGGGAAACCAGCACTGAGTAATTCATGTTGTTTCCTTCCCGTTCTGCAGCAGGGACTGCAAAAGTGCAGCTCTGGCTGTCAGTTGCGTTGAGCTTACGGGAAGCCAGCTAATAATTCGGTGCGCTTCCGCGCACAGGACGGCTTTCATTCCTTCCATCCATGGCGGATAAAAATCGCCTTGCAGGGAAACGAAAATCCGGCGCTATCGGGGTCATTTATTTCCGGCAATCGCCTAAGCGCGGCAGCGAACAGATTGGATTTCCGCTTCCGCGCACATTCGGTGCCTGACAACGAATCCAGCCGGGTTCAAGCCCGGGACGCCCGTATGCCGACGCCAAAAAGCAAGCTGCAAGGAAATGAATCCAAAATTGTGAGTGCGGCGCAGGCCGTGCGCCTGATCCGCGACGGCGATACGGTAGCCACCGGGGGCTTCATCGGCATCGGCTTTGCCGAGAATATTGCGGTGGCCCTGGAACAGCGCTTCCTTGGCGGCGACCCGGCATCCCCCGCCGGCCACCCGCGTAATCTCACCCTCGTTTATTCGGCCGGCCAGGGGGACGGAAAGGAGCGGGGCCTCAACCATCTCGGACACGAGGATCTGTTGGCCTGCGTCATTGGCGGCCACTGGGGTCTGGAACCGCGACTGCAGGCGCTTGCCGTGACGGAGCGTATCGAGGCTTACAACCTGCCTCAGGGGGTTATCAGCCATCTATTCCGGGACATCGCCGCTGGTCGGCCCGGCCTGATCACTCGGGTTGGCCTGGGCACTTTCGTGGATCCGCGGCATGGGGGCGGCAAGATCAATAGCCGCACGAAAAAGGAATTGGTCGAGTTGATGCCCATCGACGGCCAGGAATATCTCTTCTATCGAAGCTTTCCCATCCATGTGGCCATCCTGCGGGGCACCACAGCGGACGAAGACGGCAATATCACCATGGAAAAGGAAGCCCTGACCCTGGATGCACTGGCCATCGCCATGGCCGCCCACAATTCCGGTGGAATGGTCATCGTTCAGGTGGAACGCATCGCTCAGCGCGGCTCTCTCAATCCGCGGCAAGTGAAAATCCCGGGCATCCTGGTGGATCGGGTGGTGGTGGCCGAAAAACCCGAATACCACATGCAGACCTTCATCGAGGCCTACAACCCGGCCTTCTCCGCTGAGCTTCGGGTGCCGGCAAGCGACATCCCGAAAATGGCCCTGACCGAAAGGAAGATCATTGCCCGTCGGGCTGCCTTTGAACTTCGTGCCCATGACGTGGTTAACCTGGGTATCGGGGTGCCGGAGGGCGTGGCCGCCGTGGCCGCCGAAGAAGGCGTCATCGACCTCATGACGCTCACGGCGGAGCCGGGTGTCATCGGCGGCATTCCAGCGGGTGGCCTCAACTTTGGTGCTGCCGTCAATCCTCAGGCCATTATCGACCAGCCCTATCAGTTCGATTTCTACGATGGCGGCGGGCTGGACATCGCCATCCTCGGGCTGGCCCAGGCCGATGCCTGGGGCAATCTGGATGTGAGCCGCTTTGGCAGCCATCTGGCCGGTGCCGGAGGCTTCATCAGCATCAGCCAGAACGCCAAGAAGGTGGTATTCGTCGGCACATTCACGGCGGGTCACCTGGCTGTGAGCATCCAGGACGGCAAGCTGAACATCCTGCAGGAAGGCGACACCAAGAAATTCGTCAATACCGTGGAACAGCTCACCTTCAGCGGGAAATATGCCTTGGCGCGGCGCCAAACGGTGCTCTACATCACCGAGCGCTGCGTATTTCGTCTGGGAAAAAATGGCCTGGAACTCATCGAGATTGCTCCCGGAATAGACCTGGACCGGGACATCCTGGCCCACATGGACTTCCGTCCTGCCCTTGCCCTCAACTTGAAAGTCATGGATCCGCGCATCTTCCGCGACGAAGCCATGGACCTGCGGGCCGACATGCTGGCTCAGCCGGCGTAAACAGCAAAACTCACAGAGACCCAAAATGAAAATCGCCGACATCCGGGCCAACGCCTTCGCCATGCCTTTCACCAGTCCTGCCTATCCGCGAGGGCCGTATCGCTTCACCAACCGGGAATTTCTGATCATTACTTACCGCACGGATCCGGACGCCCTGCGGGCGGTGGTGCCGGAACCCCTGGAAATCGGCGAACCCCTGGTGAAATATGAATTCATCCGCATGCCCGATTCCACGGGCTTCGGGGATTACACGGAGTCCGGCCAGATCATCCCGGTGAGCTTTCGCGGTGTTCAGGGTTCCTATTCCCACGCCATGTACCTGAACAACCACCCGCCCATCGCCGGTGGCCGGGAACTGTGGGGATTCCCGAAGAAACTCGCCACGCCCAGGCTGGAAACCGAGATCGACACTCTGGTGGGCACCCTGGACTATGGCAAGGTGCGCGTCGCCAAGGGCACCATGGGCTTCAAGCATCGCCAGGCGGATCACGCTGCCGTGCTGGCTTCCCTCAATGCCCCTAATTTCCTGCTCAAGATCATTCCCCACGTGGACGGCTCGGCACGAATTTGTGAATTGGTGCGTTACTTCATTACCGATGTGACCCTCAAGGGGGCCTGGAGCGGCCCTGGTTCCCTGGAACTCCATCCCCATGCCTTGGCGCCGGTGGCGGAGTTGCCTGTACTCAAGATCGAATCGGCGCTGCATTTCATTGCGGACCTGACCCTCGATCTGGGCGAAGTTGTCTACGACTATCTCTCACCGCAAAAGGATTGAATCATGACCAGTCTCGAAGGCAAGGTTGCATTCATTACCGGCGCCGCCAGCGGCATCGGCAAGGAAATCGCCCTGGTATTTGCCCGGGAGGGGGCGTCGATCGCGGTGGCGGACTTGAATGAAGAGGGCGCGACAGCCGCAGCGGCGGAAATCGTTCAGGGCGGCGGCAAGGCCATCGGCCTGGGAGTGGATGTCACCAGCGAGGCCCAGGTGGAGGCTGCCGTGGCGGCCACCGTGCTGGCCTTCGGTAATGTGGACATTCTGGTGAGCGACGCCGGCATCCAGATCGTGCATCCCATCGAGGAATTCGATTTTGCCGACTGGAAAAAAATGTTGGCGATTCATCTGGATGGGGCATTTCTGACGACCCGGGCCTGCTACCGCCAGATGATCAAGAGCGAGAAGGGCGGCAGCATTATTTACATGGGTTCGGTGCACTCGAAGGAGGCTTCGGTGCTCAAGGCACCCTATGTCACCGCCAAGCATGGCCTGATTGGCCTCGCGGAAACCATCGCCAAGGAAGGCGCCAAGCACGACATCCGCGCTAACGTCATCTGCCCTGGATTCGTCCTGACGCCGCTGGTGGAAAAGCAGATTCCGCAGCAAGCCAAGGTACTCGGCATCAGCGAAGCGGCCGTGGTCAAGGATGTGATGCTGAAAAATACCGTGGATGCCCAGTTCACCACCACCGCCGATGTGGCCCGAGTGGCCCTGCTGTTCGCCGCCTTCCCCTCCAATGCCCTCACTGGCCAGTCTCTGGTGGTCAGCCACGGCTGGTTCATGCAGTGATGCAAGCCCTCATCTATCAAGGACCGGGCCGGATGGCTCTGGAAGAGCGGCCCATGCCGGAAATCCTGGTTCCAAGCGATGTCATCGTGCGCATGACCAGGACCACCATTTGCGGTACCGACCTGCACATTCTCAAGGGCGATGTGCCGGGTTGCCAACCAGGCCGTATCCTGGGACACGAAGGCGTCGGCATCGTGCATCAGGCGGGGGCGGCGGTGCTGGCGTTCAAGCCGGGAGATCGTGTACTCATTTCCTGCATCAGCGCCTGCGGCAAATGCGCGTATTGCCGCAAGCTCATGTACTCCCATTGCACATCCGGGGGCTGGATCCTCGGCAACAGCATCGATGGCACGCAAGCCGAGTTCGTGCGCATTCCCTTTGCCGACACCAGTCTTTATCCCGTTCCGCCGGGGGCGGACGAAGAAGCCCTGGTCATGCTCAGCGACATCCTGCCCACCGGCTTCGAGTGCGGGGTCTTGAGCGGCAAGGTGCAGCCGGGATGCAGCGTGGCCATTGTGGGGGCCGGCCCCGTCGGGCTTGCCGCCTTGCTGACCGCCCAGTTCTACTTGCCCGCTGAAATCATCGTTATCGACCTGGACGACAACCGCTTGGCGACTGCCAGGCGTCTTGGTGCCTCGGAGACCATCAACAGCAGTGAGGGCAAGGCCCGGGAACGGGTCATGGCCATTACCGGGGGACTCGGGGTGGATGTGGCCATCGAGGCCGTGGGCATTCCGGCCACCTTCGATTTGTGCCAGGACATCATCGGGGCAGGAGGGCGCATCGCCAATGTGGGGGTGCATGGCAGCAAGGTGGATCTTCACCTGGAAAAGCTATGGGATCGCAACATCGCCATCACCACGGGCCTGGTGGATACCGTCAGCACACCCACGCTGCTCAAGTTGGTGGCGTCCGGCAAGATCATGCCCGGTCTCCTGATTACGCACCGCTTCAAGTTGAAAAATATCCTTGATGCCTACGAAACCTTTGCTCGGGCGGCCGACACCCGGGCGCTCAAAGTGATCATCGAGGCCTGATTTTGCCTGCCGGATTCATGTCCAGAAAGACTCGCCATGGCCAGAGTACTCGTCATTGAAGACAACCCGGTTAACATGAAACTGGCCCGCTTTCTGCTGGGGAACGTGGGACACACGGTGCTCTGCGCCGCAGATGCCGAAAGCGGTTTGAGTATGGCCTACAGCGAACATCCCGATCTGGTGTTGATGGATTTTCAGCTCCCTGGCATGGATGGCCTGGCAGCAACCGTATTGTTGAAACAGCATCCGGCCACCGCAGCCATCCCCGTCATCGCGCTGACGGCCATGGCCATGCAAGCGGATCGGGAAAGGAGCCGTCTGGCCGGATGTGACGCCTATATTGCCAAGCCCCTGCGCTACCAGGAATTGTATGCAACCATCAATGCTCTTTTGCCTGGCGGCACACCGGCCGAGGCGACTCCCCCGACGGATGCGCTGACTGCGCAGCCCGGGTTTGACGGGGCGGCGGTGATTGCCGGCGGCAGGGATCATCTGGCCGTGGATGTGAGTGTGCTGGAAAGCCTGATTGGCCATGATCCGGCGGTGACCCTGGATTTCCTCCGGAGCTTTCAGATCAATGCGGCGAAGATCGCCTTGGCCCTGAAAGCGGCCTGTGTCGAGGGACTGCCGCTACAGGCGGCCAGGCAGGCTCACAAGCTCAAGTCATCGGCTTACACCATGGGGGCTGCGGCCCTTGGCGGCCTGTGTGTGGAAATGGAAACGGCGGGCAAATCGGGGTGTGTGGAGGCCTTGAAGAGGCTATTACCCAGATTTGAGCAGGAACTGGCGGCCGTCGATGGCTTTCTTGCGGCCTTGCTGGACAGGCCCGGCGCGATTGGCGTGAGCGTGGACATACCGGATGACCATGATGCTCACTGACGCCGATATTCTCAAGGCCAGGATACTCATTGTTGACGACCAGGAATTCAATGTCAGCGTCCTTGATCGCATACTGCTGAACGCGGCTTATAGCGCCGTGGAGTCCACGACGGATCCACTGGAGGTCTGCGCGCGACATCGGAGAAATCCCTACGACCTGATCCTGCTGGATATCGAGATGGAGGGCATGGATGGCTTTCAGGTAATGGCAGGCCTGAAGAAAATCGAGCAGGAAAATTACCTGCCGGTCATCGTTATCACCTCCCAGCCGGATTACAAGTTGCGGGCCCTGCAGATGGGGGCCAGGGATTTCATCAGCACACCATTTGACCGGACGGAGGTGCTGGCGCGGGTCCGCAACCTCCTGGAAGTGCGCCTGCTGCATGAGGAAACCAAGAAATACGGCAAGGCGCTGGAGCAAAAGGTGCTGGAGGTGGAGGTCAGTCGGGATCTCATCCGGCGCCAGAGTGATGAAGTCGGCCGCCTCTACGACAAGGTGGTGGCGGAGCAAAAGCGCTCCATCGAGCTGAGCCTTCAAGCGGGGGCCATGGTGGGCGTGGAAAAGGAGGAGCGTCTTGCCACAGGCTGGCTGAAGAGCTTGAGGCTCCGCCATCCCTGGCTGCAAATCAATTTGCTCACCGCCTTCATTGCGGCCGCCGTGGTGGGCCTTTTCCAGGGAACCATAGACCGGCTATTGATACTCACCATGTTTCTGCCGGTGCTGGCCGGTCAGTCGGGCAACACCGGCAGCCAGGCTCTGGCCATCACCCTGCGGGGGATCACCTTGGGGGATCTGGGATCCGGCAGGGAAAAGGCGCTGATCTGGAAAGAGACCTTGCTGGGTTTGATGAATGGCGTGCTCGTTGGTCTGGTGGCAGGGCTGGGCATGTATGCCGTTGCCACCGCCCAGCATTTGCCCAGTGCCCCCATGTTGAGCTTGGTGGTGTTTCTCGCCATGGTGGGCAGTTGTGCCGTCAGCAGCATCTGCGGGGCCATCGTGCCCCTCCTGCTGAAGCGCCTGGGGGCCGATCCTGTAACCGCTTCGAGTATTTTTCTGACCACCGCCACGGATGTGGTGAGCATGGGCATGTTGCTTGGGCTGGCGACGGTGCTGGTGAAGTAGATCCGGTTTGGTTTGTCGCGTCCCGGCACAGAGCGTGCGCCAGCAGACGGATAAGCGGGCGCGTGTTGCATACCATCGCTTGAAACCACCGGCGTGCGTCCGAGCCCTGGCGGTGACCAGATTCCTTCCGCCCCACACCTCTATCAGGAGAACTTCATGCCCCATCCAGACAGCAATCATGCGTACCACCAGGACGCGGCCAAACACCATGCGCTGGCAGCCCATCATTACCAAGAAGCGGCAGGCCTGGAGGCTCTGGGCGAGCTCGAAGCGGCGGCCCGGCATGTCCTTGCCGCCCACGGCCATGCGCTCCATGCCTTGCACCACAGCGAGGAGGCCATGAAGCATTACGCCAATATCCAGACGGTTGCGAAGGCGCCGTAACAACGAAGCTTGTGCCGCGTCCTCGAAGGCGTCGGCGCAGGCTTGAAACACCAGGCCCGCAGCCCGCCAAGCCCACAAGGAGACACCATGGAAATCGGCATCCTGCTCGTTTTGCTGGTAGGGAGCGGCTTTCTGGCCATGGTTGAAATGGCGGTTGGCGCCAGCCGCAATTCCCGGCTTGCCATGTGCGCTCGAGATGATGCCAGTGCCGGCGCTGTGGCGGCGGTGCTGCTGTTTCGCCAGCATCCCAGCCGCCTTCTGGCCACGACCCAGTTGGGCATTACCGCCATGGCCATGCTGGCCGGGGCCTTCGGAGAATCCCTCTGGGTACCGCGCATCGCCGCCTTGTTGAGCGACGCTCTGCCCGCCCTGGGCGGCGTCAGCCACGCGCTGGCCCTGGCCATGATGGTGAGCCTGATCACCTTCTGCTCCATCGTCTTTGGGGAAGTGGTGCCCAAACGCATTGCCCTTGCCCGGCCGGAGCGCATTGCCATGGTCACGGCGGCCCCCATGACCCTGCTGCTGACAATCGCCCATCCCTTCGTCTGGGTCATGTCCAAGACGGCCGATTACGTGCTGGATTTTTTTCCCTTCAAGGAATCCGCCGAGGCCACGGCAGCGGACGAAATCCGCTTCCTCATCGAGTCGGGGCGCAAGGAAGGCGCCCTCGACACGACCGAGGGCGAGATCCTGGGGAATGTCTTTCGCCTGGACAACCGGCGGGTGGCCTCCATCATGACCCCCGCCGGCGATATTGCCTGTCTGGATCTGACCTTGCCCAGGGAAGCCAACATGAAGGTGATTGAAGAGCGCAGCGTGTCCCGCTTCCTGGTCTGCAAGGGCGGTGTGACCAATACCCTGGGTTTTGTCGAAGCCCGTGAGTTGCTGCGGGTCTTGATGAGCGGCAACCCTCTGGATTTCGGCAAGCTCTCCCCCAAGCTGCCCCATTTCGTCCCCAATACCTTGTCCCTGATTGGGCTCCTGGAGTTCTATAAATCGAACCAGACCCAGATCGCCCTGGTGGTGAATGAGTTTGGCGCAACCGAAGGCCTGGTGACACTTTCCGATTTGCTCGGCACCGTGGTGGGAGAGGTTCTTTCAGGGGCTACCGAAACTCCCTTGGCCTTGCCGCGCAGTGATGGCAGCTGGTTGCTGGATGGCATGTTGCCCATAGACGAATTGAAGGAACTACTCAGCCTGCCGCCCTTGCCCGAAGAGCATCTGGGCAATTACCACACACTGGGGGGCTTCATGTTCTCCCAGATTGGGCGCATCCCGAAAAAGACCGAGAGCTTTGAGTGGGGAGGCTGGTGTTTTGAAGTCATGGACATGGAACGCAACCGGGTGGACGAAGTACTGGCTAAACGCCTGGAGGCCCGGCCTGCATGAATTTGCTGAATTTGCGTGCCGTGGCGTACAGACCGGGCGGCGGCGCAGGAAATACCATTGAACTTTTCCATAGCCGGAGTTTTCCCATGGAGCACTATCACGCTGTTGTCTGGATAGACCAGGATGCCGCTCACGTCATTCATTTCAAGCCGGATGAATCCGAAGAGTTGACCGTGCACGCGAAACACACGCAGCACCGCAAACGGGGGCTAACTGAAGGTGAGCACACCGATCACGAGTATTTCAGCCTGGTGGAAGCTGCCCTCGCGGGGGCCAAGGAAATTCTCATCGTCGGCCCGGCGGGTGCCAAGCATGAACTTGAGAAACATATGAGTCTGCACGCCAAGGCCTTGGCCGCCTGCGTCGTGGGCGTGGAAAGTGCAGATCACCCGACTGATGGCCAGATCCTGCAACTCGCTCGAAAGTATTTCAGGGCGGCAGACAGACTCGGGCAAACGAGCTGATGTTTTCCAGTCATCCGGTATTCGCACCCACAGCGGGAAGCTTCCAATGAGCAATGAGATCAAAGCAGTTTGCAAAAGTAGGGTCGAACATCGGCCTATCGTCCATGAATTGATCGGGCTGCTGGAGTCGCGGCCGGATCTGGAGACGGCCCTCGACAAATCCATACACAAGGCCGGTTTTTCGGATGTGGCGACCCTTGCCCATTATTTCGATTTTCTGGACAAGATGGTCACCCTGATTCCGACGGACAGGAACCTGAATCCCTTGCTCCTCAAGTTTTATTATCTGATCGACTTGTCGCCGGACGACGTCTTGCTGGGGGACGCCACATTTCAGCGCTGGAGCCGAAAGTTTGCCGAAGAGTGGGGCGCCTTTCTCGATACGACGGAATCCGCCGAGGGCATCAAGACCTTTTTCGCCGACCCCAGCTACCACATCAACGACTATTGCGTGGCCCCCAGCGGATGGCTGACCTTCAACCAGTTTTTCGCCCGTCAGGTGCGGCCCGGAAAACGTCCCGTGGATAGCCGTTGCGACGATAGCGTGATTGTTTCCCCTGCCGATGCCGTCTTTCAAGGCCAATGGGTCATCGAGGAGGACTCGAAGATCACGGCCAAGGGCCTGACCTGGTCGGTCATGGATTTGCTGGAGGGCAGTCCCTTCCAGGAGCGCTTTCGCGGCGGCCTGTATACCCATAGTTATTTGGACGTCAATGATTACCACCGTTTCCACGTTCCGGTGGGCGGGGTGGTCAAGGAAGTCCGCAAGATTCCGGGCCGGGTCGACATGGACGTCATCCGGAAGCCCGACGGAACCCTGCATGGGACGACGGATGGCACCGGCTTCCAATTTACCCAGGACCGGGGACTGATCATTCTCCATACCCCGGTGGGTCTGGTAGCGGTACTGCCCATCGGCATGGCCCAGGTTTCCGCAGTCAACCTGACGGCCGAGGTGGGGGTCAGCCTGGCCAAAGGCGAAGAGTTCGGCTTCTTCTCCTTCGGCGGCTCCGATATCGTCACGCTCTTCGAGCATGGCAAGGTCAAACTTGACGCCCATGTCGGCACCCACTATCGGCAGGGGCGGGCCATCGGCCACGCTATCTGAGGTTTTATCGGCTGCCCCCTGCGTGCTGGGGCCGCTCATGGCTTGGGGGCTGCCTGGATGGGAGCCCCGCTTTCAAGCGTGGTCCCGTCCAGCAATACCGCTGGCGTGACGGCCAGCGCAAGGGCCGGCGCGCCACCCGGGGTAGCGTTCAAACCGCTGGCTGTTGTCAGGGCAGGCGGAGTCAAGGGAACGGCGATCAACAGGGGCAACACACTCAGGCTGCCATTTATATAGGTGATGCCGTAATTGGAAGCGGTAAACGTACCGCCGCTGGCGGTCCCCGGTGTAATGACGTAGGTGGCTACATGGGCGTTCGCTGCCGTGCCGGGGCTTGTCTCGGTGAGGGCGTTGATGGTTTCGCCGTTCATCAGACCTGTCATGGTGAAGGCCGTGAGCAGCATGGTCTGGCCATAGTATTTCGTGGCGTTGGCCGCCGTGATTGCCAGGGGCGCCTGGGTCACTGTCATTGCGCCCTGCACATAGCGAATGCTGTAGTTGGCGGCAGCGAAGCTGCCACCCCGGGCGCCGCTGGCCGTGATGACATAAGGGCCGCCCAGCACGCTGGCGCCGGACCCCGTACCCAGGCTGGTTTCGGTAACGGCGCCGATGCTTTCCCCATTGACCAAGCCTGCTGAAGTAAAGCCGGACAGGCTGGGAGACTGGCCATAAAGCTTGGTGGCATCCGCTGCGGTGATGGTCAGGGGCGCCGCCCAAATGTTGGCACTTGTCGCCAGTGCCGGGGCCACGCTGTAATTGGCGGCGTCCGCGCCCCCCAGGCCGATGCCACTGACCAAAACCACCTTGCCGTTTCCCGCATTCGGGTCGGCAAAGCTGGCTGCCGTGTAGGACAAGGACAAAATATCCCCGGCGACGCGGTTATCAGCCAGAGTCACCGTGTCGCCGACCTTGCCGTCATAGACCTTGTTGGCACCCAGCGCACTCACGCCCAATACCCGTTTGGTGACAGTCGCCGTCGTCGTGCCGCTGGCAGAAAACAGGGCGAATTTGCCGGCGTCCGCTCCCCCCAGCCCAAAGCCACTGAAGCTGATAGTCTTCCCGCTGCCCGCGTCCCGGGATGCGAAGCTGGCAGTGCCGGGCAGCAGACTCACCGCTCCCCCTTCACTGGGCGTGCCCTTGAATACCAGGTTGGCCTGGCTGCTGCCATCGTAGGTTTTGTTGCTACCCTGCAGGAACAACCAAGCTTTTGCGTCCGCCAAGGCCGGGTAAAGGGCGATTTCCAGGCTGGTCCGGGCGTAGCCATCCGGGTTGAAACGGATGCTGATGTCCGGCGAGGCGACGGCCCCTACCAGAATGACGGTTCCCCCGACCAATCCGGGGCCACTGCCGTCGAGCCCGGCCAGCAGGCTGATTTTTGATCCTGCTGCGCTGGCGGCCACGGCGGCGTTGATGGTGATGTTGTGCCCCGCATTCATGGCGATGCTGCTGGTGGCGGCGGCGGCGGAAATGGCAGCGGTGACGGCGGTGCTGATGTTGCGACCCGCTGTCATGTTGATCACGGAGTCGGCAGCGCCAACGGCGATGGCCGCCGTGGCGCCTACATCCTGCCCGGCGCGCAAGCGAATGCTGGTATTGGCAGCCACCCCACTCATGGCGCCGCCGATCTGGATGTCCGTGCCGGCCTGGAGGCTGATGACGGAGTCTGCCGCGATGGTCTTGATCGGCGCGGTGGTCAGGACATTCTGTCCGGCAATGATGGTGATGGTGCTGTTGGCAGCGGTGCCGGTGATGGCGCCGCCGAGTCGCGCATCATTGCTGGCGTTCACCACAATGGCGGCCCCCGCCGCCACGCTGAGAAGCGGCGCCGTCAGCAGCACATCATGCCCGGCTGTAAGTACCAGCCTGGCACCGGCCGTGTCGGAGGTGATCGGGGCATCGACGCGCACATCATGCACCGCATCCAGAGTCAGGGTTGTCGCCCCGGCCCAATGCACTTCCGTGTTGACGTGGATGTCACCCGCCATGCCCAGAAGTCCATTGTTGCTGGAAATAGTGATGTTCGAGGCCAGCAGGTTGTGGCTAAGCAAGAGTCCTGTCATGTCGCCGCCGGTACTGGCAATGGTGAAGTCCGTGGGATCGATGAGCCAGGTGCCATTGTTGCCCTGGGCGGCGTGGGCCGTGATGACGGCGCTATCGGCAACCTTTACCCGGGCCGCCGAGGTTTCAATAAAGCCACCGTTCCCGCCCCTTGGTGCCGAGGCGTCCAGGGTGCCGCCCACATTCGTCGTGCCGGTGAGCATGTCGCCCATCAGCCTGATGCTGCCGTTGTGGTTCTCCACGCTTTGGGCCTGGATCACCCCGGTGTTGTTCACGCCGCCCTGCAAGAGGCCGCCGGCCGCCCGGGCGGTGAGCAGAACCTGGCCCCCATCGGCCTGGATCAGGCCGCCGTTTTCCACCAGGGCATTCACCGCGCCCTGATTCACCAGCACGTTAAGCAGGCCGTCGCCGGCCACATCCAGGGTCATGGCCGTGCCCGCCGCCAGCACCACGCTGCCAAGCCGGGCGGTAATCACGCCCTCGTTGCTGACCTGGGCGCCCAACAGGGCCACATAGCCCCCGTCAGCGTTGATGGACCCCTGATTCACCACCGCGCCGTTGCCCGAGCCGGTGAAATTGTAGCGGCCCGCCATGAAGTCGCTGTCGCTGATGGCGAGAGTGGACGCCACCAGCCCGCCCACGTTCACGGACGCACCCCGACCGAAGAGGATGCCGTTGGGGTTCACCAGGAACACCTTGCCATTGGCGGACAGGCTGCCCAGGAGGCTGGACGGATCGGCGCCCAAGACACGGTTGAGGGCAATCGCGTTGGCG